>NZ_JCAFSU010000002.1:0-543305 GCF_059369555.1 Stenotrophomonas sp. YJH_SMC_21
ACCCCCCTCGCCGCCTGACTGAAATGCCGGCCAGCGGCCGGCACTACCCCCCTCGCCGCCTGACTGAAATGCCGGCCAGCGGCCGGCACTACCCCCCTCGCCGCCTGACTGAAATGCCGGCCAGCGGCCGGCACTACCCCTCGCCCACTGGTAGTGCCGGCCGCTGGCCGGCAGCCTCCAGAATCAGGCAGCGACGCTCTCTTCCAGCGCCGGGTAATCAGTGAAACCCTCCGCACCACCGCCAAAGAACGTGGCGCGATCCGGCGGATTCAGCGTCGCACCCGTACGCAGGCGCTCGGGCAGATCCGGGTTGGCGATGAACGGCCGGCCGAAGCCGATCAGGTCAGCCCAGCCTTCGGCCAGTGCCTGCTCGGCGCGCTCGGCGGTGTACTTGCCGGCGTAGATCAGCGTACCCGGGTAGACCATGCGCAGCGCCTGCTTGAACGCCACCGGCATCGGCGGTGCATCGTCCCAGTCGGCCTCGGCAATGTGCAGGTAGCCCACCCCCATCTCACCGAGCAGGTGTGCGGCAGCCAGATAGGTCGCCTGCGGCGTATCGTCCACCGCCCCCTGCAGCGTGGTCAGCGGCGCCAGGCGCACGCCCATACGCTCGCCACCGGCAACCTCGACCACCGCCTGCACCACCTCGCGCAGGAAGCGCAGGCGATTCTGCAGTGAACCGCCGTAGGCATCGGTGCGCTGGTTGGCCTGCGAATCGATGAACTGGTTGATCAGGTAGCCGTTGGCGCCGTGCAGTTCCACACCATCAAATCCTGCAGCCAGCGCATTGCGCGCGGCCTGCGCGTAATCGGCGACGATGCCGGGAATCTCGTCCTCGCGCAGCGCGCGCGGCATCGAATGCTGGATCATCTCGCCCACACCGGCTTCGGGACCCGCCCCAGTCGGGTCGACGAACACTTTCACGCCTTCGGCGAGCAATGCCGAGGAAGACACCGGCGCCGCGCCATCGGGCTGCAGGGCCACATGCGAAACACGGCCCACGTGCCACAGCTGGGCGTAGATGCGGCCACCGGCGGCGTGCACCGCATCGGTCACCTGCCGCCAGCCCTGCACCTGCTCGGTACTGTGGATACCCGGGGTCCAGGCATAGCCCTGGCCCTGCTGGCTGATCTGGGTACCTTCGCTGACGATCAGGCCGGCGCTGGCGCGTTGCGCATAGTAGGCGGCCATTTCTGCGGTGGCGACGTTGCCATCGGCGGCGCGCGAGCGGGTCATCGGCGGCATCACGATGCGATTGGGCAGCGTCAACGCGCCCAGGCGGTGGGGGGTGAACATCATGGCGGCAATCTCTTGCGGGGGGAGTGCTGCAAAGGATGGGGATGCCGGCTGCCAGGCAACAGGCATGCACTGGCAAAACAATTGTTCCCTCGAGGCAAGGATCCCCGCCACGAGGGCTCATCCACGCATAGCGTGGCTCTTCTACTCCAGCCTTGGCTCGATCTTTACCGCACCATGCGCCACGCGGTCATAGCAGGCGCGCACCACGTCTTCCCCGTACTTGCGCTCCAGCCGGCGCACGATGAAGTGGCCGCGCGCCATGTCCTGGTAGTAGTCGGTGAACATGGTATTGAGTGTTGCACCGGCGGCAGCACCGACGATCGGCACCGCCTGTGCGGCGAATTTCTCAGTGACCACCACGCCGAAGCGCGCCGCCACCTTTTCCACCATCTTCGCCAGCAGCTTTCCAGCTTCTTTCGGTGCCACGCCCAGGGTCAGGTCGCGGCCGGTCACCACACGCCCAGCCAGTTCGGCCGAAAGATGCCGCATCACGTCGGTGGTGAAGCCGCGGGCCAGGTAGTAGCCGGTCTCGCTGGCGTCGTCGCGCGGCGAGTTGCCACCGAGCGCGAACACCTCCAGGCACGCCTGCCGGGTGCTGAACTCGGACAGGTCGAAGCCCTCGCTGCGGGCCACGTCGGCCACGGCGCGCATCATGATGGTGGTCGACACCGGCAGTTCGATAAACAAGGCGGCAAAGCCGAAGGCCCCGCCGACCGCCCCCGAGGTGGCTGCCGCCAGCTTGTGCCAGCGGGTGGACGCCCCCTTGCCGGGGGTGTTGTCCATGCTCCACAGCGCCGCCTGTGCGGACTTGGACAGCGCCGCCTGCACCGCTCCGTGTATGCGACCGGAGACCGCCTTGGGCAGCGCCTTCACCGCGAACTCCAGCGGCGTGCCGACCAGGTTGGCCATGCGCGCGGTGAGGGTCGGCGCTTCCAGCAGGGCCACCGCCCGCTGCAGGTCGGACCAGTCGCGGGGGTCGTGGGCAATGTCGCGGGGAAGCAGGATGGGCTCGTTCATGGCGCCGATCTTAGCGCCGGGGAGTTGAACGGTTCGTCGCGAGGCACGACAGAGGGGTCGGAGCCCTTGCCGCGGGAAAGGGATCCGACCCCGACGCCTTGCCGGCCAGCGGCCGGCACTACCACTTCGCGTGTCACCCGGTCGCGCCGGGCCATGCCCGGCGTTGTTGTTCAGGCCGTGGGCAAGCCCGACAGCGTGCCCATGAACTGGCGGTAATGGCGCAGCTCGGCGATCGAGTCGTGCACGTCGCTCAGTGCGGTGTGGTTGCTGTTCTTGCCGACGCCGGCGGCCACGCTCGGCGCCCAGCGCTTGGCCAGTTCCTTCACCGTGGATACGTCCAGGTTGCGGTAGTGGAAGTACTTCTCCAGGCGCGGCATCTGGCGGTGCAGGAAGCGGCGATCCTGGCAGATCGAGTTGCCGCACATCGGCGAAAGGCCGGCCGGTATCCACTGCGCCAGGAAGTTTACCGTCTGCGCCTCGGCCTGGCCGAGGGCGGTGGTGCTGTCCACCACGCGCTGCCACAGGCCCGAACGACGATGCTGGTTGCGGTTCCACTCGTCCATCGCCTCCAGCGTTTCCAGCGGATGATGGATGGCGAATTCCGGACCTTCGGCCAGTACGTTCAGCTGGGCGTCGGTGACCACGGTGGCGATCTCGATGATCGAATCGTTGTCGGTGTCCAACCCGGTCATTTCCAGGTCGATCCAGATCAGTCGTTCGTTGGCCGCGCCGGTGTCCGCCATTGTGTCGCCTCGTTGCTGGGCAGGCGCGCGGCCTACCGGTGAAGGAAAGAGGCGCCCATCATACCCGTTCGCCCCTCAGCCCTCGCCGACGTGGTCTTCCAGCAGCAGCGGCGGCTTGCCACGCTTGGCGCGGAAATAATTGGTCAGGCGCGTACTGGCTTCCTTGGCCAGCACCCCGCCGTGGATCTCGACCCGGTGGTTGTGGCGGGCATCGCCGAGCAGGTCGAACACGCTGCCGCACGCACCGGTCTTGGGGTCGCTGGCGCCGTAGACCAGGCGCGAAACGCGCGCATGCACGATCGCCATCGCGCACATCGCGCACGGCTCCAAGGTCACGTACAGCGTGCTGCCAAGCAGGCGATGGTTGGCGAGCAGCTTTCCACCGGCCCGCATGGCCACGATCTCGGCATGCGCGCTGGGGTCGTGCGAGGCGATGTTGAGGTTCCAGCCCTCGCCCAGCAGCTGGCCGTCGGCGCCCACCAGCACCGCCCCGACCGGAATCTCGTCGAACTCACGCTGCGCGCGCTCGGCCAGGGCCAGTGCACGGCGCATCCAGTGTTCATCGGCGTCGTGCACCGGTACACCCAGGACATCGGTCATGGCGGTTCTCGCTTTTCAACTGGGCCAGGATGGCCGCCGGGGGCGCATTGTACGCCCGGGGCCGTGCAGGCGCCGCTAGCGCGCGTCGAAGCGCTCGCGGGCCGCATCGAGCGCCGGGAAGTTGTGCTCGGCCCAGCGATCCAGGGCGGACAGCGTCTCGACCAGGCCGCGCGCGATCTCGGTCAGGCGGTACTCCACATGCAGTGGTTTGCTGCCCCGGTCACACCGCTCGACCAGCCCGTTGCGCTCCAGCTGCCGCAGGGTCTGGGTCAGCACCTTCTGCGAGATGCCTTCGATCTTCCGCAGCAACGCGCCGTTGCGAAGCGGGCCCTGCGCCAATGCCGGCAGCAGCAGCATCACCCACTTGCCTGAAATCAGCGCAAGCGCATCGCGTGCCGAACAGTCGGCGGCATAGACATCCCCGGGAAAGGCCATGGTTACCTCAAGGTGCGTAATTGCCGGCGCGTGCCGGCACCGCGAGGATGGTCGCACACTCCTCGAACACCTCGCCCCATGCGCGCCCTGATCCTGCTTGCCCACCCCGAGCCCCGCTCCTTCAATGCACATCTGGCCGCTCAGGCCGCCGAGCAACTGCGGCATGACGCGCTGCAGGTGGACGTGGTCGACCTGTATGCGGAGGGCTTCGATCCGCTGGAAGCGGCTGACCACCATCCGCATCGCCTGCATCCCGGCCACTTCGACGCCCAACGCGAGCAGCGGCACAGCGCCGAGCAGGGCCAGCTGCCCGTCGATGTGCAACGTCACCTGCAACTGCTGCGGGCCGCGGACCTGCTGATCCTGCAGTTCCCGCTGTGGTGGTTCGCGGCGCCGGCCATCCTGAAGGGCTGGCTGGACCGCGTACTGGTGTACGGGCCGATGTACAACAGCCGCCTGCGTCACGAGCACGGAGCGATGCGCGGCAAGCGTGCGTTGCTGAGCGTCACCACCGGCTCATCGGCACGGGCCTGCGCAGTCGACGGCCGCGAGGGAGATACCCGGTTGCTGCTGTGGCCCTTGATGTACAGCCTGCGCTACGTCGGCTTCGACGTGATGGAACCGCACGTGGTGCACGGCGTGCGTTCCGGGCTGGCACCGGAGCGCATGCAGGCACACGACGAGGCACTGGCTGCAGCAACCCACCACTACCGCGAACGCCTGGCGCAATGGCCGCAGTTGCCCACCGTGCCCTTCAACGACAGCAGCGATTTCGAGGACGGCGTTGTGCTGCGCGCAGAGGCCACTACCTACAGCCCCTTCATCCGCCATCGCAACGCCGGATGAATCCACATCTGCGCGCTGGATCGGGACGCGCCATACTACGCATTCTTTGCAAGCACCTTGGCGAACCCATGACCACCCTCCGCCCCTCCCGCGCCGACGACGGCGCCGCTCTTGTCGACCTCTGGCGTCGCGCCGTCGACGCCACCCACGACTTCCTCAGTGCCGAAGACCGCATGGCTATCGATGCCGAAGTAGCCGGTTTCCTGCCGCAGGCGCCGATGACCGTTGCTGTCGACGCACAGGATCGCCCCCTCGGATTCATGCTGATCGACGGCACCCACATGGAAGCGCTGTTCATTGACCCGGACGTGCGTGGCACCGGGGTTGGTCGCCAACTGTTGCAGCACGCGTTGACCCTGTGCCCACAGCTGAGCACCGACGTCAACGCACAGAACGCGCAGGCCGTGGGCTTCTATCTGCGCATGGGCTTCGTCGAAACCGGACGTTCACCGCTGGATTCGCAAGGCCGTCCGTATCCGCTGATCCACCTTCGGCACAACGGCTGACATCCGTCGGCAGCAGCCACGTGCTAGCGTGGCTGCTTTCGACCAAGGAATGCCGCATGGATGGTGCAAAAGCCCTGTTGACCCTGTTTGCGCTGGGCATCAGCCTGGTCTGGATCCTGGTGCCGTTCGCCATCTTCGCCGTGCGCAACCTGCTGCGTGAAGTACTGGTCGAGCAGCGCCGTACCAATGAACTGCTTGAACACATCGGCGGTTACCGCATTCCGAAGCCGCAACCCGAACCGACCGCCTGGCGCGCGCCCTGAGCAGAAACGTGCCAGGCCCGGATCAGGCCGTCGCCTCGAAGGCCGGTGAGTACTGCACTTCGCCCTGTGCCAACGGAGGCTGCAGGCAAAGTGCCTGGAAGTACTCCGGCGGCACACCCGGCAGCACCAGGCCCGGCTCGGCACAGAAGCCGAAGCGACCGTAATAGGCCGGCTCGCCCAGCAATACACAGCCATGTGCGCCCTGCTGACGCAGTGCTTCAAGTGCGGCATGCATCAGGGCCGCACCGATGCCCTGCCCCTGCCAGGCAGGCAATACCGAAATCGGCCCCAGGCCAAACCAGCCCGTGCTGCCATCGCTGATCGTCACCGGCGACACCGCCACATGGCCGATCACCTTCCCGTCCAACTCGGCCACCAGCGAAACGCTCAGCTCCCCGCGCGCGCGCAGGGCGTCGACGATGAACTGCTCGGTATGGCTGCTGTGCGCAGCGTTCCGGAATGCGGCCTCGGTGAGCGCATGGAGGGTGGCGTGATCATCAATGGCTTCGGCACGGATGGTGTAGTTCATGGCGTAATGCTCGCTTGCGTGAGAGTCGCGTGAATTGGCGACCGTTGTCACAAATTGGTGGTGAAATGTCGAACGCGAAGCGCAATCGCCTGGCCAACCCCGAATCGCCTGTGCCGCAATCGATTCGGCGACGCTGCCGAACGCTGAATGCGTCAAAATTCCGTCACCCACGCCTTGCCGCAGCTGGCGCCAGGTTTCCAGAACACTCCATAATCGATAAACCTGTCACCAGGGAAGGATATATGGACACGGACGCACGATGCAGGATGCCGCCATGGATGTAGCCATGCCGACACGCAAGGGATGCCATCTGGTACCGATGGGCCTCTTGCTGGCGCTGACGGCCTGCTCGCCTTACGCGGACGCAGAGCGTGACGTTGCCGCAGGTGGACGCGGCCTGGCCAAGCTCAACCCGTCACCGCAGCAGGGCTACGAGCTGGTACTGACCCTGAAGGATGCCCCCGGTCCCTTCGCGGTGGTCGAGGGCGTTGCCCAGTACGACGTCAGCAACCACAGGGACTGCGGCCGGGTCCTGTGGGCGACCGGTACCGCCAGCCGTATCACCAGCCAGGAGTTGGTGGAACTACACAAGGTCGACGAGAACGAATACCGCGGTACGTTCTACCTCGACCGCATGCAGGACGAGGATTACTACGGGCGTGGCGTCTGCCATTGGACGTTGACGGGTGTCGGTGCGATGTTGCGCGCTACGACCGGCGAGGCGGATACGCGATTCCTTACGTTCGTCGACAAGGAGCGCATGGAGAGCGACTCACCTCTTACGCTTTATTACCCAAACCTTATCTATCCGCGCGCCGACACTGTCGCCAACTTTGGCACCAGTGGCGAGGAAGATCCGTCGGGGTACAGCGAAGATCTGCGCGACGCGCTGTTCTCAACCACCACCACTGTGCAGAAGCTCGTGCCATGAGCTGCCAGTTCAACAACCCCTACCCCCAAGGAGGCCGACATTGCGCCACAAGATGATTCCGTGCCTTGCTCTGCTTCTTTTGACCGCCTGCAACCCGGAGACCGCCATGAACCAGGAACGTGCCGCTGCTGAAGCCGATGTCGCCCAGGGCGGGCGCGGCCTCGCCAAGCTCAACCCCACCCCGCGCAAGGCCTATGAGCTGGTGCTGCGCCTGAAGGATGCCCCCGGCGATTTCGCACTGGTCAAGGGCGTAGCGCAGTACGACGTCACCAACGAGGATCAGTGCGGCCACATCGAGCCGGCCACCGGCACAGCTGCACGTATCACCAGCCAGGAACCGGTGGAGCTGCGCAAGGTCGCTGAGGGCGAGTACCGCGGCACGCTATATGTGGACCGCATGCTGGATGAGGACTACTACGGTCGTGGCGTCTGCAAGTGGGAGTTCACCGGTGCCGGGGCAATGCTGAAGGCGACGGGTGCCGAAGAAGAGACCCGCTTCCTCACCTTCGTCGACGCCAAGCCGCTGACCGAAGGTGGCGCCCATACGCTCTACTATCCGGATCTGGTCTATCCGAAGGCAGATCGCGTTCCCAACTTCCCAGCCAGTGGCGAGCCCGATCGCAGCAACTACGCCGCTGATCTGCAGGACAAGCTGTTTACGATCACCCTCTCCGCAAGTGAGGTCGCGCCGTGACCATCACCTCTCAGGACTACGCCGCGTTATCCAATGACGCCTACAAGGATCGGGCCGTCGGCCGACGTGAACCCGGCCAAGAAGAAAAAGTCACGTTAAACGGCCATGAGTACAAGATACTTGAGCATGTCAACAATCGTCTCAACGGCTATCAGGGCACCGTCTATCAGCGCGTAGACACCAAAGAGATCGTCATTGCGCATCGTGGCACCGAGCAGATCGCTCGCGATGCGATTCTGACCGACGGCGGCATGGTGGTTGCGCGCACCAACGTGCAGGCGCCTGACGCGATTGCTTTGACACAGAGGACGCTCGAAGGCGCTGCGCTTCAATCCCGCTTGAACGGTGTGCCCGCGCCCCAGGTCACCGTCACCGGTCACTCCCTCGGCGGCGCTCTTGCCCAGATCACCTCGCACCACTTCAACGTCAAGGGCGAGACCTTCAATGCCTACGGCGCGGTCAGCCTAAGCTATCGCATTCCGGAAGGCGGCAACACCATGATCAACCACGTCATGGCCTCCGATCCGGTCAGCGCCGCGTCACCGCATTTCGGCCAGGTACGCATCTATGCCAAGCCCGACGAGATCAAGACGCTCGCGGCAAACGGCTTCAGCAATCACGCCCTGCGTGATCTGATTCCGGACCGCCCGATCATCGCGGCCACCAGCTCGTTCGGTGCGCACAAGCTGGGCAACTTCCTCAACGAAGGCTCGGTGCTGAAGCACCCGGAAACGCAGAAGCTGGCGAAAGACAACGCCAAGATGATCGAGGAGTATCGCGACGACGTCGAGTCACTGCGTCGCGGCGTCACCCGCGCTGCACGCGGCATCCCGGGCGGCGCCATCGATCTGTACGACCACATCCGCGGCCCGCTGCAGCCCGGTGAACCGGCACGCCGCGAAGCGGAGAAGAATGGCCATCACACCAGCATGCTGCGCATGGACGATGCCAACCACCTGGGTAACCCGCTGTTCAACGACGCGATCCGCGGCGTGCACGCACATGACGTGCGCGTTGGCCGCGTGCCGGACGTGATGAGTACGCAGCTGGCGGGCAGCCTGGCGGCGGAGATGCACGCTGCAGGCGGCAAGCGCATCGACGAAGTGGTGATGAACGCCGATGCCTCGCGCAGCTTCGCCGTGCAGGGCCAGGGCGGTGACCCCGCCCACCTTCGCGTGTCGGTGGATACGGCAGTGGCGATGAACACGCCGCTGGAACATAGCAGCCAGCGCATCGACCAGCAGGCTGCAGGCCAGCGCCTTGCGCTGGAGCGCGACCAACAGCTGGAACAGCAGCAGCATCAGACCCGCAGCCTGCAGGCCTGATGGACAGCGCGGGAGCCGGTCATTCCGGCTCCCGCCTCAGCACCGTGACTCAGGGGCTGGTGGCCGCGACCGGCGCAGATGCACTGGCGGTCACGAACAGATCCGGCTCGGAATCCGGGAAGCCGCCGCAGGCGCGATCGCCCGGCGCGACCGGATCACACGGCCACTGGCTGCGCGGGACCTTGTCGCGCAACTCGAAGCGATCGCCGGTCCAGACCACGAAGGCAAGATGCTCGCGGTTCCAGTCACTGAACGCACGCGCCCCACCCTTCGGCACCGTCTCCGGATACTGCACGAACCAACGCATGGCCGGCCCGAACTGCAGCTTGCTGTGATCCAGCGTGATCCTGCCCTCACGCGCCAGCTGGCGTGCGCGATCCGCCTCGGTCACCTGTGGCATGGCCGGCATCGCTTCGGCGGTAACATCCCTCGGCGGCGCATCGCCACGCACCTGGTACACACGCTGGCCCACATAGGCCTCGCGGCAGCTACCCGCTGGCACACGTACCGGCTCCGCGCTGTAGCCATCGCGGTTGGCGACCTGGTCGCTGCAGGTGAACGGCGCGGACACCAGGTAGAACGTGCTGTCGGCGTCGCGCCCTTCCAGCGAGCGCACCCAGACGTCGCCCATCCGCACGATGAAGTCCGGGCGCTGGCCGTACCCAGGCACCGCCTTGAACCAGGCCTTCTGCTGTACCTCTCGCTCGCGCCAGTTGCGCGGCAGGTGGATGTCCTGCTCGGGCAGCGCAACCAGCAGAGCGGCCAGATGCGCCGGCATGGTGCCCTGGCAGGCGCCGGTCAGCAGGTCGCCCTGGGTCGCCAGTCGCCCGGCCAGATCCACCGGGCAGCGCGCACCGAGCGCCCGCTCGGCCGCCCGTTCGGGCGGCAATGGCACGATGGCCAATGCGGGCGGTGCGGGTGCTACCGCCGGAACGGTTGGCTCGGCGGTAGCAGGCGGTGCCGTTCCTGCGGGCGCATCAGCGATCGCCTGTGCCGCGGCGGGCGTTTCCGCGACGGGCGGCGCTGTCTCCTGAGCCTGTGCCGAGGCTGCGGCAAGTCCAAGTGACAGCAGCCAGAGCGGCGGCAGGCGGCGCGCGGATGCATTGCAGTGGGCGGCGGCCTGCAGGGCATTCAAGGGAACGATTCGCATGTGGTGTCCTTACGGGTGGGTTTCCATGTCGGCGCCACAGGGCGCCACGCGTCGTACGTAAAGCGCCAGCGGGCACCCTGCCCGCCGGCACCAAGTGCTACAGGGATCGGGAACGCTGCTCCTGCTCGCGGGCGAGCGCGGCCGTCGGATCCTGCTGCGCAACGCTGGCCGCCAACTGCTGGCTGCTCTGCGCCAGTGGCTGCTGGGAGGCCTGCTCCCGGTCAACAGACGCACGCAGCATGGCCGGATCACCCAGCGCGCCCTGCACTGCAAACAGCGTACGGCCGTCGTTGCCCGCCAGCAGATGATCGATGCGCGACAGGCCGGCCTTCTGCGCCCCCAGCGCCAATGCGCCAGCGGTATTGTCGAGCTCCTGTGCACTGCGCAGTCCACTTTGCGGCCCCATCTGCCGCAGGTGCTGGCGCGCATCCTCGAACAATGCGTTGCCGGGCTCACCGGCATGCGACATGTCGCGTGCAACGGTCTGCGCCGGCGCACCGACTTCGCCGCGATCCAGTCGCGCCATCACGTCCGGCGTCAACTTCTGCTGCCAGACCTCAAATCGTTGCCGGCGCGCCTCGATGCCATTGAGCGCGCCGTTGAGCGCATAAGTTGCTTCGCGCACATCATGGCGCGCCCCCTCCGGCACCCGTGTCTGCCACTGCCATACGGCAATACGGCCTGCGTGCTCGGGCTGCGCTGCCAGCTCCGGGTGATTCACCAGGTCCAGATCCAGCGCCTTGCCGGCACGCTCGTAATTCTCCTTGCCGACCAATGGCAGATAGCCGCGGCCGTGGTACTTCAGCGCGTCACCAGGCGCGTCGTTGCCCATGCGCCCGCCGTACATCAACTCAGCCAGGTTTTCCGGGCGACCACGCAGCGCTTCCTGGCGGGCGCTCTCCAACGCGGCGTTGCCATTGCGCCACGCAGCCTCCACCGGGATCTGCGAGATTCCCCGGGTGAAGTTGAAGCTCTCGTTGAGCCGGCTCAAGCCGCGCGACTCGTGCCCTGCCTGGGCCATGAAATTGGCCAGTTCAAGCGGGGAGTCGATGCCGGCTTTGGTCGCCTGTCGCAACAGCTGCGACTCTCTATCGGTCGACACAGTGCAACTCCTGAATCTTCATCAGCGCGGATTCCCTTCCGCCGGTTGGAGCTTGGCTCATGGAAGCGACACCTCGGCAACACTGGATGGGTCGAAGTCCTCGAACCTCACCCTGCCCAGCTCCGCCGCCGAGTAATCCCGGATGTTGGTCGCTTCGGTCTCGATATCCACGACCTTGCGTCTCACCCCGTCAACCCAGCAGGCCTTGTCCGCGGGCGCATAGCGGAACCGGTAGGTGCTGCTCCAGCGCTCGCGGCTACCGCCGTTGGTGATCACGCTGAAGGTGCCCTTCTCGACCATTGCATACGCAAAAGGGTCGCCGGCCAGGCCACCTCGGGTGGAACACGGCACCAGCTTGTCGTTGCGCGCGGCCAGCTGCCAGCGCCCGCGCCCATCACCGCGCAGCAACAGCAGCACCCGGTTTGGCCCGTGCTGGCCGGGCACCAGCCCTTCCGGCGTCGGCTGGTCGATGACCAGCAGCTGATACTCGATGCCATCGCCGTTGAGTTCGCCCCTTACGGCTTCCAGCAGGTTCGCACCGGACGGAACAAATGCCAGGGCATCGTCCATGTGTGCGCCAACCCTGTCTTCCATCCCCTCCCACTCCTTCAATGTGGTCATGCCGATACCCGCCTCCCTGCCCAGCCGGAACGCGTTCCGGCTTATCCGCGCCTGCGCGGACAGGAATCATAGCCTTGCGTACGGCAAGACCGCGATGATGGCGAGCGTCACCCGACGCAGGGGCTGACAGCGTCCTCATTGGACGGAAGAACCCCTGCATTCGGCGGCACTGGCGCGTCATTTTCATGACGCGTGGGGAGCTTACCGCGAGGCGTTCTGCCGCGTCGAAGTGCGAGGAAATCGAAAAGCGGAATTGATCACAGAAAACGGGGCTTAGCGTGAATGGCGCCTTACCTGATGAACAGATCCGCCGTGCAGGCCGTTCTGGCGATCCCGCATTGTCCCTGCGGCAGCTGCTTCCATGCCGCCTTCGCGTTGCATTGCTGCATCGCGACAATGACCGCTCCCTGTTCGGACATGGCGGTGGCGACGCTGGTGGTTTCAGTGCCCAGGCCCGCGTGGGCGACCGCCACGCATTGCGCCTGGAACAGGGTCGCCAACGTACATTCGCCTTTCCCGAACTCCCTGCACTCCTTCATGGAAGCACGCTTGGCCTTGCCCCGCGAACGCATCGAGTTGCTGATGAAGGTATCGCCGCGGGCATCCATCGCCACGCCACGCACGGTCTGCGCCCAGTTGGGGCGATTGTTGTACGGGGAGCCTGAGCTGCTCACCGGAATGGGCGCACAGCCCTGTACACCCTGGCCACCGATGGGATACATGCCCTGCGGGCAGTTGCCTTCGGCGAGCGCAGTGAACGGCAGCAGGCCTGCAATCAGCAGACACGGAAGAAAAGCGAGGTGGATTCGTTTCATGGGGAGAATCATTCCTTTGCCCATTGTGAGAGGTGGGACGACCTGAGCGGACGATCGTTGCCCACTGTCGATGCTGGAGCCAAGAGAACAAACGGAGCTGCGCCCAAACACATGAAGCTTTCCGCCGCCATCGCGAGTTGCGCTGACTACCAGTCCGACAATCCGATCAACGGGTCAGAATGACTCATAGACCGGCTTCGTACAGTCCTCGTATGCAACCTGACACGCCCATCCACCGGTGTCGCCGCACGACTGCTGGGCAAACTTCCACGCTTCGGCGGCGTCCTCGGCGCTGGCCAGCAGGTCCGGGTTCGCGGGCAGTTCCCACTGCTCCAGGAACCGGGGCATACCCGCCAACCCCTTGATCGCCGATGGGTACTGGCCTGCAGGGCATTGGCCCTCCGCACAGGCGTTGCTGGCAACAAGTAATGCAGCAAACAGCAGAGCAGAAATTACGAAAGCTGAATCACCGCGCAAAGATCTGAAGTCGGCCCTTGCCTTGAATCTCCGTGTGATGTCACAACCGATCAGTCTTGCTGGAAGAAAGGCTTGGTACAGTCAGAATGGAAAACGGAGCAAGCCTGACTTCCCAAATCCTTGCAGTCCTTGGTTGCCCGCTCCTGCGCCTGTTCTTTCGTCGCCCCGGTGTTGAATCTCATGCCATTTTCCGGTCGTGCAGCCCGGACAACCGCATAGCACTGGTTGTAGTAGGTAAAAACGACTGTGCAGTCGGTAGCTCCGCCCTGCCGGCATCGTTCGACGGCTTGGCGCTCTGCCGAAGCCTTGGCCTGATGCCCAGTGGCGGAACCTGCATCTCCTCCAGGCGAGCTGGCGACAGCACCCCATGTCTTGACCCAGTACCCGGGATTCTCCTCGGGGACGCTCTGAGCCGCGCCGGGTATAGGTGCGCAGCCTCCAACGCCCTGGTCGCCAATCGGGTACTGGCCCCCAGGGCAACGACCTTCGGCATTGGCATTTTCAGTAACGACGAGCACGGCAAACGCCAACGTCAAAAACCCAAGAAATGTTACCCAAATGCTTGAATCCGGCCATTGCCAAGACTTTTGGGACATCACTGTTGATCACTCGGTGGTCTGATGCTCCGCACCAGTCATCTTCCTTGAAGCCTTCCGCAGTGCTTCAAGCGACATCCAAAGAACGGGAGGCAACATGAGTCGCCATATCAGCCCTCCTGAAAGAAGGGCTTGGTGCAGTCCGAGTGGACGAACGTGCACTCCTGGCTTCCCGAATTCCGACAATCCTGCGTCGCCCTTTCCAGCGCCTGTTCCTTGGTAGCACCCGCGTTGAACATCGTTCCATTGTCCGGCCGGCCGGTTCTGATGGACGCATAGCACTGGTTGTAATAGGTGTACAGAACCTTGCAATCAGTTGCTCCCCAGTGACCGCAGCGCTCGATCGCCTGTCGCTCGGCCGAGGCCTTGGCCTGATGGCCAGTCGATGCACCCGCATCGCCATTCATGGATCCCGCAACGGCTCCCCACGTCTTAACCCAGTGCCCGGGATTCTCATCAGGCGCGCTCCGGCCTGCCCCAGGGATGGGAGCACAGCCGCCCACTCCCTGATCGCCGATCGGATACTGGCCCGGCGGGCAGCGACCTTCTGCTAACGCAGAATTGATGTATGCAGAACCCATAAACACGAAAGACAAGCAAAGATATTTCAGAAAACCGTTGGCGCTCATCGTCAGTCCAGCCTCTAATTTCCTTGATTGGCGTTCGCCGCGCCACGTTGACCAGGTGTGGTTCCTCCCGCCCCGCCCGTGCCGTCAAACACTCGGCCCAGACTGTTCTGAGGATTTGCTGCATTGTGGCCCGACGCGGCCTCCGGAGCCGCCGGCGGCGGAGCCGACATGCCCGGCGGACGACCATCGGCACTCGGCGAGGCACTGGCACCACCGCCTATCTGCGAATATGCCATGAAGGTGCCCAGGGTGCCCTGGAAGAACATCGCTGCCATTGGGGGTGTAGTCAGGATCAACGCGGTGAGGATCAGGCCCATGCCTCCCTGCTGCATCGCCTGGCTGGTCATGCCGTCGGACATGCTTTCCTTGAGGATGAATTCCTGCACCAGCGCTGTGGTCCAGAAAGTGGCCGCCACACGTACCACCATGTCCAGTGCGATGGAAACCATCGCTGCAAGTACGGCCATGGAGAACATCGTGCCGATGCCGTAGAACAGCCAACGTTGGAACAACTGCTTGGTCTGGTCGAACAACAGGCAGAGGATGAACAGGGGGCCAAAGCCGATGAACAGCGCCATGGCGATTTCATACAGCATCAGCATCGCACCAGCGGTGATGGCTGGACCTGCGGTGCCCATGCCGATGAAGAACAGTGCCCGCTTCTTGTCCTCCAGCAGCTCCCCGTCATTCATGATCTGGATGGCGTCGATACTGGAAAGCGCCACCTGCATCCATGCCAGGCTCTTGTCGATCTGAGCTTCGGGTGACTCGTTCGAGCCTGTCACGACCTTCGTGATTTCTGCCTTGACGTCGTGGGTGAGGAAGCTCTGAAGGTTGGTGCCGAAAGCGCCCATCGTGGTGGCCGCGCTGACGATCAACGCCGCACGCGCCATATTGGTCACCAATACCATCATTGAGTCCCGGCTGCGGCCGGTCACGATGCGGAAGCCCTGCACCAGCACCCACAGGGTCATGAGCGTGAGGGCGATGCCGCCGACCCACTGCATCATTTCCCCCATCATGTCGATGCCGAACTTGTTTATCTTGCTTCGCAGGAAGTCGAAGATGAACTTGAAGAACACGAAATCCCCGATCGACTGGACACGTGCAACGTGCCCCATCAAATCCTGGAATCCGCCATTGAAATCAAAATTGGCAATCGACCTGATCATTTCCGCAATCCCTTGATGTATCCCTACCGGACAACCTCGTGGAGCGGGTGCCTATGCACCTGCCCCAAGCGGCGTCAGTCGACGTGCAAAGCGCGTTCCAATGCAGCCGTCTTGACCAGCTGCGAGATGACGCCCGGCTTGCCCTTCAATGCCACGCGCGCCAGCACGCGCTGATTGGCCATCATTGACTCCTGATAGGCGTCGTAGGACCGCATGCGCGCCTCCCACTCCTGCTGCAGCTTGGAAATATCGTTTGCCGTACGCAGGGAGTCACTGTTCACGGCCGAAAGAGTTCCCGCAAGATTGCCATCGGCGCCGCCTCGCCAACCCATGATCTCAGACAACGACGCGTTGATGCTGGGAATGGTCTTCTCGATGAAATCCACCGTCTCGTTGCGCTTCCGGTTTTCCATCATCTGGATGTTGACGCACAGCTGCTGCTGCTGCGCGTAGAGATCACCGGAGGTATCCAGCACAAACTTCTTCAGCAAGCTGCCAGCGCTGAAGCCCGCCGACGTACGGCAGAGGTCGGCGACCATATAGTCGTCTGGAACCCGCTCCAATGTGGCGCCTGGCGGCAAGCCGAAGTTGTTGATCATGCCCTGGATCTGGACAAGCGCATTTTGGTACTCCTGGAACGTCCTTCTCCACCGAGTTACCTGAGCCGCGTACTCCAGCCCGTCAGCCTTCATTTGCGCCTTCCCTTGGGCAAAGTCCTTCAGCGCCTGCATGAGATTACTGAGGTCGAAGACAGGGTAACCACCGGCCGAAACCGACGTGGTGGAGAACATGACCATGCTCCCCAGCAGGATGGCTGCCAGGCGCTTCTGGCGCAGACCGCGGTGGCGCTTGTGATTTCGGGATGTCATGCTCATGTTCTTCTCCAGGGGAATGGATTTCATTCGGCGCTGTCTGATCCAGGGCTTTCAAGCCGCATCGGTTTCGGCAGAGGCCTTGGCTTTACCAGAGCCCTTTCGGTTCTTGTAGAAGTCCTCCAGCCACTGTTCCGGCGTGAGTTCGTCCACGGTGATCCGATTGCGGACTGCAGCCGTCTGCAGCACCCGATGCATGATGTCGATGTTGTCGGTCGAGGCCGAGATCACCGACAGGATGTCGTCCATGCCACGCAGGTTGAGCTGGCAGACACTGGAAGCATGGCCCTGCTTGACCAGGAAGCAGCGCGAGCGCTCGTCCAGTGCCGTGACCACCTTGAACTCCGCCTCGGTCAACTTCAGGCCATCCATGTAGTCGCTCTTGCTGGCGTTCGGGTTCGGCAGCAGGATGAGCGTGGCGGTCTGCTCGATCAGGGCAGCGGAGATATCACTCTTCAGCGCGTCTTCCGGGCTCTGCGTGGCGAAGATGCCCAAGCCGTTCTGCTTACGGATGGTCTTCTGCTTGTTCTTCGCGAACTCCTTCAGGCCACCCTCGCCGTCCAGGATCTTCCAGAATTCGTCCATTACATAGATCAGCGGTCGACCGTCGATTAGCGATTCCAGGCGGTGCAGCAGGTAATTGATGACCGGCACGCGCACTTCGGGATTGTCGATGATGTCGGTGTAGTCGAAGCCGATGATGTTGGCCTTGCTCAGATCCACCGTATCGATCGGATTGTCGAAGACCCAACCCAGCGAATTGCCCGAAGTCCAACGGCGCATGCGCGCATAGAGGCCGTCGTCGCCCATGTTGGGCAGGCTCTTCTGGAAGTTGGTCATGCTGCGCAGATGCATCGGCGTATCGAGCATGCTCTCCACCGCACGGTAGATGTCCTCTTCCTCGCGGGCGCTGTACTCGCGCTTGCCGGCCAGCACCTTGATCAGGTCGGCCAGGAACTGCACGTTCGCTTCGTTGTTCTCGCACTGGAACGGGTTGAAGCCGGTCGGCGCACCGTTCTCCAGGGCCAGATAATTGCCACCGCAGGCACGCACGAAGATCTCCGCACCGCGGTCCTTGTCGAAGAAGAAGATGGTCGGTGACGGCTCATACTTCTGAACCTGGCTGAGCAGGAAGTTGATCAGCGCGGTCTTGCCGGTACCGGACTTGCCGATCACCATGGTGTTGGCGATCGCCTTCTCACCCAGCGAATTCTCGGATGGATGGGTGGCATGGAAATTGAAGTAGTACGGCTGGCCGTTGGTGGTCTGCAGCGTGGTCACGCAGTCGCCCCACGGGTTGTTGTGCTGCTTGCCCGTGGCGAAGTTGTGCAGCGGCGACAGGCCGAGGAAATTCAGCGAGCTGACGTTGGCCAGCCGCGTGCGGAAGCGCCAGTTGGCCGGCAGCTGCGAATAGAACGACGAGGTGACTGCCAGGTCCTCCTTGGTCGACACAAAACCGGCGTTCGACAGCTCGGCACGGGTCGAGGCCACGTTCTGCGACAGCTTCGCCTGGCTGTCGCCATACACCGCGATGATGAAGTGGTATTCGCCCAGCACGAAGTTGCCTGACGACAGATGATCCATCGCCTGGTCGAGTTCGACGATCTGACTGACCGCCTTGTCGCCCGAGGAGATCATCATGCCCTTGGTCCGGTCCAGCACCTTCAATGCGTCCTGGCGCCCCATCGGGCTGAACGAATGGGTGATGACGTACTCGTAGTCCAGATACTTCAGACCATTGAGGATGCCCGGATAGGTCCCCTCGGCATATTCCTTGATATTCAGGATCGCGCCGAAATGGTTAACGCCATTGGGCGTATTGATCACGAAATCGCCGGTCTTGGCCGAGAACATATGACGGCTGACCGGAAGATAGTCTTTCACAGGCGCCGACAGCACCGGTACCGGCTCATCGATGCGGTTGATCAGGTAGCCGAACAGCTCAAGCGTTTCGGAAAACACCACGCCGTTCCTGGCTTCGTACATACCGAGCCGGTAAGGCGCGTAGTCGCGGATCACAGCCTCGACGTTGCCGGCGAGCTCCATCAGCTTCTCGACGGCCTGCTCCTGCTCTGCGCGCAGCTTGTCCACGTTCGCGGACTTCTCCACGAAGCGCTTTCCCGCCACCACCGGGCGATAGATCATCGTCAGGTACAGCTCGTTCTGCATGATGCGCTGGGAGGACAGCATGCCCATGTACTGGTCGGACACATCCTGGTTGAAGCGCTGCTTGTAGTAGCTCTTTCCCTTCAGGGTGCGACGGCGCCGGATGTCATGCACCCAGAAGGCAACGTTGACGAAATCCGGCGCGCGCAGCGTCTGCAGCAACCGGTTGAAGGTGTTGTGCCGATGCTCAAGCTCCCATTCTTCGCGCCCCACGAACGGCAGCCCTTCCAGGTGCCACGTCAACAGGTAGTCGCCGCCCGTGGTCTTCACCACATTCGGAGCCACGTGCGACGACAAGGGGATGAATTCGCTGATGGAGGTATCTGGGTTGAACATACGACTGCTTCCAAAAGGTACTGCCGACAAAGATGCGGAGTTGGCCAGGCGGGCGCTCAACGCCCGCCTGGCCGGATCCAGCCCTCAATCCCTGGGGGCTGGCTTGTTGCGGTAGTGATTCGGGTTGAACACCCACATGCCATCATGCTCCTGCACGTTGCGCACCTTGAGCTTGAACATCAGGCGCAGGCCCAGCAGGCGGAAGATCATCTCGTCACGCTTGGCCATCTGCCGCATGATGAAAATGGCCACCGGGATGGTCAGCAGAAACCAGAAGTTCGTGTACATGCTCAGCAGCAACAACCCACCCGCCACCATGAAAAATGGCAGGTAGGGAACGCCCAGGAACATCGCTGGGCGCGTGCATCCCCGGAACAGGACGTTCTTATGCACTGTAGTACTGGACGGCGTGCTTGATCATTTCGAACGCCATGCCAGCGCCGTCGCCACCACCGACCTTTTCGCAGCTGCCAGCCTCCTTGCCGAGCAGCATGCGCGCGATCTGGCCTGCCGCGCCGATCAGCACACCGCCGATGAGGATCGGGGCCACGTCACCGATGCGCTTGTGGGCAAACGCAATCTGGTAACCGGCGAAGATCACGGCGATCGTGACCACGGCGATCGAGGCCATGTTCAGCAGACCGTTGATGTTGGAGAAGAAGCCGCAGACCTTGCCATCGGTACCACCGAAGTCAGTGCCGGCCAGGGCCTGCGGAGCGAACACGGCACCGGCGAATGCGACGGCCATCAGCATGGTCTTCAGCGTGCGCTGGGCCTGGACGAGGTCGAGATTGAATCGCTTCATGGATTGATTTCCTTGTTGATGGACTAACACAACTGAATCGACCAGCCGGGGGACCGGTCGCACCACGACTTCGTCAGAACACGAAGGCCGCATCCCCTGCGGGAATCTGCTGCACCGGCGCACGGGGCGCCGGTGCGTTGTAGAAATTCTGGGTGTCCGCTGCCGGCGCGTTACGCTCATTCCACGGGCGCAGCATCACCGGCGCGTTCGCGCCGGCAGCCATTCCGGGAAGCTGTTGCGGCATGGCTGCCCCACCCTGCGCCGCACCAGGCTGCTGATACGGCTGCGGAGCCTGCTGCGGCATATCGTTTCCGCCCTGCGCCTGTGGCTGCATCATTCGATCGACCGAACCCAGCACCACGCGCGACACCGCCTGGTCGGCGATGTTCAGCAGGCTGCCGCGGGCCATCGCACCGGTGGATGGGTAAACGGTGTAGGCCCGGGCCGGGTCATTGGACGGCACGTACACCGGCGCACTGGCCTGGGCGACGATGCGTGCCTGGGCCGGCGAGGCCGTCTGCGGATGATGTTCGACCCTGACCACCCGACGCTCGCCGCGGCTGACCACGTCAATCGGCGCGACGCCGTTGCTTGCGACCTGCTGACCGCGGCGGATCGAGTCGTAGATCTTCTGCACGTACCCGTGACGGAAGCCGGTCTCGAAGTTGCCCGAGTAGTAGCAGCTGAACGACTTGCCCCAGTCACCACCGGAGCGCTTGTAGCAGTCGGCGAGGATGCGCGAACCAGCCTGCAGGTTCGGGCACTGCTGGAAGGCCTTCTCGTAGGAATCCAGCCCGTACTTGCCCAGGTTGTAGCGGTTGACCTGAGCCAGGCCAATGGAGAAGTTGTAGCCCTTCTCCTCCAGCATGCGAACGGTGGCCAGCGCCTCGTCGAGGGCCTTGGGCTGGCGCACCAGGGCGCCGCCGACCACGCCGATGGCATAGGGGTTGCGCGACGATTCCACGTTGATGACGTGCTGCATCACGTCCATCGAGACGGCCATTTCCGGGCACGCCATCATTTCCAGTCCTGGCAGCATTGGTCAGCCCTCCTGCCCCTGGGCACGCCCAGGATTGAAGTCGATGCCGGTGATGTAGCGCGAGCCGGCATGCGCCTTGATATGCACGACGATGTCGATGGTCATCATCAACAGTCGCTTGATCACGTTGAACTCCAGGCCCGAACCCTCGGCCGAGGCCTTCACCATCAGCGCCAGCTGATCCCAGGTCTGCTCCGGGCTGCCGGCATGGCAACTGGTGATCGAGCCCGGGTGGCCCGATGCGCAGTTGCGGATGAAGTAGAACGCCTCGTCACCGCGCAGCTCGGCCAGGATGATGCGTTCTGGCTTCATGCGCAGGCAGGCTTCCATGCAACTCTTTGCGCTGACATTGCTGGTGCTCTGCCCGCCCTTGGAGTACAGCAGGTGCACCACATTGGGTTGGGTCAGAAACAGCTCGCGTGCGTCCTCGATCGTGACCAGGCGCTCGTTGTCCGGGATATGATTGACCAGCGCTTTCATGAAGGTGGTCTTGCCGCTACCGGTCGCACCGGAGACCACGATGTTCTTGCGGTACATCACCGCACGACGGAAGAACTCTGCGTACTCGCGCTGCTGGCGCAGTTCCAGCAGCTCGCGGTCCTGCTCGCTCAGACTGCCATCCTGTTCCAGGATCTGGTTGAAGAAACCATCCTCGTGGTACTGGGTGAGCGACTTGGTGTGCTTGGACGGCAGGCGGATCGTGATCGAAACCTTGCCGGCATCACAGGCAGGTGGAATCACGAACTGCGCACGCTGGCCGGTGGGGAACGTGAGCGACACCACCGGATCGGCATCGGTGATGCGCTGGCCGGTGTTGCTCTCGTTCACCACTGCCGTGCAGAACTGCCGGGCCCGCTCGAAGGTCAGGCCCGGCACCTCCACCCGCTGCCACCCGGCCCGGGTTTCCAGGTACAGCTCACCGGGACGGTTGATGCAGATTTCCGTCACTTCCGGGGATGTCATGTACTCGGCGATGCCCAGCACTTCGTACTGATAGCGCAGGAAATCGCTGGAAACGAGGGCGAGGGGTGACACTTCGGCGTCCATGGTTGTTCTTCGGGTTACCGGCGCGGGTTGAGCACGTTGGTGAAGTCAACGTCCTTTGCGACGTAGACGTTCACGATGGTGCCCTGGTTGATGGTGACAGTCGGCGGGCGATTCGAACTGGTGAGGGCTTCGTTGGCGAGACGCTCCATCGTGCGCGCAGTGGCGCTTTCATAGGGCGAACGAACGGCGAAACCATTGCTGGAAACCGTCGTCGACTCTGGACCATGCTCGGCTGCGGCGTACTTGAAGGCGTCGGCGATCAGGCTGATCATCAACGCCGACGCAATGCGACTACCCCAGTGCGCGCTGTACTGGCCAGGATGACCGGCACCACCCAGCTGATCCACGCCCGGGCTGGACATGGCCACGTCGATGCCATTGGGCGTGGTGATGCGATCCCAGATCACTTCCACGCGCTTGCCCTTGGGACCGCCACCGTACGCACCATAGATCTTGGACCCCTTGGGCAGCAGCAGGCTGCGGCCGTTGATCGAGTAGACCGGCTCGGTCAACAGGCACGACGTATAACCTGCAAGATCGGTGATGATGCGGGTCTCGAGTACACAACGCAGATAGGTGCCACGCACCAGCAGCGCGTCGGGGCTCCGGATGTAGGAAGCATTGGACACATCCTCCACATCAGGCCCGCGGCGCACCTTGGCCGGCGGAGCATTGCCGTTCTGCGCCTGCAGCGCAGCCAACGTGGCCTGCATGTAGGGATCGTCGTTGTCCCCTGCTGCGGCCTGGCCGCCAGCGTCGCCCGTGCCCACGCCTGCGCCACCACTACCGGCAATGCGGCGATCCAGCAGACTCGGGCCACGCTCGACCTCGCGTTCGGGTTCGGCACGAGGAATGAACGTCGGGCCCATCGTTTCCTGCGGCGGTGGCGGCAGCATCGGAATGGGCTCGGCGGCTTCCCGGGCGGCCTCGCGAATCGCGGAGGGTGCAATGATCGGCAGGTCGGGGGTGCTCGAACGTGCAACCTGCGGCGGCGCCTTGGCTTCTTCAGCGTCTTCCTTGCCCTTGCGCAGCAGCAGGAAGCCCATGGCCAGCAACAACACCAGGATGCCGCCGAGGAACAACAGCGCCTTGCGGTTCAAGCGCTGCTCTTCCGCAGAGCGAAGCTGTGGGGCACTGGCATCCAGATCCGGCGCCGCCTCTGCCTGCGCGTGCCCGTAGTAGGGGTTCGCCGATGGCTCCTGAGCCGCAGGCCCCTGTCCGTACGGAGACGGATTCGGATCGTTTTCGGGAGTGTTCTGCTGGCTCATTTCTTCACGTTCCTTCGCAGGCCGACGACGAAGTCGCCGTGGCGGATGACCAGGTACGGGTACGTCCCGTGCACGATCAGCGTATTGCCCTCAACCGTGGTGTTGACCACGAAATCCTCGCCATACTCCTTCTCGCGACCGAATACGGCCGGGAAGATACCGGTCTTGTACTCGGGCGAGTTGGGCAGTTTCAGATAGGTGAAACGGCCATCGTCGTAGGCGTTGACCGGGACCAGCCATCCCATCTTCTTGGCCTTGCTGGTCGAATAGGAGTAGTTGAAGTTGTATTGGCGATCCTTGGCCAGCTCGGTACTGAGCAGCGGCTGCGCCTCCTCCTCGACCGCCGACTGGGCAGGGCCGAACACAGTGTCATTCGGATAGACGAATGCGATCTTGTACTGCACGCCGGCGCGACGGGCCTGCTCAAGCTGGCGCCAGTCGGTGGCAACGACCTTCAGCTCGAAAATGTACGAATGGGTCTCGGTACGCACCATCATGTTGGTGTCGACATCGACGTTCTTCGGCTTGAGATAGAACACGTTCTCGCGACGGGTGAGTTCCCAGCCGCTGCTGAAGCCGGTGCTGTAGTCGAGGATCTTCTCGTTCGGGCTCAGCTCGATCTGGGTGGTGAGGCCCAGGCCGGTGCGAACCGGGTAGATGCGGTCCTTCTCATACTCGTAGTGGTCAACTGCCTGTGCCATCGCCGCGCTGGAAAACACCAGCGACAGCAACGACAGCAGCGCCCACGCGCTTCCCCTGATTTTTCGACTACTCATCGGTTGCTTGCTCCATCAGCATTTCCGGTGGAATGGTTCGGTGCCGGCATCATTGCCGGCTGTCCCGGCGCGCCCTGCCCCGGCATCGGCTGCCCCTGGACCGGCTGCCCCTGCATGGGCGCACCCTGCATCGGCTGCATCTGCCCATTGGCCGGCACTGCGACGGGCTGACCGGTGGCGGGATCGATCATGGTGGCAGCGGCCGGATTGTTCGGAACGTACATGCCCTGCGCCTGCTGTGCGGCGAGCTGTGCCTGTTGCGCGGCATCCTGGGCCTGCTGCTGCATGGCACCGTCATCCGGCACGGGCACGCCGCGCGCATAGTCGTTGTCGACACGGTACTCCGTGACCTGGAACGCCAATGGGTTGAGCACGCGGTCCTGTTCGGAGAGCGCCAGATTCTGGTTGTACTGGAAGCGCATGGTGACCAACTGGTTGTCCAGATAGGTCGATGCACCGCTGCGCTTGTCGAGCAGGCTGCGCTGGATGCGCACCGACGCGCCACGGAAGCTGCCGTTCGCCTGCACGCCCAGCGGGGTGATGCTGAGGATCTTGACCCTGATCGCCTTGCCCCGGCCGTACATCACGAACGGATTCTGCGGATTATTGCTGGCATAGCGCTGCTTCATGCTTGCGGCCACGGCATCACTGGACATGACGAACACCAGCTCCCAGTCGCGCAACCCCATCACCGCGGAGTCGTACGACTCGCGCGCCAGCACGTACTGGGCGACATTGCTGCGGTTGACCGCTTCATTGGTGGTGATCGTCTCGCCCTGGAACGTGCCCCTCAGGCGCGCCACCGTGGCGGTACCCGTGTAGGCATCAGCCATCACCAGGAACGGCACCTTCTCCTTCAGCGGCAGCATGTAGTAGTAGCCGCCAGCCAGTGCCAGCGACATCAGCAATGAGCCGGTGGCGACCCACCAGGCACGGCGCTCACTGCGACGCGCCATGTCGGCCACGGTGATCTCGTAGCTGACCGCCTTGGCGACCGACTGCTCGACCTTGGGACTATTGCCGGGATCCTTCTTGCGGAACATGGATTCTTCCGTACTGCTGAAACATCAATGGGCGTGGCACCCCTGCGACAGGCGCGGGGAGCGGCACGTTCGATGATTTCGAGGTGGACTCAGGTGCCGCTGTTGGAATCAGCGCCCTGTGCCGACGCGGTCGGCGTCGAGCCAGCGCTCTGCACAACGATCTGGTTGCCAACGATGGAGACGGAGATGCCCTGCGCTGCATAGGCCGCCGTCAGATCGATCACGGCCTGCTGAGCGTTGGTGGTGTCGATGTTGGAGACCGCGCCGTACAGGGTGAAGTCCGAGCTCAGGCGGTAATCCAGCGTGCGTCCGGAATCTTTGGCCCAGCGCTCGAGCATGGCTTTGAGCGTGCCATCCATCGGCGAGGCCTGGTAGACGTAACTGGAGTACAGCGGGATCTCGGTGGTTGCCGCAGCAAAGCGGTTCACCGGCTTCCAGCGGCCTCCGAAATCGGGAGCGGACTTGGTGGCGCAACCGGCCACCATCAACGCCGCCACTGCGGCGATGGACATTTTCGCGATAAACGCCTGATTCATACGGGCTTCACTTTGACGTACGAAAAAGCAGTCCCGAGCATTGGTCCCCTGGTCGTCCGGCGCTGCGTCGCGCACGCCGGAATCGGAGCGACGCACTGACTGGCAGCACACCCACTCCGGCTCCCCTGCAGCCAACGGCTGCCAACCAAGTCGCGGGGCCGCCAGACACTCCCGGCGACACACCCGCATACCTCACCAACGTCGAAACCATCCATGTTTCATGGCACAAACTCCTGGCCACCCTGCTCTACAACATCTGCCATCCATCACACATTTCTGAACGGCATGCACAGGGTCGCACAACCACGCGTCAATTCCATGTCAGACAAGTCTGAAAATCTATGAACAAATGCCGAATTCTTGACTCAACTCACGTTTTCACGTCAGTGAATATGAATCTACGTCACAAATTTAACGACGTGAATTAGACGTTAAGCATTGGAACGTCGACTTTCGGCAGCAGCCGCGAGGTGAAGTAGCGATCCTTGTAGTAGCGGATCTTGTCGCACTTCACCGGATGCGGTATGCCCTCGTACAGGAACACTTCCTTGTCCGGCCCCATCGCCTTCAGCTCCTGCGGCAGCATCAGTGCCCGCCGCTCCTCGGTGAAGCTGTGGGTCTTCTCGCGGGCGTGCGTGACGTTCTTCTTGCGGATGGTGGTGTAGCCCAGCATGTCCGAATAGTCGTTGGCGTCCTGCTGCTCGCGCGGCGCGTACAGGATCTGCAGCGCGTGGTTGGTGATGATCGTGCGCGAGACTTCCCGGCCGTAGGTGGCATCGAGCTGGGACATGCTCTGGATGATCGGCAGCAGGCGGATGTTGTAACCGGCCATGTAGGACACCGCCGAGGCGATGATCTCGACCTTGCCGATCGAGGTGAATTCGTCCATCAGCAGCAGGCACTGGTACTTCAGGTCCGGGTTGGACTTGGGCAGTTCCTTGGTGTTGAGGTTGATCAGCTGGCTGAAGAACAGGTTGATGATCAGCCGGCTCTCGGCCAGCTTGTTCGGCTGGATGCCGATGTAGATGGTCATCTTCTTCTTGCGCACGTCGGTCAGCAGGAAGTCGTTGCTGCTGGTGGCCTTGTCCAGCACCGGGTTGATCCAGGGATTGAGCGGTTCCTTGAAGGTGCCCAGGATCGAGGCGAAGGTCTCGTCGGCCTGGGACAGCATGTTGGCGAACGCCGAACGCGCGTTGGCGCTGAGGAACGCACGCTCCGACAAGGCCTTGAGGTACTTCTTCAGATCGGTGCCATCGCCGGACGACAACCGGTAGACAGAACCCAGCGTCGGCGTGCCCGAGCCGCCCGGGAAGCCACTGCTGCGCTCGTCGTCCCAGTTTTCGAACAGATACAGGGTGAAGGCCATGAACGCGTTGCGCGCCTGGCTGACCCAGAACTTCTGGTCCTCGGCGCCGTCCGGATACAGCATCGCAGCGATGCTCATCAGGTCCGACACCCGGAATGCCGGATCGTCGGAGACATAGCTGAGCGGGTTCCAGCGGTGCGTGCGCCGATCCTCGGCGAAGGGATTGAACAGGTAGATCTCCTGGCCCTGGCTGGCGCGCCAGCCGCTGGTCAGGTCGAAGTTCTCCTGCTTGATGTCCAGCACCACCAGCGATTCGCCGTATTCCAGCAGGTTCGGGATGACCACGCCCACGCCCTTGCCTGAACGGGTGGGTGCCGCAAGGATCACGAACTGCTGGCCGTCCAGCCGCACCAGTTTGCCGCCATGGCTGCCGACCACGATGCTCTGGCCGGTCTTCTTGAACATGCCATGCCTGGACAGGTCGGCGCCGGTGGCGAAACGCGCGTCGCCATGCAGCGAGCGCTTGTCCTTCTTCAGCAGCAGCACCAGACCGGTCACCAGCAGGACCAGCAGCGGCAAGCCGAAGCCCACGTAGCCGGCCCACTTGATCTTGCCCACGAACGGCGCAACCTGCGGTTGGCCGATGGCGTGGTAGTACTGGTAGTACGTGTTCCAGGTGAACAGCTTGGTGTCCAACCCCAGGAACAACAGGGTCAGGTAGCCGGAAAACACGAAACCAAGCAGCAGGGTCGCCAGCGTGACGATGGCGATGAGCAGATACTTCTTACTGGGCAACACCCGAATCCTCCATGATGCGCACGAGGGCGCGACGGCCTAGCGGCGGCGCCAGCGCGACGCCTTCTTCCGCAGGTTGTTTTCGTTCTCCAGCCCGGGCTCTTCGCCCTCTTCACGCACCCGCTGCAACAGCAGTTGGCGCGCTTCGGCCAGTGATACCAGGTCGGTCAGACGATCCCCATCGTCGGCGACGACCGCATGGCCGACCACATCGCCCGGAGCGTACACCGGCTCGTAGGACACTGCTACCAGCTGATAGCGGCCACGGGTTTCCAGCACATGCCTGAATTCCTGCATCGCATTCCTCCTTGTCGGGGCAACACTGCGTCCCCTGCCCCGCCATGATGCCCATCGCAGTGTCATCGGCGTATGCACAAGCGCTACGGTTTCTGCGCGAAACTGTCTGCGGATATCCAAGGAGATTGCAATGGACTGGGTAGCACTTGCACGCACGCTGGCCACCGAGGCCCACACGGGCCAGACGGACAAGGCCGGCCAGCCTTACATCTGCCATGTGGCGCGGGTGGCGGCCGCGGTGCGCGGCGACGATGACGCCGAAGTGGTGGCCTGGCTGCATGACGTAGCCGAAGACTGCCCGGCGTTTGCCGCACGGATCGAGGTCTTTCCCGCCCCGCTGCGCGAGGCGGTGCACCTGCTCAACCGCGACGCGGCCCCCGACGCGGACAGCTACTACGCGCGCATTGCCGCCCACCCGCTGGCACTGAAGGTGAAGCAGGCCGATCTGGATGACAACGCCGATCCGCAGCGCCTGGCGATGCTCGACGCGGCGACGGCCGGGCGCCTGCGCGGCAAGTATGCGCACGCCCGGGCAGCGCTGGGCCTCTGATCGCGCCGCGCGATGGCGGGTGGGCGAACGTGTCACCGATCAAACGCTGATTTACCCTGAGTGCTGCTGCCCTTGTTGCGGTGCAGCAGTACAATGACCGGCTCCCCGCCCCCATCGCGCCCCGCATGAGCCCCAACTCTTCCCTGGCTGCGCGGCTGACGCCCCGTCAGCGCACCCTGATCATCCTTGCCTTGTCGCTGGGCGGCTTCGCCATCGGCACCAGTGAATTCGCCAGCATGGGCCTGATGCTGGAGATCAGCCGCGGCCTGTCGATTTCCGAAACCCAGGTCGGCCACCTGATCAGCGCCTACGCCATCGGCGTGGTCGTCGGCGCCCCGATCCTCGCCTTCGTCGGCGCCAGCTTCCCTCGCCGCAAGCTGCTGCTGGCACTGATGGGCTTCTATGCCGTCGGCAACCTGGCCAGCGCACTGGCGCCGAACTACGGCACGATGCTCATTGCGCGTTTCGTCGCCGGCCTGCCGCATGGCGCCTACTTCGGCGTGGCGATGCTGGTGGCCGCCGCGATCAGCCCTGCCGGCCAGCGCGGCCAGGCGATGTCGCGCGTGTTGCTGGGCCTGTCGATCGCGATCCTGGTCGGCAATCCGCTGACCACCTGGCTGGGCCAGCAGCTGAGCTGGCGCACCGCCTTTGCCCTGGTCAGCGTGCTGGCCATCGCCACCGTGGCGATGATCGCGCGCTTCCTGCTGCCGGACCCGGACGAGGTTCGTACCTCGCCGATGCGCGAACTGCGCGCCTTCAACACCACCCAGGTGTGGCTGGCGCTGGCGATCGGCGCCGTTGGCTTCGCCGGCATGTTCTGCGTGTTCACCTACCTGGCACCGACCCTGGTGCAGGTCACCGGCGTGGCCGAATCGTGGATGCCGCTGGCGGTGGGCGTGTTCGGCATCGGCGCGATCATCGGCAACATCGCCGGTGGCTGGCTGGTCGACAAGTTCCACTTCAAGGCCGCCGCGGTGGTGCTGCTGTGGTCGATCGTGATGCTGCTGCTGTATCCGCTGGCCGCGCAATCGGTGTGGACCATCGGTCCGATGATCATCACCGTCGGCACCATGGGCGCGCTGGCCGCAGTATTGCAGACGCGCTTGATGGACGTGGCCGGCGAAGCACAGACCCTGGCCGCCGCCTCCAACCATGCCGCCTTCAATACCGCCAATGCGCTCGGGCCGTGGCTGGGCGGCATGGCGATCAGTGCCGGCTTCAGCCCGGCCAGCACCGGCTATGTCGGTGCCGCCACTGCCATCGGCGGCCTGCTGCTGTGGTGCGTGGCGGTGATGCTGGACAGGAAGCGCAAGACAGCCGGCGTGGGCAGTCACTGACCTTCGCGCCGGATCGTCAGCTGCTGCCCGCGCGGCGGCGGCGATCCGGCCGCAGCAACGCCGTATCGCCGGCCGCAAGTGTCGGGCGCGCCAGCTCACCGCGCTTGACGCGCTCCAGCACCCGCCGCGAGTTGGCCGCGCAGTCGATGCCCTCCGGCCGCGCCTGGATGTCCTCGATCAGGGCCAGCAGGTGCGCCCGGCTCTCTGCCAGCCGCAACTGCAGCGCCTCGATGTCGGCCACCTTCTGCTGCAGCATCGAGATCAATGCGTCGTGCTGCCACTGGCCCATGTCCGGTGGCAGCAAGGCGCGTATCTCCTCCAGGCTGAAGCCGGCGCGCTGCGCACCGGTAATCAGCTCCAGCAGCAGCACCGCCTGCTCCGGGTAGTCGCGGTAGCCGTTGGCCTGCCGCTGGACGACCAGCAACCCTGCCTCCTCATAGAAGCGGATGCGTGACGCCGCCAGGCCCGTGCGGCGGGCCAGCTCACCGATCTTCATCTGCCTGAATCCTCGACATCGGAACCCATTGACCTTCAATAAAGCTTGAAGGTTAGCGTAGCGCCATTCCCCTGTCCTGGAGCTGTCCCATGTCGCTGTTCTCGCCCCTGGCGCTGCCTTCCGGCGCCCTCATCCGCAACCGCATCGCCAAGGCGGCGATGGAGGAGAACATGGCCGACGCCGACCACGCCCCCTCCGAAGCGCTGCTGCAGTTGTACCAGCGCTGGGCCGACGGCGGCGCCGGACTGATCATCACCGGCAACGTGATGGTTGATGGCCGCGCCATGACCGGCCCCGGCGGCGTGGTGCTGGAGGACGATCGCCACCTGGAGCGTTTCATCGCCTGGGCCGACGCCGCGCGCTCGCGCGGGGTGCAGATGTGGATGCAGATCAACCACCCCGGGCGGCAGATGCCGGCCGCGCTCGGCCAGCCGGCATTGGCTCCTTCGGCGGTCCCCTTGGACATGGGCGCACTGTCCAAACAGTTCGCGCCGCCGCGGGCGATGACCGAGGCGGATATTGAAGACGTGATCGCCCGCTTCATCCGCAGTGCCGAGCTGGCCGAGCGCGCCGGTTTCAGCGGCGTGGAGATCCATGCCGCGCACGGCTACCTGCTCAGCCAGTTCCTGTCGCCGCTGTCGAACCGCCGCGATGACCGCTGGGGTGGCAGCCTGCAGAACCGTGCACGCCTGCTGCTGGAGATCGTGCAGGGTGTGCGCGCGGCGGTGGCGCCCACGTTCGTGGTGGCGGTGAAGCTCAACTCCGCCGACTTCCAGCGGGGTGGCTTCTCGCCCGAGGACGCGCGCGACGTGGTCGAGATGCTGGCGCCCCTCGGCGTGGATCTGGTCGAACTGTCTGGCGGCAGCTATGAAGCACCGGCCATGACCGGCGCCGCACGCGACCAGCGCAGCGTGGCCCGCGAAGCGTACTTCCTCGAATTCGCGCGCGAGATCGCCACGGTGGCAACGATGCCGCTGATGGTCACCGGCGGCATCCGCCGCCGCGAAGTGGCAGAGCAGGTGCTGGCCAGCGGCGTGGCCATGATCGGCATCGCCACGGCGCTGGCGATCGAGCCGGATCTGCCGCAGCACTGGCAGCAGGGCCGCGATCCGGTGCCGACACTGCGCAACATCAACTGGCGCAGCAAGCCGCTGGCGGCCAGTGCGCACATGGCCGCAGTGAAGTATCAGCTGGGCCGGTTGAGCCGGCGCCGCCCCACCGCACCCACGGTCTCACCGGTATGGGCCCTGCTGCTGGCACAGGCGGCCGCAAAGTGTCGGACCCGCCGCTACCGGCGCTGGATCGGCGCCCGCGCCATCGCACACTGAGCCGCGCGGTCTTCTCATCGCCGCAGCGATGCTCCACCATCTGCAGGATCGGCGGCAGTTCCGCCGCCGGTCGCAGCATGGAGACGGAACCCACGTGGCAGCAGGATCGACCAGGAACCGGGAGAAGCTGCTCGATGACCTGCTCTCGCTGGGACGTAACTGGGCGCTGGCGATCGCCATCGCAGGTGCCGGGGCAGCAGTTCACTACAGCGAGTCGGTGTACGAAGCAGGAATCTGGCGAGGCCTGCTGCCTACCATCTGCTTCCTGGTCGCGATCATCTGGATCGTGCTCAGCATCATCCGCTTCGACCTGACCCTCCAGCAGCACTTCGAGCGCAAGCGCACGCGCTGGCTCAGCCGCCTGCTCTATGTCGTGCTGCTGGGTACCGGCATCACCGCCGTGTTCTTCGTGACCGAACTGGCGTCCAACAACCACATCGCAAGGATGTGCGACGCCGTGGCCAACGAACCGGCCAGCCGGATCCACCGGTCCGCCGAGTGCCAGCGCCTGTACCAGCATCGGGCGGCGTACCGGCAGCGGTTGGAATCGGCCGAGGGCGAGTTCGACTGAGCAGATGCGTGGGCGAAGGCGCACGAGGACTCACACAGGGGTCCAGCAAGGGTGGATTCGAAATAGTTGTATGGACTTCATTGCAACGCGACGCCACGCTTTCTTGCCAGAATGCCGTGATCGAACGCAATCCATGAAGTCACCCCCCGCCCGCTCCCGTCTCCCCGCCCGGCCGCGGAAAATCGGCAGCGAAGTACGCATCTTCAGGCGCTATCACCAGTACGCCATCGTTGCCGCCGGAGCCGGACCACTGGCAATACTCCTGTTTGCCGTCGCACCCGAACTTGGGCCGCTTCCGGCACTGGGCGCGGCAGCGATTTTCACGCTGTCGCCGCTGATTCTCGGCTTCGTTGTCTATTCCCCACAACGGGACCGGGTGGTACTGGAACAGGATCGTCTGGTATTCCAGCACCGTCCTCCTCTCCCGTTCAAGCAGATCCGGTCCTACAACCTGGACGATCATGTCGATCTGATCCTGATCGATGGACCGAGCGTGCTGCTGCAGCGCACGCGGGCATCGATGCATGATTTCCCAACCTTCCGGGACGCACTGGCAGAGGCGCTCGCAGATCGGCCCGCCAACGCTGCCGCGGCTCCGCAACGTCGCCACTTCTTCGGTGCCTGGCCCGCACGCGTTTGGGGTGCGGGCCTGTTGCTGGCGACGGCGGCACTGGTGATCACGGGCGTACTGCATGGCTGGCCGTTGTACAAAGCACCGATCCTTGGGATCGTGCCCGTGGTGGGCATTGGGCTATTGCTGTCGCGCCGCCGTCACTGATCACGCCGTCGGCGAAGTACACATGGCGTGGATGTGTATTCGGGCACAGTACGCGCGCCGCTCACGCTTGGAACCATCCAGCCACCATGCTCCACGCGCCTGCCCCCGCACATCACGATGCCATCGCCCTGCAGGCGGGCGTGCTCGGCAGCGTGTTGGGCGTGGCTCTGTACAAGGCCATCGCGTTGTCGGCGCTGGCGACCGGGTCCTTGATCGTGATCGGGCTGTGGCTGCTGGCCTGCGCGCTGCTGGCTGCCTGGGCACTGGCCGCCTGCCTGGCCTGCCTTGCGCTGAGCCGGCGCGTATTCGTGCTGATGCTGGCGCTGAGCATGATCCTGATGATCTGCGTCGCCTGACAGCAGCAGGCGCCGGACTATCGCGCATCTGTTACAGAATAACAAGTGCGGTTGGACGGATTGCTCGTGCCCGGGGTCACGGATTTGAATTCCATGGCCAGCCCGGCACCACCCGAGACCTCCCCATGATCCTGCAGCCCCTGCTTCGCGCTTCCCTCACCGCCATTGCTCTGGCCACGCTCAGCGCCTGTGCCACGTATGACGACAGCAACATGCACCAGGCCTGCCAGGAGTCGCCGCATCTGAAGGACCTGCCGCCCGAAGTGGCTGCCCGCGAGAGCCGCTGCAACAAGAGCATGGAAGTGTGGTCGAGCGAGCGCAAGGGCAGTGACAGGCCGATCGACCTGAGCGGCAAGAAGAAGGATCTCTGATCCGCCGGGCATCTTGATCGTTCCAATGCATGCGGATGACCAGCCCGTCACGATCGGGGGGGCAGGATAAGGCCTCCCCATCACGACGACTTTCCCGATGCCGGCCACTGGTCACCCTGTCATCCATGCCTTTGAAGCTGTGTTCGACCTGTCTGGCGGGGTGGAGCGCATTACGGCGCTCACTGTCATCTGCCGGCATTGCTCTGAAACCCGCTCGGCCAGCGAAGACAATCTGGTCCAGCTGCCGGGCGGCGCCTTGTTCCGCTGCGACGGATGCGGCAGTCATCAGGCGGTGAGCCATGCGCGGGTTGCCGATTGGCAGGTGAATTCGCTTCTGGGTGTCTGAGGCTGCAATACGACGGTGCCACGACGCAGGCTGTTGGCGCAGGGATGATGGTGCAGTCAGAGGGCGCCCCGTGAGCCACCTCGTGCGCCGCGCAGGGCCGATGACAGCCAGGGCAAAGGAGCTGTGCAGGGCGCAATGACATCACCTCGGCTAAGCTGCGGCACCTTTCTTCGCGCACGGCCATGCATCCCTTCCCCCTTCCTGTCTCGGCACCCGATCAACTCGCCTACCGACTGCTGCAGGACAGCGACTGGGCCCGTTCCACCGACGCGATCAATGCTCCTCCCGAACTTCGCGCTCTGCTGGCGATGATCCTGGATTCTCCGGAGCCTCTGTGGATCGCATGGGGCCACGACAACAAGGCGTTCTTCTTCAACGATGCCTACCTGCCGATGCTGGGCGGCAAGCTGCACGGCGCCATGGGCAGCCGATTGGAAGACGTCTGGGCGGACGTCTGGGCCGACGTCGTCGATGCTGTCAACGACGCCTTCGGCGGTACAAGCCGCAGTTTCAAGAACATGCCGTTGATGATGGACCGTGATGGCACGTTGCGCGAGACATTCTGGACGTTCTCCTACTCGCCGCTGCGTGCCGGTTGCGGAGGCGTGGCCGGCATCATCTGCATGGTCAGCGAGCAGACCGAACGGGTGATCGAACGCGACCGGCACACCCGCCAGGTGGCGGCCATCACCGAGCAGGCACGCGAGGCCCATCTTGAACTGGTACGCGCCCGCGAACAGCTGCGGCAGTCGCAGAAGCTGGAGGCCATCGGCCAGCTGACCGGCGGCGTTGCCCACGACTTCAACAATCTGCTTCAGGTCATCACCGGCTCCGTGGACATGCTGCTGCATACCTGGCCGGCCGAAGATGCGCGCCTGCGCTATGTACAGGCGATCGAAACCGCCGCTGACCGCGCCACTCGCCTGACCGCCCAGCTTCTGGCGTTCTCGCGCAGGCAGAGCCTGTCGCCGCAGGTATTCGACCTCTGCGAGAGCGTACGCGCGCTTTCAGACATCATCACCACAGTGCTGGGTGCACGCATCTCCGTGTCGGTGAACCTGCCCGACGCCCCGTTGCCGGTGCTGCTGGACCGGACCCAGCTCGACACCGCACTGATCAACATCGCGGTGAACGCGCGCGACGCCATCGACGGCCACGGCAAGGTGACGATCGATGTGGAACAGCTGACATCGGTGCCTTCCGTGCGGTTCGCGGCGCCGATGAAAGGCAACTTCGCTGCGATCAGCGTCAGCGACACCGGTGCCGGTATCGATCCGTCCGTGGTGGACCGGATCTTCGAGCCATTCTTCACCACCAAGGGAGTGGGCGCGGGCACCGGGCTTGGCCTCAGCCAGGTGTTCGGCTTCGTCAAGCAGTCCGAGGGCGAAGTGGACGTACAGAGCCAGGCCGGTGTCGGTACGCGCTTCACGCTGTATCTGCCGCTGGCGCAGGCTAACGCCTCCATCGAGCTGCCGACCGCGCAACCGGGATTGCTGCATGGTCACGGATTGTGCGTGCTGGTGGTGGAAGACAATGTGGATGTGGCCGAATTTGCAGTCGGTGCGCTGCGCGAGCTTGAGTACAACGTCGTACTCGCGCGCAATGCCGACGAAGCACTGGCGGAGCTCGAGCGCGACGCTGCGCGTTTCCACGTGGTGTTCAGCGACGTGGTCATGCCCGGGACCAATGGGCTGGATCTGGCCCGCACCATCCGCAGCCGCCTGCCCGATCTTCCGATCATTCTCACCAGTGGCTACAGCGAACTGCTGGCCCGCGATCCAGGCCACGGTTTCACGCTGCTGCGCAAGCCCTACTCACTGAAGCAGCTGGCCTTGGTGATGACCGAGGCCAGCTGTCGCTCGCAGACGATGGTGACTGCGCATTAGCGGGCAGATCACCGGATCGGACCGGTCCAGGAAGCAAGCGCTGAATCAAGGCCGGACATATCCCCCCGTGTGCCACAGACCCAGGCAACGATGCCATCCGGGCGCACCAGCACCGCCCCCAGGCCCGATGTCGCATCCCCAGTATCTGCGGCGCAGGCGATGGAAGGCTGCCAGCGTTGGCCATGCTGCGGCGGCGAAGACGCCGGGTCGAAAACAAGCAGCGCCCCCTGCCCCGCTCTCAGCAGTTCGCCCAGGCGGCGGCCATCGACCAACCGGAAATCCGGCGCGTTCCTGCCGACCAGCGGGTGGTCTCCGTCAAGATCCAGCTGCTGCGAAACACCCCAGATCCGCTCGGCCAGATACGTGGCCCCATCGCGGGTGCCGGCCAGGTCGGCCATGATCGCTGCCAGTGCGCGCGAACCGGGCCCGGGTCGCATCAGCGCAACCTGCGCGCGCGACCAGTCCAGCACCTTGGCACCCACCGGATGGCGCTCAGCCTGATAGCTGTCCAGCAGCGCCTCATCGGCCTTGCCCCGCGCCACGGCGGCCAGCTTCCAACCGAGGTTCATCGCATCGCCGATGCCGAGGTTCAGTCCCTGGCCGCCCAACGGCGAATGCATGTGCGCGGCATCACCTGCCAACAGCACACGTCCGCTGCGATAGGCCGTCGCCTGGCGCGCAGCATCGGTCCATGTCGTGGCCAGGTGCAATGCAGTGATCGTTGCCTCGCGGCCAGACACCCGCCGCAGCAACGCTTGCGCGGTGTGCCGGTCCAGTGGCGTGCGATGGCCGGCGCCACCATCGAAATCGGCCAGCGCCAGCATGCCTGGCGGGTTGAAATTGCACATCCCGTGATCGGTGAACTGTCGGCCTGGTGTGAGTACACACCCATCTGCCAGTTCGACCAGCAGCGTGTAACCGGTGAACTCTGGCCCGGTTCCAGCGAAGAGGAAGCCCGATTGTTTGCGTACCGTGCTGCGGGCCCCATCACAACCGACCAGCCAGCGGCCGTGGACCCTGCCGGAGCCGGTGTGCACGGCAACCTGCGCCTCGTGCGCATCCACCGCCTGTACCGCACGCCCGCGTTCGATGCGCACGCCCAGCGCAGTCGCACGTTCGGCAAACACCGCTTCCAGGGCCTGCAACTCCACCGCCATCTGGGTGCCCACCGGTGTCGGCAGGCGCCAGCTCCAGCGCGCCTGGTCCACATCGTCCAGTACAAATGGAATACCCGCGAAGTGCCCACCCAGCGCACGCGGCTGCGCCAGCCAATGGGCGGTGCCGGGCGGCGGCGCGCCCTTGTCGGGCTTGAGCACCTGCGTCGCGGCGACCGCGTCCAACAGGCCGCGCCGATCCAGTGCCTCCAGCGTGGGGGCGTTGAGGCCGCGCAGCCCGGATGGCAGGCGCTTCAACGGCGAACCGGCGGACCCGGCCTGTTCCAGCACCAGCACCGAACACCCGGCCAGGGCCAGTTCGCAGGACAGGAACAGGCCAACCGGGCCAGCACCGGCAATGACGACGTCGTACAGCATCGAGATTCCTTTTGAGCGCCGGGTCGGCGCTCTGGCGGATCAAATGTTACACTCGGTGTACGTTTTCACAAGTGAACCGCCCATGACCCCGCCTCCTGGCCGCCGCGAACAACGCAAGGCCGTGACCCGACAAACGATTTCGGACGTCGCCACCGAGCTGATCATCCGGCGCGGCTTCGAGGCCGTCTCCATGTCCGAGATCGCCGAAGCCGCGGGCGTCTCACGCAAGACGGTCTTCAACTACTTCGCCAGCAAGGAAGACCTGGTGTTCGACCGGGATGAGGAGGCGCGCACGCTGCTGCGCGAGGGCATGATGGCGCGCAGCGGCCTGACCCCGCTCGCGGCCTTCCAGTCGCTCGTTCGTGAGTTGCTGGAGGCTGGCCATCCGCTGCTGCGCATCAATGCCGGCGCTGTCGCCTTCTGGGGCACCGTGGCGGAGAGCCCGGTACTGGTCGCGCACGCGCGACGGCTGCAGGCGCAGTTGACTGACGATCTGGCGCGATTGATGGCCCACGCTGTCGGCCGGCCCGAACATGACGCCGAAGCGCGACTGGGCGCGGCCATGCTGCTGGCGTCGATGGTGGCGGCCTATGAGAAAGGACTGGCAAGCCAGCTGCAGGGCAAGGACCCGCGTGAGGCCATGCGGCAGCTGATCGTGCGCGGTGCCACCGGGGTACTGGTGGCCTTGGCGGGCACCCCGTATACGGACCCCGGCGCGCGTCCATAGCGCATCCGGGGAATAGGCGTCGAAGTATCGCAAATGCTAATCTTTCTCATTTGCAGACACGTGACCCTCCCCAATGCCCCTGCCCATGCCCCTGCAACGCACCCTGTGCCTGGCACTGACCCTGCACGTGGCGCCCCTTGCGCATGCAGCTGAGTCCTCCGCTGCCGCACCCAAGGATCTGGACAAGGTCGAAGTCCGCGGACGCGCACAGACACTGTATCGGGTAGACGATGCCGCGGTCGGCACCCGCACCGATACGCCCCTGGAGCTGGTCCCACAGTCGATCCAGGTCATCCCGCGTGAACTGATCGACGACCAGGCCGCGCGTCAGGTGACCGACCTCTATCGCAGCATCAGCGGCATCAGCTATTTCAGCTATGCCGGGGTGACCCTGCGCGGCTTCCGCCAGGAGAACGTGCTGTATGACGGCCTGCGCGGCGACCCGTACGCAGGATTTTCGGTGCCGCAACTGTTCAACATCGAGCGCGTGGAAGTGCTGAAGGGGCCGGCAGGCGCGCTGTATGGCGGGGGTGATGCGGGCGGTGTCATCAACTACGTGACCCGCAAGCCGAAAGCCAGCGCCGAACGCCGCATCGAAGTCCAGCTCGGCGACAAGGACTTCCGTGCCGGATCGATCGAGGGTACCGGGCCGTTGAATGCCGCCGGCAGCGTACGCTATCGCGCCGGGCTCTATGCCGACAGTGAACAGGGCGTGCGCTGGAATACCGACAGCGAGAGCGTGATCGGCGACGCCTCGCTGGCCTTCGACGTTGGCCAGACCGGCGAGCTGGTGCTGCAGTTCACCGACATCACCCAGAACCTTGGCGGCAACCGCCTGCGTGGCGTGCCGGTCAACGATGCAGGCACGTTCCTGACCGACCGCCGCTGGAACCACAACGAGGCCAGTGATTTCCTCGACATGCGCGCCAAAGTGGCGCTGGCGCAGTACCGTTTCGCGCCGAGCGACACTCTGGACCTGGACTTCGCCGCCCGCTGGTTCAGCAACAACGAACACCAGATGTACCACGAGCCGATGGGCCTGATCGATCGTGACCGCGATGGCGTGGCCGAGTGGATGACCCGCCAGCTGCGCAACCAGATACGCGACAACGAAGCATTCACTGCCAACGGCAATGCCGTCTGGCGGGTGGCCACCGGCACGGTTGAGCACAAGGTGCTGTTCGGCGCCGATGTGTACCAGCTGGATGCGGATTTCACCGCACAGACCGCGAACAGCGCTGACCTTGCGCGTGGCGCCGGGCCGGTGCGCGGCATCGACCTGTTCAATCCCGTGTACGGCGCCAGTACCTGGCACGACTACAACCTGGCGGCCCTGCCCTGGCGCAGCACATCCACCCGCAGCAAGCGCCATGGCGGCTACCTGCAGGACGAACTGGCACTGGGCCCGCGCTGGCATGTGCTGGCCGGGGTGCGCTGGGATGGCTTCAAGGATGAGGATCGCATCACTGGCAACAGTGTGGATGGCAACGATCTCAGCTGGCGGCTGGGCAGCACGTTCACCGTGCGCGAGGGCCTGAACGTCTACGCCAACGTCGCCAGTGGTTTCGTGCCGCAGAGTGCCGCCAACCAGAACCCGGCCGCTGGCGGACCGTTCGATGCCGAGCGCAGCAAGCAGTGGGAAGTGGGCATGAAGTCGCTGCTGGCCGACCGTGTGACCTTGAACATGGCGGCCTACCGGATCGACCGCAGCAACATCGTGCAGGCCACCGGCGAGGTGATCGGTGGCGTGAACCAGTTGGCCGCGCTGGGCCTGGTACGCAGTACCGGCATGGAGCTTGACCTTCTGGCCGACCTCAGCGAGCGCTGGGTGCTGAACCTGACCTACGCCTACAACGATGCGCGGGTGAAGGACGCCGGCCCGAATGGCATCACCAACGCCTCAGGCGACCGATTCGCCAATGCGCCGCGCAACAAGCTGGGATTGTGGACGCGTTATGACCTGCCGGCGATCAACTCCGCCATCGGTTTTGGCGCGGATCACGTCGGCGAGCGCGTCAGCCTGGATGGGCAGACCGTCAAGGCCTACACCGTGTTCGACATGAGCTGGAAGACCACGTGGAGGCAGTGGCAGTTCCAGGCCAACGTCAAGAACCTGTTCGACAAGGTGTACGCGGCCAGTGGCTTCATTGAACGCAACGGGCATTTCCCCGGAGATCCACGGCGGGTGTATGTGCAGGCGGCCTACAGCTTCTGACCGGAAGCATTTGCAGCGCTGAATTCACTGTCGGCAAGCAGGTCGTTGCATGGCACTGGTTCACGCACGTCCGAAACCGTCGGCACTTCCAGTCACTTGTGCACGATCTCCTCCGCCTGTAGCGTTGCCGTTGCCCAAGGAGGGCTATCAACGGAGTGAAGCATGAAGATTGGATTCAAGCTGTCTGTTGCTATTGCGGCTGCTGCACTGACCCTGGGAATCGGCAGTGCCTCCGCGCAGTCCCGCTGTACCCCTTGCTACACCGCGTATGACGCGTGCCTGGCGGCGGGTAATGGCGAGAAGGTCTGTTACCCGGCGTTTGCTCGTTGCCTGCGGAACAGCGGCTGCACCATCCCGTAAGTCACGCACTGCCGTGATGCGTGCCGGCCCCCATTTCGGGGGCTGGCATTGGCTGGCAGGCGCTGCGCCTTACTACTGAAAAGGTTCCATACGCGACTGGCGGTGTGATTTCATCCCATCCGCATCGCATGGTTCTCGCGCGCCTGCACATCAATTTCCTGCTGGCGTTGCCCGGCAGTCTGCTGGCGATCCAGGTCGATCGCATTCATCTGCTGCAACGACTGCGCAACCGGCGTCTGTACTGCTATATCCGTGGGCATTGAAACGCGCAGGTGGGCGGGGTCGGTCATCTCGCCCTGCACCACGAACACGTTCCGCCCTGCGGGAGCGTCGGCCGTCTGGGCGCTCAGCAGCACGTGATCGGCGCGTTCAAGCTGGTTGCGGCGGGCCAAGGCCATCACGCTCGCCACAAGACGCTCGCTGTTCTCATCGTGGGTACGTCCCGCGCTGGCATCGATCGCGGCCACGCCTTCGCGCACCTGCTGCAGCAATGTGTACTCACGGTGGCCAGGACCAATGTCGGCCAGACGGGTCGGCGCCTGTGAGGGATCCGCCACGTCGTCCACCGCTGCGGTCAGCGGGCTGCGGGTAATGGTCCGATATGGGTCGTCCGGGTGGAACTGGGTTCGCTTCTCCAGGCGCTCCAGACGAACCTCGCGCGCGTCGTTGAGTTCGGCGATACGTGAGGGATCGGTGATCTCGCGCAGCGACATGTGACCGCCGCCCGCACTGATGCTGGCCCATTTCCTGTCCGCCTCGAAGTACATCGCGTAGTAGCTGTTGCCACCGATGACGTTCGGATCGACCGCCGAGCGCCCTTCCAGGGCCTGGGTGGCTTCCAGCACGCTCAACCGGGTGAGGTACTGGCCGCCTTTCGTCCATCCCATCTGGCTGATGGCATCGACGCTGGTGTTGCCTACACGCGGGCCTCCGGCGTAGTCATTGTTGAGCATGTTGGTCCAGATCTGCTCCAGCTTCGCGGGGCCGCTCTTCTGCTCAGCCGCCTGCAGCAACACGCGCGGCGTCCAGCAGTTGGGATCGAGTTCATGCCGTTCAAATGCACGGTCGTGAGCCAGCATTACATCCTTGCCGGGAAGATTCAGTGCCAGGTCTGGGCGGCCCTGCTCCATCCAGTACAGGCGTCGCTCCAGGTCCTGGCGCAGAAGCGTCTGCCCAAACATCTCCCATTGGCGCTCGCTCAGCTGCGCATCGGGAAAGCCGGAGCCCTTGCCCTCCTGATCACGGGCGTAATCCTGCGCGTAGCTGTTTGCAACGCGGCCTGGCAGGCTGTCGTTGCGAACAACACCCAGCGCAAGCGTGCCATAGCCATCCGCATCTGGCAGCTGCGACAGATAGTTCCAGTACAACTCGCGGTTTCCGGCCTTGGCATAGCTGGCCAGAATCTTGAGATTCTCTTGCGTCAATCCACTCATAGCCTGCTCCTGAATGCATTCACTACCGGACGCGGGAGCGCGCGAGAACATCCCGCACCGCATCTTCCATCCGCTTCCAGTCCGCCAGGAAGGCCCGCTTGTAGTTCAGCGAGATGGAAAGCTTGTTCTCCACATCCGAGAAATAGTGGAAGCACCCCGCGGCGGCTTGTCCTTGCTCACTGATGACCTGATCGCCCTGCAGGCGAACGCCATCCCCCCGGAACGCCGTGCTTTCGCATTTGATGAATGTGGCCAGGCCGCCGTTGGGAGCGCGCGCGATGTACCAGTCATCTTCAAAGGCAGGATTGCGCGTGGGCGGTTTTCCATAGCGTGCTTCGTATTCCTTCGAGAAAACCCCCATCCTCGTTTCATCGATGGCGTAAGGCGTCAGACCCATGACGTCGGGCCGCGCAATGCGCAGATCGAGCCGATCCCGAGGATCCCCTCGCTCCACCGATCCTTCCTCGGTGGATGCCTGGTTAGAGGACAATCGCTCCAATGATGTTTCGATTGGCGCGCGATCGATGTAATCGATCGCCACAGCAATCTCCTTCCGGAAATCATTCGTACGCGGATTCGCCCGCGCACCCGGCGCCGTCGGCTTCATGTCCGGCCACTCGATGACCAGCGTCACGCCCTCGCCCGGCCACGGTGCGATCTGGCTGTCCAGGTAGTTGGCTGGAATGCGGAAGGTATTCGGCCCGAGCTTCACGTCCACGGGTGCATCGGTATAGGTGTGGCCGTTGATCGTGCGGCCGGTCGGGGTTGCGCCGGACATGGCGGGATTCCTTTCGTGTTCGTTGGACGGTGGCCGCGCACAGGCGCCGGCACTCACTGCAACGGCAAGTGCAAGCGTCAGACACCGGCTGGGGGACATCACGTGCATGGGCATTCCATTGCAGGGTTCCAGCGCCACTATAGGCAACCGGGCGTCCACGGAACAGGAACCGCATCGCAGCCCTTCATGAAACCAGGCAGCGCGCCACATGCGCTGCCTGCAGTACTGCGGATACTGCTTCGGCACTCCACTCCAGGTCTCAGCCGTTGCTGTCCGTGCCTTTATGGCCGCGATAGGTTTCACCCCACTCGCGCATGGCAAGCAGCACCGGCACCAGCGTGCGACCGAATTCGGAAAGCTCGTACTCCACCTTCGGCGGCACTTCCGGGTACACGTGGCGGATCACCACCCCGTCAGCCTCCAGTTCCCGCAGCTGGCTGGTCAGCATGGACTGGGTGGCGTTGGGCACACGCCGGGTCAGCTCCATGAAACGTCGCTTGCCTGTCATCAGGTGAAACAGAATGATCGGCTTCCACACGCCGCCCATCACCGACAGCGTGACTTCCACCGCGCAACCGCTCTTGCCATCCCAACGCCTGCTACGCATGCATACTCCTGAAAACCATAGTACCTACGGAAATTCATCGTTCTTGTTGCGATGACGGTGCGAGCCTAGCATGGCCCCATTCCTTGAATGTGAGGCCCAGCATGACGTTCAAAGCACTGCTCACCCGCAAGACGAACAACCAGGTTTCGACCGAGCTGGTCGATTTTGATGAAGCCGATCTGATGGACGGCGACGTCCTGGTGGACGTCGAGTACTCCACGCTGAACTACAAGGATGCGCTCGCCCTGACCGGCAAGAGTCCGGTCATCCGGACGTTCCCGCTCATTCCCGGCATCGATCTGGCAGGTGTGGTGCTGGAATCCAGTAGAGCCGACTTCCAGCCAGGCGACCGCGTTGTGCTCAATGGCTGGGATCTGAGCATGGGACATCACGGCGGGCTGGCCCAGCGCGCGCGCGTGCGGGGCGAATGGCTCAACCGGATTCCCGGCAACTTCAGCACCCGCGACGCCATGGCCATCGGTACCGCAGGTTATACCGCCATGCTGTGCGTACTGGCCCTCGAACATGCGGGGCTGACGCCCGAAAAGGGCGATGTACTGGTGACCGGCGCCAACGGTGGCGTCGGTTCGATCGCGGTGGCGATCCTCTCAAAGCTGGGCTATCGCGTGGTGGCCGCCACCGGGCGCCCGGAACACGCCGGGTACCTGCACAGCCTGGGCGCCGCCGAGATCATCGATCGCGCGCAGCTTTCAGAACCGCGCGAGCGGCCGGTGAGCGCCGAACGCTGGGCCGGGGTGGTGGATGTGGCCGGTGGCCCTACCCTCGTCAACGCCATTGCCGAGACAAAATACCGAGGCGCCGTGGCCGCCTGCGGGCTGGCGCAGAGTGATGAGCTCCATGGCTCGGTGCTGCCCTTCATTCTTCGCAACGTGACGCTTGCCGGCGTGGATTCGGTGAATGCGCCGCAGGAGGTTCGCCAGCGCGCCTGGGATCGCCTTGCCACCGACCTGGATCCACAGAAGCTTGAAAGCACAGTGCAGCTGATTGGGCTTGCCGAGGTGCTGGATGTCTATGAGCAGATCATCCCGGGCAAGGTGCGTGGGCGGATTGTCGTGGATGTGAATGCGTGAGCAGATCGTCTGGATCAACTGCATTTGATGCAGTTTCCATGCTGCGGCGAATGGTGAACACGCAGTGAAACGACGCGGGCGGCGGTGGCCTCAAGCCAACGCCGCTCGCATACGCTCGGATTCCCATCGCCGCCTGGACACCTGACATGCCAATGACCGCGTTCGCACTTGCCGCTGCGCTTTCGGGCCTGCCCGACATCACTTGGGAGCGCGAGCGCGCCGAGGATGCGCACCAGCTCATGCTGTGCCAGATCCATCGCGATGCGCTGAAGCAGAACGAGGGCAAGGACGATGCCTATCCGCGTGCCAAAGCGGTCTGCGACCTGCTGGCACGCGAGTACAAGGACAAGTGGGATTTCAACGCGCAGGATGCCCTGGCCGCTTCGGCGGTGGATCTGGACGAGCTGATCCGACGCGGTGATGTGGTGGAAGTACCGCCGACGAAGCAGGAGCGCGCCTACGAGTGATGGCGTGCCCGCGGGCAAGGCCGCACGCATCTTCAAGGGCCCTTATCATGTGGGCCTGGGGGCGCTGTACGCCCCACTGAGGCTTGCGGGGCAGTATCTGGATGTCTATGGAATGGCGCCCTTCGGGCTGGGGCCGACGCTTGACCCGTTCGCCCCATTGGTCGCTGCGGCTTGATGGCGAGTACGTTGAACTCAGTGTCTCCGGCCAGCAGTACCGGCTGCGCGTGGATGATGATCAGCAGGTGCAGGTCCATCGAGGGGTCTGCTGGTCACGGGTCGAACTGCAGACCGGCGATGCTGCCGGGCTGTGCGTGGACGGGCTCCCCAACGGACCAGCGTCCCGGCTTGCGGGGGCCCTGCAGCACCTGCTCTTTGCGCGAACCACGCGTGGACGCAAGGCCCTGTTCGACACGATTCTGAAGCAGATCCAGTCCTGGTTGAGCGACGCGGATGCCCTCATCGATCGTGGCAGTGCCGGCCGCCGCTGGATCACCCATGAGCAACAGCAGGCGCTGCTGGCGAAGCGCTCAGACCTGCCCCTGCAGCCGCCTGAGCTGGAGCAGCTGTTCCGCGATGAAGACGTGCATGAAGATCTGCATGCGGACAGCCATCACGCAGCGCTGGACGCCCTGCGCGACTGGAACCTGGATTGGCCCGCTGCCTGGGCCGAAGCCAATGAGGCCATGACCCTGCGCGAGCTGGTGTTGGCCAGGGACTTCCTGGGCCGGGTCGAGAGCAAGCCGCTGACCGAGGAACAGGCCCGCGCCGTCATCTGCTTCGACAATCGGGTGCAGGTCGTGGCCGCGGCCGGCTCCGGCAAGACCTCCACGATGGTCGCCAAGGCCGCTTATGCCATTGACCGCGGCTTTGTCGAGCCCGAACGCATCGTGATGCTCGCCTTCAACAAGGATGCTGCCAAGGAACTGGAGGAGCGTGCGCAGCGAACCTTCGATCGACTCGGCATGGGCAACACCGTGGTTGAGGCCCGGACCTTCCACGCCCTGGGCCTGGCCATCATCGCCAAGGCCACCGGCCGCAAGCCCGACATCCCCGAATGGGCCATTGACGCCACGCTGGGCTTCAACAAGCTGGCCGAACTGGTGGACGACCTGAAGGATCGCTCGATCCACTTCCGCACCCAGTGGGACATGTTCCGCCTGGTGTTCGGGCGCGACCTGCCGGCATTCGGCGCGGAAATGGAGGCCGATGGCTACGAACGCGATGGCACGCCCTACATCCGCACCCTGCAGGGTGAGCGGGTGAAGAGCCTGGAAGAATGCGTGATCGCCGACTGGCTGTTCTACAACGGCGTGACGTACGACTACGAGCGACGCTACGAGTTCGATACTGCGACGGACACCCACTGCCAGTATCGCCCCAACTTCTATTACCCGTACGCCGGGCTGTATCACGAGCACTTTGCGCTGGATGCCGATGGCCAACCGCCGCCGCACTTCGCCCATTACGCCGATGGCATGCACTGGAAGCGCCAGCAGCATGCGGCACGCGGCACCGCCCTTGTCGAAACCACTTCGTTTGGTCTGCGCAGTGGACATGCCCTGCAGGATCTTGCGGAGAGGCTTGGCGAGTCCGGTGTCGAACTCGACCCCAACCCCGACCGCGAGCTGCCCGAGCAGGGCGCAAAGCCCATGCCGGACGCGGATCTGATCGGGCTGATGCGCACCTTCATTGCCCATGCCAAGAGCAACTGCCTGACGCTGGACGATATGGCGGAGCGCCTGCGACAGATGCCCGAAGACCAGTTCAAGGAACGGCATCGGCGCTTCCTGGAAATCGCCAGCCCTGTTTTCCAGGCCTGGGACAACGCACTGGCTGACGAGCACGGCATCGATTTCGAAGACATGCTCAACATGGCGGCCGACCTGCTCGAACAGGGCCGCTATGAATCGCCCTACGAACTGGTGATGGCCGACGAATTCCAGGATGCCTCGCGCGCCCGCGCCCGGCTCTGCCGAGCATTGGTAAGTAAACCAGGACGCTACCTGTTTGCAGTAGGCGATGACTGGCAGTCGATCAATCGCTTCGCCGGCGCCGACGTTTCGGTGATGACCGGATTCCGCGAATGGATGGGGCATGGCCAGGTGCTGAAACTGGAGCAGACATTCCGCTGCCCGCAGGCGCTCTGCGATGCGTCCAGCCGCTTCATCAGCCGGAATCCAGCGCAGATTGCCAAGGCGGTTCGTTCTGCCTCACCGGCAATGGGGCCAGTGCTGCAAGCGTTCCAGATGAATCGTCGCGAGGAGCTGCAGGATGGCGTTCGCCAGTACCTCGCCAGGCTGCATCAGCAGCTGTTGTCAGGCGCGGTGCCGCAGGGCCGCAATGGGCGCGTGACTGTATTCATCCTGGGGCGGTATCGCGCCGATCGCAGCGCGGTACCACCGGATTGGAAGACTGCCTTCGGCAGCACGATGGACGTGGAGTTCCTCACGGTCCATCGGTCGAAGGGATGCGAGGCGGACTACGTGATTCTGCCGGGCATGATCAACCGCAGCTTCCCGAGCCTGCGCTCGGATGACCCGGTGCTTTCCCTGGCAATGCCGGAGGGTGATACCTACCCGCTGAGCGAAGAGCGGCGGTTGTTCTATGTCGCGCTGACGCGTGCGCGACGCTCGGTGGCCATGTTCACCCTACAGGGGAAGCGTTCGCCGTTCCTGGACGAGCTGGTGAAGGACGGAGCAGTGGAAGTGACCGCGATTTCAGGCGCAGCCATCCACGAAGAGCGCTGTCCGGTGTGCAAGGTCGGCGTGTTCGTGGACCGCAATGGGCCGCATGGGGCCTTCCGGTCGTGCTCGAGTTACCCGTTGTGCCATAACAAGCCGAGGGGTGGGCGGCCTGGGTGAATACACCCTGCTCCATCCACATGCGCCTGACTCAGGGTGCCGGCCCTGAGCCATGGCACCTCCGGAAAAGAAAAAGCCCCTCCTGGGCCGAAGCTTTCGTCTGAATGGAGGCGGAGTTGCGAGGCATCGCAAAGACCCCGCACGTCCTCACGACGTCTTCTTACGGGATCATGCAACCTCCGTACTGCAGATAATGGTGAACACACAGCGAAGCTCCACGAGCGGCGGTGACCTCAAGCCACTGCCCCGCTCATACGCTTCCGCGCGGACACCCGAAATGTCAATGACTGCATTCGCGCGTGCCACAGCGCTTTCAAGCCGGTCCGGCATCACCTGGGAGCGCGATCGCGCCGAGCATGCACACCTGCTCATACTGCGAGGAACCCATTGAGATGCGCTGAAACAGAATGTGGGGAAAGACGATACCTGTCCCCGAGTCAGCGCGGTCGGTGACCTGCTTGCGCGAGGCACAAGAACAAGTGAGAGTTCGAGGCGCAGGTTGGGCTCAATGCATCAGCAGTCGATATGAACGAGCTGATCCAGCCTAGCGCGCCAGTGGAAGTGTCGCCGACGAAACACGATGGCACCTACGAGCAATCACGCGCCATCCTGACGCCGCGATCCTCTCAGGCCGCCGAGAACTGCAGAGTCAAGAGCGCGCTCCATTACCCACACCTCATCGACCTCGAACCTTCCCCGGCGACCCGCTCTCGATCTGCTCGACCAGCTCATTGAAGACGGGCCTCCTCTTCATTATTTCCAGCACCGAATCGCCCACCTCATCCAAGATCATGGGGTCCGCACCACAGGAAAGAAGATAGACAACGGCCTCGAAACCTTCATTAATCACCGCATTCGCCATCGGCGTCAGCCCAATATCTCCGAGCACGTCAATATTCGTCACGAACGGCATCAGCCCCTTCAGCAGCTCCACGTCATTGTTGAACGCCGCTACATGCAGCGGTGTATCGTCATCGATCCCATGGCTTTCAGGGCACGTCAGCTCGCAGCCTTCGAAGGTGTGGTAATCATCGAACCTCGCAAGCAGCCTCTTCAGTTCCGGATCAGTTGCACTCATCGGGGCACTCCCTCCGAAGTCTCTCTTCAAGGATCTTCAGCTCCGCCCAATCTCTGGCATTCACCGCAGCATGGCGCCCTCCAGGGTACTTTGGCGTCATCCATCGCATGTCCCATGAATGCCGCGCCAAGGCAAGCTTCTTCATGTACTCGATTCTATTCCTAAGATTTCTGCATGGATCCTCATCCCGCTTATATCCCTGCTGATTCAACTCTTTGTACTTCCGGTACTCGAGATCCCTTCGTTCCTTATCGGTCAACCACGCCGAATTCATCAGCGCCCCCAACAGCGACGCGTTGCCGCTTGTCGGATCGAGCCACGCACCGAGATCCATGAACTGCGCTGCCGTTGCACTCGATGCCACAACGCCTGCGGTATCCATCTCCGAGCTCCGCCCTGTATCGGCCAGCTGTCCAGCCAAGCGCTGCAGCTCGCGAAGACCCTTTGGGTCAACGCGCTGGACAGGCCGAGCACTTACATAACTGAATGTTGAAATACCCCCAGCGAGCCCAATCGGATCGCTTTGGGAGTAGCGCCCCACTGCTGGGTCATACTCGCGTTGATAGTTGTAGAACAACCCGGTCGCTTCCGTCGCCTGCTGCCCCGGGAAACGAAGTGAAAGGTCGAATGCCACGCCATCTCCATCTGGATCCGTATTCGGCATCTGATTGCCGAATACTTCGCTCTTGCTGCTCCATTCCCATATGGCAGTGTTGCGGACAGGATCGACCACGACGCGCGGCGTTCCGAGGTGATCGGGCTGGATGTAGACCAACTCCGGAGAACCAGCGTCTGCAGAGCTGATCAATGCCACTGGATAGTCTTCAAGCCAGATCGCCTGCTGCGACCGACCTGATTCAAAGTGGTCGCCCAGCCATTGCCCGGCTTCGTCATAGAGGGTGATCTGCTTATCACCGCCGAACGGAACGCGAAGAATGCGCTCCCCTAGGTGATTGTATGCGTAGCCCTCAAGCAAATTCCCGTCCTGCTTCACCGCTGCCATGCGATTGGCGTCGTTGTACACGTATTCCTTGCCTTCCACGCGAACGGTGTTGCCGGAGGCATCATGATCGCGCCCCACACCATCCACAGCCGTCAGGTGATGACTCGTCGCGGGATAGGTGTAGAGCGAGGCGCCACCCGCGGTCTTCAGCGACGTGCGGTTACCAGTGGAATCGTATGCATAGGTTTCGATGGGCGTTGCGGTGAGCCCATCCTGAGTCTGCGTGAGGCGCCCCAAGGCATCATAGGCATAGCGGGCCATCACCTGCGAGCCACTGCCATTCTTCAGCGCCACGATGGAGCCAACGGGATCGTAGCTGTAGCTCTGGGAGAGCCCCCCGGGAGTCGGATCATTCACAGCCTGTGCGCGATAGTCGAGATCCAGAGAACGATCCAGCCGCCGACCATTGCCATACGTCCAGCCGATCGCCGGACCGAAGGCGGCGTAGGCTACGTCCTTCACCACGACCTGCCGGGCCTGACCAAGCCGGGTCAGGCCAATTTGATTCACACGATCAAAGCCATCCCGGACGTAGTCGACAATGCTCCCGTCCGGGTACACCAATGTCGCAAGGTTTCCGGATGGACTGTAGGAGTATCGCACTGTCCGTGTCAGACCATTGATCGTCTGCACCTTCCGGGTGATCTGGCCAAGCCGACCGTAGCAATACAGCGTGCTGCCGCCAGCATGCTGCACCTCGCCGAGCCTCCCCTTTGCAAACCGCTCGTCGGCAGGGCACGACTCTGGCGCCAGGTCATAGCTGTAGCTCACGTCAAGACTGGTATCCGGGTAGGCAATTCCAATCACCCGATCCAGAGCATCGTACCGATACGAAGCAGTAACACCACGGGCATCGGTGAACGTCCGACGGTTACCACCGGAGTCAACCGTGTACAGACTGGCACCGCTGTCTGGACTGACTTGCCCAGTCAGGTCGCCGAAGCCGTTGTAGGAATAGGTTGTAGACAGCCCCTTGGGATCAGTTACCCGGGTCACCTGATCCATGGCGTTGTAGTGCGTACGGACTTCCACATTCAAACCGCCGACATCCTGAAGGGACAGCACAAGGCGATTCAATGGATCGTATTGCTGTCGGTTCTTGCGGCCCAGAGCATCGGTCGTGGAAGCGATGTTACCGTTGGCATCGTAGGAGAAATCAGTGGGATTGGCGCCGGCATCCGCCTCTGTCGCCAATTGCCCGAACTGGTTGTAGATCCGGCTGAGCGCTCGCTTCAGTTCGCCATTTACATCCCGCGTCTCTTCCGCGACGCGATTCCCCGCATTGTCCAGGATGAAGGTGATTGAGTTTCCTTGGCTATCGGAAATCGCCGTCAATCGGTGAGCTACGTCGTAGGAGTAGGAAATAGATGATCCATCTGGCTGTGTCACCTGCCTGACTAGGCCTGTGGGCCAGTAGTCGAGACTGATCGCGCGCGCACCGGCGCCGGATGCGGAATCAAATCTGACAATGGCTGGCCAGCCACGTGGATGGTACGCAATCTCGGTAACGATGCCATTGGGGTCTTTGACAGACGTCGGTCTTCCAGCCCCGTCATAGGCAAGCACCTCGGAGATGTGACCCGCTGCGTTAACGACTTTCCACAGGTCGCCTTTCCTGTAGAGGCATGAGCCGGAGCCCGCAGCGCAGCCCGCATCGCTGCTGGGATAGTAGACATAGGAGGTCGTGTCAGTGACATCCAATCGGGGTCCGTCGACCTGAGTAAGCAGACCAAGCAATGGGCACCGCGCTGCAGCCACATCGTCCGCTTCGCAGTAGGTGCTTGTCGTGGTTCGCGTCTCGCCCGTCGCCGGATCGACCTGCGTGGCAGCCAGCGCTTGCCCGCGTGCGTTATAGGTCCAGGTGGACTTGGATACCAATACGTTCGCCGCATCAAGAATGCGGCGCTCGACCGGCACCCTTAAACTGGAATGCCAGTCGGTCTGCACGGTTCGCCGCAGACCCGTTGCATCGTTGGCAGCTTCGACACGCTGGACTTCGAGCAGGCGCGCGTTGTGACTGAATGTTGTCTCGTTACCGGCAAAGTCCACCGATGACTGCACCATGCCATTCCCATCATAGGTCTTGGCCCTGGCGGTGTTGCTACACCCCAGACACAGCTCATCGAGGGACGCGAGCCGGGCGACACGATGCTTCACATCGAAGCCATAGTGGCGCACCTTCCCCAAGCTGTCGGTGACAGTCGTCGTGCCATCGTCATTGAACGCTAGCAAGGTTCTATCGATGGTACCCGTCGCGTAGTCACCGTGGACACTCAAAACACCACGCCGATAGCCATCGTAACCCCAGCTCGCGTAGCGCTGACCACTTTCATCGGTGATGCCCGTCAACGTGTGGGGCTGGGAAACACCAGTCGTCTGATCCAATTCGTTGTAGTGGTAGCGACGGACGGACTCACCGGCTGGCGCTTCCGGATAGGAAACGCTGACCAGATCCCCATCGGCGTAGCCATATCGGATAGCACGCCCGGTTGGCAACGTAACCGATGCGACCATTCGATCCTTGTACGTGAAGACCAGACTTCGCCCTTCGGGGTCGGTTACCTTCTCCAGCCTCTTGATGCCATCCGCATAAGCATTGGACAGTACCTGTCGATGACCGCCAAGATCGGTGATCGATGTGAGCAGACCATCACGATCATAGGTTTCTACGGTGCCGTCGCCGCGCGAATAGGTGAACGAGCTGAGTGCCCCTCCACTCATGAAAACACTGATCCTACCTGCAACATCTGCATCGCTCAGCCACTCATCGCCAACGCGAGTGAAGCTCTGCCGCGCTCCATTTGAGCGCCGCGCAATGATCCGATACATCACATAGTTGCCATCCGTCACCGGATAAAGGCGTGCTGAGTACGAATGCGTCCAACCCGCCCCCATCGGCAGAGGATCACCTTCAAGCGCCCGACCGCTGTTGTATGTCCTCTCCAGGCTCAGCGGGAAGACGCCCGCACCAACAAAGTCGACTTCATGCTGCCGCTTGTTGCCGGTGGCGCTGTCAATGGGATTGCTTCCGTTGCCTCCCGCAATGAGACAATTGCTGTCGCATTTCGGTGAGCCGTACTCGCCAGTTTCAGGATCCTCGAGACCGGGAAGCGGATACTCGGGTGGGCCGTCTTTCTGAACGCATCGCCCTGCGCGCCTGCTCCACTTCTCCTCGGAAGGACACCCAAACCCCCAAGCTGCCACATGCAATCGTGACTGCCCCACAGGACGCATGAAAGCGTGAGGTCCAGGCGGGTTTCCGATCCAACCGACCCCATATCCAGGTGCGCAATAGTTGTGCCCAGCGTATGCAGGCAGTGTTGCCTGGCATGTAGCCATTGCCTGCTGCATAGACGTGTATGCACGCGCTGCAGGGGACATCGCACAGCCCGCCACAAAGAGAAGCGTAATCATCAGCCGAGCGGCAAGCCAGCTGATACCTGCTTCAGAAAGAAATGTACCCGGACTTCCCCGTCGGATCTTCCTCATGACCTTACCTCTTCCTTGAAATTGCCGATCGAACTTGCCTAGCAACAGCATTTCGCAGCGGGTACGGAGGCTTCGACATGTACATAGGACCATATCGATGCAGCGCTGCCCGTCGCTCCGATCCAACTGTGCTGCTATCCATTGCTAACCATCAGCCGATGCTTCCAGTCGGCAGGCGGGGCAACAAGCTTCTTGAGGAAGCTACACGATGCCCGCATCAATGACATTGCCCATAAGCGTCAACTGAGACAATTGGCAGCGAATCTGGGCATAGCCGAACGAGATCGACCCACCAGTTCGTGCAGCAATATCCGGCACAACCGGAGTCAGACTGATGACACGAGCCCTCAACTGACGGCATTCGCCCACGAGATCCTTCTCGCACTGTCCGGAAAAACAAAAGAGCCCCTGTTTCCAGGGGCTCTTCTGAACCTCTTGGCGGAGAGAGTGGGATTCGAACCCACGGAAGGTTTGACCCTTCGCCGGTTTTCAAGACCGGTGCCTTAAACCGCTCGGCCACCTCTCCAATCTGGTCCCGGTCGCCCGGGCAGCGGCGTATTCTCGCACGTGAAGGCCATTTGCCCAAGACCACCCTTGCCCCCGCCCCTCGCATCCGGCACGGTGAGGGCTCGACTGCATCCGGAGCCGCCATGGCCCACCTCGATCTGGCCAACCTGCGCACCACCCTGCTGGACGATACCCAGCTGGCCGCAGTGGCCCTGCATCGCACCTTCGCCGGACACCTGCCGGTCAACAGCGGGCATCTGGTTGTCTGCGATCCGCTGGTGCAGGCCGAGGCGCCGGCGCTGGCCGACTACACCGCGCCGCTGGGCCGGCATCCGGTCGAAGTCATCGTGCACAGCGGCCGCCCGGCGTTGGCCGTGGTCTGGTTCAAACCCCGCGAAGCCCTCACTGCGTCTGCCCTGCACTGGCAGATGGCGCGCTGGACCACGCAGGACCTGACCGGCCTGGATGAAGACAGCTTCATCGGCTATCCGGTCGACGCTGGCATCGGCTGCTTCATGGACACCGACACCCAGCGGGCGCTGCTGGCCCTGATCGAACAGGCCGATGGCGACGAAGACAACGCGTGGTCGGATGCGCTGATCGACCATGACGGCCTGGATGAAGGCGCCGAGTACCGCCCCTGGGGCGAGGACTCACCGCACGGCCTGGTCGTATTCACCAGCGGCTGGGGCGACGGCGTCTATCCGAGCTACTGGGCGCTGGATACGTCCGGCATTCCGGTCGCTCTGGTCACAGATTTCCTGTGCATCCAAGGCGGTGATGGGCGCGCCCAGCGCGAGATCGCCGACCAGGCGTATCGCGACAACCTGCCAGCTGCGGAGGCCGAGGCGCTGGCGCGACTGGTGGCCGCCGTGGAGCGCGATGACGTGGAGGCACTGCGTGCCCTGCTGGAGGATGCGCCGCAGCGCGCCAACCAGATCGAGCCCGGATGCGGTGGCACCGCCGTGTTCGAGGCGATCCGTCTGGATCGCCCAGAGGCGTTGCGGGTACTGCTGCAGGGCGGCGCGCTGCCGGCAATGCCCGAGCGGCTGCACATGAGCAAGGTGACCAGTTACCTGGACTACGCGCGCTTCCTGAAGAAGCCACGCAGCGCGGAGCTGATGGCGGTGCTGGAAGCACCGGTCATTACCGAGCCCAGGCCGGCCGCACCGCCGCGGCGCAGCTTCTGGGACCGGCTGTTCGGCCGGAACTGACCGGGGCCGAAAAGTAGCAACGCCGGGCATGGCCCGGCGCTACCGTTTCACAGATTGGCGGTGCAGTTGCGGGTAGGTGCCTCAGCCCGCGTCCACCGCCAGCGCGCCCAGCGCACTGGCCTTGATCCGCTCCTTGGCCTTTTCACAGGCGCCACCGCAATCCAGGCGCGAGGCCTCCAGTTGCGGCGGCAGATGTTCGGCCAGGAAGTCGATGAACACGCGCACCGCCGGCAGCAGGCCGCGGCGCGAGGCGAACACGGCATGGCACACGCCCTGCGGCAGCGACCAGTCCGGCAGCACCACTTCCAGCTCGCCGTTGCGCACGGCGTCGGCGCACACGGTTTCCGGCAGCATGGTGATGCCGAAACCGTCCTTCACCATGCTCTGCAGCAGCGGGAAGTCGAAGCCGGCCACGCGCGGCTGCAGGTCGACCCGGCGCACTTCGCCTTCCGGCCCGTGCAGCTCCCAGCGTTGGCGGGCTTCGTCTTCGCTGATGCTGAGGGTGACGTGCTGGGTCAATTCTTCCGGATCCTTCGGCCGGCCGGCGCGGTCCAGGTACTTCGGGCTGGCCACCAGCAATTCCTGCACCTGGCCGAAGCTGCGCATCACCAGGCTGCCGTCATCGTCCAGGCGCGAGCGCACGCGCAGGGCCACGTCGTAGCCTTCGTTGATGATATCCACGCGGCGGTTGCTGATGTTCAGCTGCAGGCGCACCTTCGGGTACTGCTCGAGGAACTTGGGCAGCAGCTTGGGCAGCTGCATCTGCGCCAGCGACACCGGCACGCTGGCGCGCACCACGCCGCGCGGTTCCGCGCTGAGGCGGTCGACAACTTCACGCGCGGCCTGTGCCTCGGCCAGCATGGTCTGGGCGTGGCGGTGCACGCTGGTGCCGACATCGGTGACCGCGAAACGGCGCGTGGAGCGCTGCAGCAGGCGCACGCCCAGGTCGGTTTCCAGCTGGCTGATGCGGCGGCTCAGTCGCGACTTGGGGATACCCAAGGCGCGCTCGGCGGCGGCGAATCCGCCGTGGTCGACCACCATCGCGAAGTAGTACAGATCATTCAGGTCATGCATGCCCGAGTTCCATATCTAGAACAATACGTGGCATTCAATCACCTTTATTCCGCCTTTGCAACAACCTATCGTTCTCTCCGTCGGCGGGGCCACCCCGCCCCTTCCCTCCAGAACATAGGTGACTGCCATGAAGCTTCTGCATCTCGACGCCAGCGTGCTTGGCGACAATTCCGTCTCGCGCCAGCTGTCGGCCGCCGTGGTCGCCCGCTTCACGGGCCAGATCGATGGCCTGCAGGTCGATTATCGCGATCTTGACGCCAATCCGGTACCGCATCTGCGCAGCAGCTCGCTGGCCAAGACCGATGCCGCCGAGGCGACCGATGCTGAACAGGTGATGCAGCAGTTCCTGGAGGCTGACATCGTGGTGATCGGCGCGCCGATGTACAACTTCAGCATTCCTTCCACGCTGAAGGCCTGGATCGACCGCGTGGCCGTGGCCGGCCGCACCTTCAAGTACACCGAGAACGGCCCGGTGGGCCTGGCCGGTGGCAAGCGGGTGATCATCGCCAGCAGCCGCGGCGGCATCTACACCGACTCGCCGGCCGACTTCCAGGAGCCGTTCCTGCGCCAGGTGTTCGCCTTCATGGGCGTCAACGAGGTCGAGTTCGTGCGCGCCGAGGGCATCGCCTACTCGCCGCAGCACCGCGAAGACGCGATTGCCGGTGCACTGGCAGCCCTGCCGTCGCACGAAGTGGTCGAAGCCGTCGCTGCATAAGCGTTCCAGCGTTCGGCGCCGCTCTCTCCTCGTCGAGGCGCTGAACGCGGGCCGTGGATCCCCTCCCCCATCCCGGCCCACCCTGGCGGCCCCGCTTTGCGGGGCCGTTTTTTTTGCATCAGTAGATCCACGCCATGCGTGGATCGGTGCCATGCGCGGCGCTCACCAGCACGTTAGGCTGGGGCCATGAACTACATCGTGACCACTGCGCACCGCAGCGAATTTCCGCACCCGATCACCCTGCGCCGCGGCCAGGCGCTGGTAGTGGGCGAACGCCATGAAGGCCCGGAGGGCTGGGATGACTGGTTCCTGTGCGAGGCCGAGGGGCAGCACCCCGGTTTCGTGCCGGCGCCGGTGATCGGTCGCGACGCGCAGGGTGGCGCGTTTGCCACGGAGGACTACTGCGCGCGGGAACTGGATGTGGATCCCGGGCAGCTGCTGCGTGGGCAGCGCACGCTCAATGGCTGGGCGTGGTGCGTGCCGGAGGCCGGCGACCCGGGATGGGTGCCGTTGGAGAAGTTGCGCGCTGTGGAGTGATCACGGCGGTTCATCCACGCACGGCGTGGATCTGCTGGGGCATCGGTGAAATCATGCCGAGCGCCTGCAACATCCTCCAGTAGATCCACGCCATGCGTGGATTCGGTGCCATGCAAGCATGGCACCCACCGGAGCCGCAGCACCGCCCGATCAGGGAATCAGGCGATGGTTTCCAGTCCGCCCATGTACGGCCGCAGGGCTTCCGGCACGGTGATGCTGCCGTCGGCGTTCTGGTAGTTCTCCATCACCGCGATCATCGCGCGGCCGACGGCCACGCCCGAGCCGTTCAGGGTATGCGCCAGTTCCGGCTTGCCGGTGGCCGGGTTGCGCCAGCGCGCCTGCATGCGGCGGGCCTGGAAATCACCACAGTTCGAGCACGAGGAGATCTCGCGGTAGGTCTCCTGCGACGGCAGCCAGACTTCCAGGTCGTAGGTCTTCACCGCAGAGAAGCCCATGTCGCCGGTGCACAGCAGCACCTTGCGGTACGGCAGGCCCAGCTTTTCCAGCACCACTTCGGCGCAGCGGGTCATGCGCTGGTGTTCGGCATCGCTGTCTTCCGGGCGGCTGATCGAGACCAGCTCGACCTTCTCGAACTGGTGCTGGCGGATCATGCCGCGCACGTCGCGACCACCGCTGCCGGCCTCGGCACGGAAGCACATCGAGTGGGCGGTCATGCGCAACGGCAGGCGTTCGGCGTCGACGATCTCGTCGCGCACGATGTTGGTCAGCGGCACTTCCGAGGTCGGGATCAGGTAGCGCGTGGAATCGCCCACGGCCGTCTTGAACAGGTCGTCCTCGAACTTCGGCAGCTGGCTGGTGCCGCGCAGCGAATCGGCGTTGACCAGCAGCGGCACGTTGGTTTCCTCATAGCCGTGCTCGCCAGTGTGCAGGTCGACCATGAACTGGGCCAGCGCACGGTGCAGGCGCGCGATCGGGCCGCGCAGCACGGTGAAGCGCGAGCCGGACAGCTTGGCCGCGGTCTCGCCGTCCAGCCAGCCGTTGCGGGCGCCCAGTTCGACGTGGTCGAGCACCTTGAAGTCGAACTGGCGCGGGGTTCCCCAGCGCGACTGCTCGACGTTGTCGTTCTCGTCGGCACCGGCCGGCACGTCATCGGCCGGCAGGTTCGGGATGCCCATCGAGATCGCTTCGATCTTCTCGCGCAGCTCGTCCAGCGCCACTTCCGAGGCCTTCAGCTCGTCGGCGAAGGCTGCGACCTCGGCCATGATGGCCGAGACGTCCTCGCCCTTGGCCTTGGCCTGGCCGATGGCCTTGGAACGGCTGTTGCGCAGGCTCTGCAACTCCTGGGTCCGCACCTGGATGCGCTTGCGATCAGCCTCCAGGGACTCCAGGGCAGACACGTCGAGCTCGAAGCCGCGGCTGGTGCGCAGGCGTTCGGCGAGGTCGGCGGGCTGGTGGCGGAGCAGGGCTGGATCAAGCATGGCAGGTGTCGTGGTGGGTATCAGGGATGGGATTATCGCTTGTTATACGGATTTCTGCCGCCCGGTTCATTCCCGCCGTGGCAGAATCGAGCCATTCCGTACTGGTCCGGTCCATGTCTGCACCCCGCTCGTCGTCCGCCAAGTCGTTCACTGTGCATATCCCGCGCAACGCCCTGAAGATCGCCGGCATCGCCTTCGGCGTGGGCGTACTGCTGTTCGTGCTGGTCTGGCTGACCGGCCGCGACAAGGAGTTCTTCCGCGCCGATCCGGCTGCCCAGACCCCGCAGGAAACCGCCCAGATCGAGCCCCTGCCGGAACCACTGGCCGCTGCCGCCGGTTCCAGCGACATGCCCGATGCCAAGCCGGCACCGGTGGAGGAAGAAGCGCCGAAGCTGGTGGAAACGGCCCCGCCGCCGCCCGCGCCCGTGGCTGAAGCGGCCCCGGCTGCACCGGGCCCTGCGCCGGCGGCCACCGGCAACAGCCAGCCGATGCCGATTGCCGGACAGTCGCCGCCACCGTCCTATCCCGCCGCCGCCCTGCGCGCCGGTGAAACCGGTACGGTGGTGGTACGCGTGGACGTGGACGCCACCGGCTATCCGAACAACGCCACGGTGATCCAGCGCAGCGGTTCACGCGAGCTCGACCGTGCCGCCACCGACGCTGTGCGCCGCTGGCGCTTCACTCCGGCGCAGAGCAACGGCCAGGCCGTACCCGGCAGCATTGAAGTGCCGTTCGACTTCAAGACGCAGTAACTGAACACTTCCCGGCAGGCAAACTGAACCCTGCCGGTGGCGTTGACGCAACGCTGACACTTCCCGTCCGTGGCTCGGGCAACACTGCCCACGTCGTCCATTGACGGAAGGAGTTTGCGATGACCGCCACCACCCATGAAGACCTTCATTCGCCGCAGCTGCCGCAGGATTCAAGCGCGCAGCACAAGCCCACGTCGCTCTGGATGTGGATCGCGCTGATCGTGGCGATGTTTGCCGGCGCCCTGCTCTGGCTGCGTCATTCGAACCAGGAAGACGTGGCACCGGCGCCGATCGGTGAGCGCATGCTGCCGGCCCCTGAGCAGCCCGCGGTGACGGATGCAGCGGCCCCTGCCGCGCGCCAGGCAACCCCGGCTACTGCTTCGCGGAAGGCCGCGCCGGTAGTGCGCAATCGTGAAGCCCGCCCGCTGGCCAGCAACCGCATGCCCACCTACCCCGCCGCCGCGCTGCGTAGCGGCGTGCAGGGCAGCGTGATCGCCAGCCTGAATGTCGATACCCGCGGCAATGTCGCCAGCGCTGCGATCGTCTCGCGCAGCGGCGAGCGCAGTCGCGATCTGGATCGTGCGGTGCTCAATACCGTGCAGAACTGGAAGTTCCAGCCGGCGGTGCATGACGGCCGCGCAGTAGCAAGCGTAGTGCGGGTCCCGGTGGATTTCCGTACCGAGCAGCGTTGATCGCGGACGAGGGGTTCGTGATGTTTAGACGGAGGCTTCGGCCTCCGTCCTTTTATGCGGGAAAGCGTGCCAACCAAGGTTGGCACCTACCGGGAGATGTGAGCGAGCCAACCAAGGTTGGCACCTGCCGGGCAATGCGATCCGCCGGGCATGACCCGGCGGATGCGGTGACGATCAGGCCAGGTTGAATCCGGCGCTGCGGGCCAGGCCGTCGAAGTCCGGGAAGGACGTGGCGACGTTGGCGATATCGTTGATGCGCACTTCGCCGTCACTGATCTGGCCGGCAATGGCGAACGCCATGGCGATGCGGTGGTCGCCGTGGCTTTCGATGGTGCCGCTGCCCAGGCGCACGCCACCATGCAGGGTGGCACCGTCGTCGGTTTCGTCCACCTGCATGCCCAGCGCGCGCAGGCCGGTGGCCATCGCTGCGAGACGATCGGATTCCTTCACCCGCAGCTCGGCGGCGCCGGTCACCACGGTCTGACCTTCTGCAGCAGCTGCCGCCACGAACAGCGCCGGGAACTCGTCGATCATGTCCGGCACCAGTTCTTCCGGAATGCGTGCACCCTTCAGCGGGGCATAGCGCGCCACCAGGTCCGCCACCGGTTCACCGCCCTGCTCGGCCGGATTCTCTTCGGTGATGTCGGCACCCATCAGGCGCAGCGCGTGCAGCAGGCCGGTGCGGCGCGGGTTCAGGCCGACCTGTTTCAGGCGCAGCTCGGAGCCCGGAATGATGCTGGCAGCCACCAGATAGAACGCCGCAGACGAGAAGTCGGCCGGCACCACGATATCCGTGGCACGAAGGCGTTGGCCGCCGCGCAGGCGCGCCTTGCCCGGCGAGAATTCGATGTCCACGCCGAACGCGGACAGCATGCGTTCGGTGTAGTCGCGGGTCGGGTGCGGCTCGACAACGCTGGTTTCGCCCTGCGCGTACAGGCCTGCCAGCAACACCGCCGACTTGATCTGCGCGCTGGCCACCGGCGAGGCGAAGTCGATGCCATGCAGCGTCTGGCCGCCATGCACGTGCAGCGGCGGCGTGCCGTCATCCTGGGTGTCGATCTTCGCGCCCATCTGCGACAGCGGGCCGGTGACGCGGCGCATCGGTCGGCCCGACAGCGACTCGTCGCCGATCAGCGTGCAGTCGAACGCCTGGCCCGCCAGCAACCCGGCCAGCAGGCGCATGCCGGTACCGGCGTTGCCGCAGTCCAGCGGCGCATCCGGCGCCTTCAGGCCGTCGATGCCGACGCCGTGCACGATGCGCTGCGACGGGCTGGGGGTTTCGATGCGCACGCCCAGCTGGCTGAAGATGCGCGCGGTAGCGCGGGTATCTTCGCCTTCCAGGAAACCTTCGATATGCGAGGTGCCATCGGCCAGCGCGGCGAACATCACCGAGCGGTGCGAGACCGACTTGTCGCCGGGAATGGTCAGACTGCCCTGCAGCGGCTGGCCCTTGCGGGCGATCCAGTGTTGCGCGTTGCTCATCGTTCGATCATTCCGTAAACGCCGGCAGCGCCGGCGATGCATCAGGGAGCGGCGGCCAGGGCCGCCGCAGCAGCACTCAGGGCACGGCCACCGGATAGGAGCCCAGCACCTTGATCTGCGCCGAGTGCGCTTCCAGTTCGGCCAGTGCGGCCTGCATCGGCGCGTCGTCGATGTGGCCGGCCAGGTCGATGAAGAAGCCGTACTCCCACTTGCCGTGGTGCGACGGCCGCGACTCGATGCGGTTCATGCTGATGCCGTGGCGGGCGAACGGGCTGAGCACGTCGAACAGCGCACCGGGCTTGTCATGGATGAACACCAGCACCGAGGTGCGGTCGTGGCCTGAGGTCGGGAAGATGTTGCGGCCCACCACCAGGAAGCGGGTGGTGTTGTCGGCATCGTTCTGGATCGGCTTGGTGACCACCTTCTTCAGGCCGTACACGTGGCCGGCACTCTCGCCGCCGATGGCAGCCGCGTCGTCGGCGTTGCGCGCACGGCGCGCACCTTCGGCGTTGCTGGATACCGGAATCTTCTCGGCCTTCGGCAGGTTGGCGCGCAGCCACGCCGAGGTCTGCATGAACGACTGCGGGTGCGCGTAGATACGCTCGATGTCCTCGATGCGGCCGCTGCGCGACATCAGGTACTGCTGCACGCGCAGTTCCACTTCGCCACAGATCTTCAGGTTCGAGGTCAGGAACATGTCCAGGGTGATCTGGATGGTGCCCTGCCCTGAATTCTCCACCGGCACCACGCCGAAATCGGCGTTGCCCGCTTCCACTTCCTGGAACACTTCCTCGATGCTGGCCATCGGCAGGCCCAGCGCGGAGCGGCCGAAGTGCTTGAGCACGGCCTGCTGGCTGAAGGTGCCTTCCGGGCCGAGGTAGCCGATCTTCAGCGGCTCCTGCTGGGCCAGGCAGGCCGACATGATCTCGCGGTAGACGTGCACCAGCAGCTCGTCGCTGAGCGGGCCTTCGTTGCGGTCCACCACCATGCGCAGCACCTGCGCTTCGCGTTCGGGGCGGTAGTAGTCCACGGCGGCGGCCAGCTTGCCCTTGGCCTTGCCGACCTGGTGGGCGAAACGCGCGCGCTCGGCGATCAGGTTCTGGATGTCGCGGTCGATCTGGTCGATCTTCGAGCGCACATCGGCCAGCGCCAGCGGCGCCAGGGTGGGCGCCGGGTTCGACGCGGCCTTGGACGTGCTCTTGCCCTTGGCCTTGGTGGAGGCGCTGTCCTTGGCCGGTTCGGCCTTCTTCGGCGCCTTCTTGCTGGATTTGCTGCTTGCCATCGGAATTCCCTGTTGCGGGGCACGCACCTGACGGTGCGCGCCATTCATTGCTCAACCGTGACGCTGCTGGAAATCGGCCATGAAGGCGACCAGCGCCTCGGCCCCGGCCAGCGGCATGGCGTTGTACAGCGAGGCCCGGATACCGCCGACCACCTTGTGGCCCTTCAGCGCCAGCAGACCGGCGGCCTTGGCCTCGGCGACGAAACGGGCGTCGAGATCGGCATCGGGCAGGAAGAAGGGGATGTTCATCCGCGAACGGGCCGCATGTGCGACCTCATTGCGGTAGAAGCCGCCGGAGCCGTCGATGGCGCCGTACACCAGCGCGGCCTTGGCGGCATTGCGCTTGGCGAACTCGGTCACGCCGCCCTCGGCCAGCATCCACTTGAACACCAGGCCGGCCAGATACCAGTTCCAGGTCGGCGGGGTGTTGAGCATCGAATCGCGGGCGACGTGCGAGCGGTAATCGAAGATGTCCGCGCGCGGCTGGCCACTGCGCTCGAGCAGGTCGCGGCGGATGATCATCACCGCGATGCCGACGGGCCCGAGGTTCTTCTGCGCGCCGGCGTAGATCACGCCATAGCGGCGCACATCCAGCGGTTCGCTCGCGATGGACGAACTGAAATCGGCGATCAGCGGGACATTGCCGGTGTCGGGCACATCACGGAACTCGACACCGTGGATGGTCTCGTTGGCGGTGATGTGCACGTAGGCCGCATCGGGCGAGAGCTGCCAGTCCGCGCGCGGCGGCAGCGTGCGGTAGCCATCGGCCTCGCTGCTGGCGGCGATGTTGACGTCCACGTAGACCCCGGCCTGCTTGACCGCGGTCTTGCCCCAGTGGCCACTGACCACGTAGTCGGCACGCTGGCCCGGGGCGGCGAAGTTGAGCGGGATCAGCGCCTGCTGGGTGGTGGCGCCACCGGACAGGAACAGCACCGCATAGTCGTCGGGGATGTCGAGCAGGCGACGCAGGTCGGCCTCGGCTTCGGCGGCCACGGACATGAATTCCGCGCCGCGATGGCTCATTTCCACGATCGAAGCGCCGGACCCGTGCCAGTCCAGCATTTCCGCCTGCGCCTGGCGCAGGACCGATTCCGGCAAGGTCGCAGGGCCGGCACTGAAGTTGAACGCGCGCGTCATGTCACACCTGTGGGGCAAGAACCCTAGTATGCCGCAGTGCACCAGCCTTGCGGCCTTGTGGCGCAAGGGAAATTTGGTTTCATTGGAATCCATTGGCGACGCGACCGGGTAGTGCCGGCCGCTGGCCGGCAACCTCATGGATTCGGGGCGGCGGTTGCCGGCCAGCGGCCGGCACTACCGTCACCGCGCGACCGTCAGCGCGCGCCGAACCAGAGCAGCAGGCTGAGCACTGCCGCCAGCAACAAGGCGCTGGCCAGCAGCCACGGCCAGCGCCGCACCCTGCGCGGCGTCACCGGCAGCACCGGCGCCTGTTCCGCGTCCTGGCTGGACTCGTCCTCGGCCGGCAGCGGACGCCGGCGCGGGTCGTGCGGCACTTCCAGCACGAAACGGTGCTGGCCATCGAACACCACCTGGTCGCCGGCCTGCAGCCAGCAGTGGCGCACGGCCACGCCGTTGACCCGGGTGCCGTCGGCACTGCCGAGGTCGCGCAGCAGCACACGATCACCGTGCACTTCCACGCGGGCGTGCTGTTCGGCGAAGGCCGGATCGTCGATGGTGATGTCGGCCTCACTGCCGCGACCGACCAGGCGGGCCCGCGACAGGGTGAAACTGCGGCCATGATGCAGGCCACCAACACCACGCAGCAGGCGCTGCTGCTCGTCGCTGCCGCCATCGTTCTTCGGTGCGGGCGCCTGCAGCAGGCTCTCGACCTCGCCCTGCAGCACCATCTCCACACCGTCCACATACACCGCGTCGCCCGCACGCAACAGGGCCATCCGGCGTACCGGGCGACCGTTCACGTGGATGCCGCGGATGCCGTTGCCGACCTGCAGCCAGAGGCCGCGATCATCCATGCAGAACTGCGCCAGCAGCAGCGCGCCGTGGCCGGCGTCGCCGAGCCGCACGCTGCCGTTGGCCTGGCGCACGATGCGTTGCACCCCGGGCCGCAGCGGCTGGTCGGGCTGTTGTTGTTGACTGAAGTGAACAAGCAGGTTCTGCACGCGGCGCAGCCTAGCAGGTTGGCCGCCAACGAAGAAGAACCTGCGATGAGTGCTTGGCGCGACGGCCCTCGATGCGCACAATGCTCGCCCTCATTGATCATCCCCGCCCTGCGCCAGGAGCCTGCATGTCCACCATCGATGTCCGCCACGCCCACGCCCTGCCCGACGCACAGGCACGCGCCGCGATCGAACAGGTCGCCGCCAAGCTGTCCGAGCGCTTCGGCCTGAAGTCGTCCTGGGCCGCCGACGTGCTGAACTTCTCTGGCAGCGGCGTGGACGGTGCGATCGAGCTGCAGCCGGGCGCCGTGCGCGTGACCGCCAAGCTGGGCTTCCTGCTGTCGGCGATGAAGGGCATGGTCGAGGGCGAGATCCAGCGCGTGCTGAAGGAAAAGCTGGGCTGAACCCCGGCGACGGCCGTCACGGCCGTGCAACGCCAGTGCGCGCTACTCTCGGGGCAGGCCCAACTCCCACGGGAAGTGCGATGAACCAGTACGAAAACGATGACCGCCGCAACGACGACGCCTCGTTCGGTGACCAGGCCGAGCGCTTCTCGCGCAAGCTGAGTGACTCGGCGCAGCAGGTCTGGCTGGCCGGCCTGGGCGCCCTGGGCCGTGCACAGGCCGAAGGCAGCCGCTTCTTCGACGGCCTGGTGAAGGAAGGCGAAGCCTGGGAGGCCCGCCGCCGTGAACGCCACGGCGAACAGGGCCCGGGCTGGCGCGACAACGTGGAATCCTCACTGGATGAGGCCCGCGAGAAGGCCTCTGGCACCTGGAACAAGGTCGAAAAGGCCTTCGATGACCAGGTGCAGGGCGTGCTCAAGCGCCTGCATGTCCCCACTGCGGACGAGGTGACCGCGCTGGAAGCCCGTATCGACGCCCTGCACGCGCGGCTGGCCAAGCTGGAAAACCGTGCGGCCTCGGGCGCCGATGCTCCCGCCCCGGGCAGCCATCAGTCGCCAGGCAGCGTGCCCTGACCGGCCATTGTTGCAATGCAATAAAATTTGATTGACAATCGCGAGCAACCCGCCAATCGCTTCGGCTGCCGTTTGTTCCCTCCCCTCACGGCTTCAGGATTGGCGGGTTTTTCGTGCTCGCCGTATGCCGATCTGAGCGTTCCATCACGCTTCCTGTCAGGAACGTCCTGACCCAGCCGGATAGTGCGACCTTTACACTGTCGTCTTCCGCATTCGCCCCTTCCGCGCACCTCCTGCATGCTCCCTTGGATCCTGGCCCTGCTGTCGGCCCTGCTTACCTGTTCCCTGGCTGTTGTCTATCTGTGGTGGATCAAGCGGCGGCAGAAGGAGATGCAACTCGGCCTGCAAGCGCTGGCCGGCATGCACTGGCGCGAGTTCTCGGTACTGGTCAAGCGCATGCTGCGCGAACAGCGCGGCCTGCGTGAACTGAATGACCCGGCGGAGGAGTCCCGCGAGCCAAGCAGCGACTTCCTGCTCAGCGACGGCCCCAACCAGTGGCTGGTGTCCTGCAAGCATGGCCTTGCCTACCGTATCGGCACCGCCGCAGTGAACGAGCTGGGGGCTGCTGCGCGCCTGGCCGGCGCCAAGGGCGGCGTGCTGCTGACCGAAGGCCGGATGGAACGCGACGGGCGCAGCGCTGCCGAGAAGCAGGCGGTCGAGGTGCTGGACGGTCCACGCCTGTGGCCGCTGCTGCAGCCCTACCTGCCGGCGGAAATCGAAACCCGTGTGCGTGCCAGCGCCCGCCATGAAGCCCTGCGCCGGATCGCCATTGCCGCGCTCGGCGCGGTCACGCTGGGCCTGCTGGTGGGATTGAGCCTGCAAGGCTTGCATGTGCAGGACACCCCGCCTGTTGCCGAGGTGGCGGACACCCCCGCGCCGGTTGCACCTGCGGTTGAAGCGGCGCCCGAACCGGCGCCGGCCCCCGCCACCACGCCGCCGGCCGCTGCGCCTGCACCGGCCGCGCCCTCAGCCGACGCGCGCAGCAACCCCAACCCGGATGCCGCCACGCTGGAGCGCTTCCAGGCCGATCTGTCCCGCGCCTTGGCCGGCAAGCCCGGTATCGCCAGCGGGGTCTGGCTGACCCGCCAGACGCTGGCGATCAACCGCACGGGCGAGCTGGACGCGGTCTGGCCGCAGGTCTGCGAGGAAGTGCTGCACTACCCCGCCCTGCGCAACGTGCGCATCCAGCTCAACGCCCGCCCCGGCGTGGATGAGCCGGTGCGCTGGCGGCAGTGCGCCACGTACTGATGGGGCCGCATCCACGCGTGGCGTGGATTTACTGAACCCCGATGCGCGACCCCTTGGTAGATCCACGCCACGCGTGGATGCCTTTGCAGAGTTGAGCCACACGCGAACAGCAGCCGAGCATCGGCTCGGCTCCACATGGCGCCAGCTCAGCCCAATGCCGCGAGATGGGCGATGTAACTGGAGCGCGATTCACCCGCCGCTCTGGCCTGCGCATCCAGCCTCGCCAGGATCCGGCGTGGCAGGCTGATATTGACCCGCTCGATGGTATCGTCCAGCAGAGCCGGATCAATGCAGATGTACGCAAGAATCCAACGGATGTCCTTGGATGCCTCGGCGGCGATCTTCTGTGGCGCGGAAGGTGTCGGAATCGAGCGCCCCTCATCCAGGGCCGCATCAATCCAGGCGAGTGCAGCTTCCTCGGCAGCGCTGAGCGCATCATCAAGCGTGTCGGCCGCCGAGAAGCACCCCGGCAGATCTGGAACGACCACACCCCACGCGGTGCGCTCATCGCCTGCCTCGATCAGGACTGGATATCGCATGGGCCCTCCTACGTCAGTCCTGCGAGCTTCCGCAACGCCTGCACCAGCCCTTCCCCAGATCCTTCCTTGGGTGAGGAACGGTGATGATGTGAGGGTGCTGCGGGTGCACGAATACATGATGGGATCCGCGGATCCGACGACAGATCCAACATGCCGCTTCCAGATCCCGGATGAGGTCCCTGCTCTTCATGCAGGGACGATACACATCGCACACACGCCCCGACAGAGTTCAAGGCGACAGTCGTTCCGGCCCAGTAGATCCACGCCATGCGTGGATGGAATCCCTATCGCGCGCCCGGCGCGAAGCGCGCCACCAGGTCCCAGGCATCCCCCAGGAACACCTGGCGCACGCGGGTGATCGGCTGTTCGCCACGCCAGGTCAGGCGTTCGATCACCAGGCAGGCGGTACCCGGCTTCACCTCCAGCAGCTTGGCGGTGGCGGTATCTGCCCCCCAGGCACTGATGCGGTGCTGGGCACGGGTCCACGACACGTTCTGCAGCAGCCAGCTGCCCGGTGCGGTAGTGCTGAAGTCGACCTCCAGTACCTCCGGCACCCCCACCGGGCTGATCAGGCGGTGCTCCAGCGCCAGCGGGCGACCATCGGCCAAATGCAGGCAGCGCATCGCCAGCAGGTTTTCCTGACCGGCCAGCTCGACTTCACCGGCATTGCCGGCATCGGCAAGGCGCAGGTCGCGCTGCAGCAGGCGATAGGCGTACTGGTGGCCGCGCGAGCCAACCTCCATCGCGATATCGGGGATCTCCAGCGCCACCTGCTCCAGGTGCGGGGGTTGCCGCGCCACGAACGAACCGGCACGGCGGCGACGCTCGATCATGCCGCTCTCGGCCAACGCGGTCAGCACCTTGTTCACCGTCATCCGCGAGCAGCCGTACTGCTCCATCAGCTCGTGTTCGTACGGAATCCGAAAGCCCGGCGCCCACTCTCCACTGAGGATGCGGCTTTCCAGATCGCTGCGGATACGCTGGTTGAGCGTGGCGGACTTGCTGACCTTCACGTAATGGGGTCTCGGTGGCGGGAGGCGATCAGCCCAGCACGCCACGCAGGGCGGCGGTAAAGGCGGTGGTGATCGCCTCGCGCTGCAGGTGGCGGCCCTCGGCCACGCATTGGCGGCCATGGCGCCAGACCGATCGCAGCGCGCCATTACGTGCGGCGAACACCCAGCTGTCAAGCCATGCGTCATCCTGTCGCGCCTGCAGCGCCGGGTGCCCGGCATCCAGTTCGACCAGGTCGGCACTGGCGCCGACCTGCAGGCCAGCGGGCACGCCCAGCGCCTGTGCACCACCGTGCAGTGCGCCTTCGAACAGGAAGCGGCCGGTACTGCGGGTGGCATCCGGGGCCAGCACGTTGCGACCGCGCAGGGTCAGGCGCTGGCCGTATTCGAGCAGGCGCAGTTCTTCGGCCGCATCAATCAGCACATTGGAATCGGAGCCGACACCGAAGCGCCCGCCCTCGCGCGCGAACGCCTGCATCGGGAACAGGCCGTCACCCAGGTTGGCTTCGGTGATCGGGCACAGGCCGGCCACGGCCTGGCTGGCCACGATGGCGACGCGCTCATCGTCGGTGATGTGGGTGGCGTGCACCAGGCACCAGCGCGCATCCACCGGTGCATGGTCGTACAGCCACTGCACCGGACGCTGGCCGCTCCAGGCCAGGCAGGCCTCGACTTCACGCACCTGCTCGGCGATATGGATGTGCACCGGGCCGTCGGTCAGCGGCAGCAACGCACTCAATTCCTCGCCGGTGACTGCACGCAGGCTGTGCGGCGCGATGCCGAGCACCGCATCCGGCAGCGCGGCCAGTGCCGGCTTGGCGGCGTCCAGCAGCTGCGCGAAACCGTTCACGTCGTGGATCAGGCGCCGCTGCGCTGGATTCGGCGCCGCCCCGCCGAAATCGGCATGCGCATAGAACACCGGCAGCAGGGTCAGGCCGATGCCGGTCTGCTCGGCGGCGGCAGCAATCCGTGCACTCATCTCGGCGCGGTTGGCATAGGCGCGACCATCGGCGTCGTGGTGCAGGTAATGGAATTCGCCGACGCGGGTGAAGCCGCTTTCCAGCATTTCCATGTAGGCCTGGGCGGCGATGGCCTGCACCGCGTCCGGGCGCAGATGGGCCAGGAAGCGGTACATCAGCTCACGCCAGCTCCAGAAGCTGTCACCGTCGCCGCCGCCGATCTCGGTCAGCCCAGCCATGCCGCGCTGGAAGGCGTGGCTGTGCAGGTTGGGCAGGCCCGGCACCAGGATGTCGACGCGGGTGTCGCCGTGCTGGGCGCCCTGCCCCATGTGGATCGCCGTGATGCGGCCGTCCTGCACCTGCAGGCGGACATCGCGGGCCCAGCCGTCGGCCAGAAGGGCGTGGGCGGCATGGAAACAGAGCGGGGAACGCGAATCGGACATGGCTGGACAACCCGAAATGGACGCCTATATTGTATAGACATATAAGCACAGCCGCGTTGTGGATGCCATGCACGTCGATACCCTCTGGTCCAACGTCCACCTGATGACCCTCGATGGCGAGGGGCTGGGTGTCATCCGCGATGGCGTACTGGCCTGCGCTGGCGGCCGCATCGTCCATGTCGGCCCGGCCGGCAGCGACGCCCACCTGCAGCCGACCACCCGCATCGATGGCGAAGGCCGCTGGATCTCGCCCGGCCTGATCGACTGCCACACCCACCTGGTCTACGCCGGCAACCGCGCCAACGAATTCGAGCAGCGCCTGCAGGGCGTCAGCTATGCCGAGATCGCCCGTGCCGGCGGCGGCATCGTCTCCACCGTGCGCGCCACCCGTGCTGCCACCCCGGAACAGCTGGCCAGCGAAAGCCGGCCGCGCCTGCTGGCGATGCGTGCCGAAGGCGTGACCACGATCGAGATCAAGTCCGGCTACGGCCTGACCCTGCCCGACGAACGCAAGCAGCTGCAGGTAGCGCGTGCGCTGGGCGAGGAGTGCCGGGTCAACGTGGTGACCACATTCCTCGGCGCACACGCGATTCCGCCAGGCCGCGAGGCGCAGGAATACACCGACGAGGTGTGCAACGTGATGATTCCGGCCATCGCCGCCGAAGGCCTGGCCGAAGCGGTGGACGTATTCTGCGAGAACATCGCCTTCTCGCCGGCGCAGGCGCGGCAGGTCTTCGAAGCGGCGCGCGCCAACGGGCTGGCGGTGAAGATTCATGCCGAGCAGCTGAGCAACCAGCATGGCGCCGAACTGGCCGCCAGCTTCGGTGCCCTCTCGGCCGACCATATCGAACATCTGGACGATGCCGGCATCGCCGCGATGGCCGCCGCCGGCACCGTCGCCGTGCTGTTGCCTGGCGCCTTCTATTTCACCCGCGATACCACCCTGCCGCCGATCGCTGCGCTGCGTGCGGCCGCCGTGCCGCTGGCGCTGGCCACCGACAGCAATCCGGGCACTTCGCCGCTGACCAGCCCGCTGCTGGCGATGAACATGGGCGCCACCCTGTTCCGCCTGACCGTGGATGAGTGCATCGCCGGCTTCACCCGTGAAGCGGCGCGCGCGCTCGGACGCAGCGACCGCATCGGCCGCCTCGCCGTGGGCCTGGACTGCGACCTGGCGATCTGGGACATCGATGCCCCCGCCGACCTGGTCTATCGCATTGGATTCAACCCGCTGCACGCGCGCGTGGTGCGCGGACAGCCCGACCTGCCTGCCTCCTGGAGCAACACATGAGCAACACCCTGGTTCTTCGCCCCGGCCATGTCACTCTTGCCCAGTGGCGGCAGGTCTATCGCGGTGCGCCGCTTGCACTGGACCCGGCCGCGCTGCCGGTGGTGCGCGCCAGTGCTGCGGCGGTGGCCGCCATCGTCGCCAAGGGCGCGCCGGTGTATGGCATCAACACCGGTTTCGGCAAGCTGGCCAGCGTGCGCATCGAGCGCGAAGATCTGGCCACCCTGCAGCGGAACATCGTGCTCTCGCATGCCGCCGGCGTGGGCGAGCCGATGCCGGCCAGCGTGGTGCGCCTGATGATGGCGCTTAAGCTGGTCAGCCTGGCGCAGGGTGCGTCAGGCATTCGCGAGGAGACCCTGCTGCTGCTGGAAGCGATGCTGGTCAAGGGCGTGCTGCCGGTGGTGCCCGCACAGGGTTCGGTGGGTGCCTCGGGTGACCTGGCGCCGCTCTCGCACCTGGCCAGCGTGATGCTGGGCGTAGGCGAAGCCTTCATCGGTGACGAGCGCCTACCGGCAGCCGACGCACTGGCACGTGCCGGCCTGCAGCCGATCGAACTGGGCGCGAAGGAAGGCCTGGCGCTGCTCAACGGCACCCAGTTCTCCACCGCCTATGCGCTGGCGGGCCTGTTCGAGATCGAGACCGTGTTCCAGGCCGCACTGGTGACCGGCGCACTGTCGGTGGAAGCAGCCAAGGGTTCCGACACGCCCTTCGACCCGCGCATCCACGCGATCCGCGGCCAGCGCGGGCAGATCGCCGCCGCCGCCACCCTGCGCGCGCTGATGCAGGGCTCGGACATCCGCGAGTCGCATCGCGACAACGACGTGCGCGTGCAGGACCCGTACTGCCTGCGCTGCCAGCCGCAGGTGATGGGCGCGGCGCTGGACATCCTGCGCCAGGCCGCGACCACGCTGGAAATTGAAGCCAACGGCGTGTCCGACAATCCGCTGGTGTTCACCGACACCGGCGAAGCGCTGTCCGGTGGCAACTTCCACGCCGAGCCAGTGGCTTTCGCCGCCGACATGCTGGCGATGGCGGTTTGCGAGATCGGTTCGATCAGCGAGCGCCGCCTGGCGATGCTGGTGGACCCGGCCCTGTCCGGCCTGCCGGCGTTCCTGACCCCGCGCCCGGGCCTGAATTCCGGCTTCATGATTCCGCAGGTGACCGCCGCTGCACTGGTCTCGGAAAACAAGCAGCGCGCCTACCCGGCCAGCGTTGATTCGATTCCGACCTCGGCCAACCAGGAAGACCATGTGTCGATGGCCGCGCATGGCGCACGCCGGCTGATGCAGATGGCCGAGAACGCCGCCAACGTGATCGGCATCGAGCTGCTGGCCGCCGCGCAGGGCTGTGATTTCCATGCGCCGCTGCGCTCCAGCGCCGCGCTGGAAACGGTGCGCGCCACCCTGCGTGCGCAGGTGCCGACGCTGGAAGAAGACCGCTATTTCCACCCCGACATGGTGACCGCCACGAATCTTGTGCGCAGTGGCGCGCTGGCGCAGGGCCTGGGCGATCTGTTGCCGACTGTGGAACCGCAGGCATGACGACTCTTCCTGAATGGTTGACGGTGCACGAGGGCGATGCCCCCCTCATCGTCAGCTTCCCGCATACCGGCAGCGAGCTGCCGCACGACCTGATCGGCGACTACCACTCGCCGTGGCTGGCCCGCCGCGATGCCGACTGGTGGGTGCACGAGCTGTACGACTTCGTGCGCGGCATGGGCGCGACCACGGTGCGCTCGGCGATCTCGCGTTCGGTGATCGACCTCAACCGCGATCCCAGCGGCGTGTCGCTGTACCCGGGCCAGAACACCACCGGCCTGTGTCCGCTGACCACCTTCGACAACCAGCCGCTGTACCACGCCGGGCACGAACCGGACGAAGCAGAAATCGCCCGTCGTCGCGACACGTATTTCCTTCCTTACCACGATGCGCTGGCTTCGCAGATCACGCGCCTGCGTGCACGCCACGGCACCGTGGTGGTGTACGACGCGCACTCGATCCGCTCGCATATCCCGCACCTGTTCGAGGGCGAACTACCGCAGTTCAACCTGGGGACTGCAGGTCCGTCCGGCGCACCGGACACCTCCTGCGACAACGCCCTGAGCGACGTGGTGGAGAACCTGCTGAAGATCAGTGGCATGAGCCAGGTGCGCAACGGCCGCTTCAAGGGCGGCTGGATCACCCGCCACTACAGCAACATCGCCGGCGGCGTGCACAGCCTGCAGATGGAACTTGCCTGCCGCGGCTACATGCACGAACCCCTGCCGGACCAGGTGGACGAACACAGCTGGCCCCCCCCGCTCGACCCCGACCACGCCGCACCACTGCGCCACACCCTGGCGCAGGTGCTCAACGCCTGCCTTGAATTCGCTACGAACCGGAGCGCCGCATGACCCGCAACGACCCGTCCCGCACCATCGCCGCGCCGACCGGCACCACGCTCAATGCCAAGAGCTGGCTGACCGAAGCACCGCTGCGCATGCTGATGAACAACCTGCACCCGGACGTGGCCGAGCGCCCGCAGGAACTGGTGGTGTATGGCGGCATCGGCCGCGCCGCACGCGACTGGGAAAGCTTCGACGCCATCGTCGAAACGCTCAAGCGCCTGGACGATGACCAGACCCTGCTGGTGCAATCGGGCAAGCCGGTGGGCGTGTTCCGCACCCACGCCGATGCACCGCGCGTGCTGATCGCCAATTCCAACCTGGTGCCGCGCTGGGCCAACTGGGACCACTTCAACGAGCTGGATAAGAAGGGCCTGGCCATGTACGGCCAGATGACCGCCGGCAGCTGGATCTACATCGGTGCGCAGGGCATCGTGCAGGGCACCTACGAGACCTTCGTGGAAATGGGGCGCCAGCATTTCGGCGGCGACCTGACCGGGAAGTGGCTGTTCACCGGTGGCCTCGGCGGCATGGGTGGTGCACAGCCGCTGGCTGCCGTGATGGCCGGTGCCTCCTGCCTGGCCGTCGAGTGCCGCAAGAGCAGCATCGACATGCGCCTGCGCACCGGCTACCTCGACACCTGGACCGACAATCTGGACGAAGCGCTGCGCCTGATCGATGAATCGTGCAAGGCCGGTACGCCGAAGTCGGTGGGCCTGCTCGGCAACGTTGCCGATGTGCTGGCCGAACTGCTCAAGCGCGGCGTGAAGCCGGACCTGCTGACCGACCAGACCTCCGCGCACGACCCGGTGAACGGCTACCTGCCGCAGGGCTGGACGGTCGAACAGTGGGATGAGAAGCGCGCTTCCGCCCCCAAGGAAGTGGAGAAGGCCGCGCGTGCATCGATGGCCAACCACATCCGCGCCATGCTCGGCTTCCATGCGCTGGGCGTACCCACCGTGGATTACGGCAACAACCTGCGGCAGATGGCGCTGGAAGAAGGCGTGGCCAATGCCTTCGATTTCCCGGGTTTCGTGCCGGCCTACATCCGCCCGTTGTTCTGCCGCGGCATCGGCCCGTTCCGCTGGGCCGCACTGAGCGGCGACCCGGAAGACATCGCCAAGACCGATGCCAAGGTGAAGGAACTGATTCCGGACAACCCGCACCTGCACCGCTGGCTGGACATGGCGGCCGAGAAGATCAAGTTCCAGGGCCTGCCGGCGCGCATCTGCTGGGTCGGCCTGGGTGATCGCGATCGACTCGGCCTGGCGTTCAACGAGATGGTCGCCAACGGCGAACTGAAGGCGCCGGTGGTGATCGGTCGCGACCACCTGGACAGTGGCAGCGTCGCCTCGCCGAACCGCGAAACCGAAGCGATGGCCGACGGCTCCGACGCGGTGTCCGACTGGCCGCTGCTGAACGCCCTGCTCAACACCGCCAGCGGCGCGACCTGGGTGTCGCTGCATCACGGTGGTGGCGTCGGCATGGGCTTCTCGCAGCACGCCGGCATGGTGATCGTCTGCGACGGCACCGAGGCAGCGGCCAAGCGGATTGGCCGCGTGCTGTGGAACGACCCGGCCACCGGCGTGATGCGCCATGCCGACGCGGGCTATGAGATCGCGATTGAATGCGCGAAGGAAAAGGGGCTGGATCTGCCGGGCATCCTCGGCTGATCGCAGGGGTGCCGGCTAGCGGCCGGCACTACCGGAAACGTGTGGTAGTGCCGGCCGCTGGCCGGCTCTCCCTGATGCGGGAATCGGTGCCCTTGACCCGCTCTTCCGACGTGACCAACATGCGCCATCACCGCTGATGGATCACCGCGATGTACCGCACCCTGGCCGTTGCATTGCTCTGCACGCTGTTTGCGATCCCACCCGTTTCGGCGCTTGGAACTGCCGGCGATCTTTCCAAGCAGCTCAGCACCCAGCTGCAGGCCAACCGCGAACGCTACGGCATCGCCGGCCAGGCGGTACTGGTCGCCCACAACGGCCAGGTGCTGTACCAAGGCGCCAGCGGTGAACGTGATCCCGCTACCCATGCGCCCGCCACCGTCGAGACCATCTTCGCCGCGCAGTCGATGGCCAAGCTGCTGACCAGCACGCTGGTGATGCAATTGGTCGACCAGGGCAAGGTGGATCTGGATGCACCGGCCAGCCGCTATGTGCCGGACCTGCCTGCAGCATGGCAGGCAATCCACGTGCGCGATTTCCTCAACCACAGCTCGGGTATCGGCGAGTACTACGACCGGGTGGAGAACCGCTGGGTCAGCAAGGGCTACACCGGCGTGGCGCCTGATCTTGCCGCTGCACTGAAGGTGGCCGGCGCGGCGCCGATGCAGTTCGCCACCGGCAGCCGCGTGCAGTACACCCAGGCCAACTACCTGGTGCTGACGGCGTTGCTGGAAGCGCACTATCGCAAGCCCTACCCGGCCATCGCACGCGAACGCATCCTGCAGCCTTTGAAGATGGCCAGCACCTCGTGGGGTGTCACCAGCGTGCCAGCCACGCGCGCGGCGGTGCCGTACATCGGCAAGGACGGCCAACTGCAGCCGGCCAATGAAGACCCTTGGCCGGACTACGGCTGGGGCCATGCCGACCTGCAGACCACCGTGGGCGACATGAACCGCTTCCTGCAGGCACTGGCCACCGGCAAGCTGGTGCGCACGGCGACCCTGGAAAAGCTCTGGCAGCCGCAGAAGCTGGTCGGTGGCGGCAGCAATTTCTTCTCCACCGGTTGGGACACCACCCGAAGCAACGGCTACACCCAGGTCGGCCACGATGGTGGCACCCGTGTACGTGCGCGATTGGCCTACAAGGGCACGCTGGCCAGCGGCTACTGGGTGTTCGTGTACCTGACCAACGGCAGCGCCCGCAATGTCTGGTCCAGCACGCTGGTGGAGAGCACGATGGCGGTGGTTGCGCCCGGGGAGTTTCCGCACGCTGTGCTGTCCGAGCGGCTGATCGCCTATGCGGTGGATGACAGCACCGATGCGAAACCGCGAATGCGTAGCTGGCTGCGCGTCAGCAATGGCGTTCCCACCGATGAACTGGAACGTGCGATCAATGCCGATGGCTATGCCATCCGCGAGAGTCTGGGTGCCAGCAAGGCACTGAAAGTGTTCGCGCTCAACGCCGAGCTGTATCCGGATTCGGCCAACGCGTGGGACAGCCTGGCCGAGTTCCATGCGGCATTGGGCGATGCAGAGATTGCCAAGGCGCTGTACGCGAAGGCCAAGGCGCTGGCGAAGCCCTCGCCCTAAACCCTGCTGCAGAGCCGAGCCCATGCTCGGCTGCTCTTCGTTGCGATCTCAGGAGACCCGCGCTGCGCGCGATAGCCGAGCATGGACTCGGCTCTACATGGATGTTGCGGGCGGCCATACGCGAGCGATGGGTGACGTGACGCCGCCGACCTGTTAACTTGCGCGCCACTTTGGTGGTTTACAGCATTCCCGCATGTCGCTCTCGTCGTACCGCCCCACCCCCTCGCTGCTGTTCCTGGCCGTTTCCCTCGGCCTCTCTTCCACCGCCGCTGCGGCCCCACAGGCCACCACGCTGGATGCCGTACAGGTCACCGCTGCCGCCGATGCCAGCGCGCAGGCGCGCGAGGCGCTGAAGCGCGTGCCCGGCGCCAGCAACCTGATCGACATGGCCAAGGCCGACAGCCGACTGTCCACCAGCGCCGATGTGCTGGCCTACCAGCCGGGTATCAGCGCGCAGTCGCCGGGTAATGAGGGCACCAAGATCTCGATCCGTGGCTCGGGCATCAACCGGGGTCCGGGCGCGCACGCCTCGGGTATTGCGGTGTCGATCGACGGCCTGCCACTGACCGGCCCGGGCGGCACGCCCTACGAGCTGCTGGAACCGCTGTGGCTGTCGCGCGTGGAAGTCCTGCGCGGCGCCAACGGCTTCGAGCGCGGGGCGCTGGCGCTGGGCGGTGCCATCGACTACGTCAGCCGCAGCGGTCGTGATTCGGCGGGCGTGCAGCTGCACTACGAAGCCGGCAGCCGTGGCTACCAGAAGCGCGGCATCAGCTGGGGCGGCGTCAGTGGTGATGCCGACTACTTCCTGGCCTACACCGATACCGAGTTCGACGGTTACCAGCGCCATTCGCGCGGCGACGGCAAGGGTGCGATGGCCAACATCGGCTGGCAGATCACGCCCGACCTGCAGACGCGCTTCTTCGTGCGCTATCGCGAAACCAACCACGAAACACCTGGGCGCCTGACCCGCGATCAGATCCGCAACGATCCGCGCGCCGCGAACGCGGCCAATCTGGCCATCGATGCGCGTCGCCCGCAGCCGGGCAGCACCTGGGTGGGCAACGTCACCACGCTGCAGATCGATGAAGACTCCTCGTTGCAGGCCGGACTGGTCTATCACAAGTACCCGATGGACTTGAACGAGAGCCTGTACCGGCAGCAGCTGGACTACGCCAACCTCAACGCCACGCTGGACTACCGCCGCCGCCACCGGCTGTTCGGCCTGGACAGCGAAACCACGGTCGGCCTGCGCGTCACCCACGATCTGGACGCCGATGTGCGCGAGTCGCTGCGCTTTGCCAGCAACGGCTATGCCGCCGGTACGCGCACGCGTGACTTCCGGCACCACGGCACCGACAGCACGCTGCACGTCGGCAATACCCTCACCTTCAATGACCGCCTGCGCATGCAGACCGGGCTGGCACTGATCAACACCCGTCGCGATGTGCAGGTGACCTGGCCGAGCAGCGGCGGCCGCCTGCGCGACCACGACTGGGACTATGCGCCGCGACTGGGCTTCACCTGGCAGCACAGCGCCCAGACCCAGTGGTTCGGCAACCTCAGCCGCTCGGTGGAGGCGCCGCACCCCTGGTCGATGATCTGGGGCTCGAACCAGTACTTCGGGCCAGGCAATGGCCCGTCCAGCGGCCGCCAGCGCGCGCCGGTGCCGATGCAGAACCAGACCGCCACCACGCTGGAACTGGGCGCGCGCGGTGACGCGGCGCTGGGCCGCTGGGAACTGACCGGCTACTACGCACACGTGAACCACGAACTGCTGAGCGTCGAACTGCAACCGGTGCCGAACCTGTTCATCGCCGAGAACAACGCCAGCCCCACCGTTCACCGCGGCATGGACGCCGGATTGGACAGCACGCTGTGGCAGGCTGCACCGGGCCGCCTGTCGCTGCGCCAGGCGTATACCTTCAGCGATTTCCGCTATCGCCACGACGCGCGTTTCGGCAGCAACCGCCTGCCCGGCCTGCCGCGCCACGCCTACCAGGCCGAGCTGCGCTTCGATCATGCATCCGGCCTGTACGCCGCGCTCAATACCGAATACGCCTCGCGCATCGCCGTCGACTACGCCAACAGCTACTGGGCCGACAGCCACGTGATCTTCGGCAGCCGCATCGGCTACGACGCACCCGGTGGCCGCTGGCAGGCCTGGGCGGAGATGCGCAACCTCGGCAACCGCCACTACGCCGCCACGGTCACGCCGGGCTACGACGACGCAGGCAGGGATATTGCCCGCTCGACGCCGGGCGAAGGCCGTGGCATCTACGCTGGTGTGCGTTTGCGGTTTGACTGATGACAGCAGGCGGCGCCGGGTGTGATCCGGCGCCGTCGTTCCAGGATCAGCCGATACGCCAGGCCGGCAGGCGCTCGCTGCGCTTCCAGATGGAAGGTGCGAAACCAATCAACGCCAGCGCCGCCAGCCACTTCGGTGAGGTGTTGAGCAGTGTCGAGGTAAGCGAACCATCGACAGGGGCGGCCATTTCCTGCCACGGGTTGTAGCCCAGGTAGACGACGCTGCCAGCCCACCACAGCAATGCCACACCGACACCCACCAGCAACAGAGCCAGCGTGCGGCAGGTCCAGCGCTGCGAGGTGGTGCCCCACTCGCGGGACGCCGCTACCAGCAGGCCCACCACCAGCAGCGACACCAGTGCAACCAGCCCGATATCGACCTTGTGCCCGATACGCTCGTAGGTGCAGGCGCGGCATCGCGCCTCTTCCGCGGCAGTGGCGGCTTCGGCGCCAGCGGCCTCCCCGGCTGCGGGCTGCGCCAGTGCCGCAAACGGCATCAATACTGCCAGCAGCGTCACCATGATCCAACGAAACAACGTCCTGTTCCTGCGTGCAGCGACATCCATGCGCTCTTCCTCGTCAGTGGTTGTACGTCCAGGGCCGCAGTATGCGGCCGTCCCATACGCCGCCCAGACCCCGTTCCGGGGGTTCGGCCATCCAGCGTTCTTGTTCCCGATGCAGCACGACAAGCTCCCGGTAGACGAAATCGTCGGAACACGAATCCCAGGCGACCGCAATCATAGCCCACTGCCCATCGACGCTGAAAACAGGCCGGGTCAGATAGGCGACGTGGTCGTATGTCCGAGTCGGCCCATGCACCGTTGCCCCGCACCCTTGCTCCCGCAGCGCTCGAAGCCCCGCGCCGTCCATCCGCTGCGCACCGGCCAATGCGGCCGCAGGCACTGGCGTGGACCGGCGATTGACGGGAACCAGGTCCGCCTGCAGCTGCAACCGCAGCGCATGGATGTCCGGCGGCCACCGGTCGTCCAGCGGCAGGACCAGGTCGTCCACCTCCTGGCAGATGGAGGCACTGCTGCCCGGCCAGCAATAGGGCAAGGTCTGCTCCATCACGTAGATGTCCTCCCCCACCGGGTCGGTCAACTGCGGCTGTTCCTGCGGGCGCCATTGATCAACGCGCGTGGACGGTGTCTGCGGTGCGCTGGGCACCTCGCTCAGCGACGATGGCAGAACTGGCGTTGGCTGCGGCACTGGCGGGGGTGGAGGGGGGAATGGGGGGCTCTGCCGGATCGCCAGCGCCATCGCCTCCGCCTGCATCTGCGCTGTTCCCAGGTTGATCGGTAGCCGACCGATCTCCTGCTGCCACCTCGGGCGCAGGCTGCAGATCCCGGCCATGAGCGCCAAGGCCGACAGCGCCGCCGCCAGCGATGCAATGCGTCGCCAGGCGATCCGTTGTTGGCAGTCACGGTTTGGCTTGAACGAGGTATCTGTCATCACGACTCCGGCAACGCGGGCCACAGGCCCTGTCCAAAGCTCATATGGCGGACAGGCTCCACTCGAACACGCTCCCAGCCGCCCTTCCTGCGATGCAGAAGGTAGAGGACACGCATCGCCGTTCCTCCACTGCACAGATCCGAGGCGACCGATGCCATTGCCCAGTTCCCATCCAGGCTGAACACAGGACGCTGCAGATAGACAACGCCCAGATCCGGATTGCCCGGGCCACCCGTGCATCCCTCGATACCGCGCGCGCGCCGTTGCTGAAGCTCGTCCCACGTCATCCGTTGCGCCCGCACGTGTGCAAGCTCGAACGCGAGACCGGGTACCCGTGAAGCCCGGCGGTTCGCAACCTGCAGCATCGACTCCAGATGCTGCTGCAGTTGAAAGGACGCCGCACTGTCATCATCGCGCCACTCGACGACGCTGTGACGAACCTGGCAGACCGGGGCGGGATATCCTTCACCGCAGGAAGGCGCAGTCCATTCCATCACAGCGAATGGAATGTCGGGCTCCCAGCCGCGCGGCTCGAAGTGTGCTGGCGCGACGTCTTCCAACCGCACCGCTGCGGTCGCGAACCCACTGTTACCGGCCAGCATCGGGGAGGAGACTCCCTTCATTGGAGTCGGTGGAACCGGCGGCTTTCCTGGCGGTGTCGGTCGCAGGTCGATGAGCTCTGCCATCACTTCGGCCTGCATCCGTGCCGTTCCCAGATTGATCGGCGGCGGTCCGACTTCCCGCCGCCACTGCGGGCGCACGCTGGCCAGCAGCGCTACGACCGCAACCATCGATAGAACGACCGTTGTGGCCAGGACGCGTTTCCGTGCAATGCGCTGTCGCATGAAGATCCTGGAAAAAGTGAAGCACAGACGAAATCGCCCGGAATTGCAGTACTACCCGGCCAGCACTACCGCAATCGGGTAGCGCAGCGGCATTGCATCGACAGCGGCCGCCAACTGCAGACCCGAGGCATGGAAAACGGTGGCGCCGGTCAACGCGACGATCATGGCCACCGCGTGCGCGGCCAGCCGCACGCACGACTTCACTGCCGCGGCTCCTGGGCAACTTCAATGCACTGATGGAAAAATGGCGCGAGTTCTTCATGCCGCCGCCAGCGGGCGCGTGGCATTGCGGCCAGGGACCTCAGAAACCTGATACTGCATGCGGACATCCTTGCCGGGCACGCGTAGGCGGTGGTGGACGGATTCTAGCGCGATGGGGCCGTGGGTCCATCACCCACAGTCCGCACTGGCGCCGGCCTTGTACCCGCGCGCCGGCGGCTGGATTATGATTTTCCACCAGAAGAGCTATGCGCCACGGCATGCACGCCTCCCAGTTCACCCGCGCCACCGCGCTCGTGATGTTCGTTCCAATGATTGGCCTCGCCGGTTGGGGTTCGTGGTTTGGTAGCCGCTGCTTCAGCGATGGCTGCCTCGGCGTCCTGGTGGCATGGCTTGCCGCCGTGGCCACCTTTGCGGTGCAGGCGTTGCTGGTGCTCCCGACGCATGCCTGGGCCCTCAAGCGGCAGGGATGCCCCGCCTCCCGCAGCTACCTGCGTTGGCTTGGCGCGTCGGCCATCGCTGCCTTCCTGCCCATCGCGCTCGGCTGGGGCTACCTGATGATCTTCCGATGACCTGCTGCGCGTCTTCCGCACACGTATAGCCGGATCAAGGAGGCGCGGCCGCCTTCAGCAACTGCGCGGCCACCTGGTCGAACGGGGCGATGTCCTGCAGTGCGCGGCACATCGCCACGGCGCCTTCCACGCTGGCGATCACCAGGCTGGCCAGTCCATCCGCCGCCGCAGGTTCGTGGCCGTCGGCAATGAAGGCTGCGGCCAGATGCCCCTGCCAGCGCACGAACACCTCTGCGGCGGCCACGCGCGGTTGGCTGGTAACCGCCTCGACCGGCTCTTCGACGGCAGCGGCCAGCACCGGACAACCCGCGCGGAACCCGGAGCGCAGCAGGCGCTCGCGCCACATCGCCAGAAACTGCTGCAGGCCCTGCACGGCCCCGCCCTTCAACAACTCAACGAGGAGCGCCTCCACCTTGTCACCAGCCATGTGGGTGGCGCGCGCCAGCAGCTCCTGCTTGCCGCCGGGAAAGTGGTGATAGGTGGAGCCCAGCGGCGCCTCGGCCAGCTTGGTCACCTCACGGATGCTGGTGGCATTGAGACCCACGCGCGCCAGCATCTGTGCCGCAGCATCAATCACGCGTTGTGGCGCATCAGAGGGACGCGGGCTCACGACAAGCTCCTTGCCAGGACAGTCGTCATAGATTAGCGTACCGGCGATTCTATAACAGTCGTCATAACCATGAATCTCTGGTTCCGCCTGCTCCACCTGCTGCTGTGCAGCCTGTTCCGGCCGAAGGTGGAGGCGCCGTTCGGGGTCTCGCGGCTGCAGTTCCGGGTACTGCCCAACGATCTGGACAGCAACCTGCACATGACCAACGGCCGCTACTGGAACATCTTCGATCTGGGCCGGCTGGACCTGATCCTGCGCATGGGCCTGGGCCGGGTGGCGCTGCGCGAGAAGTGGGCACCGATCGTCGGCGCCGGCACCATCCAGTTCCGCCGCGAACTGAAGCCGTTCCAGCGCTTCACCCTGGAAACACGCCTGGTCGGCTGGATCGGCTCGCGCGGCATCATGGAGCAGCGCGTGCTGATCGGGCCCGAGCAGAAGATCGCCACCCGTGCGCTGCTGGTCACCGGCATCTACGACCGTCGCGCGCGCCAGTTCCTGGGCATGCCGAAGATGATGGAAGCGATCGGCGTGGTTGCCCCGCCGTCGCCGCCGCTCAGTGCAGCCGCCGAGGCGCTGCTGGCGGCCGATGCGGCGTTGAAGCAGGACGACGCCTGAGGCACCTCAGCCTACCTTCGGCATGTTCTTGGTCACGCAATGGATGCCGCCACCGCCACCGGCGATCGCATCGATGTCCACCTGTTCGATCACACGACCGGGATACATGTCTTCCAGTAGTTCACGGCAGTAGCCATCGGCTGCGTCGTCACCGAACTGCGGCGCGACCACCGCGCCGTTGATCGGCAGGTAGTTGATGTAGCCCATCGCCAGATCATCGTTGTCGCGGGTATGCACGTTGTCGCGCCCGTCCAGCGGCGGCGGCAGCGTGTGCACCTGCAGACGACGGCCATCGGCATCGGTGGCGCCGCGCAGAATCTCCAGGTGCTCGCGGGTCAGATCGTAGTCGTAGGACTCCGGATCGTCGTCCAGATTGGCGATCACCACGCCCGGACGCACGAAGCGCGCATAGAAATCCACGTGTGCGTCAGTGATGTCCTCGCCGGCGATGCCGGGCAGCCAGATCACCTTGCGCAGGCCGAGGTGGTGCATCAGCTCGGCCTCGATATCCGCGCGCGACCAGCCGGGATTGCGATTGCGGTTCACCCAGCAGCTTTCGGTGAGGATGGCCGTGCCATGGCCATCGACTTCGATGCCGCCACCCTCGCCCACCAGATCGCTTTCCAGCAGCGTGGCACCGGTCACCTGCGCCAGCCACGGCGCCACCGCACCATCGTTCCGTGCGCTCTGCTTGCCGCCCCAGCCGTTGAAGTTGAAATCAACCAGGCCCAGCCCGCCCTTGCCATCGGTGACGAAACAACCGCCGTAGTCGCGCACCCAGATGTCATCCAGCGGCACCTCGAGGAACTCGATGTTGTCGCGGCCGCAGCGATCCTGCGCCAGCTTCCGCTGCGCCGGGCGGCACAGCACGCTGACCGGCTGGTGGCGGGCGATGGTGCGGGCCAGCCGGGCCACAGCGGTGTTCACCGCATCGGCCTGCGCGCCCCAGACCCGAGGCTGCGCGGCGAAGGCCAGGAAAACGCGCTCCTGCGGGCCGTGCTCGTCCGGCATGCGCCAGACGCCCGCTGCTGGCCCCGCTGCGGATACGCGCGCGGGCAGCCCCGCCAGGCCGAGGGCGGCCAGGCCGCCAAGGCCAGCGGCGCCCGCCAGCTGGGTGAGGAAGTGACGACGGCTGCTCATGACGGGCTCCAGGGCCGGTGTGGGATGGACCTATGCTGCGCTTGCGTATCGATAAGCACAAACGATAGATTCAGCCACCAATTGAACAGTTTTACTTATCTGAAATGCTGAAGCATTGGCCACCGCTGAACGCGCTGCGTGGTTTCGAGGCCGCCGCCCGCCTGGGTAGTTTCCACAGGGCGGCCGAGGAACTGCATCTGACCCAGTCGGCCATCAGCCAGCAGATCCGGGGCCTGGAAGCCTCGCTGCAGCAGCCGTTGTTCTTCCGGCAGGGCCGCAGCGTCACCCTCACCGACGCCGGCATCGACCTGCTGGAAACCACCCAGTCCCTGCTGCGGCAGCTGGCCAGCGGCATCCGCCGGCTCGATCAGTACCGCAAGCCGAATCAACTGATCGTCAACACCAGTCCAGCCTTTGCCCGGCATTGGCTGGTGCCGCGCCTGGCCAGCTTCCACCGCCTGCATCCCGACGCCGACCTGTGGCTGCTGACCAGCGAGGAGGCACCGGATATGACCACGCAGACGCTGGACGTGGCGGTACGCGATGACCTCGACTCACAGGCGCAGTGCCAGCATCGCGTGCTACTGCAGGATCGCCTCTTTCCGGCCTGCCATCCGGCCCTGCTCGCCACGCCGGTGCACGAACGCCTCACCCTGCATGGCGAGCGCGAAATGGACTGGAGCCAGTGGCAGGTACAGGGGGGCGCCGATGTCGGCCAGCGCCGCGAAGGCATGAACTTCTCCGAACCCGGGCAGCTGCTGGATGCTGCCTGCCAAGGGCTGGGTATCGCCCTGGTCAGCGAGCTGCTGGCGGCACGCGCCTGCGATCAGGGGCTGCTGCAGCCGCTGGATGAGGCACGCGTGCGCGGCCCGCGCTGGAGCTGGCTGGTGCATGAGGACAGCGCGGCCGATCCGCTGGTGATCAGTTTCTGTGAGTGGTTGCTGGCGAGTCTGCCCGCAGAAGCTACTTCTGCTGCAGCGCGCGCTTGACCGCCGCCTCGGCCAACGGCGCCATCACCGCATAGCCCTTCGCCGTGGGATGAACGCCATCCTCGGCCAACTGCGGATCGAGTCCTCCGGCGGCATTGGCCATCGGCGTGTAGTAGTCCAGATAGACCAGATGCTGCGCATCGGCATAGCGCTTCAATGCCGTGTTCAATGCACGCACCTTCGGCGCTGGCGCTGTTCCCGGCAGCCACGGGTAATCGCTGACCGGCAGCACCGATGCCAGCACCACGGCGATGCCATGTGCACGCGCCAGGTCCACCATCGCGTGCAGGTTGTCCTCGATCATCGCCTGCGTGGACGGGCCGGTGTTGCCGGCAATGTCGTTGGTGCCGGCCAGGATCACCACCACCTGTGGCTTCAGTGCCAGCACGTCCTGCGGGAAGCGCACCAGCATCTGCGCCGTGGTCTGGCCGCTGATGCCGCGGTTGAGCCAGCCCTTGCCGGGGAAGAATCCGGCGCTGCCTTCCGCACCCCAGCCTTCGGTGATCGAGTCGCCGAAGAACACCACGCGCGGCTGGCCCGGCACGGCCGCAGGCAGTCGCGCGTTGGCATCACGATAACGCTGCAACTCCGGAAAATCGGCCAGGCGCTGCTGCATGAAACGAACCTCGTCGGGGCGCAACTGGTCGATGGGCGTCTGCAGCATCGGATTGACTGCGACGGCTTCGGCGGCACCCAGCGGAGAAGCCAACGCGAGGCCCAACGTCACGACGGTTGCAGCGGCAAGCTCAACAGGTCCACGCATGCGGGTACTCCTGAAATCATCCTGCGCAGTCTAACGCCCTGCCCTGTGCTCAGCGTGCAGCCGTACGCGCCGCTACACCCGTGACTTTCGCCGGCATCCACATGCCCGGCGTCCAGCCGCTGGCGGCCAGGATCGTTTTCGGGTTGTCCTGCTGGATCAGCGCACGCACCGCATCACGCTTGTCCTTGGCCTGCAGGTAATAGGCCTTGGCGATGCGGTAACCCACCCAGTACCCCAGGTCGTAGGGTTCCTGCGAGCCAGGCTTGTAGTTGTACAGCCACGGCGACAGATCGGTGCTGTCCAGATCCAGCGCGAACGCGCTTTCGACATGCACTTCCCGGCCACGGGTCCAGGCCGCGTGACGCCCATTGCCGACGTTGCCGGAAATCAGCTCGGCGATGAACTCGGCGATGCCCTCGCCCAGCGAAACACGCAGCACCGTGGCACGCGGGTCACCCGGCTCGAAGTCGATCAGGCCGGTCTGCTGGATGTGCACGTATTCGTGTGCGATCACATGCACGAAGCGATCCTGCACATTGGCATTCATGAAGTCGGCCGCGCACAGCGCTTCCAGGCCAATGATCACGCCGCTTTTCGAGGTCAGCCCGACCGGCCGGCCGCGGCCCACCGCGATGGTCACCGGCGGGAACCGGGTCTGCGGGTAGATCGCCTGCAGGTTGGAAAACACCTGCGTCAGGCGTTGCTTCACCGCGGGCAGTTCGGCCAGGCAGTTTCGTCCCTGTGCATACAGCTCGGGCTGGCTGGCGATGGACTCGGCAATGCGTTCGGGAGTGACCCGGCGCGCCTTGGCCAGTTCGGCCAGGCCGGCCGAACCCTCGGCCAGGTATCCACGCAGCTGCGCAACGCTGGGCTTGCCGCCAGCGCTGTCATAAAGTGCATAGAAACGGCTGACATCCTCGGTGAGGATCTGCGGCCCTGCCGGTACCGCTGCGGTGGCCACGCCTACCGCCCCGGCACAGGCCAGGGCCAACAGGCCGCGCAGGATCATGAACATCGCTCCGTCCTTGGTGGAGTGCATGCGAAGCGCGCAATCTATCACTCCGCCCGGCCCACTGCAGCAGGCGGATGCGGGCGCACCGGCGCTGTGCCAGACTCGCTTCGGCACCTGCCATGGAAGATGGAGCACCGCACGATGATGATCGTTCCCGCGTACTGGGCCGAAGCCCGCCTGCAGGCCCGTTTCCGTGGCCGGCCGGTGGTCGTGCGCCGCTTCGGCTGGTCCGACGAAGGCCCTGCCGAGGCGCAGGTGCACGCCGATCGCCGCGCCAACGAAGCCCTCAATGCCATCCTCGCCGGGCAGGCGCTTCCGCGACGCGAAGTGCGCAGCAACTACGGCGTGGAGGGCGTGCCGATCCGCGAGCAGATCGTGCAGCGCGACGGCGACGTCATCATTACACGCAACAGCTACGGTGCGCTGTGCCTGAACACCCCGGACGTGCTGTTCGCCGACATCGATCATGCGCAGCCACCTGCCGGTTGCGTGATGCCTGCAATCATCGCCGCAGTGCTGCTGTTCGCTGGCGCCGTCATCGGCACTCTGATCTGGCACTGGCTGGTGGGACTGGTGCTGGGGGTGGCAGCGGTGCTGCTGGTCAACACGGCGATGCTGATGCAGCGCAAGCGGCGCCTGGCCGCGGCCGGTGGCGCCGAAGGCGTAGCCCTGCAGCGGGTCGCGGCCTTCAGCGAACAGCATCCGGACTGGCATCTGCGTACGTACCGCACGCCGGCTGGATTGCGCGTGCTGGCCATGCACGCCACGTTCCTGCCCGAAGACGAGCAGCTTCAGGCGTTCTTCAGAACGCTGGGCGCCGACACCCTGTACGCGCGCATGTGCCGGCTGCAGCACTGCTTCCGTGCGCGCCTGACACCAAAGCCGTGGCGCGTTGGCCTGAGGTACCGCATCCGTCCGCCGGTGGCCGCGTGGTCAGCCGAGCAGGCCAACAACCCGGATCGCCTGGCCTGGATTGCCGAGTACGAAAAGAAGAGTGCCGGCTTCGCCGCGTGCGCCTACCTGCGCAGTTTCGGTGATACCACGCGCATCCATGCCAAGGCCGAGCACGTGCGCGAACTGCACGACCGGTTGGCGCATGCGCAGGACCGCCTGCCGTTGGCGTGAGCTCGGGTGCTCAATCAGCGCTCTGCACGAACGGCTGCCCTGCCAGGGTAGTGCCCAGCCGCACCGCAATCTGCTGTTCACCCTTCTCGAAGGTCGTCGCGCACTGCTTCCCGCCCTTCTGGCACCCCACTTCCGGAAAGCCCTCCAGCGATTCCGGCGCGCCCTGCGCCGGCTTCACCTGCCATCCCGCAGCATCCAGCAGGCGCTTGGCCTTCGCGTAGGGCATGCCCGCGATGATCCCCAGCTGCGCCAGCTCGGTGGGCAGCGACTGGGCATGGGCGTTTGAAACCAGGACCAACGACAACGTTGCAGCAAGAACGATGGCTTTCATTGCACCGACCCGGGACGAACTCACAGGGTCAGCCTAGCCCATCTGCGTGGCATGCGAATGTGCCGGTAACACGTCGTTACCGAGTCTCCACAGTTGATTGCAGAGCACGTGCGGCTGGTTACAGCCGAGCGTGGGCTCGGCGCTACAGCAGGATGCAGGAAGGCCACCCGGAGGTGGCCTTCCTGTTCCTTCACTTGGCGTTCTTCACGTAGGTGTCGAACCAGTTCAGCATTTCCGATACCAGCTGCTCGTTCGACTCCAGCGCGGTGTACCAGTGCGGCTCGTTCGGCAGCATCACCAGGCGGGTGGTACCACCGTTGCCGCGGATCGCCTGGTACAGCTTGCGCGACTGGAACGGCTCGGTGCCCGGGTTGGCGTCGTCCTCGCCGTGGACCAGCAGCAGCGGCAGCTTGATCTTGTCGGCATAGAAGAACGGCGAGGCCTTCAGGTACACGTCCTGCGCCTGCCACACCGAGCGACGCTCGTTCTGGAAGCCGAACGGGGTGAAGGTCTTGTTGTACGAACCACTGGTCGCCACGCCGGCCTTGAACAGCTTGGTGTGCGCGATCAGGTTGGCGGTCATCAGGCCACCGTGGCTGTGACCGGTCACGCCGATGCGGTTGCGGTCGACCACGCCCATGTCCACGGCCTTGTCCACCGCCGCCTTGGCATCGGCTTCCAACTGCTCCAGATAAGTGTCGTACGCGTTCTTCGGGTCCCCGACGATAGGGAACGAGGCGTTGTCGATGATCGCGTAGCCGGCCAGCAGCATCAGGCGGTACGGCTGCAGACGGGTGAAGGTCTGCTGCGAACCGGACACCTGGCCGGCCTGCGCGGCATTGGCGAAGTCGGCCGGGTACGCATACAGGATCGCCGGCACGCGCTGGCCTTCCTTGTAGCCCGGCGGCGTGTACAGGGTGAACGACAGGTCCACGCCATCGGCACGCTTGTAGGTCACCAGCTGCTTCTTGATCTGGCGCACCTCCGGGGTCGGGTCGACCAGCTTGGTCAGCGCGGTCGCGGTGGACGCGAACTGCGCCTCGCCGGCCTTCGCATCAGCCACTGCCTCACCCTGCTGGCGGATGAAGGCATTCGGCGGATCGATCACCGACTGGTGCCAGGTCAGGTAGCGCCCCGGCGTGCTGCTGAAACCGAGGAACTGTTCGTAGGCGTCGGCACTGCTGCGGAACAGGCGCTCGCTCTTCAGGGTGCCCAGGTCCAGGCGGTCCAGGAACGGACGGTCGCCCTGCGGCGACGCGCCACGGCCGCTGAGGAACACATGGTTGCCCTCACGGCGCACCACCTGCGCGCCATTCGGCAAGCGGGTAAAGACCAGGTTGCCGGGGTTGGCGTACAGCTCGTCGCTGGACATGTCCCACAGCAGGCGGCCTTCCTTCTTCGGCTGGTCCACATCGACGATGCGGGTCTGCATCCAGTGGCGGTTCTCGTCGTTCTCGTACTGGAACGCCACGGCCGGATCGGCGGTCCACGCGAAGCCCTCAAATCGCTGCGCGGTACGGGTGATTTCGGTCGGCTTGCCGTTGAACGGGGCCTTCAGCATCAGCACGCGGTCGCGGTGCGGCACGTTGACCTTCCAGTCGCCCTTGTCCAGTGCCTCGGCATAGACCAGGGTGGCTGGATCGGTGGCACGCCAGTCGAAGCCACGCGGGCCTTCCGGCACGCCATGTACCGGCACGCGGTCGGCCAACGGCAGGCTGGCAATCGGCGTGGATTTGCCGCTGGCGATATCCAGCACGGCCACGTCGTTGGCGAAGCGCTGGTAGGTCACCGCATGCGAGTATGGCGCCTTGATCGATTCGGTCAGCACGTGCACGCCATCGGGTGCGGCGCTGACTTCGTTGAACAGCGCCGGCTGCCCGACCGGACGCACGCTGTTGGCGGCGGTATCGACCACGGCCAGCTGCGAGGCACCGTAATAAGCGAACAGCTTCTCGTCATGCACGCTGGTCAGCGTGTCGCGGGCCTCGTAGGTGCTGCTCTCGCCACTGCTGCCCAGCGACTCCTGTGCATCCGGGCCGGTCGGTACGCCGCCGTTGGAAGGTGCCGGGCCCTGGTTGGCCGGTACCAGTTTCACCAGCAGGTTCTGGCTGCCGCCCAGCCACTGCACGGTGTAGCCGAAGATCGGGTTCAGCTGCACGTTCGGCACCTGCTTCACCTGCCCGGTGGCCGCATCGCCCACCCACAGCTGCACGCTGGTATCGATCGCATTCTGGAAGGCGAAATGGCTGCCATCGGCCGACCACAGCGCGCCGGTGGCGCAGCCCTGCGGCAGGTTGACCTTGGTTTCCTTGCCGCTGCCGATGTCGACCAGGGTGAAGTCGGCCACGCAGGCCGGAATGCCGTAGCCACCTGGCGTGTCATGTCGGCTGCGGTTCTTCGGCTCCAGGCGCACGCCGGCCAGCTTCAGATAGGGCTGGGCGACGCGGCTGATTGACGGGTAGGTCTGCGCGGTGGTCAGCAGCAGGCGCTGGCCGCCCGGGGCCACGTTCGGCGCCGGCGGCGGCGGTGCCTTCAGCACCTTGAGCAGATGTTCCGGCGGCTTCGCGTAATCAGCGAAAGCCGGTCCAGCGGCCAGTAGGCCGACGGTGGCAACGGCAACAGCCGCCGCCAGAGAGGTTCGACGGATCAGCATCCTTATCCCCTGGGGTGTGAATGGGTACCCGGAATCGGGCATGGACCCGAATCTAGCACCGCAGGGGTTGTCGTGAATGGGCCGGAAGGACTAGTGGCCGGATGGGGCAAAGTGCGGCTCCGGGAGGTGCCGGGGCACTGCCAGCACCTGCCAGGCATGGCCTGGCACTACTGCTGCGCGTGCAGGTCCCAGGTGGCCAGGTAGTCGGGGTCGACCACGATCATGCCGCTGGTGCGCATGCGGTACTCGCCGGGTTCGGCTGGTTGGTACTGGTCCAGCATCGGTGGCAGGTAGCGCTCGTGGCCATCATTCTCGTCGGCCAGCACCACGCCCTCGTCGGCGCTGATGCGCAACACCGTGCCGGCGTACTGCTCCAGCCCCTTCACCTGGCCGTCGCCGCCATAGCGGGTGACCCCGACCAGGACGACCTTGCCGATCATTTCTTCCGCCTTGGCATCGTCCAAGGTCGGCAGAATGGGAGTGAATTCGTCGCTCATCGGTGCACCTCCGTAGCCTGCAGGACATCGTGGATGAGGTTTCCGCTTCGCAGTGCGCGTCGCTGGCAGCCGAGCAGGTGCCCGGCCTGGAGCCTCTGCATCGAGAGTGCCAGTACGCTCATGAACCCAAGGGTTCCTGTAGCAGGATGCTGCCATCGCAGGCGGAAGGGACAGGTGAAGGCCGAAATCGGTCCTCGCCGATCAGAGGGTTGTAGCTACACCCACGCTAGAATGCGCGCATGCGCACCGTACATGCCCTTCGCTACATCACCCCCTTGCGGGAAGGTGGCTCCCTGCCGGCCGTGGTCGAGACCGACGACGACGGCATGGCCGTGCTGAAGTTCCGTGGCGCCGGCCAGGGCCCGAAAGCGTTGATCGCCGAGCTGATCGCCGGCGAGATGGCACGCTCGCTGGGCCTGCCGATTCCGGAAATCCTGTTCGTCGAGCTGGACCGCGAGTTCGCTCGCACCGAGCCGGACCCGGAAATCCAGGAGTTGATCCGCGCCAGCGAGGGCCTGAACCTGGGCCTGGACTACCTGCCCGGCGCAATCAACTACGACCCGGCAGCGATGCCGGTGGATGCCGACCTGGCCTCGCGCATCGTCTGGTTCGATGCGTTCACCAGCAATGTCGATCGCACCACCCGCAACCCCAACCTGATGGTATGGCATCGAAAGCTGTACCTGATCGACCACGGTGCGGCCATGTACTTCCATCACGACTGGGCCAACGCCGGCGATGCCTGCGAAAAGCCGTTCGTGCTGATCCGCGACCATGTGCTGCTGTCGTTCGCCAGTCGCATCGCCGAGGTGGATGCCGAGCTGGCCGCGCGCCTGACTGATGCCGAGATCGAGCGCATCGTCGGCCTGGTGCCGGACAGCTGGCTGGTGGACGAGCCGGCGTTCGACAGCTCCCAAGCCTACCGCCAGGGTTACATCGATTATCTCAAGCACCGCTTGAAAGTGCGTGCGGTGTTCGTGCAGGAGGCCATCCGTGCCCACGCTGCACACGTATGACTATGCGGTCATCCGCGTGGTACCGCGGGTGGAACGCGAGGAGTTCATCAACGTCGGGGTGATCGTCTCCTGCCCTGGCGCGCGCCATCTGGAAGCGGCCATCGAGATCGATCCTGCGCGCCTGCGTGCCTTCGCGCCGGCGTTGGACCAGGAGGCGCTGCAACCATGGCTGGATGCGATCGTGGCCATCTGCCGCGGCGACGCCAGCGCCGGGCCGATCGCGCAACTGCCCGCGCGTGCCCGCTTCCACTTCCTTACCGCCAAGCGCAGCTCGATCGTGCAGATGTCGAGCACGCATGTGGGCCGCACGGCCGACCCGGCGGGTGTGGTGGAACACTTGATGACGAAGATGGTGCGGGTGCCGGCACCTAACGCGTAGCGGCGACTGGTAGAGTCGACTGTTAGTCGATTAACGCACGCAGTGCGGGCTCTTCGGCGGCATTGATTAAGGCAGTCGACTAACAGTCGACTCTACCGGGTCGACTCTACCCGGTCGACTCTGCCCGGCCGACTCTGCCCGGTCGGTTCCATCACCAAGCACGTTCGCCTGCCGACTCAAGCTCGCTCAACGGCCAGCAGCACCATCCGTACGGATGGTCACCGATCTGCGCGGCAAGACCGGCTCGAACGGGATTTGCCAGAATGTAGCAAGCGTGCCTGTGCAGCGACGCGTCACTGCGGATCGCATGATCGTGATAACCCGCCTGCCAGATTGCACCCTGGCTCCCTCGCCGCCGGTTGATTAGAAAGCTGCTGCGCGCCTTGAAGCGCTGCACGCAGTAGCCCAGCGAATGGCCACGTAGTTGAGCCAGCCAGTGGATGTGATCCGGCATGATCACCCAGGCAAACGATGCAGTCAGGCCTTCCCGATCCATCGATCCGAGGAGCTGCATGGCAAGGTCGGCATTGGCAGGGCTATCGAAAACACGATGGCGGTTCCGGCACACCATGGTGATGGTGTAGACGTTGCCGACTATGGATCGGCGGCCGGCAAGCAGTTGAGGGCTGGGCATGAGTTCGAGAATGCCCGCCAGGATGGATGCTCGACATCGGTTCACTGCCAACGTCAGGATCAGGGATCATCTTGATGCAGCGTCCGGGGATGTGGAGTCGCCTGGGTAGAGTCGACTGTTAGTCGACTATCGCGCGAAGCGCGGGCTTTCCAGCGTGGGAGGTAAGAGCAGTCGACTAACAGTCGACTCTACCCAGCCGACTCTACCCAGTCGGCTCTACCCAGCCGGTTCTACCCCGTCGGCCCTACCTCGGCAACGCAAACGCAATCACGTAATCGCCGTTCGGGGTTTCCATGAAATGGTGGCCGCCGGCCATGATCACCACGTACTGGCGCCCGCCCTGCTCGTACACCATCGGGTTGGCCTGGCCGCCGGCAGGCAGCTTGGCATGCCAAAGCTCCTTGCCGGTCTTCAGATCGATGGCACGCAGCAGGTCATCGGTGGCGGCGGCGATGAAGATCAGGCCGCTGGCGGTCACTACCGAACCGCCGTTGTTCGGCGTGCCGATCTCGATCGGCAGGCCGGAACGGATGCCGAACGGTCCGTTGCCGCGCGCACTGCCAAACGGACGGTCCCACAGCAGTTTGCCGGTGCGCAGGTCGATGGCACGGATACCGCCATAGGGCGGCTGCTTGCACAGCAGGCCGGTGAACGGCAGCCGCCAGCCGGCGTTGACCTGGATGGCGTAGGGCGTACCCACCTGCGGGTCGCCCGCGCCTTCGGCACCGCCCTTGTCGAACCGGACCTTCTCGCGCGGCAGCCAGCCCAGCCGGTCGGCCTCCGCGCGAGGCACCAGCCGGTTGTAGTTGGGCATGTCGTTGTAGTTGGCCACGATCACGCCGCGGCGCGTATCGATGGATACGCTGCCCCAGTCCGAGCCGCCGTTGTAGCCGGGGTACTCGATGGAATGGCGCTCGCTGCTCGGCGGCGTGTAGAACCCTTCGTAGTACGCCTTGCGGAACTGGATGCGGCAGACCAGCTGGTCAATCGGGGTGATGCCCCACATGTCACGCTCGGTCAGGTCATGTTCGCGGCGCAGCGTGTGGTACAGCGAAAACAGCTGGGTGGGAGAACGCTGCTCGGGTTCGACGCCGCCGACCGGCACCTTGCGCTCTTCGGCGGCGGTCAGGAGCTGGCCGTTGCGGCGATCGAGGATGTACATGTCACCCTGCTTGGTCGGCAGCAGGATTGCCGGCACCTTGCCCGCCGCCGTCGGGTAGTCGATCAGGCTGGCCTGCGACCCCAGGTCGTAGTCCCACACATCCTTGCGCACCGCCTGGAAATGCCAGGCCGGCTTGCCGGTGGCCACGTCGATCGCCACCAGCGAGGTGGAATAGCGGTTCTGGTTTTCCGTGCGCGCGCCGCTCCAGTAGTCGCCCGCGGCATTGCCCAGCGGCAGGTAGACCAGGCCCAGCGCCTCATCACCGGTGGCCGTGGTCCACATGTTGGGCGTGCCCCGCGTGTAGGTCTGCTCGCGCGGAGGCAGACCGCTGCGCTCGGGCTGGTCCATGTCCCACGCCCAGCGCAGCTTGCCGGTGATGGCGTCGTACGCCTGGATCACGCCTGAGGGCGCATCGCGGCGCTGCCCGTCCAGCACCTGATGACCGGTCACGATCACGCCGCGCACGATGGCCGGCGGCGAGTTGATCGACACGTAACCCGGTGGCACCTCGCCCATGCCCAGGGTGATGTCGACCTGGCCGTTGTTGCCGAAGTTGGCGCAGGGGCGGCCGCTGTCCGCGTCCACCGCGATGATGCGACCGTCCAGCGTGCCTTCAATGATGCGCGCCCAGCACGCCGGTCGACTGCCCGGTGCAGCGCTGCGGGTGACGCTGGGAGGAGGTTCCGGCAACGCCAGATCAGCGGCAACATCGGCCAATGCTGCATCGGCAAGGGTCGGCGTGCTGGGCTGCTCGTAATAGCTCACACCACGACAGGCAGCGGTATAGGGAATCGAGGCATCCTTCACCTTTGGATCGAACCGCCACAGTTCCTTGCCGCTGGCAGCATCAAGCGCGATCAGGCGGTTGCGTGCGGTGCACAGGTACAGGCGGTCGCCGATCTTCAGCGGCGTGGTTTCGGCACCCCAGCGCTTCTTCGGCATATCCCCGGTACGGAACTGCCAGGCCGGTTGCAACGTGGCCACATTGGCCGGGGTGATCTGCTGCAGCGGCGAATAGCGGGTGCCGGCATTGCTGCGGCCCCACGCCGGCCAGTCGCCCTCGGCGGGCTGGTCAGCCGGCTGCAGGCCCGTGGTATCGCGCGTAGGTTCCAGTCCGGCGCTGACTGCGCCTTCCGGGAACGGCAGGTGCCCGTCCACTTCCCCATGCGGGGCAAAGGCCAGGCCGAAGGCGGCCACGAACACCAGCATCAGCACGCCCGCCACGCTGCGCGACAGGCGTTTTGAAACCGGCTCGCGAAGCGTTGGCGCCAGCAGCGCCAGCACGATGCCGAGCGCAGTCACCAGCCCGAGCCGCGGCACCCAGCGCCAGTAGTCGCTGCCCGATTCCCACCAGGTCCACAGCAGCGTGCCGATGAACACCAGCGCATACAGCAGCGCGCCGCTGCGGCGGTTGCCGAACAACAGGGTTCCGCTGGCCAGCAGGCCGAGCCCGGCGATGGCGTAGTACGCCGAGCCACCCAGGCGGAGCAGCCACCCACCGAGCCCGCCGATGACCAGGCCGAGCACGACCAGCAGCAGTGACAGCACGGTGACGAGGGGATGCCGGGAGGCGCGGACGGGAGCAGGAGCGGACTGCGGCGTGGCGGACATCGTCGATCTCCGGGGGCAGCATGCGCCGTTATCCCACCGCCTGCGTGAAGCGCGCGCGTATGCCTGGCACCCGGATACGACGACGCCGGCACAGGGCCGGCGTCGTCGGGTACCTCAGGCTCGCGGCAGGATCACTCCTGCGCGGCGTCCTCGCTGCTGGCAGCAGCCGGGGCGCCGTCGGTCGTGGCCGGGGCGGCGGCAGCCACCTCGTCCTCGTCCTCGTCGATCGAGGCATCCATGCGCTCCACCGCCTGCAGCTTCTCGTCCTTGGAGAGGCGGATCAGGGTCACGCCCTGGGTGTTGCGGCCGACGCGGCTGATTTCCGAGCCACGGGTACGCACCAGGGTGCCACCATCGGAGATCAGCAGGACTTCGTCGCTGGAGCCCATCAGCACCGCGGCGACCAGCTTGCCATTGCGCTCGGTGGTCTGGATGCCGATCACGCCCTGGGTGCCACGGCCCTTGCGCGGATAATCCGGCAGCGGGGTGCGCTTGCCATAGCCGTTCTCGGTTGCGGTGAGGATGTACTGAACGCTGGCGTCGTCGGCGCCTTCGATCACCGCATCGCCATTGCCGGCGGCTTCCTCGACACCGCTGTCGTCCTCGTTCTCGTCCTCGATGCCACCGGCACTTTCGGCCACGATCAGGCTGACCACTTCCTCGCCGGCCGGCATCTTGATGCCCCGCACGCCGGTGGCGGTACGGCCCATCGAGCGGACCTTGTCCTCGCCGAAGCGCACGGTCTTGCCGTTGGAGGCGAACAGCAGGATGTCGCGCTGGCCGTCGGTCAGGCCGACGCCGACCAGCGCGTCGCCCTCATCGAGGTTGATCGCGATCTTGCCGCGCGCCAGACGGAAGGCGAACTCACCCAGCGGGGTCTTCTTGACCGTACCGTTCTTGGTGGCGAAGAACACGAACTGGCCATCGGCGTAATCGCGCACCGGCAGTACGGCCTGCACGCGTTCACCCGGTTCCAGCGGGATCCAGTTGATGATCGGACGGCCGCGGGCGTTGGAGCCCGCTTCCGGCAGCTGGTAGACCGGCAGCCAGAACACCTTGCCCGAACTGGTGAAGGTCAGCAGCGTGTCATGCGTGTTGACCAGCCACAGCTGTTCGATGAAATCCTCTTCCTTGGTCGCCGCCGCACTACGGCCACGACCACCACGGCGCTGCGCGCGGTACACGCTCACCGGCTGGCGCTTCACGTAACCGGCATGCGACACGGTGACCACCACGTCTTCCGGCGCGATCAGGTCGAGGATGTCCAGGTCTTCTTCGCTGTGGCGGATCTCGGTACGACGCTCGTCGCCGAATTCGGCCTTCACACTGACCAGCTCTTCGCGGATCACCTGCAGCAGGCGGTCGGGATCTTCCAGGATGTGGATCAGCCCGGCGATCACTTCCAGCAGCTGCTTGTACTCATCGGTCAGGCGGTCCTGCTCCAGCCCGGTCAGGCGGTGCAGGCGCATTTCCAGGATCTGGGTGGCCTGGATCTCGGTCAGCTGGTAGCCGCCCTCGATCAGGCCCACGCCCTTGGGCAGGTCTTCCGGGCGCGAGGCTTCGGCGCCGGCGGCACCCAGCATCGCACCGACCAGGCCCGGCTCCCACACGCGGGCCAGCATGCGCTCGCGTGCTTCGTTCGGGTTCGGCGAGGTCTTGATCAGTTCGATCATCTCGTCGATGTTGGCCAGCGCGACGGTCAGGCCTTCCAGCACGTGGGCACGGGCGCGCGCCTTGCGCAGCTCGAACACGGTACGGCGGGTGACCACTTCGCGACGGTGGCGGACGAACGCCTCCAGCATCTGCTTGAGGTTCATCAACTGCGGGCGGCCATCGACCAGCGCCACCATGTTGATGCCGAACACCGATTCCATCTGCGTCTGCTGGTACAGGTTGTTCAGCACAACCTCGGCAGATTCACCGCGCTTGATCTCGATGTAGATGCGCATGCCGTCCTTGTCGGACTCATCGCGCAGCTCGCTGATGCCTTCGATCTTCTTTTCCTTGACCAGCTCGGCGATCTTCTCGATCAGACGCGCCTTGTTCACCTGGTAAGGAATTTCAGTGACGATGATCGATTCGCGGCCGTTGTCGGCCACTTCGATATCGGCCTTGGCACGGATGCGCACGCGGCCACGGCCGGTGCGGTAGCCGGCGACGATGCCGGCGGTGCCGTTGATGATGCCGGCGGTCGGGAAATCCGGGCCCGGGATGTACTCCATCAGGCCGTCGACGTCGATTTCCGGGTTGTCGATCAGCGCGATGCAGGCGTTGATCGATTCGCTCAGGTTGTGCGGCGGGATGTTGGTCGCCATGCCCACCGCGATACCGGCCGAACCGTTGACCAGCAGGTTCGGGAACCGGGTCGGCATGACCGTCGGCTCCAGTTCCTTTTCGTCGTAGTTGGGCTGGAAATCGACGGTTTCCTTGTCGATGTCCGCCATCAGCTCATGCGCCAGGCGCGACATGCGCGCTTCGGTGTATCGCATTGCCGCGGCGGAGTCGCCATCGATGGAGCCGAAGTTACCCTGGCCATCGACCAGCATGTAACGCAGCGAGAACGGCTGTGCCAGGCGCACCAGCGTGTCGTACACCGACTGATCGCCATGCGGGTGGTACTTACCGATGACGTCACCGACGATACGCGCCGACTTGAAGTAGGGCTTGTTGCTGTGCGCGTTGAGTTCATTCATCGCGAACAGCACGCGGCGATGCACCGGCTTGAGGCCGTCGCGCGCATCCGGGAGCGCGCGGCCCACGATCACGCTCATGGCGTAATCGAGGTAGCTCTTGCGCATCTCGTCTTCCAGGTTGACCTGGATGATTTCCTTGGCGGTTTCTGCCATTCGGGTTCCGTTGTCTGGTAGCGGTCCAGTCCGGCGCAGCACCCTGCGGGAGGGGGTCGTGCCGGAACCTCGATTCAACCTGCGGATATTACCACAACAGGCCGTTTTCCGCCTCCCTTTACGGGTATTTTACCTGCACAAATCAGGAACTTAGGGGGTTGCCGGCCCGCGGCCGGCCCCACCGGGGGCGGAGGTCACGCGGCCCCTCCCCCGCGCGTCAGCCGCCGAAGGCGGCGCGCATGTTCTCCGGGGTCGGGTTCAGGATCACGCCGCGCTCGGTCACGATGGCGTCGATCAGCTCGCCCGGGGTGACGTCGAACACCGGGTTCCAGGCAGCGATGCCCTCTGCCACCGTGCGGGTGCCACCCACGCCGTACAGCTCGCCCGGATCGCGCTGCTCGATCTCGATCTGGCTGCCGTCCACGGTCTCCATGTCCACCGTCGAGGACGGCGCCACGACCATGAACTTCACGCCGTGATGGCGGGCGGCGATGGCCAGCTGGTAGGTCCCGATCTTGTTGGCGGTATCGCCGTTGGCGCAGATGCGGTCGGCACCGACGATCACCCACTGCACAGCGCCGGTCTTCATCAGGTGCGAGGCGGCCGAATCGGCGATCAGCGTGGCGTCAATGCCATCCTGCTGCAGCTCCCACACGGTCAGGCGCGCGCCCTGCAGCCACGGACGGGTCTCGCCAGCGAACACGCGGGCAATGCGGTGCTGGGCCATGCCGGCGCGGATCACGCCCAGCGCGGTGCCGAAGCCGGCGGTGGCCAGCGAGCCGGTGTTGCAGTGGGTCAGCACGCCGCTGCCGGCTTCGATCAGGCCTGCGCCCAGCGCGCCCATGTGGCGATTGGCGGCCAGGTCTTCCTCGGCGATGGCCTGCGCTTCGGCCTCCAGCTTCGCCTTCCAGTCAGCACCGGCGGCATTCAGGCAACGGCGCATGCGCGCCAGCGCCCAGGCCAGGTTGACGGCGGTCGGACGCGAGGCGTTCAGACGCTGCAGCGCCGGTTCCAGCTGCTGCAGCGCGTGCGCACCGTCTGCGGCCTGCACGTCACGTGCGGCCAGCACCACGCCCCAGGCGGCGGCGATGCCGATGGCCGGCGCACCGCGCACGGTCAACGCGTGGATGGCCGCAGCCACTTCGTCACTGTCATGGCAGACCACATGCTCGACCACGAACGGCAGCTTGCGCTGGTCCAGCAGTTGCAGGGCATCGCCGGTCCACAGGATCGGGCGGATATGGTCGTAACGGGCGTAGTCGATGTCGGAGGCAGTGTTCATGGGCCCATTGTAGGGCCACGCCCCCCGGGGTTGGAGCCCGCCCGGGCTCAATTCACCGAGAACTCGGCGCGGCAGCCACCGTCCACCCAGATGCCGTTGCGGTTCCAGCCCCAGGTGTTGCCTTCCTCGCACGGGGTGCTGGACAACTGTTCGGTGACGACGGCGCCGACCGAAATGCTCGCGCCGCAGAAACGGCGCTTCTTCGACTTCGATTCACAGGTCAGCCGGCGTGGTACGTCAACGAATCGGCCGTCCTCGTCAGCCACTTCGAAATCCCCCTGGCAACCGCGGCTGGTCCAGACTTCATTGCGCTTGTAGCCCCAGCCCTGCCCTTCGCGGCATGGCAGCGCCGACAGCTGGCGCAGCAGGCGCACTGGCGCGCCATCCAGGCGCACCGGGCAGCTCTGCGGGCGACCATTGGATTCACAACGCACCACGCGACGGACCAGGCGCTTGCCCTCGCTGGCTACCGGTGCGCCACCCGCAGCGCGGCGTGCGCGGAACTCGGCGCGGCAGCCCAGCGTGACCCACACGCCACTGCGGTCGGTGCCCCATTCGCTGCCACGGATGCAGCTGCTGTTGGAAAGCTGGCGCACCAGGTCGACGCCGTTGCTGACATCGATATCGCAATGCACCCAGCCCATGTCGCGTGATTCGCAGGTCACCACTTCACCGTCGTAGCCGGCCTGCTGCGCAGATGCCGATGACGGCAGCCAGGCACCCCAGAGCGCGATGGAGTAAACCGGTGCAGCGACAACCGCAAACCACTTGACCAAAGCCTTCCCCAGCAGGAATGGATGAACTGCGTGCCAGTGTCCGGCATCTGCCGTGATAAGAGCATCATCCTGCTTACCGAAGCAAGCGCGGAATCGCGGAATTCCGTTCAGTCTTTGACGTTCAGGAACGCAGGTCGCTCATGCGTGGGCAAAGTCGTAGGCCAGCACGTCGGCGATGCGCGGCGTGCGGTTCATCGCCATCAGGAGGCGATCGACCCCCACCGCCACGCCCGCGCACGCCGGCATCGATGGCAGTGCGGCCAGCAGCGCCTCGTCCAGCGCCGGCTGCACCTGGCCACGTTCATGGCGTCGCTGCAGGTCACGCTGGAAGCGCGCGCGCTGCTCGTGGGCGTCGTTCAGTTCGTGATAGCCGTTGGCCAGCTCCACCGCGCCCAGGTACAACTCGAAACGCTCGGCCAGGGGCGGTGTACCGGCACGGATGCGCGCAAGCGCCGCCTGGCTGGCCGGCCAGTCATGGACCACGGTCATCACCGCGTCATCGAAGTGCGGCTGGATGCGATGGGTCATCAACAGGTCCAGCCAGTCGTCGCGGGTCAACCCGACCGGATCGATGTGCACATCACCCAGCGTGGCCCGCAATGCAGCCTCATCGGCCTTGAACGGGTCAACGCCCACATGCTGCTGGAACAGCTCGCGGTAGCTCAGCACGCGCAGGGTCGCACTGCGCCCGACCAGCGCCAGCGCCTGGCCGACCAGCTCGGCGGTCTCCTGCACCAGGCGATGATGATCCCAGCCAACCCGGTACCACTCCAGCATGGTGAATTCCGGGTTGTGGCGGCCGCCCGCCTCGCCATTGCGGAACACCCGGCCCAGTTCGTAACAGTCACCCACGCCCGCCGCCAACAGGCGCTTGAGCGGATACTCCGGCGAGGTGCGCAGCCAGCGGCGGCGTCCGCCGGCATCGACATGGCCGGTGAAATCGGTATGGAAGCTGTCGATGTTCGGCTCGGTGTTGCCGGCCACCGACAGGATCGGCGTTTCCACTTCCAGCACATCGCGTTCGGCGAAGAAGCGGCGGACCAGCGCATTGAGCGCGGCGCGCTGCTGCAGCGCGCGCAGCAGGGCCTCGCTCACAGGATGCCCTCCGGGCGCGGGTGGTCCAGCGGCAGGGTCAGCAGATCGCGGGTGTCATCGATGTAACCGCTCGCCAGGTAGAGGCGACGGGCCAGCTCGTTGTGATGGTTCACTTCCAGGCGCAGGCGGCTTACGCCGCGGCCCCGTGCCCGCTGTTCGCAGATGGCCAGCGCCTGCTTGCCGCGGCCGCGACCACGCGCACGATGGCTCAGGTACAGCTCGTCCAGCAGCATGAAGTGGCCGCCCTGCTCCAGGCTGAAGCCCATCGCGATCACTGCGTAGCCGACCACCTCGGCCGCCTCGTCCAGCCACAGCAGCACTTCGCCGTTGCGTGGGTCGGCCAGCAGCGCATCCACGCCGCGACGCACGCGCGCGTCGTCGAAGTCGATCCTGTCTTCGGCATAGAACTCGCGCATCAACGCGATCAACAGTTCTTCGTCGGCACGGGTGGCCAGGCGGAAATCCAGTGGGGCAGTCTGCATCGGTGTTCCTTTGTGCTTCATGCCGGGTGCCGGGCACCCGGCGGCGTCATCATTCGTGTTCGGCAAGATAGGCCAGCAGGCGGTCCTCATCCCACACCGGCACGCCCAGCGACTGTGCCTTGTCCAGCTTGGAGCCGGCCTCGGTACCGGCCACCACGAAGCTGGTCTTCTTCGACACACTGCCGGAGACCTTGGCACCCAGCGCTTCCAGGCGTTCCTTGGCGGCATCGCGGGTGAGCTGGGCCAGGGTGCCGGTCAGCACCACGGTCTGCCCATCCAGCGGACCCGCCACGATCTCGGCCAGCGCCGGCGCCTTGGCCAGGATCTCCCGCATCGCGTTCTCGGCGGCCAACAGCATCGCACCGTGGCCATCAGCGTCCAGCCATTCGGCCAGACCGCGCGCGGTGTCATCGGGCAGGCCGGCGTTGACGAACTGGCCATGCTCGGCATCGAGCACCGCCTGTGCGCCGGGAAGCGCAGCCACCAGCTTTTCGGCGCGCAGACGGGTGATGCCGGGGATCTCCGACTCGACCAGCAACTGCGCCAGATCCAGCCCGTCGCGCAGCTTGGCACTGGGCGCATGCACGTCGCTGATGCGCACCTGGCCGACCTGCAGCAGGTCATCGATGGCCTGCTGGTTGCCCTGCTGCTCGAAGAAGTGGCCAAGCGAACGCGCCACTTCGCCACCGATGTCCGGCACACGCTTGAACAGCGGCCACGGCAGGTGGCGGATCAGCTCCAGGTCACCGAACCACTGCGCCAGCGCCTTGGCCGTGCTCTCGCCCACGTGCTCGATGCCAAGCGCGAACAGCACGCGCTCCAGCGTGGCCGCACGGCTGGCGTCGATCGCTGCGATCAGGTTGTCGGCCCACTTGGTGGCGATCTTCTTCGTGTTCCATTCGAAGCTGGCCGGCTGCGCCAGCGCCTGCGCGCGCCAGCCCGGATCGTTGCCGTCCAGCTTGAGCACCGCATTGAGCACCGCACCACTGCCCTCGGCGGGAAGGTGCAGCTTCAGCGCCGCTGCCAGCGCCGACGGCTCCTCGGCGTCCAGCACCAGCTTCAGGTGCAGCAGCGTATCGCGGCTGAGCCGGTACAGGTCGGCCACGCTCTTGACGATGCCCGCGTCGACCAGGGTTTCGATGTACTTGTCGCCGAGACCGTCGATGTCCATGGCGCGGCGCGAGGCGAAATGGGCAATGGCTTCCTTGCGCTGCGCCGGGCAGGACAGTTCGCCCGAACAACGCCACGCCGCCGCCCCCTCCTCACGCACGATCTCCGAGCCGCACACCGGGCAGCGCGTCGGCATCTGCCACGGCGTGGTGCCCTGCGGGCGGCGGTCGAGAATGACGCTGACCACCTCGGGAATCACGTCGCCAGCGCGGCGCACGATCACGCTGTCGCCAACGCGCACATCGAGGCGCGCGATCTGGTCGGCGTTGTGCAGGGTGGCGTTGGACACGATCACGCCAGCCACAGCCACCGGCGCCAGTCGCGCGACCGGCGTGGCAGCACCGGTGCGGCCGATCTGGATCTCGATCGCCTCCACCGTGGTGCTCTGTTCCTGCGCGGGGAACTTGTGCGCGATGGCCCATCGCGGCGCACGGGAGACGAAGCCCATCGCCTGCTGACCCGCCCGGTCATCCAGCTTGTAGACCACGCCATCGATATCAAACGGCAGGCCGTCGCGGCGTTCACCGATAGTGCGGTAGTAACCGAGCAGGCCGTCGGTGCCCTCCACCACTTTGCACAGCTCACTGACCGGGAAGCCCCAGGCGCCGAGCTGGGCCAGGGTGCCCGAATGGGTGTCCGGCAGCTCGCCGCCCTGCACTTCGCCGGTGCCGTAGGCGAAGAAACTCAGCCTGCGCTGCGCACTGATCTTCGGGTCGAGCTGGCGCAGCGAACCGGCCGCCGCGTTGCGCGGATTGGCCAGCACCTTGCCGCCCTGCAGGCGCGCACGTTCGTTGTAGGCCTCGAAGTCGGCGCGGGCCATGTAGACCTCGCCGCGCACCTCCAGCACATCCGGCCAGTCCTTGCCGTGCAGGCGCTTGGGAATGTCACCGATTTCGCGCAGGTTGGCGGTCACGTCCTCGCCGGTACTGCCATCGCCACGGGTCGCGCCGAGCACGAAATGACCGTCCTCGTAGCGCAGGCTGATCGCCAGGCCGTCCATCTTCGGCTCGGCCGAGAACCGCAGGCTGCGACGCCCCAGGCGCTCATCGATGCGGCGCACGAAATCGGCCACTTCCTCGTCGCTGAAGGCATTGGACAGCGACAACATCGGTACCGCATGGCGCACTTCCGGGAAGCGGCCAGAGGGGCGCGCACCGACCTGCTGGGTCGGGCTGTCGGCACGGGCCAGTTCCGGGTGCTCGCGCTCCAGCGCTTCCAGCTCGCGCACCATCCGGTCGTAGTCGACGTCGGGGATCTCCGGCGCGTCCAGCTCGTGATAGGCGCGGTTGGCCTGGGCGATCTGCCGGCGAAGGTCTTCGGCGCGTTCGGCGGGGCTGGGGCTCATCGGGATCCGGTGGTTCTGGGATGGCCGGGGATTCTACCGCGCCCAGCCGTCAGGCCCTGTAACGCCTCCGCCTTTGCAGCGTCGAGCGTGCTCGACGGGCACTCCCCGCTCCGGCAGGTGCCAACCTTCTCCCTCGTTCCGGCAGGTGCCAACCTTGGTTGGCACATCTGCATGGCGCGACGCCACAAAAAGCAGCTTGCCGCCCACCCTCGCCGGCGCTAGCGTGCGACGGTCTGCCCTTCGGAATCCTGCCCGTGACCCTGCCCGCTTCCCGTCGACGCTTCCTGCAACTGGCCGGAGCCGGCCTCGCCGTCGCCGGCAGCGGGCTGCCGCGGCCCGGCCATGCCCAACCCGCGACAGCCGTCGCCCCGGGCCCCGCCGAAGGTGCGGTGCTGCTGAATTTCAACGAATGCCCCTACGGCCCCTCGCCCGCAGCCCAGCAGGCGGCACGCGACAGCATCGCCGGTTGCGGCCGCTACCGTTTCGCACTGGCCGGTCAGGTGCGCGACGCCTTCATCGAACAGGCGCGCATTCCGGCCGATCACGTGCGGCTCTATCCGGGTTCCAGCGAACCGCTGAACCGTGCCGCCGTGCTGTGGACCGGCCCGCAGGCGGGACTGGTAGTCGCCGATCCGACCTTCGAGACGCTGGGCGAGGTCGCGGCCGCACACGGTGCGCACGTGCAGAAAGTGCCATTGCACGACGACGGCGCACATGACCTGCGCGCGATGGTGGCCGCCGCACACGCGCGCTCGACCGGCCTGCTGTATGTGTGCAACCCGAACAACCCGACCGGCTCGATCAGCCCGCCGGATGAGCTCGCCTGGCTGCTGGCCCACAAGCCTGCGTCCACCCGCGTACTGGTCGACGAGGCCTACCTGCAGTACAGCGAGCAGCCGAGCCTGATCGCGCAGGTGGCGCAGCGCGATGACCTGATCGTGTTGCGCACGTTCTCCAAGCTTTATGGCATGGCCGGCCTGCGCCTGGGCGTGGCGGCCGCGCATCCCGACCGCCTGCGCGAACTGGCCAGCCTGGGCGACAACCCGCTACCCGTGCCAGCACTGGCCGCGGCACTGGCCAGCCTGCAGGATCCTCAGTTGATCGCGCAGCGGCGCCTGCAGAATGCCAAGGTGCGGCAGGCCACCATCGCGTGGCTGGGCAAGCGTGGTTTCAGCTGCGTGCCGTCGGAAGCGAACTGCTTCGTGGTGGATGTGCAGCGCGACGGTGCCGCCTTTGCCAAGGCGATGGCAGACAACGGCGTGATCATCGGCCGCAGCTGGCCGATCTGGCCGCAGCGCGTGCGCGTGACCGTCGGCACCGAAGATGAAATGGCCGCGTTCCGCAGGGCATTTGCCAAGGTCGCCGGCGTACCGGCCTAACCCTGTTGGTGGGGGCGAACCTTGGTTCGCCCCATCCACGCATAGCGTGGATCTACTGTTGTGGGTGCCGACCGCTGGTCGGGGTGGGTGCCGACCGTTGGTCGGCACACCATGGCGCTCACCAGCGCGGGGTCTTGGTCAGCGGCGGCGCCTGGTGCTGGCGATCATAGGCACGCAGTTCGTCACGGATGTGCGCGATGCGCTGCCGGCCGAGAGCGTTGCGGCTGTCGTCCAGCACCACGCCGTCCAGCAGCTCGGCCATGCGCTGCACGGTGGGCAGCATCTTCTCCCAGGCATCCAGCGCGGTCAGCGGCGCCGGCAGGGTCAGGAAGAAGGCGATGGCCGGGGTCTCCATGGCGCGGATGTTGGCCATGTCGAAGCTGCCCGGCTTCATGATGCTGGCCATCGAGAAGATCGGGCCGCGCTCGGGGTGGCCTTCCACCAGGCGGTGGAACACGTTCATGTGGCCGAACACCAGGCCGGTCTTCTCCGCCGCCACCACGATGTCTTCGCCACGCAGCTGTTCGCCGGCGCGAGCGGCCACGAACAGCGACACGATCTTGTCGAAGTCCTGGGTGGCGCGCTTGCCAAGGTCGCTGGCCGCGCCGGCGTCGGTGTCGGCCAGGCCAAGCTCGGCCTGCTCGCCTTCCGAGCCCATGCCCGGCTCTACGCGGCCATCGGCCACAGTGACGCCATCATCGCCCAGCACCGGCTCGCGACGCTCGCCGCCGGTCGGTTCCGCGCTTTCCACGCGACGCCCCTGGGGCTTCTTCTTCGGACGGCCAAACAGGAAGATCGCAGCGATCAACAGCAGGCCGGCGGCCAGGATGCCGATGCGCAACAGTGCCGTGTCGGACATTCGATAGGTTCTCCGGCTAGTTCATTCAGGTAATTAGGATGGCACGTCAGGCCGCGCCCGCCAATCGTGCGGCTTCTTCCAGGTCCACGCTGACCAGCCGACTGACGCCCGGTTCGCGCATGGTCACGCCCGACAGCTGGTGCGCAGCCTCCATCGTCGCCTTGTTGTGGCTGACGAACAGGAACTGCACCTTCTCGCTCATTTCCTTGACCATGTTGGCCAGGCGACCGACGTTGGCTTCATCCAGCGGTGCGTCCACCTCGTCCAGCAGGCAGAACGGTGCCGGATTCAACTGGAAGATGGCGAACACCAGCGCTACTGCGGTCATCGCCTTTTCGCCGCCGGACAGCAGCGAGATGCTGGACACGCGCTTGCCCGGTGGGCGCGCCATGATGGTCACGCCGGTGTCCAGCAGGTCTTCACCGGTCAATTCCAGGTAGGCGTGGCCGCCACCGAACAGGCGCGGGTACAGCGCCTGCACGCCGGCATTGACACGGTCGAAAGTGTCCTTGAAGCGGCCGCGGGTCTCGCGGTCGATCTTGCGGATGGCATCTTCCAGGGTTTCCAGCGCTGTGGTGAGGTCGGCGTGCTGCGAATCCAGGTAGTCCGAGCGCTGCGAGGCCTCGCCATACTCGTGGATCGCGGCCAGGTTGACCGGCTCCAGCCGGCGCATGCGGCCATCGATCTGGTGCACGGCCTGCTCCCAGTCGCCCAGGCGGGCGTCCTCGGGTAGCGCGTTGAGCACGTCCTGCAGCACGAAACCGGCCTTTTCCACCGCCGCCTGCAGGGTATCGGCGCTGAGCACCAGCGCCTGCTGGTCAAGCTTGCGCTGCGAAATACGCTCACGCTGGGCCAATGCCTGTTCGTCGCGCTGGTGGCGGGTCTGTTCGTAGTTGCGCAGCTCGGCGTCGATGCCGTCCAGCAGCGTGCGCGCCTCGGTTAGCACGCGATCGGCCCGAACGCGCTCTTCCAGCGCATTCTGGTGCTCGGCCTGCAGCGCTTCGACCGGCGAATCACCTTCGTCCAGCTGCGAATGCAGCTCGCCCAGGCGCGAATCCAGCTGCCCGCGCTGGGTGCCCATGCGCTCCAGCGCCTGGCTCAACGAGGCCAGCTGCGCACGCTGCGATTCCAGGGTCAGGGCCAGCGAGTGCGCGCGCTCGCGTACCGCGCGGGCGGCGTCGCGAGCCAGGTCGCGCGCCTCGGTCAACTGGCGGCGCTCGCCCTCCAGCCGCTGCCGGGTCGATTCCAGGTCGCCCATGCTGCTGACCGCGTTCTCCAACCGCGAGCGCGCTTCACGCGCTTGTTCGTTGTTGGCTTCAATGGTTTCCTGCAGCTGCTTCAGCTCGCCTTCGATGCGATCGATGCGCGTGCGCGCTGCCTCCACCTTGCCCTGCTGGCCCTGCAGCTGGCCGGCCAGTTCGGACACCGCACGATGGGCCTGGTACAGCGCACGCTGCGCGTCTTCGCGCTGCTGTTCGGCAGCCTGCAGCTGCTCTCGGAAGCCGGCCAGCTGTTCTTCCAGTTCGGCCTCGCGGTCCTGCAGCTGCTCGATCTGCTCACGCAGCTCCTGGATCTCACGTTCGCGCAGCAGCGCGCCCTGCGCGGCGGCACCGGAGCGCGATACGCGCATCCAGCCCTGGCCCAGGCGCTCGCCACTCTGGGTGATGATCGAATCGCCTTCCGGAAGGCTGGCCTGCAGCGCCTTGGCCTCGGACAGATCCCTGGCACCGTGCAGGTGCGCCAGCAGGCGCCGGATCGCTGCCGGGCCACGCACGCGTGCAGCCAGCGAGGTCGGCGCGACCTTCAGGTCCGCGCCATCGTTGGCGACCAGCGCAATGTGGCCCTCGCCCAGTTCGCCCAGCGCGTCGACCAGGCTGGCCGGGTCATCGACCAGCACGCCTTCGATCAACTGGCCGAGCGCGCTTTCCACCGCGTTTTCCCAACCGGCATCGACATCCAGGCGTTCGCCGACACGCGCCGCCGAATCCAGCCCACGCGCCTTCAGCCAGGCCACGGCGGCGCCCTGCTCCTGGCCCAGCGCAGCCTGCTGCAGGGTTTCCAGCGAAGCCAGGCGACCGCGCAGGCCATTGGCCTGCTTGCGCAGTTCGGCCAGTTCGTTCTGGCCATTGCGCTGCTGTTCCTGCACCGCCGCCACGCCCTGCTTGCGCAGCTCAACGTCTTCGCTCAGTTCATCCAGCGCGGTCTTCTGCGTGTCGTGCTGCAGGTGCAGCTGCTCGAAGGCTTCTTCCAGCGCGTCCACGTCCAGCCCGGCGCGCTCGGCGGCCAGGGCTTCACGACGCCGGTCGGCATCGAGGATCTGTTTGTCCAGGTAGTCCACGCGCGTGCGCTCGACGTCGCCGGCGCGCGAGGCTTCCGAACTCTGCGAGGTGTGCTGTTCCCAACGCTGCTGCCAGCTGGCCAGCCGGTCTTCAGCCTCGCGCAGGCTTTCCTGCTTTATCTCGTTTTCTTCCTGCAGTTCTTCCAGCTGCGGGGTCGCGGCCTCTACCGCCTCCCGCAGCACCCTCAGCTTGGCCTCGTCGCCACTGATGTGCTGCCCCAGTTCGGCCAGGGCCTGCTGGGTTTCGTCGCGCGCCTTGTGCAGGCGCTGCGACAGCTCGCGCTGGTGCTGGATCTGCTGCTCCAGGCGGGCCAGCGTGCTGCCGACCTGATAGACCGCCGCCTGCGCGGTGTTGAGCGCATCGGCGGCCTCTTCGCGACGCACTCGCGAGGTTTCGATGCGGGCCTCTGCGTCGCGCTGATCGGCGATCAGCTGCTGCAGCTTGGTCTCTTCCTGCGACAGGCCTTCGCGCAGCTTCGACAGGCGCCCATCGAGGCCACGGAATTCCAGCGCCTTCCACTCGGCATCCTTGATCCGGCGCTCTTCCTGCAGGGCCTGGTACTGCTCGGCCTGCCTGGCCTGGCGCTTGAGGTGTTCGAGCTGCTTGCTGATCTCGTCGCGCAGGTCACCCAGCCGGTCCAGGTTCTCACGGGTGTGGCGGATGCGGGTCTCGGTCTCCTTGCGGCGCTCCTTGTACTTGGAGATGCCGGCTGCCTCTTCCAGGTACACGCGCAGGTCTTCCGGGCGCGCCTCGATGATCTGGCTGATCATGCCCTGCTCGATGATCGAGTAGCTGCGCGGGCCCAGGCCGGTGCCGAGGAACAGGTCGGTGATGTCGCGGCGACGGCACTTGGTGCCGTTGAGGTAATAGTTGCTGGTGCCGTCGCGGCTGACCGTGCGCTTGACCGAGATCTCGTTGAACGAGGCGTACTCGCCGGAAATCGTGTGGTCGGAGTTGTCGAAGATCAGCTCGACCGTGGCCTGCGACACCGGCTTGCGGGCATTGGACCCGGAGAAGATCACGTCGGTCAGCGAGTCGCCACGCAGGCGGCTGGCCGAACTCTCGCCCATGACCCAGCGCACGGCGTCGATGATGTTCGACTTGCCGCAGCCATTGGGCCCCACCACGCCGGTCATGTTGGTCGGCAGGTGCAGGGTGGTCGGATCGACGAACGACTTGAAGCCGGACAGCTTGATCGTGGAAAGACGCATAGGGGTTCCGGACTGGGGCCGGCAAGCGGCCTGCGTTTACCCTCCAAGCCATTGATCCTGTTGGGATCGATGCTCGTGGAACGGGTGTGACGCCCTGAGTATACCGATGTGGACGTGTTCTACGAATGGGCGTGGAACATTGCCCACCCCCACCCCGTCGGACGGACCTGGCCCGACACCGCGGAACGGCGCCAAAAACAAAACGGGCACCCTTGCGGGCGCCCGTTCTGCGGTGATGCCAGGCCTTGCGGCGTGGGATCAGGCTTCGGCGACGACGACGACCTTGACGGTGGTCTCGACGTCGGCGTGCAGGTGGACCAGCACGTCGTATTCGCCGATGTTGCGGAAGGCGCCTTCGCCCAGGATGACTTCGCTCTTTTCCAGCGGCAGGCCGGCGGCGGTGAAGGCCTCGGCGATGTCGCGCGGGCCAACCGAGCCGTACAGCTTGCCTTCGGTCGAAGCGTTGGCGGCGATGGTCACGCTCGCGCCTTCCAGCTTGGCCTTGCGGCCTTCGGCGTCAGCGTGGATGGCCTGGGCCTTGGCTTCGTATTCGGCGCGCTTGGCTTCGAACTCGGCCTTGTTGCTCTCGGTGGCCGGCACGGCCTTGCCCTGCGGCACGAGGAAGTTACGGCCGTAGCCCGGCTTCACGTCGACCAGGTCGCCCAGGTTGCCGAGGTTGGTGACTTTCTGCAGGAGGATCAGCTGCATGGTATTGCTCCAGATAAGTTATTCGTTAGCGAGGCGATGCCCCGCAACAAAGGCTGTCCGAATAGCTGGCACAGCGGGGGCGGCGCCGGGCCGCCCCGCTGGCATCAGACGTCGTGGTTGTCGGTGTACGGGATCAGGGCCAGGAAGCGAGCGCGCTTGACGGCGGTCGCCAGCTGGCGCTGGTACTTCGACTTGGTACCGGTGACGCGGCTCGGCACGATCTTGCCGTTCTCGGTCAGGTACTGGCGCAGGGTGTTGAGATCCTTGTAGTCGATCTCCTTCACACCTTCAGCAGTGAACTTGCAGAACTTGCGGCGACGGAAGAACTTGGACATGGGAAGGCTCCTTAGGCGGCGGAAGCGGCGTCGTCGCCGGCTTCGTTGTCAGCGGTGTTGTTGGACTCGCCTTCTTCGTCGTCACGACGACGGCGCTCACCGCGCTCCGGCTTGTCACCCTTCTCGTCCTTGCTCTTCATGATCAGCGACTGCTCGGTGTCAGCCTCGTCACGCTTGATGACCAGGTTGCGCAGCACGGCGTCGTTGAAGCGGAAGCTCTCGGTCAGTTCGTTCAGAACGGCCTGGTCGGCTTCGATGTTCATCAGCACGTAGTGGGCCTTCACCAGGTTCTGGATCGGGTACGCCAGCTGGCGGCGGCCCCAGTCTTCCAGACGGTGGATGGTGCCGTTGCCGTTCTCGACCAGCGACTTGTAGCGCTCGATCATGGCCGGGACCTGCTCGCTCTGGTCCGGGTGGACCATGAACACGATTTCGTAATGACGACTCATGTTTTTTTCTACCTTTCGGATGTGGCCTTGCGGCCGGACAGCCCCCCGCCGTTGAGACCGCGGTGGGGCAAGGCTTCCCGCCGGGAGGCAGGAAGCCGCGCATTATGGCGCAGATGGGGGTGCCGGGCAACCGGCGGGTCACAGGGCAACCTGAACCGGGGGCGCAGCCCCCATGCCGACCCAGGCTGGCCGCTACCGGAGCCCCGCACAGCCCAAGAATCCGCCTGGATTCACCCCAGGTCGACGTGAAGGCGATGCTGGCCGCATTCCAGGCACTGGAACAGGCAGCCGACCATCATCCCGTCCCGGCTCAGGTGCGCCAGCACCCAGTCGGCGTCGCGCGGATTGACCTCCGCCACATCGGGCCGGACCTGGTCGAGGATGGGCAGCAGATCGTCGCTGCCGGCGAAACCGAGGAAGGCGCAGGGCCGTTCACAATGGCTCAGCCAGACCGATTGCTGCCAGGACGGGTAGCCCGGGGTGCGCTCGCAGATCTCCAGCAGCAGCTCACGGGCGATGCTCGGTGGCGGGTCGGCCGGGTCTGGCGAGCCCCCTTCGATATCACTCCAGCCGGTGAATTCACCCTCGTAGCTGGCCGCCGCCCTGCCGTCGGCGATACACCAGGGGCAAAGGTAATCCGGACGCAGACGGGTGTAGAACGGCCCGCGGTAGCGCAGTGTGCGCGGCTGGCCGCAGCAGTCACAGATTCCGTCGACCTCTTCGAAGGAGAGGGCGTAGGCGTTGGGGTGATAGGTAAAAGCCGGTCGTTCCATCCGTGGGGTCCCTGCCGAGCCCCGCGTGCCGACCAAGGTCGGCAGCTACCGGGACGCGCCGGGCCGTCAGGCCTTGTCGGCGTCGGTGGTGAAGCTCTCGCCGCAGCCACACTCGGCGGTGGCATTGGGGTTGCTGAACGTGAAGGTCTCGCTCAGGCCGTGCTTGCCGAAGTCGATCACGGTGCCGTCCACCAGCGCCAGGCTCTTGGCGTCGACATAGATCTTCACGCCGTCCTGCTCGAACACGGTATCGCCCTCGCGCTCGTCGCGTGCCAGGTCGGTAACGTGGCCCCAGCCGGAGCAACCGGTCTTGGTCACGCCGAAACGCAGGCCCAGCGCACCGGGGGTCTGGGCGACAAAGCGCTGCACGCGCTCGAAGGCAATGGGGGTCAGGCTGACGGCCATGGGGCTACTCCAGAGGTACGGGGACATTATAAGGAGCCGTTGCCGCGAAAAATGCCTCGCAAGCAGAACGCTGCAACCGGTAAACTCCCGTGTTCACAGATCGAGTCGATCAGCAGAGGATTCAAGTCATGACGGTGGTCAGCGTTGAACATGCGCTTGCCGGGAAGATCCCGGAAGGCGGCGAAGTCACGGTACGCGGATGGGTGCGCACGGTGCGCGGTTCAGCGAATCTGGCCTTCGTGAATGTGAGCGACGGCTCCTGCTTCGCCCCGATCCAGGTCGTGGCCGGCGACAGCCTGGCCAACTTCGACGAGATCAAGCGCCTGACCAGCGGCTGCTCGGTCATCGCCACCGGCACCCTGGTGAAGTCGCAGGGCAAGGGCCAGTCGTTCGAGATCCAGGCCAGTGCAGTGGAAGTGGTCGGCTGGGTCGAAGACCCGCTCACCTACCCGATCCAGCCCAAGCCGATGTCGCCGGAGTTCCTGCGCGAAGTGGCGCACCTGCGCCCGCGCACCAACCTGTTCGGCGCGGTCACCCGCATCCGCAACTGCCTGGCCCAGGCCGTGCACCGTTTCTTCCACGAGAACGGCTTCAACTGGATCAGCACCCCGATCATCACCACCTCCGACGCCGAAGGCGCCGGCCAGATGTTCCGCGTGTCCACCCTGGACATGGTGAACCTGCCGCGCGATGAGAAGGGCGCGATCGATTTCAGCCGCGACTTCTTCGGCAAGGAAACCTTCCTGACCGTGTCCGGCCAGCTGAACGTCGAGGCCTACTGCCTGGCGCTGAGCAAGGTCTACACCTTCGGCCCGACCTTCCGCGCCGAGAATAGCCACACCACCCGCCACCTGGCGGAGTTCTGGATGATCGAGCCGGAAATCGCCTTCGCCGACCTGGCCGAAGACGCACGCCTGGCCGAAGAGTTCCTGAAGTACCTGTTCCGTGCGGTGCTGAACGAGCGCAGCGACGACCTGGCCTTCATCGCCGAGCGCGTGGACAAGAACGCGATCACCAAGCTGGAAGACTTCATCAACGCACCGTTCGAGCGCATCGACTACACCGACGCGGTCAGCCTGCTGCAGAAGTCCGGCAGGAAGTTCGACTTCCCGGTCGAATGGGGCCTGGACCTGCAGACCGAGCACGAGCGCTGGCTGACCGAGGAACACGTCGGCCGCCCGGTGGTGGTGACCAACTATCCGGAGCACATCAAGGCCTTCTACATGCGCCTGAACGACGACGGCAAGACCGTTGCCGCGATGGACGTGCTGGCCCCGGGCATCGGCGAGATCATCGGCGGCAGCCAGCGCGAAGAGCGCCTGGACGTGCTGGACGCGCGCATGGCCCAGTTCGGCCTGGATCGCGAACACTACAGCTGGTACCGCGATTTCCGCCGCTATGGCTCGGTGCCGCACGCCGGCTTCGGCCTGGGCTTCGAGCGCCTGGTGGTTTACGTCTGCGGGCTGTCCAACATCCGCGATGCGATCCCCTACCCGCGCGCCCCGGGCAGCGCGGACTTCTAAGCCCCATACGACCACGGAGGTACTGCCCCCATGACCCTGTTCTTCGCCCTCTGTTTCGTCGGCGTTGCAGTGGCCGGGTTCAGTGCCTTCGTGATCTTCTGGCCGCTGACCCTGGTGCACGTGCGCGACCGCCATCCGGCGCTCGCCGCGCGCTTCGGCAGCGGCGCCTTCCTCAAGCCCGATGCCCTGGCCTGGCTGCTGCGCCGCGACTATCGGCAGCAACCGGACCGCTCGCTGTCCGGGCTGGCGACACCGGCCTGGGTATCGCTGCTGACCCTGCTGGCCGGACTGGGCATGGCCGCCCTGCTCTGGCTGGCCTCGCTCTGGTAACACACCCATGAATGACATCACCGCCTCGCGCGACAGCTGGTGGCTGGCCAGCCTCGGCAACACCCTGATCTGGGCGCGCCTGCGCGTTCGCCCGGCCGGCACCGCCGAAGTGCTCGACAGCGATGGCAACACGCTGAGCTACGACAGCGAAGACACCGCCCGTTCGCAGTTGTTCGACGCCGAGTTCGTCGAGTACGACGGCCTGGACGAGGAGGACGCACTGGTGCGCGGCTTCAGCCTGCACGAAGTGCAGCCGCCGCAGGCCGACAGCGACGAGGGTCTGCGTGGCCGCATGGTCCAGTCGCTGGGCGGGCGCGCCTGACCCCTGCATGTTCACCCCGCGCGCCTTCGCCGAGACCGACCTGCTCTGGCTGGACCGCCTGCTGGCGCGCGACCCGTTCGTCACCGTGCTCACCCCCGGCAGCGATGGCCTGCCGGAGCTGACCCGGATGCCGGTGCTGTACCGGCGTGACGGCGACCAGATCGAACTGCGCGGCCACTGGGCCCGCGCCAACCCGCAGTCGCGCCACAGCGGCGCGGCCAAGGTACTGGTCGATGGCCCACACGGCTACGTCTCGGCCAGCTGGTATCCGGACAAGGAGCCCGCCGCGCGGGTACCCACTTGGAACTACGCCGCTGCCGAGCTGCGTGGCCAGCTGCAGACCTTCGACGAGGCTGATGCCCTGGCCGAACTGGTCGGCGCGATCAGCGACCGCTTCGAAGCCAGTGTCGGCCAGGCCTGGCAGTTCGATGCCGCGCGCGCCGAACACGGCCCGGAGCTGCGCGCCATCGTCGGCTTCCGCTTCCTGGTGGAACACGTGCAGCTGAAGCTGAAACTCAGCCAGAACCATCCCGACGCCAACCAGCAGGCCGTGATCGCCGCACTGGAAGCGCTCGCCTCCCCGTCCTCCCATGAGCTGGCGCAGTGGATGCGCTGGCACCGTGAACAGTCCGCCTCCAGCGGCTGATCGCCCCAGCTTCCCGCGACGGCGCGACCAGAACGGCCGCGCCTTGCCCCCACCCGACGCCAGGGATACCGCACATGAAAGACATCCACCGCCTGCTGCAGAACAACCGCGACTGGGCCGACCGCATCGCCAAGGAAGACCCTGAGTTCTTCCAGCAGCTGTCCAAGCAGCAGCATCCGGAATACCTGTGGATCGGCTGCTCCGACTCGCGGGTGCCGGCCAACCAGATCATCGGCATGGCCCCGGGTGAAGTGTTCGTGCACCGCAACGTCGCCAACGTGGTCGCGCACACCGACCTGAACTGCCTGAGCGTGGTGCAGTACGCGGTGGACCAGTTGAAGGTGAAGCACATCCTGATTGTCGGCCACTACGGCTGCGGCGGCGTGCACGCCTGCCTGCACAATACCCGCGTCGGCCTGGCCGACAACTGGCTGCGCCATGTCGGCGACGTGGTGCAGAAGCACCAGGGCATCCTCGATGCGATCGAGGATGACGAGCTGAAGCACGCGCGCCTGTGCGAACTGAACGTGATCGAGCAGGTCGCCAACCTGTGCCGTTCGACCATCGTCGAGGACGCCTGGGCGCGCGGGCAGAAGCTGATGGTGCACGGCTGGGTCTACAGTCTGAAGAACGGCCGGGTCAGCGAAATGGGCATCGATGTCGGTGGACCGGAAGAGCTGAAGCCAGCCTATGAAAAGGCACTGTCCTACGTGCCCCGCCAGGGCCGGCGCGACTGACCTCACTACGGACCACGACCATGCTCGCCTCGCCGATCAACCTGCACGCCTGGATCGAAGAAAACCGCCACCTGCTGAAGCCGCCGGTGGGCAACAAGATGATCGACAACGGCGACTTCATCGTGATGGTCGTGGGCGGGCCGAATTCGCGCACCGACTATCACTACGACGAAGGCCCGGAGTGGTTCTACCAGCTCGAGGGCGAGATGGTGCTGAAGGTGCAGGAGGACGGCGCGGTGCGCGACATCCCGATCCGCGCCGGCGAGATCTTCCTGCTGCCGGCCAGGGTGCCGCACTCGCCGCGGCGCCCGCCCGGCGGCATCGGCCTGGTGGTCGAGCGCAAGCGCCTGCCGCACGAGAAGGACGGCGTGATCTGGCACTGCGAACGCTGCAACCACAAGCTGCACGAAGAGTTCTTCCCGCTGCAGAACATCGAGACCGACCTGCCCAAGGTGTTTGCGCGCTATCACGCCAGCCTGGAGCTGCGTACCTGCAGCCAGTGCGGGCACGTGGATCCGCTGCCGGTGCCGGCGGCGGGCTGACGCCCACACCGGTAGGCGCCCACCCTGGTGGGCGCATGGATCCACGCGCGCCAGCCAAGGTTGGCCACTACCAGAAAACGCGGCGCTCGAAGCGTGGCCGCGTCTACCGGGCCATGCCCCAGGCGCTACACTGGCGGTCCCGTTGCAGCCTGTTGCCCGACCATGTCCGACCTGCTCAGCCGCACCCACGCCATTGCCCTGGACGCCGCCGATCCGCTGCGCCCGCTGCGTAACGAATTCCTGATTCCGCGCCATGGCGGTGGCGAGCAGACCTACTTCGTCGGCAACTCGCTGGGCCTGCAGCCGCGTGGCGCCCAGGCCGCGGTGCAGGAAGTGATGAAGCAATGGGGCGAGCTGGCGGTGGAAGGCCACTTCACCGGCCCGACGCAGTGGCTGTCCTACCACCGCCTGGTGAGCGCGCAGCTGGCCCGCGTGGTCGGTGCACTGCCCAGCGAAGTGGTGGCGATGAACACGCTGAGCGTGAACCTGCACCTGATGATGGTCAGCTTCTACCGACCGACCGCGCAGCGCCCGGTGATCCTGATGGAAGCCGGTGCGTTCCCGACCGACCGACACGCGGTCGAAGCGCAGATCCGTTTCCACGGGTTCGACCCGGCCGAGTGCCTGGTGGAAGTGCAACCGGACGAAGCCAACGGAACGATCTCGCTCACCGCGATCGAGCGCGCCATCGCCGAACACGGCCCGCGCCTGGCCCTGGTGCTGTGGCCTGGCGTGCAGTACCGCACCGGCCAGGCCTTCGACCTTGATGCAATCACCCGTGCTGCCCGCCTGCAGGGCGCGCGCATCGGCTTCGACCTGGCGCACTCGGTCGGCAACCTGCCGCTGCGCCTGCATGACGTCGCACCCGATTTCGCCGTGTGGTGCCACTACAAATACCTCAACAGCGGCCCCGGCGCGGTGGCCGGCGCGTTCGTGCACGAGCGCCATCACCGCGACACCACGCTGCCGCGCTTTGCCGGCTGGTGGGGCCATGAGGAAGCCACCCGCTTCCAGATGGCACCGCAGTTCACCCCCGCCATCGGTGCCGAAGGCTGGCAGCTCAGCAATCCGCCGATCCTCGGCCTGGCGCCGCTGCGCGCGTCGCTGGACCTGTTCGAGCGCGCCGGCATGGAGGCACTGCGCAACAAGTCACTGGCGTTGACCGGCATGCTCGAAGCGCTTGTACGTGCACGCCTTTCCGGCGTGCTCGACATCATCACCCCGGCCGAGCCACAGCGCCGTGGCTGCCAGCTGTCATTGCGCGTGATCGGTGGGCGCGAGCGCGGCCGTGCGCTGTTCGAGCACCTGCGCGGCATCGGCGTGCTCGGCGACTGGCGCGAGCCGGACGTGATCCGCATCTCGCCCACCCCGCTCTACAACCGCTACCTGGACGTGCACCACTTCGTCGAGGAAGTGGAAGCCTGGGCCGGCCTCTGAGCCGGTCCCTCCCCTACTGCTGGACAGTTCGTTGATCGCACATGCTTCCCGCTCGTTGAGCATTATCGGTGCCGGCCTCGCCGGGTCGCTGCTGGCCATCCTGCTGTCACGCCAGGGCTGGCGCATCACCCTGTACGAACGCCGTGGCGATCCACGCGTGGCCGACTATGAGAGCGGCCGCTCGATCAACCTGGCGCTGGCCGAGCGTGGGCGCAATGCGCTGCGCCAGGCCGGTGTGGAAGACGAGGTCATGGCGCGCGCGGTGATGATGCGCGGACGCATGGTGCATCCGCGCGAAGGCGAACCGCAGCTGCAGCGCTATGGCCGCGACGACAGCGAAGTGATCTGGTCGATCCATCGCAGCGACCTCAACACCACGCTGCTGGAACTGGCCGAACAGGCCGGCGCCACCGTGCACTTCCATCGCCGCCTGCATACCGTCGATTTCGACGCCGGCTACGCACGCTTCATCGACGACCGCGACGACAGCCCGCATGACATCCGCTTCGACACCCTGATCGGTGCCGATGGTGCAGGCTCGGCCCTGCGCGCGGCGATGAACCGGCGGGCGCCGCTGGGCGAGGACATCGCGTTCCTCGATCACTCCTACAAGGAGCTGGAAATTCCGCCGGCCGACGATGGCAGCTTCCGCATCGAGCGCAACGCGCTGCATATCTGGCCGCGCGGCCATTACATGTGCATCGCCCTGCCCAATCACGAAGGCACCTTCACCGTCACTTTGTTCCTGCCCAACCAGGGCGATCCCAGCTTCGCCACGATCAATACCGGCGCGCAGGCCGAGGCGCTGTTCGCGCGCGAGTTCGCCGACACCCTGCCGCTGATCCCGAACCTGCGCGCAGATTGGGAACAGCACCCGCCGGGCCTGCTTGGCACGCTGACGCTCGATCGCTGGCACCAGCAGGGCCGTGCCGTGCTGATCGGCGACGCCGCGCATGCGATGGTGCCGTTCCACGGCCAGGGCATGAACTGCGCGTTCGAGGACTGCGTTGCGCTGGCCCGCCACCTGATGGAGGCCGATGATCTGGAAGGTGCGTTCGCCGCGTTCGAAGCCGAGCGCAAGCCGAATGCACGTGCCATCCAGCAGATGGCGCTGGAGAACTACCTGGAAATGCGCGATCGCGTCGCCGACCCTGCATTCCTGCTGCAGCGCGAACTGGAACAGGAACTGCAGCGGCGCTGGCCGACCCGCTTCGTGCCGCACTACACCATGGTCACCTTCCTGCACACGCCGTACGCCGAGGCGCTACGCCGCACCGAACTGCAACGCGACATGCTGGTGGCCGCCACCACCGGCCATGATTCACTGGACAACATCGACTGGGCCGCGCTGGAAGCGCAGATCCATGCGCAGCTGCCGGTCCTGGAGGGCGCGCACTGATGGCTGACAGCTTCCTGTTCTACGATCTGGAAACCTTCGGCCAGGACCCGCGGCGCACGCGCATCTCGCAGTTCGCCGCCATCCGCACCGACGCCGATCTCAACGAAATCGACACCCCGGTCAGCTTCTTCGTGCGCCCGGCCGATGACCTGCTGCCCTCGCCGATGGCCACCCTGGTTACCGGCATCACCCCTCAGCAGGCACTGGCCGAGGGCATCAGCGAGGCCGAGGCCTTCGACCGCATCAACGAGCAGCTGTCGCGCCCCGGCACCTGCGCGCTGGGCTACAACACGCTGCGCTTCGACGATGAGTTCGTCCGCTACGGGCTGTTCCGCAACTTCCACGATCCGTACGAACGCGAGTGGCGCAACGGTAATTCGCGCTGGGACCTGCTGGACATGCTGCGGCTGATGCGCGCGATGCGCCCGGACGGCATACAGTGGCCGCTGCGCGAGGATGGCGCCACCTCGTTCAAGCTCGAACATCTGGCCGAAGCCAACCACGTGCGCGAAGGCGATGCACACGAAGCACTGTCCGACGTGCGCGCCACCATCGGCATGGCGCGGCTGTTCAAGCAGTCGCAACCACGCCTGTGGGACTACGCCCTGAAGCTGCGCGACAAGCGCTTCGTCGGCGGCCTGCTGGACGTGGCCGCGATGAAGCCGGTGCTGCACATTTCCATGCGCTACCCGGCCAGCCGCCTGTGCGCGGCACCGGTGCTGCCGTTGGCCGTGCACCCGACCATCAACAACCGGGTGATCGTGTTCGACCTGGAAGGCGAGATCGACGACCTGCTGGAACTGCCGGCCGAGGTGATCGCACAGCGCCTGTACATGCGCGCCAGCGAGCTGCCCGAAGGCGCGGCACGGGTACCGCTGAAGGAAGTGCATCTGAACAAGGTGCCGGCGCTGATCGCCTGGAACCACCTGCGTGCCGATGATCACGCGCGCCTCGGCCTGGATGTGGCTGCGATCGAAGCCAAGGTGAAGCGCCTGCGCGCGTTCGCCCCGCAGCTGGCCGAGAAGGCCCGGCAGGTCTACAACCAGCCCCGCGCCGCCACCGTGGCCGACGTCGATGCCTCGCTGTACGACGGCTTCCTCGGCAACGGTGACAAGCCGCTGCTTGCGCTCGCACGCACCACCGCGCCCGAGCAGCTGGGCGCGCTGGAAGGTCGCTTCCGCGACCCGCGCCTGCCGGAACTGCTGTTCCGCTACCGCGCGCGCAATCATCCCGACAGCCTCGCACCGCCTGAACGCCAGCGCTGGCAGGATTACCGCCGCCAGCGCCTGCTCGGAGACGGCGGCCTGGGCGAACTCAACCTGCCCCAGTACCAGCAGCAGCTGGATGCACTGGCCGCCGAAGCGCCCGATGACACCCGGCGCCAGGCCCTGCTGCAATCGCTGCGCGACTGGGGCCAGCACCTGCAGGAGACGCTGTGAGCACTTATTTCTCGGACGCCAGCTTCAAGTTCCTGCGCAGCCTTGCGCGGCACAACGACAAGGCCTGGTTCAACGATCACCGCCAGCAGTACGAAGACCACGTGCGGCAGCCGTTCCTGCGCCTGCTGGGCGACCTGCAGCCGGCGCTGGCCGAGGTCAGCGAGCACTTCCGCGCCGATACCCGTGGCGTCGGTGGCTCGCTGTTCCGCATCCATCGTGACGCGCGTTTTTCCAACGACAAGTCGCCCTACAAGACCTGGCAGGGTGCACGCCTGTTCCATGAGCGCCGCCGCGAAGTGGCCGCGCCCTCGTTCTACGTGCACCTGCAGCCGGGCGAGAGCTTCGTCGGCGCCGGCCTGTGGCATCCGGAACCGGAAACCCAGCGCCGCGTACGCCACTTCATCCTCGACAATCCGGGCAGCTGGAAGGCCGCCGCGTATGCACCGACCCTGCGCAAACGCTTCGATTTCGAGGAGAGCGAAAAGCTGGTGCGGCCCCCGCGTGGCTTCCCGGCCGACTTCGAGTTCATCGACGACCTCAAGCACCGCAACTGGGTGATGTGGCGCTCGCTGGACGATGCCACCATGACCGGCCCGCGCCTGCTGTCCACGCTGGGCAAGGACCTGGCTGGGCTCGGCCCGTTCGTTGACTACCTCTGCGCGGCGCTGGACCTGGAGTTCTGAGCCGCATCACCTGCCGTTCACCACTGGCTGCCTCACTTGCGGCAGTCTGGACAGCATGAAGAAGCTCACTGCACTGGCTGTGCTGCTGGTCCTGGCCTTGGCTGCGTGGTGGTTCGGCGGCCCGTACATGGCCGTGCATGGCCTGTCCAAGGCCATCGAAGAACGCGACACGGCGCGACTGGAACGCTATGTCGATTTCCCTCGCGTGCGCAGCAGCCTGCGCGCCCAGCTCAACGACTATCTGGTACGCCAGGCCGGCCCGGATGTAGCGGCCAGCCCGTTCGGCGCCCTGCTCTACGGCCTCGGCGACCAGCTCGGCGGTGCAGCGGTGGAAACCATGGTGACCCCGACCGGGATCGGCGCAATGCTGCAGGGCCACGTGCTGTGGAAGCGCGGCCGCAATGAACTGCAGGGCGGTGATGCCTTCGGCGCGACCGAGCCGGCACGGCCATTGAAGAACGCCGAGCATCACTTCGAAGCGCTGGACCGCTTCGTGATCGACGTCGATCGCGGCCCCGACCAGCCGCCGATGAAGGTGGTGCTGGAACCGCAGGGCCTGCGCTGGAAGGTGGTGGATCTGCGGTTGGAGATGTCGGCCACCCCGTGACGGGTCATGCCCTTCGACGGTGCTGCTTTCGGTAGGTGCCCACCTTGGTGGGCATGGACCCAGGATGGCGCCAACCAAGGTTGGCGACTACCGCGGTACAGCGCTCTGGTAGATGCCCAGCTTGGTGGGCGCCGATGCATGGCTGTGCCAACCAACGGTTGGCACCCACCCGGCATGGTCTCACCCCTCGTTGGCGACACCGTGCGGTACGTGGCCGGCGGCCACGTGTTCGCGCGCACTGTCGATGTTGTGCTGCGAATCATCGAAGAAGATGTCGGCACCGAACGCCTGCAGGAAGGGCCCCTTGTGGCGGCCGCCGAGGAACAGCGCTTCGTCGAGGCGCACTCCCCACTCGCGCAGGGTGCGGATTACGCGCTCATGCGCCGGTGCCGAGCGTGCGGTCACCAGCGCAGTGCGGATCGGCGCGCTCTCGCCGGCCGGGAACACTTCCTGCAGCGTATGCAGGGCCGACAGGAAACCGCGGAACGGGCCGCCGCTGAGGGGTTCGCGGGCCCGTTCACGCTCGTGCCGGCCAAACGCCTCCACGCCCTGCTCGCGTGAGATGCGCTCGCTCTCGTCACCGAAGATCACTGCGTCACCGTCGAAGGCGATGCGCAACTGGCCGGCCGGGCGACCGGTATCGATCTGGTCGGCCGCCGCGGCGGCGGTCTCGCCGGGCGGCTTGGGCAGGATGGTTGCCGCGGCGATGCCATGGCGCAGCGCGCTGCGCACCGATTCCGGGTTGGCCGACAGGAACAGGTCGGTGCCGAACGGCTTCACGTACGGCCAGGTCGGCTCGCCGGCGGTGAACGTCGCGCGGATGATGCCCAGGCCGTAGTGCTGGATCGAATTGAAGATGCGCAGGCCGGTATCGGCCGAGTTGCGCGACAGCAGGATCACCTCGACGCGAGGATTCTCCGGGCTGGCCCCCTGGTTCAAAGCCAGCAGCTTGCGCACCACCGGGAAGGCCACGCCGGGGCCGAGGATATCGTCCTCGTGCTGGCGCTGGAATTCGGCATAGGCCGCCACGCCGTCGCTCTCGAACAGCGCGTGGCTTTCCTCGAGGTCGAACAGCGCGCGCGAGGTCACCGCGACGGTCAGCAAACGGGGGGAGTTGTCGCCCATCGGTGGGGGTCCTTCAAGCGGTCGGCACGGCCGGCTGCCCATTGTCCTCAAAAAACGAACTGTTCGCTCAGGATCCGGTCTTCCAGGTTGTGCTCCGGGTCGAACAGCAGGGTCACGCGGCGGTCCTTCGACTCACGGATGGTCACCTCGACCACGTCGCGGGTCTCGTGCGAATCGGCAGTCACGCTGACCGGGCGCTTGTACGGATCGAGCACGCGGAAGCGCACTTCGGTATCGGCCTTCAGGATCGCGCCGCGCCAGCGCCGCGGCCGGTACGGGGCCAACGGCGTCAGCGCGATGGTGTGCGAGCCCAGCGGCAGCACCGGACCATGCGCGGAATAGTTGTAGGCGGTGCTGCCGGCCGGGGTGGCCACCAGCACGCCGTCGCCGATCAGTTCGGCCACGCGCTCCTGGCCGTTCAGATCGATACCGATATGCGCGGCCTGCCGGGTCTGGCGCAGCAGCGAAACATCGTTGTAGGCCAGCGAACCGGTACTGGTGCCGGACTCGGTCAGCGCCACCATTTCCAGCGGGCGCAGGTTGGCCGGTTCTGCGCGTGCGATGCGGGCCTGCACATCGTCGTCTCCACGGTACTGGTTCATCAGGAAGCCGACCGTGCCCAGCTTCATGCCGAACACCGGCTTGCCCAGGTGCCCATGCCGATGCAGGGTCTGCAGCATGAAGCCGTCGCCCCCCAGCGGGCACAGCACGTCGGCCTGCTCCGGCGCGTGATCGCCATAACGCGAGATCATCGCCGCGCGGGCCATCTGCGCGGGCTCGGCGGTGCTGGCCAGGAAAGCGATGCGGGGGGTGTCGCTCATCGGTGGATCCGGGTGGGTTTGATGGAGAGCATAACCGAGCGCCGGGGGCTGGACCCCGTGGGGCGGATGACCGGCATATCCGCCGGGACACGCCGTAAACCCATCCCTGGGGGCTCGATCGCGCCGTCCATGGCGCTCACGGTCCCGGCGGATATGCCGGTCATCCACCTGGCAGGTTCACGGCCGGCGTCGGGTCAGTGATCGTAGAAGAGAAAGCAAAAACAGAACGGCCCCGCTTTCGCGGGGCCGTTCCGGTTCACGCATGCCAGGCATGGCCTGGCACTACTTCACTTACGCGCCGTGTGCCGCCAGCTGGCCCAGGCGCTGCACCGCGACCGAAACGGTCGGGTAGTCCAGGGTCTTCTGCTCGGCCAGTTCGGCCAGCATCGCCAGGGTGAAGCGCAGGCTGTTGTCGTCGCGGCCCATCCAGGCTGCGACCTTGGCCTCCGCGCTGCTGCCCTTGGTGCCCAGCACCTGGCCGGCCAGGTTGCGGTGGTTGGCGGCCAGCTCGTCACGCAGCACGCCACGTGCCACGGCGTGCCAACGACCGTTGACCTCCAGCGCATCGACCTGCTCGAACAGCCACGGCAGCTGCAGGGCATCGCCCAGGCGGAAGTGGACCTTGGACACGTCCACCGGCTTCAGCTTGCGGGTGCGGGCCAGTTCGATGATGTCGAACGCCGGCTCCAGGAAGTGCAGTTCGGCCAGCTGCTGCGCCAGCGCGGACGGCAGGCCCTTTTCCTTCCACTCGGCCACCAGGGCTTCGTAGGTCGGACGCTGCGAATCCGGCAGCACACCCGAGGCAACGCGGATGTCGTTGAACGGACCCTGGTAGCGGTTGACCGCTTCAGTGATGCCCGGCATCGCGCCCGGGCGCGACAGCAGCCAACGCACGAACGAACGCTGCAGCTTCCAGATCACTTCTAGTGCGTCGATCTGCACCGACTCCGGCACCTTGCCGTCGAGTGCATCGATCTGCGCCCACAGCGCGCGCGCATCCAGCGTTTCGCGGCTGATGGTGTAGGCCTTGGCGACCTCGGCGATGGAACGGCCGGTGTCTTCCTGCATGCGCATCAGGAAGGTGGCGCCCATGCGGTTGATGGTCTGGTTGGTCACGGCCGTGGCGATGATTTCGCGCTTCAGGCGGTGACGCTCCATCGCGTCGGCGTACTTCTTCTGCAGCGGGGTCGGGAAGTAACGCTGCAGTTCCTTGGACAGGTACGGATCTTCCGGGATGTCCGATTCCAGCAGCTGGGCGAACGCCACCAGCTTCGAGTAGGACAGCAGCACCGACAGTTCCGGGCGGGTCAGGCCCTGGCCGCGTGCCTTGCGCTGGGACAGCTCGGCGTCGGACGGCAGGAACTCGATCTGGCGATCCAGCAGGCCCTGCTGTTCCAGGGTACGGATGAAGTGCTGCTTGGAACCCAGGCGCTTGACCGCCATCCGCTCCATCAGGCTCAGCGCCTGGTTCTGGCGGTAGTTGTCGTTGAGCACCAGCTCGGCGACTTCATCGGTCATCGAGGCCAGCAGCTTGTTGCGCTGCTCGACGGTCAGCTTCTTGGCCCGCACTACATCGTTGAGCAGGATCTTGATGTTGACTTCGTGGTCGGAGGTGTCCACACCGGCCGAGTTGTCGATGAAGTCGGTGTTGAGCAGCACGCCGGCCTGGGCGGCTTCGATGCGGCCCAGCTGGGTCATGCCCAGGTTGCCGCCCTCGCCCACCACCTTGCAGCGCAGCTCGCCACCGTTCACGCGCAGGGCGTTGTTGGCGCGGTCGCCGACATCGCTGTGCTGCTCGCTGGCAGCCTTCACGTAGGTACCGATGCCGCCGTTCCACAGCAGGTCGACCGGTGCCTTCAGGATCGCGCTCATCAGATCGTTCGGCGACAGCGCCTTGACGTTGTCATCCAGGCCCAGCGCTTCACGCACCTGCGGGGTGATCTCGATCGACTTCAGGCTGCGCGGGTACACGCCGCCGCCCTTGCTGATCAGCTTGGCGTCGTAGTCCGCCCAGCTCGAACGTGGCACGGTGAACAGGCGCTCACGTTCGACGAACGTGGTGGCCGCATCCGGGTTCGGGTCCAGGAAGATGTGGCGGTGGTCGAAGGCAGCGACCAGGCGGATGTGGCGCGACAGCAGCATGCCGTTGCCGAACACGTCGCCGGACATGTCGCCGACGCCGACCGCAGTGAAGTCCTGGGTCTGGCTGTCACGGCCCAGCGCGCGGAAGTGGCGCTTGACCGATTCCCACGCACCGCGTGCGGTGATGCCCATGCCCTTGTGGTCATAGCCAACCGAACCACCGGAGGCGAACGCATCGCCCATCCAGAAGCCGTGCGCGATGGCCAGGCCGTTGGCGATGTCGGAGAAGGTCGCGGTGCCCTTGTCGGCGGCCACCACCAGGTACGGATCGTCCATGTCGTGGCGCACGACATCCACCGGCGGCACGATCTTGTTGTTGACGATGTTGTCGGTGATGTCCAGCAGGCCCTGGATGAACAGCTTGTAGCAGGCCACGCCGTTGGCGAAGATCGCGTCGCGGTCGCCGTTCACCGGCGGGGTCTTGGCGAAGAAGCCGCCCTTCGCGCCGACCGGCACGATCACGGTGTTCTTGACCATCTGTGCCTTGACCAGGCCCAGCACTTCGGTACGGAAGTCTTCGCGACGGTCCGACCAGCGCAGGCCACCACGGGCGACCGCGCCGAAGCGCAGGTGGGTACCTTCCACGCGCGGGCCGTAGACGAAGATCTCGCGGTACGGGCGCGGCTTCGGCAGGTCCGGCACCAGCGCCGAATCAAACTTGAAGCTGATGACATGGCCGTGCTGGCCGTTGGCATCGGTCTGGTAGTAGCTGGTGCGCAGGGTCGCGTCGATCACGCCCATGAACGAGCGCAGGATGCGGTCCTCGTCCAGGCTGGACACACGGTCCATCAGCTTCAGCAGCGCATCGCGCGCGGCCTGCATCTGCGCGTCGCGGTCACCCTTGCGGGCGTCGACCACGGTCTTGAGCACCTTCAGGGTGGCGTCGTCGCCAGCAGCCAGCACATCGAAGTGGGCCTTCAGCTGGGCCTGGCCGGCGGCGATGTCATCCTTGCTCTCGTGGCCGGTAGCCGGATCGAAGCGCGCTTCGAACAGCTCGACCAGCAGTCGGGCCAGCAGCGGGTAGCGCGCGAAGGTGCCTTCCACGTAGGCCTGCGAGAACGGCACGCCGGTTTGCAGCAGGTACTTGCAGTAGCCACGCAGCATGGCGACCTGGCGCCAGTGCAGGCCGGCAGCCAGCACCAGGCGGTTGAAGCCGTCGTTCTCGGCATCGCCGTGCCAGACGCGGGCAAAGGTCTCGCCGAAGGCTTCATCGACGCTGGCGGCATCGATCGCGCCGGCGGTCGATTCGACCTCGAAGTCCTGCACGTACACCGGGGCGTTGTCGACCGACAGGCGGTACGGACGCTCGGCGATCACGCGCAGGCCCATGTTTTCCATCATCGGCAGCGCGTCCGACAGCGGGATGTCGTCCAGCTGGCGATACAGCTTCAGGCGCAGGCCATCACCGCTTTCGCGCGGCACGGCCTGCAGGCTCAGGCGCAGGTCGTCCGGGCCGGTCAGGGCATCAAGCTGGCTGACATCGTTGGCTGCAACCGCGGTGCTGTTGTCTTCGATGTAGCCGGCCGGCAGCGCCTTGCCGATACGCGCGGCGATGCGCAGGCCTTCGGTCTCGCCGTGGCGGGCCACCAGCGCTTCGCGCAGGTCGTCCTGCCAGTTGCGCAGCACCTGGGCCAGCTTCTGCTCCAGTTCGGCGGTATCAACGTCGAGCATTTCACCCGGCTTCGGGCGCACGATCAGGTGCACCTGGGCCAGCGGCGATTCGCCCAGCACCACCGAGCTGTCGACGTACTCACCGTGCAGCGCGTCCTTCAGCATCGCCTCGATGCGCAGGCGCACGTCGGTGTTGAAGCGCTCGCGCGGCAGGTAGACCAGCGCGGAAATGAAACGGCTGTACTTGTCGCGGCGCAGGAACAGGCGGCTGCGCACGCGTTCCTGCAGGCCCAGCACGCCCATCGCGGTGCGGAACAGTTCGTCCTCGCTGGACTGGAACAGTTCTTCGCGCGGCAGGGTTTCCAAGATGTGGCGCAGGGCCTTGCCACTGTGGCTGGCCGGGGCCAGGCCGGACTGCTTCATCACGTGCTCGTGGCGCTGGCGCACCAGCGGGATCTCCCATGGGCGGCGGTTGTAGGCGCTGGAGGTGAACAGGCCGAGGAAGCGCTGCTCGCCGATGATCTTGCCCTTGGCGTCGAATTCCAGCACGCCGATGTAGTCCATGTAGCCGGCGCGGTGCACGCGCGAACGGGCATTGGTCTTGGTCAGGATCAGCGCGTCCTTCAGGCCGGACGTGGCGTTCAGGCCCTGCGCGGCCAGGGTCTTGACCGGGCGGGCCGCGGACTTGTCCTTGCCGCGCATCAGGCCCAGGCCGGTGTCGTTCAGCGGCGCCAGTACGTCTTCCTTGCCCTGCTTCTCGACGCGGTACTCGCGGTAGCCGAAGAAGGTGAAGTGGTTGTCGGCGGCCCAGCGCAGGAACTCCTGTGCTTCCTTGCGCGATGCATCGTCGACCGGCAGCTGGCGCTTGCCCAGGTCGTCGGCCAGTGCCAGTGCCTTGTCCTTCATCGGCTGCCAGTCGCGCACGATCGCGCGTACTTCGTCCAGCGCCTTGTTGATGGCCTGTTCGATGGCGGCCATGGCTTCGGCCGGCTGGCGGTCGATCTCCAGCAGCATCACCGACTCGGCATCACCCTCGCCGACCTTGACCAGCTTGCCGGCCTTGTCGCGGGTGAAGCGCAGCACCGGGTGGCCCAGCACGTGGACGCCCACGCCCTGCTCGGCCAGCGACATGGTGACCGTATCGACGAGGAACGGCATGTCATCGTTGACGATCTGCAGCACGGTGTGCGGCGATTCCCAACCGTTGGCCTTCGCGGTCGGATTGAACACGCGGACGTTGGCCTTGCCGGCCTTGCGGGCACGCGCGAATTCCAGCGTCTCAGCCGCGAGAGCGGCCCACTCTTCAGCGCTGTGGTGCGGGAACTCGTCCGATTCCATGCGCTTGTAGAAGTCAGTGGCAAAGGCCACTGCTTCGGCCTGTGCGGCCGCGGGGTAGCGCTTGCGCAAGGCCGTGTACACCGGCTCCAGGGAGAAACCAGCGGTCACTGCGACCTCCGACTCTGCTGGTTTCGTCTTGTTCTTCACGGTCTTGGCTGCGGTTTTTTGCGGTTTCATGGCAGAGCGATGCGCTTGCTCAGTTGGGAAAATGAAATTGTAGCCCTACCGCGCGAAAAGGCCTTGCTGCAGGACGGAATAAGCAGATTCGGGTTTGCTGCGGTTCAAACGCCTATTCAGTTCGCACCGGTATGGTGCTGGCGCCTGTTTCAGCACTGCCGACAGGATCGGCAAAACGTGTTACGGGAAGACACACGCGGCGACGCCGATGCGATTCCACAATCCTGAACTGGACGGTATAGTCCACCGCGTGAACCCGGCCTACCTCCCCGTTGCCCTCGATGCACGCGATGAGCGTGTGTTCGACGCCGTACGCGAACTGCTGGCCCAGCAGGGCATGCAGATGAGCATGGAGGCGGTGGCCCAGCACGCCGGCTGCTCCAAGCAGACCCTGTACTCGCGCTACGGCAGCAAGCAGGAACTGCTGCGCCGGGTGATGCAGCGCCACGTCGGCCACGCTACCGGCGCCATGGTTCGTGCACTCCGCACTGACGACCTGCGTGCCAGCCTGCTCCAGTTCGCCACCGACTTCCTGGAGCACTTCAACCAACCGCACGTGGGCCAGGCTTGCCGGCTGATCGCCGCCGACGCGGCCCAGTTTCCCGAAGAGGCGCGTACGCTGTACCGGCACGGAGCCGGCGCACTGACGCTTCATCTTGCTGAATGGATTGAAACCGTTTGCATGCGTGGCCAGCTCCGGCATGACGACCCGCACTTCATGGCCGAACTGCTGCTGAGCATGATTGCCGGTCAGGATTTCGACAAACAGCGTTTCCATACCCCCCATCGTGATGACGCGCGGCTGCGTCGGCGCTGGGCAGAGTTCTCCGTCGACAGCTTCCTGCGCGCCTTCGCGCCTCAGCCGTCGCCGGCCCCGTCTTCAAACCAACCCCGGAGTTCCTCCTGATGACCGCCCCACTCCGCACCCTTGCCTTGACGTGCGCCGTTGCTGTCGCGCTGGCTGCCTGCAAGAAGCCGGAACAGCAGACGCCCCCGCCGCCGGAGGTGGGCGTGATCGACGCCAAGCCGCAGACCCTGCCGCTGCAGCGCGAGCTGGTCGGTCGCCTGTCGCCGTTCCGCAGCGCCGACGTGCGTGCGCGCGTGCCGGGCGTGCTGCTCAAGCGCGTCTACCAGGAAGGCTCGCAGGTCAAGCAGGGCCAGACCCTGTTCCTGATCGACCCGGCGCCGCTGCGTGCCTCGCTCAACGCCTCCGAAGCACAGCTGGCCTCGGCCCGCGCGACCTACGCCAACGCCAAGGTGGCCGCCGACCGTGCACGTTCGCTGGCGCCGCAGCAGTTCGTCTCCAAGTCCGACCTGGACAACGCTGAATCGGCCGAGCGTACCGCGCTGGCGGCGGTCAAGCAGGCCGAAGCAGCGGTGACTTCCTCGCGCATCAGCCTGGGCTACACCGAAGTAACCGCACCGATCAGCGGCGTGGCCAACAAGCAGCAGGTCACCGAAGGCGCGCTGGTCGGCCAGGGCGATGTGACCCTGCTGACCACCGTCGACCAGCTCGACCCGCTGTACGTGAACTTCTCGCTGAGCGTGGACGAGCTGACCCAGCTGCGCGCGCAACAGGCCAAGGGCGCGCTGGCGCTGTCGGGCGACGGCAAGGCCACGGTGAACGTCAAGCTGGCCGATGGCAGCACCTACAGCGAGCCGGGCACCCTGGACTTCTCCTCGACCACGGTCGACCCGGCCACCGGTGCGGTGTCGTTGCGTGCGTTGCTGCCGAACCCGCAGCAGATCCTGCTGCCGGGCGCCTTCGTCAGCTTCCAGGCCAACCTGGGCGAACGCAACAATGCCTTCCTGGTACCGCAGCAGGCCCTGCTGCGCGACACCACGGGCGGCTACGTGATGGTGGTCGGCGCCGACGGCAAGGTCGCGCGCAAGAACGTGAAGACCGATGGCGCGCAGAACGGCAACTGGCTGGTCAGCGACGGCCTGGCCGCCGGCGACAAGGTGATCGTGGCCGGCGTGCAGAAGGTCAAGGAAGGTGCACCGGCGGTGGCCAAGCCGTGGACCCCGGGGCAGGACGCCAACGGCAAGCCGGCCGCAGGCGGCGCCGCTCCGGCGGGCACCGCACCGGCTGCTGGCAAGGCACCGGCCGACGCGGCCAAGCCCGAGCAGGCCGATGCGGCCAAGCCGGCCGCCACCGATTCGAACAAGCAGTAACGGGAACCTTCCGTCATGCCTAAATTTTTCATCGAACATCCAGTCTTCGCCTGGGTGGTGGCGATCCTGATCTCGCTCAGCGGCGTGATCGCGATCCTCAACCTGGGCGTGGAGTCCTATCCCAACATCGCCCCACCGCAGGTCACCGTCTCGGCCACCTACCCGGGCGCCAGTGCCGACACCACGGAAAAATCGGTCACCCAGGTGATCGAGCAGCAGCTGACCGGTATCGATCACCTGCTGTACTTCAGCTCTTCCTCGTCGTCCAACGGCCGTGCGCAGATCACCCTGACCTTCGAGACGGGTACCGATCCGGACATCGCCCAGGTGCAGGTGCAGAACAAGGTCTCGCTGGCCACGCCACGACTGCCTTCGGAAGTGACCCAGCAGGGCGTGGTGGTGGCCAAGGCCAACGCCGGCTTCCTGATGGTGGTGGCGCTGCAGTCCGATACCCCGACCATCAACCGTGATGCGCTGAACGACATCGTTGGTTCGCGCGTGCTCGACCAGGTCTCGCGTATCCCCGGCGTCGGCAGCACCCAGCAGTTCGGTTCCGAGTACGCGATGAACATCTGGCTGAACCCGGAAAAGATGCAGGGTTATGGCCTGTCGGCCAGCCAGGTGCTGGCTGCGGTGCGCGCGCAGAACGTGCAGTTCGCCGCCGGTGCGCTTGGCTCGGATCCGTCGCCGGAAGGCCAGCACTTCACCGCCACGGTCTCGGCCGAAGGCCGCTTCAGTTCGCCGCAGGAGTTCGAGAACATCATCCTGCGCGCCAACGCTGACGGCTCGCGGGTGCTGTTGAAGGACATCGCCCGCGTTGCCTTCGGTGCCAACAACTACGGTTTCGACACCCAGTACAACGGCAAGCCGACCGGTGCCTTCGCCATCCAGCTGCTGCCGGGCGCCAACGCCCTGAACGTGGCCGAGGCGGTGCGCGCCAAGATGGACGAGCTGCAGCCCAGCTTCCCGTCCGGGGTGACCTGGTTCTCGCCGTACGACAGCACCACCTTCGTCAAGATCTCGATCCAGGAAGTGGTCAAGACGCTGTTTGAAGCAGTGTTCCTGGTGTTCCTGGTGATGCTGATCTTCCTGCAGAACTTCCGCGCCACGCTGATCCCGACCCTGGTCATCCCGGTGGCGCTGCTCGGTACCTTCCTGGGCATGTGGATGATCGGCTTCACGATCAACCAGCTGACCCTGTTCGCGATGGTGCTGGCAATCGGCATCGTGGTCGATGACGCGATCGTGGTGATCGAGAACGTCGAACGCATCATGACCGAGGAAGGCCTGGCGCCGAAGCCGGCCACGCAGAAGGCGATGACCCAGATCACCGGCGCGGTGGTGGCGATCACCGTCGTGCTGGCTGCGGTGTTCATCCCGTCCGCCCTGCAGGGCGGCGCCGCCGGTGAGATCTACAAGCAGTTCGCCCTGACCATCGCCATTTCGATGGCGTTCTCGGCGTTCCTGGCGCTGGGCTTCACCCCGGCGCTGTGCGCGACCTTCCTGAAGCCGACGCACAACGACAATCCGAACATCGTCTACCGCACCTTCAACAAGTACTACGACAAGATCAGCCACACCTATGTCGGCCACATCACCTCGGCGGTGCGCCATGCGCCGCGCTGGATGATCCTGTTCGTGGTGCTCACCGCACTGTGCGGCTTCCTGTTCACCCGCATGCCGGGCAGCTTCCTGCCGGAAGAAGACCAGGGCTATGCGCTGGCGATCGTGCAGCTGCCGCCGGGCTCGACCAAGGGCCAGACCAACGAAGTGTTCGCGCAGATGCGTGGCATCCTGGAAAAGCAGGATGGCTATGAAGGCATGCTGCAGGTGGCCGGCTTCAGCTTCGTCGGTTCCGGCGAGAACGTCGGCATGGGCTTCATCCGCCTGAAGCCGTGGGAGGAACGCAAGTTCACCGCGCCCGAGTTCATCCAGAACATGAACGGCGCGTTCTACGGCATCAAGGAAGCGCAGATCTTCGTGGTCAACCTACCCACCGTGCAGGGCCTTGGCCAGTTCGGCGGCTTCGACATGTGGCTGCAGGACCGCAGCGGTGCCGGTTACGAGCAGCTGACGCAGGCCCGCAACATCCTGCTCGGCCAGGCCGCGCAGAAGCCGGACCACCTGGTCGGCGTGCGCCCGAACGGCCTGGAAAACGCGCCGCAGCTGCAGCTGCATGTAGACCGCGTGCAGGCGCAGTCGATGGGCATGTCGGTGTCGGACGTGTACAGCACCATCCAGCTGATGCTGGCCCCGGTGTACGTCAACGACTTCTTCTACGAAGGCCGCATCAAGCGCGTGACCATGCAGGCCGATGGTCCGTACCGCACCGGCCAGGAGTCGCTGAAGAGCTTCTACAGCCCGTCCAGCCTGACCAAGAACGCCGATGGCACCAATTCGATGATCCCGCTGAACACGGTGGTCAAGTCCGAGTGGGTGTCGGCACCGCCGTCGCTGAGCCGCTACAACGGCTACTCGGCGATCAACATCGTCGGCTCGCAGGCCCCGGGTACCAGCTCGGGCGAGGCGATGCAGACCATGGAGAGCATCGTCAACGACGACCTGCCGGCCGGCTTCGGCTACGACTGGTCGGGCATGTCCTACCAGGAAATCCTGGCTGGCAACGCGGCGACGCTGCTGCTGGTGCTGTCGATCGTAGTGGTGTTCCTGTGCCTGGCCGCGCTGTATGAGAGCTGGTCGATCCCGGTGGCGGTGCTGCTGGTGGTGCCGCTGGGTGTGCTCGGTGCCCTCGGCCTGTCGATGCTGCGCGGCCTGCCCAACGATCTGTTCTTCAAGATCGGCCTGATCACCGTGATCGGCCTGGCGGCGAAGAACGCGATCCTGATCGTGGAGTTCGCGGTGGAGCAGCGCGCCGCCGGCAAGAACCTGCGCGATGCCACCATCGAAGCGGCCCGCCTGCGTTTCCGCCCGATCCTGATGACCTCGTTCGCGTTCATCATGGGCGTGATCCCGATGGCGATCTCCACCGGCGCGGGCGCCAATTCCCGCCACGCCATCGGTACCGGCGTGATCGGCGGCATGCTGTTCGCCACCCTGCTCGGCCTGTTGATGATCCCGGTGTTCTTCGTGGTCGTGCGCCGCATGCTGGGCGACAAGCTGGATGAACCGTCCAAGGAGTTCATGGAACGCCAGCGCGACGCGGATGCAGCACACCGTCCGGATCGTTGATCCAGCGGTGAACTGAAACGAGAAAGGCCCCGGTGCGATCCGGGGCCTTTTTTGTTGCCGCTTCTGGACCCATGCCGCCCCAGGTCGGCATCTACCGGAGCGACGCATACCCGGTAGTCGCCAACCTTGGTGGGCGCTGTCCGGGCAGCGTCTCAGCGCAACACTGCAATCACCACGCATGCCGCCACAATCGCCAGCGCAGGCCATTGCATCGGCAGGAAGAAGAAGTGATGCGGAGCATGCTGCCCAGGTGCACGCGGCTTTCGATTGAGCACGAAACCCAGCACCGTGTTGATTGCCGAGCCAAGGCCGAACGCCAGCAGGACCTGGCTGAGTGAAGTATTGCCGCGACCCACCGCTGGATCCGGGAACAGGATGAGGATGAGCAGCACGGCAGCGATCGGTGTGAGCAGGGTCAGCAGCCCTGCGCCTCGATAGATGAGCATGTGGTGGCGTCCATGAACGGTGGAGCATTCTGCGACCAAGGAGCGGGAATGCCAATGGATCGTTGGCATGTCGCCTGCCCGGAGACCGGTCGCATACGGCCTGTACTGAAAAGTCCCTTCCACTGCTGCGCCGACAACGAGGCGCTCAAGGCGTCTACCGGTTTCGCATAAGGCCCCCGCTTTGGATTCCTGGGCGCGCAGAAGTGCGGCACGCCCGGATCGTTGCTATCCAGATGCCTCCACGGCAATCGATCCGATGCCGCCCAGGAGACAGTTCATGGAAAGAGCACCACTACGACGCTTCAGCCGCCCCGCCCTTCTGCTTGGCGCGCTCTTCGCGGCCAGCAGCGTCCAGGACGCACATGCGGCAGGCGTCCTCGTCTGCGACAACTGTCGCGATCCACGCGCACTGGCGCTTTACTCGGGCACGGGGCCCACCATCGTCGTCGACTTCCAGCAGCGCCGGCTCCATGGCTTCGATGTGGAATACGATCGCGAGCTGCGTCGGTATCGCGCCACCAGGGCGCAGATTCCCGAGCCAATCAACGCATCCTTCAATCGGATCATGGGGATGCTCGACAACAACGTGCCAACCGTACAGTTCGCGCCGCGGCAGTGGGCCGGAAGAGGAGTCCAGTACGAGGTTCATCCTGATGACCCGCAATACGCCAACGGCATAGGCTTCCCGGAAGAGCACAAGAACCTCAACGCCTACGATGTCGTGCAGATGGCAACCGAGCGATTCAGGCTGGAGAGCGCCATGGGCAAGGCATTCACAGGCGCCACGACATCGTCGAGGGCTTGGAACAGCATGGCGACATTCCTGTCCTCGATCGGCCTGAGCTTCGTCAGCAAGGCCCTCGGAATCGACGGTGCAATCTACAGGATCACCTGGCGCGATGGCTCGAAGACTACGCTGGCCATCGTCTCTTCGTCAGTGGACACCGCCAGATACGTGCAAGGCCAGAGCAAGGACGCCAATGGCAACATGATTCCCGACGGCGCGGCAACCAGCCCCGGCCTGGCCCAACACTTCGCCGGCACCTACAACTTCAACAGCCGGGACGATCTGGATCGATGGATCGACTCCGGTCGCCTCTATGGGGTGAACATGTTCCCCGGTGCTCCACCTGAGTCGCTGCAGATCGTCTGTGAATGGAACGGAACGGATATCGTTTGCCGATTGCCACGTTGATCGCACAAAGGAAACGGGGCGGCAATCGCCGCCCCGTCGCGTCCATCAGCGCAACCCGGTCTCGTTGCGCGCGATCACCAGGCGCTGGATCTCCGAGGTGCCCTCGTAGATCTCGGTGATCTTGGCATCACGGAAGTAACGCTCCAGCGGCATCTCCTTCGAGTACCCCATGCCGCCGTGGATCTGCACCGCCTGGTGCGTGATCCACATCGCTGCTTCCGAAGCGGTCAGTTTGGCCACCGCTGCTTCGGTGCTGAAACGCTTGCCCTGACCCTTCACCCACGCGGCACGCAGGGTCAGCAGCAGCGCTGCGTCCAGCTTGCACTTCATGTCGGCGATCTTGGCCTGGGTCATCTGGAAGGTGCCGATGGCCGCGCCGAAGGCCTTGCGCTCCTTCACGTATTCCAGGGTCGCCTCATAGGCGGCGCGGGCGATGCCGATGGCCTGCGAGGCGATGCCGATGCGGCCAGCATCGAGCACGCTCATGGCGATCTTGAAGCCCTCGCCTTCCTGGCCCAGCACGTCTTCGGCCTGCGCCACGTAATCGCTGAACTCGATCTCGCAGGTGGCCGAAGCGCGGATGCCCAGCTTCGGCTCGGTCTTGCCGCGACCGAAGCCCGCCTTGTCGGTATCGATGAGGAAGGCGGTGATGCCGCGCGCGCCCTTGTCCGGCTCGCTCATCGCGAACAGCACGATGTACCTGGCCACCGGGCCGGAGGTGATCCAGCTCTTCTTGCCGTTGATGACGAAGGTGCCGTCGGCCTGCTTCACCGCGCGGCAGCGCATGGCGGTGGCATCGGAGCCGGACTGCGGCTCGGTCAGCGCGAACGCGCCAATGGCCTCGCCCTCGGCGATGGCACGCACGTAGGTCTGCTTCTGCTGCTCGGTACCGTGGGTGAGGATGCCGTTGCAGAACAGCGAGTTGTTGACCGACATGATGGTCGAATGGGCTGCGTCGGCGGCGGCGACCTCCACCATCGCCAGCACGTACGCAACCGGGTCCATGCCCGCGCCACCGTATTCGGTCGGCACTTCGATGCCCATCAGGCCGTTCTCGCCCAGCAGGCGGATGTTGTCGAGCGGGAACTCGCCGGTACGGTCATGGTGCTCCGCGCTCGGGGCGATCTTCTCCTGCGCGATGCGCCGCGCAACGTCCTGCAGCATCAACTGCTCTTCGGTAAAGCTGAAATCCACAACACCCTCCCGGGTACATGAAGTTATGGGCTACATACGGCGCGCCCAGGTGCCCCGATTGTACCGGGGCCCGGCTGTTTCCGTACGCTGGCGACTTGACCGCGACGGGCCCTTTCAGCGAATATATCTCTATATCGCGATAGGTAGATATTTATGGATCTTGAAGACTGGTCGACCCGCCTGAAGGTGTTCGCCGATGCGACCCGCGTGCGCCTGCTGGCGCTGCTGGAGCAGGAGGAACTGACCGTGGCCGAACTGTCGGCGATCACCCGGCTGGCACAGCCACGCGTGTCCACCCACCTGGCGCGCCTGAAGGAAGCCGGCCTGGTCCGCGACCGCCGTGCGGGCGTATCGGCCTATTACCGCTTCGACGAGGCCCAGCTGGACCCGGCGCAGCGTGCATTGTGGCATGCCTTGAGCAACGGAAGCGATGACCCGCTGCTGCGCCAGGACGCTGAACGCGTCGCTGCCGTGCTGGCCCATCGCGCCTCCGACCAGAACTGGGCCGACAGCGTGGCCGGCGACATGGAACGCCACTACTCCCCGGGGCGCACCTGGGAAGCCCTCGCCCGCACCGCGCTGCCGCTGCTGGAGACCGGCGACGTGCTGGACATCGCCTCTGGTGACGGCGTGCTGGCCGAACTGGTGGCCCCGCATGCCAAGCGCTACATCTGCATCGACACCAGCGCGCGCGTGGTCGCCGCCGCCAGCGAGCGCCTACGCCGTCTGCCCAACGTGGAAGTGCGCGAGGGCGACATGCATGCGCTGCCCTTCAAGGACAACAGTTTCGATCTGGTAGTGCTGATGCACGCGCTGACCTACGCCAGCAAGCCGGCGCAGGCGGTGACCGAAGGCGCGCGCGTGCTGCGCCCCGGTGGCCGCCTGCTGCTGTGCAGCCTCGCCCGCCACGAGCACAAGGCAGCAGTGGAGGCTTACGGCCACGTCAACCTCGGTTTCAGTGACAAGGAACTGCGCAGGTTCGTCGACAAGGCCGGCCTGCAGGTGTCCAGCCTGGAGACGGTTACCCGCGAAAAGCGTCCGCCGCACTTTGAAGTGATTTCACTGATCGCCCACAAGCCCTGAGCCGAGACCGCCATGCCTGCCCTGCCCTGGTTGCATCCTGATCGTGCCAACGCCCTGCTCGACGCCCTGCGCGAGCGGATCCTGATCATCGACGGCGCGATGGGTACGATGATCCAGCGCCATGGCCTGCAGGAAGACGATTACCGTGGCGAGCGCTTCGCCGATGGCTACGACCATCTGCATGGCCCCGGCTGCGATCACGCAACACCGGAAGGCCATGACCTGAAGGGCAACAACGACCTGCTGCTGCTGACCCGGCCGCAGATCATCGCCGACATCCACACCGCCTACCTGGAAGCGGGCGCGGATCTGGTCGAGACCAACACCTTCAACGCCACGTCGGTCAGCCAGGCCGACTACCACCTCGAACACCTGGTGTACGAATTGAACAAGGCCGGTGCCGCAGTTGCGCGAACCTGCTGTGATGCAGTGGCTGCGACCACGCCGGGCAAGCCCCGCTTCGTGATCGGGGTGATCGGCCCCACCAGCCGCACCGCCTCGATCAGTCCCGACGTCAATGATCCGGGCTTCCGCAACACCAGCTTCGACGAGCTGCGCGACACCTACCGCGAAGCGATCGAGGGCCTGATCGACGGCGGTGCCGACACCCTCATGGTCGAGACCATCTTCGACACGCTCAACGCCAAGGCGGCGCTGTATGCGCTGGAAGAGGCTTTTGATGCGCGTGGCGCGCGCTTGCCGGTGATGATCTCCGGCACCATCACCGACGCGTCCGGACGCACCCTGTCCGGGCAGACTGCGGAAGCCTTCCATGCCTCGCTGGCGCATGCTCGGCCGCTGTCGATCGGGCTGAACTGCGCGCTGGGCGCCGATGCGATGCGACCGCACGTGGAAACCCTTGCGCAGGTCGCCGACTGCTACGTCAGCGCACACCCCAATGCCGGTCTGCCCAATGCCTTCGGCGAGTATGACGAGACGCCGGAGGACATGGCCAGCACCCTGCGAGGCTTCGCCGAAGATGGCCTGCTGAACCTGGTCGGCGGCTGCTGCGGCTCCACGCCCGACCATATCCGCGCCATTGCCGCGGCTGTGACCGGGCTGCCGCCGCGCGCACTGCCCGGCACCCGGGAGCAGGCCGCATGAATGTCGCCGCCACCGTTCCGCACTTCCCGCCCTATTGCTGCTGAGCCGACGCCTGCCATGACGCCTGTCCGCCCTACCCGCCTGTCCGGCCTGGAACCCCTGGTCATCACCCCGGACCTGCTGTTCATCAACGTCGGCGAACGCACCAACGTGACCGGCAGCGCGCAGTTCCGCAAGCTGATCAAGGAAGGCCGCTACGAAGAAGCGGTGGACGTGGCCCGCCAGCAGGTGGCAAGCGGCGCGCAGATCCTCGACGTCAACATGGACGAGGGCCTGATCGATTCGGAAGCGGCGATGACCCGCTACCTCAACCTGATCATGTCCGAGCCGGACATCGCCCGCATCCCGGTGATGGTCGACTCCTCCAAGTGGAGCGTGATCGAGGCCGGCCTGAAGTGCCTGCAGGGCAAGAGCGTGGTCAACTCGATCTCGCTGAAGGAAGGCGAGGCACTGTTCCGCGAGCACGCGCGCAAGGTCCTGCGCTACGGTGCTGCCGCGGTGGTGATGGCCTTCGATGAAAGCGGGCAGGCCGATACCTGCGCGCGCAAGGTCGAGATCTGCACCCGCGCCTACCGCATCCTGGTCGACGAGATCGGCTTCCCGCCGCAGGACATCATCTTCGATCCGAACATCTTCGCCGTCGCCACCGGCATCGAAGAACATGACAACTATGCGGTGGACTTCATCGAAGCCACCCGCATCATCAAGCAGACGCTGCCGCACTGCCACGTCTCCGGTGGCGTCTCCAACGTCTCGTTCTCGTTCCGCGGCAACGAAACGGTGCGCCAGGCCATCCATTCGGTGTTCCTGTACTACGCCATCGCCGCCGGCATGGACATGGGCATCGTCAATGCCGGTGCCATGCCGATCTACGATGAGCTGGAGCCGGAGCTGCGTGAGCGCGTGGAGGATGTGATCCTCAACCGCCGCAGCGATGCCACCGAACGCCTGCTGGAGATCGCCGAGCGCTACAAGGGCAGGAAGGGTGCGGCGAAGACCGAAGACCTGGCCTGGCGCGACAAGCCGGTGGCGCAGCGCCTGGCGCATGCACTGGTGCACGGCCTGGATGCCTTTGTCGAGGAAGACACCGAGCTGGCCCGGCAGGCCTCCAGCCGCCCGCTGGACGTGATCGAAGGCCCGCTGATGGACGGCATGAACATCGTCGGTGACCTGTTCGGCGCCGGCAAGATGTTCCTGCCGCAGGTGGTGAAATCCGCGCGTGTGATGAAGAAGGCCGTGGCCTACCTGCTGCCGTACATCGAGGCGGAGAAGGCGCGCAGCGGCGACACTGCCAAGAGCAACGGCAAGATCATCATGGCCACGGTGAAGGGCGATGTGCATGACATCGGCAAGAACATCGTCGGCGTGGTCCTGGCCTGCAACAACTTCGAGGTGGTCGACCTTGGCGTGATGGTGCCGGCGCAGAAGATCCTCGATGCCGCGCGCGAGCACAACGCCGACCTGATCGGCCTGTCCGGTCTGATCACTCCCTCGCTGGAGGAGATGAGCCACGTCGCCCGCGAGATGGAGCGCCAGGGTTTCAATCTGCCGCTGCTGATCGGCGGCGCCACCACCTCGCGCGCGCACACCGCGTTGAAGATCGACCCGCACTACAAAGCGCCTACGGTGTGGGTGAAGGACGCCTCGCGCGCGGTCGGCGTGGCCCAGTCGCTGATCTCGCGCGACCTGCGCGAAGCCTTCGTTGCCGCCAACGAGGCCGACTATGCCGAGATCCGGGCACGGCACCGCAATCGTGGCGATGCCAAGCGCCTGGTGTCGCTGGAACATGCACGCGGGCAGAAGTTCCAGGGCGACTGGGGGAACTACACGCCGCCCGCACCGAAGCAGCCGGGCCTGCACGTCTTCGATGACTATCCGCTGGCCGAGCTGGTCGAGTACATCGACTGGACGCCGTTCTTCCAGGCCTGGGAGCTTGCCGGCAAGTTCCCGGCGATCCTCACCGACGAGATCGTCGGCAGCCAGGCCAGCGAGCTTTACCGCGATGCCCGCGCGATGCTCGACCGCATCGTCGGCGAGAAGTGGCTGACCGCCAAGGCCGTGTTCGGCCTGTGGCCGGCCAACAGCGTCGGCGACGACGTGCGCGTGCAGCACCCACAGGGCGAGACCACCCTGCACTTCCTGCGCCAGCAGGTGGACAAGCCGGCCGAGCGCCCGGATTTCTGCCTGGCCGATTTCATCGCCCCGACCGACAGCGGCAGGCAGGACTGGATCGGCGCGTTCGCGGTCACCGCCGGCATCGGCATCGATGCCCACGTGGCGCGCTTCGAAGCCGAGCATGACGACTACAACGCGATCCTGCTGAAGGCGCTGGCCGACCGCTTCGCCGAAGCCCTGGCCGAGCGCCTGCATCAGCGCGTACGCACGGAATTCTGGGGTTATGACCAGGCCGAGACGCTGGACAACGACGCCCTGATCGATGAGCAGTACCGTGGCATCCGCCCCGCCCCCGGCTATCCGGCGTGCCCCGAGCACAGCGAGAAGCGGCGCCTGTTCGATCTGCTGCGGGCCGAGGCCAACGCCGGCATGGAACTGACCGAGAGCTTTGCGATGCTTCCGACCGCCGCAGTGTCGGGCTACTACTTCAGTCATCCGCAAAGCCAGTACTTCGTGGTCGGGCGCCTCAGCCGCGAGCAGGTCACCGACTACGCCCGGCGCAAGGGCGTGGAGCGCGCCCAGGCCGAGCGCTGGCTGGCCTCCAACCTCGACTACGATCCCGAATGACCCGAAAAGGGGACGGAGGGGATTAAGTCGTTTGTGCCTCAAACGACTTAATCCCCTCCGTCCCCTTTTTGCTTCATCATTCCGCGATGACCGTTCCCGTTGCCCGTCTTTCCAGCTTCTACCTGTTCTATTACGCGGCGCTGGGCGCGTTCACTCCGTACTGGAGCCTGTTCCTCACTGCACGCGGGATGAGCGTGACCGCCATCAGCGTGATGATGGGGCTGTGGTATGCCACACGCGTGGTTGCACCCAGTGCCTGGACCTCGCTGGCAGCCACCTCACCGCGGCCGATCCGACTGTTGCGCATCGGCTGCGTACTGACCCTGATCAGCTTCGCCGCATTCCTGCTGCCTCTGCCGCAGCCATGGATGTATCCGGCGATGATCGTGTTCTGCTTCTTCTACAACGCGGTGATGCCGCAGTTCGAGTCGATCACCCTCACCCATCTCGGCAGCGACAGCCACCGCTACGGCCTGATCCGGGTCTGGGGTTCGCTTGGGTTCATCGCCATCGTCACCCTGTTCGGCTGGCTGATCGAAGGTGACGGCACCGCCGGCCGCGCCGGGCTGCTGCCCTGGATGATGCTGCCGCTGTTCGTCCTGCTGGTCGCCTCGGCCTTCAGCAACCACTACGCACGCGACATCGGCAGGACCGGCGGCGATGCCAGCGGCTTCTGGCAGATCGTGCGCCGCCCGCCGGTGCTGGCGTTCTTCCTGGCCGCTTTCATGGAGCAGCTCTCGTTCGGCCCGTACTACACCTTCTTCTCGGTCTACATGGACCACCACGGCTATCGCACATCCACGCTCGGCCTGCTCTGGACCATCGGCGTGGTGTTCGAAGTGGGCGTGTTCTTCACCATCGGCCGTTTCTTCCGCCGCTATGACGCCAGCTGGATGCTGCTGATCGCCCTGGTCAGCTCCTGCCTGCGCTGGGCGGTGACCGCGCTGTTCCCGGAAAACCTGCCGGTGATGCTGCTGGCGCAGACCGCGCACGCGCTGGGCTTTGCCGCGTTCTTCGCCGCGGCGATGCAGATGCTGGCGATCTACTTCCCCGGACGCCTCAATGGCCATGGCCAGGGCCTGCTGTACGGTTTCTCGTCCGGTGTCGGCGGCGTGCTGGGCGCGCTCATCGCCGGCCAATTGTGGAAGATCGACGAGGGACGCACGGCCTTCCTCGCAGGTAGCGGATTCGCTCTGGTCGGCGCACTGCTGTGCTTCTTCGCGCTGAGCCTGCCGTTGATCCGTGCACGCCACAGCACTGCGCGCGTCCGGTAACGAAAACGCCGGGCAATGCCCGGCGTTTTCATCGTGCAGCAGGTGCAGTTACCAGACCAGGTCGTCCGGTACCTGGTACTGCGGGTCCGCGTAGGGATCTTCCTCGGCCGGCGCGTTCGGGTCGACCTTCAGTGCCACCGATGCGGCAAACACCGCTTCGGACTGTGCCAGCACTTCGGCGGTCACCAGCAGGTAACGGCCATTGAGCTGGACCACGCCCAGCTCACCGGCATTGAGCGCGGTCAGCTGTTCGGCGGTCACGTAGATGCGCTTGATCTTGCCGCCATACGGGAAGTGGCGAGCGATATCAGCCGCCTCGGAGTTCAGGCCCTTGTCCTTCAGCAGTTCTTCCAGCTTGGCCTTCGCCTCGCGGCGCACGCGTGCTTCTTCCTGCTTCAGGCGCTCGGTCTCGATGCGCTCTTCCTTCTCACGCTGCGCACGGATGGCATAGGCCTTGGCTAGATCCATCTCTTCGGCGCTGCGCGGCTTGCGCGGGCCCTGCTGGCCCGGGCCACGCGACTGGCCGGGCCTGCCCGGGCCACCGTGGCCATGCCCGCGACGCTCACCGGGCTTGTGCTCGCCCTTGCCAGCGCCCTGCGGCTTTCCATTGCCGTTGCCACCCTTGCCCTGCGGGCGGCCATCACGGCGGGGGCCATCATTCTTGCGCTCGGGCTTGGGCGCGGGCTTGAAGCCCAGGCCCATCAGCTGGTCGCGGAGGGTATCGCTCATAGGATTCGGATCAGTAGTGCGGCGGCGGCGGTTCGCTCGCCGGATCGGAAGAATTCAGTGCGTTGCGGACCTTGCCCAGGTCCTCCAGCAGCACACGCAACACGTCGGCATTGCGCATGCCCTGCATGCGGGCATCGGCCAGCGCATCGCTCAATTCGGCAAGCGCCTGTTCCTGGAAGGACACGCGCATTTCCAGTTCGACCAGGCGCGCTTCCAGCGCCTGCTCCCGTTCGGTCGGCAGCAGGTCAGACATGCAGCGAACGCCCCCGGCCAATGCCGTAGTACGCCAGGCCAGCAGCTTCCACTTCGGCAGGATCGTACAGATTGCGCCCATCGAACACCGCCGCGTCCTTCAGCTGCTCGCGCAGCTTCTGGAAGTCGGGGCTGCGGAACTGCTTCCACTCGGTGACCACCACCAGCGCGTCGGCCTCTTCGAGGGCCTCATCAGCACTGCTGCAGAACACCAGGTCATCGCGCTCGCCGAAGATGCGCTGCGATTCATGCATCGCTTCCGGATCATAGGCACGCACCGTGGCACCGCCTTCCCACAGCTGCGCCAGCAGGCGACGGCTGGAGGCTTCACGCATGTCGTCGGTATTCGGCTTGAAGGCCAGGCCCCACACGGCAAAGGTCCTGCCACGCACGCCTTCGTCCTCGCCCTTGTCGTAATGACGCTGGATGAGGGCGAACAGGTGGCCCTTCTGCGCATCGTTGACCGCTTCCACCGCGTTCAGCAGCTTCGGCTCAAGACCATGCTGCTGGGCGGTGCGGGCCAGCGCCTGCACGTCCTTGGGGAAGCAGGAGCCACCGTAGCCGGCGCCCGGGTAGATGAAGTGCCAGCCGATGCGCGGGTCCGAGCCGATACCCTGGCGGACCTGCTCGACGTCGGCACCGACGCGCTCGGCGATGTTTGCGATTTCGTTCATGAACGAAATCTTGGTCGCCAGCATCGCGTTCGCCGCGTACTTGGTCAGCTCGGCCGAGCGCACGTCCATTTCCACCACGCGGTCGTGGTTGCGGTTGAACGGCGCATACAGACGACGCATCACCGCGACCGACTCCTCGCTGGTCGCACCAATGATGATGCGGTCCGGGCGCATGCAGTCGGCGACCGCGTCGCCTTCCTTCAGGAATTCCGGGTTGGACACCACGTCAAAGGTGATGTCCGCGCCACGCGCGGCAAGTTCTTCAGCAATGGCCGCACGCACCTTGTCGGCGGTGCCGACCGGCACCGTCGACTTGTTGACCACCACGGTCGGCACGCTCATGTGCCGGCCAATGGTACGGGCCACGGCCAGTACGTACTGCAGGTCAGCGCTGCCGTCCTCGTCCGGCGGCGTGCCGACGGCGATGAACACCACCTGGCCATGCGCGATCGCGGACGCGGCATCGGTGGTGAATGCCAGCCGCGACGCGGCGTGGTTGGCCTTCACCATCGGCTCCAGGCCGGGCTCATAGATCGGGATGATGCCCTGGTTGAGGCCATCCACCTTGGCCTGGTCGATATCGACGCAGACCACCTGATGACCGACATCGGCCAGGCAGGTACCGGTCACCAGACCTACATAACCGGTACCGAAAATCGCAACGCGCATGTCCGTGCAGGCTCCGTGGTGGCTTACGGCAGGACGCCCAGCAGCTCGACGTCGAACGTCAGAGTCGCGTTCGGGCCGATCGGGCCACCCGGCGTACCGTTCTCGCCATAAGCCAGATTGCCCGGGATCCAGAAGCGGTACTTCGAACCGACCGGCATCAGCGCAACGCCCTCGGTCCAGCCCTTGATCACCTGGTCCAGGCCGAACTCGGCCGGCTGACGACCATAGGAGCTGTCGAACACGGTGCCGTTGAGCAGCTTGCCTTCATAGTTCACGCGCACCTTGCTGCTCGGCAGCGGGCGCTCGCCGCTACCCGGGCGGATGACCTGGTACTGCAGGCCCGAGGCCGTCGTCACGACGCCCGGCTGGGTCTTGTTCTTGGCCAGGAAGGCATTGCCTTCTTCGCGGTTGGTCTGCGCAGCAGCGGCAGCCTTGGCCTGCATTTCAGCCTGCTTGCTGCCCATGAAGGCCTGGATGGTGGCGGTCGCGTCAGCTTCCGTCATCTTCGGCTGGCCCTTGGTCAGGCCGGTGCTGATCGCGTCAAACAGCGAGGCAACATCGATGTCGTCCTTCAGCTGCGCCAGCGACGGGCCCACAGAGTAGGAACCGATCATCTGCGACACCTTGACGCGGTCGACCTTCGGCGGCTGCGAACCCGGCGCCATGCCCGGCACCTGCTGGCCGCTGCGGGCCATCACGACCTGGCGCAGGGCCGCGTCGGTGGCCTTGGCCTGTTCCTGGGTGATCTGCGGCTGCAGGCCTTCGAACGAACGCTCCACGGCGGTGCGCAGCGCGGCCACGTCGATCTCATCGGCGATCGGGGTGAACGACTTGGCCACGTCCAGGCCGATGGCGTAGCCGAGCTTCTGCTTGGGGGAATTCAAGGTTGCGGTCTCCTTGGCGGCTGCGGGGGCAGCCGATTGTTGCGACAGAGCGACACCTGAAGTGCCCATCGCCAGAATCAGAACCGACGCCGCGGCGCCGCGCATTCCCATCTTCATTCGCTGCATTCCTGGAAGTGTCTGGGCGCCGACGTCGGCGCGAAAAGAAGCATTGTCGCACGCATGCCGTCGATGTCGAGGCATCCGTGCCGGATATCAATGTGCGGCCGCTGCGGCCAGCGCCTTGTCGATGGCCGCAGTCAGCTGCGGATCATCCGGCGTCACCTTGCTGGCGAACTGGGCGATGACCTTGCCATCGCGGCCGACCAGGTACTTGTGGAAATTCCAGCCCGGGGCCACGCCGGTGGCCGCGGTCAACCGTTGATAGAGCGGCGTCGCCTCCGCACCGACCACGTGCACCTTCTCGAACATCGGGAACTTGACCCCGTAGGTGAGCGTGCAGAAATCCTGGATCTGCTTCTCGTCACCGGGCTCCTGGCCCTTGAAATCGTTGGACGGGAAGCCGAGCACGGCAAAACCTCGGCCGGCATAGCGCTTCTGCAGCGCCTCCAGGCCTTCGTACTGAGGGGTATAGCCGCACTTGCTTGCGGTATTGACCACCAGCAGCACCTGTCCGTGGTAGCGCTGCTGCAGGTTGACCTGCTGCTTGCTGGCCAGCGGGCGGTAGTCGAGGTCGAGAAGATCGGCCGCCAGCACCTGGGTGGAACCGGCCAGGCCGGCTACCAGCAGGGTCAGCAGGGACAGGCCGCGCAGGCGGCGCGGCATAACGGTCGGCAAGGGCATCGAGAGCAGTCCGCGGTGGCCATTCACAGGGCCGGCCGGTAGCGGCCGGAGTCGGCCGAACTATAGCACCGGGCCCCCTTCCCCCTTGTTGCAAGGGGCGCCTGTGGCTTTGCGCGGCGTGGCGCTTTCCTGCACGACCCGCCAGCAACGGCGCAGTAATGACATAGCATGGACAACACTGAATGGAAGGCGGGCCTGGGTCGGCCCGCGCCAGAACCTGATTTCCCTTCCGAATCAATCGGATAAACGGATATTTCAGCGATTTGACCACCCCTGCCATCAGTTGGGGACGGCAAGGGGTTGCACGTAGGCGTGCCGGTGTTATAGTTGCATACAACACCAGTCACCTGAGACAGGGGGAAGCCATGAACGCCCGGATCCGTCGCAACCTCACCGCACCCGCGGCCGCTGCTGTTTCGACCCTGATCGTGCTGGCCTGGCTGGCCACGCCCACCGCCCCCGCCTCGCCCGACAGTGCGCAGGATGCAATCGCTACACCGGCCGGGAACGCCGATTCCTCCCCCCCTCCCCCGCGTCGGCTGCACAGCTCCCTGTCCATGCCGTATTTCTCGTTCGCCCAGCCGCTGACCCCACGGAGCTGAATATGAGCGACATCCAGTGGAGCGACGGCGCTCCCATCTACCGTCAGTTGAAGGAGCGCGTGATCGCCATGATGCTCGACGGAATCCTCAAGCCGGGCGATGCCCTGCCTTCGGTGCGCCAGGTGGCCGCCGATTACCAACTGAACCCCATCACCGTTTCGCGCGCTTACCAGGAACTGGCCGACGAAGGCCTGGTCGAAAAGCGCCGCGGGCTGGGCATGTTCATGACCGAGCAGGCCGCCACGCAGCTGCGCAGCAGCGAGCGCGAGCGCTTCCTCAATGAAGAATGGCCGGCCGTGCTGGAGCGCATCCAGCGCCTGGGCCTGAGCCTCGACGAATTGCTGCCCCAGGGGAAAGTCTGATGAATAGCACCGCAAGCGAACCGGTCATCACCGCCCGCGGCCTGCGCAAGGCCTACAAGTCCACCGTTGCCCTCGACAGTGCCAGCTTCAGCATTCCGGGCGGGCGCATCGTCGGCCTGATCGGTCCCAATGGCGCCGGCAAGACCACCGCGCTGAAGGCCATTCTTGGCCTCACCTCGGTGGAAGGTGAGTTGAGTGTGCTCGGGCGCGACCCGCGGCTGCACCGCGACGAACTGATGAACGACATCTGCTTCATCGCCGACGTCGCCGTGCTGCCGCGCTGGCTGAAGGTGCGCGAAGCCATCGATTTCGTCGCCGGCGTGCATCCGCGCTTCGACCGCGCCCGCTGCGAGCGCTTCCTGGCCAACACCAAGCTGCAGCCGAAGCAGCGCGTGCGCGAGCTGTCCAAGGGCATGATCGTGCAGCTGCACCTGGCACTGGTGATGGCCATCGATGCCCGCATCCTGGTACTGGACGAGCCCACCCTGGGCCTGGACATCCTGTACCGCAAGGAGTTCTACCAGCGCCTGCTGGAAGACTACTTCGACGAGCAGAAGACCATCATCGTCACCACCCACCAGGTGGAAGAGATCGAGCACATCCTCAGCGACGTCATGTTCATCCGTGATGGCCGCATCGTGCTCGATGCGGAAATGGACGAGGTCGGCCAGCGTTACACCGAACTGCTGGTCAACGCCGACCAGCTGGAGACCGCACGCGCCCTGAAGCCGATCGACGAACGCAGCCTGGCGTTCGGCAAGACCGTGATGCTGTTCGACGGCGTACCGCGCGCCCAGCTTTCCACCCTTGGCGAGACCCGCAGCCCGGGCCTGGCCGACCTGTTCGTCGCCGTCATGAAGGGGACCTACGCATGAATGCCGTCAACCATCCCGTCAGCCCCCTCGGCACGCTGCGCTGGCTGCTCAAGCGCGAGTACTGGGAAAACCGCGGCGGTTTCCTGTATGCCCCGCTGATCGCCGGCCTGATCTCGCTGGTGATGAGCACCGTCGGCATCGCCTTCGGCCTGTTCGCGCTGAACCGCGCGGCGCGCAACGGTGCGCTGCATGTCGATGGCGAGAGCGTGAACGTCAATGGCCTGGACCTGGCGCTGCTCACCCGCAACATCGACGGCAAGGACCTTGCCGACCTCGGTAACGGCCTTGACCTGACCCTGGTGCTCAGCTCGGCATGGCCGTTCCTGGTGCTGGCCTTCGTGGTGTTCTTCTATTGCCTCGGCGCCCTGTACGACGACCGCCGCGACCGCAGCATCCTGTTCTGGAAGTCGTTGCCGCTGTCGGATACCCAGACCGTGCTGTCCAAGGTCATCAGCGCACTGGTCGTGGCACCGCTGATCGCGGTGATTGCCGGCATCATCACCATGTTCGGCTTCATGCTGATCATCAGCATCGTCGCGCTGATGCACGGTGGCAGCCCGATGGCGCTGATCTGGGGGCCCGCCAGCCCGTTGACCCTGGCCGCTGGCCACCTGAGCTGGATTCCGGTCTACGCGCTTTGGGCCCTGCCCACTGCAGGGTGGCTGCTGCTGTGCTCGGCCTGGGCCAAGAGCAAGCCGTTCCTGTGGGCGGTGATGCTGCCACTGTTTGCCGGCGTCATCGTCAGCACCACCAAGATCATGCCGCTGTTCGGCCTGACCACCGGCTGGTTCTGGCAGAACATCGTCGGCCGCCTGCTGCTGGGCGGCGTGCCCGGCATGGACCTGCTGTACCGCCTCGGCGCAGGTGAAGGTTCGCGCCGCGACCTGGATTCGGTGGTCAGCCTGATGTCCCCCGCCTCTCAGCTGAAGTCGCTGGCGATGCCGGAGCTGTGGATCGGTGCGGCCGTCGGGGCACTGTTCATCTTCCTCGCCATCCGCCTGCGCAAGCGCGCCGGCGAGATCTGATTCCATCCACCCGGAGGCACCACCCATGCGTTCTTTGCTCGCCTGTTCTGCGTTGTTGCTGTTGCCGTTGTCGGCGCTGGCCGCCGATGCTCCGAACTGCAAGTTCACTGCCGCCCGCGCGCTGAAGCTGGACGTGGCCGGTGCCAAGACGGTGGTGTTCGAGGTCAACCAGCATGACCTGAAGGTGGTCGCCAGCGCTGGCGGCGGCCAGCTGGACGGCCGCGCCTGCGCGTCCAGCCAGGAATGGCTGGACCAACTGGTACTGGACCAGCGCAAGGTGGGCGACAAGCTGGTGGTGAGCCTGCGCCGCGAAGGCCGCCAAAGCGGCATCAGCCTGGGCAACAGCTACGCCTGGCTGGATATCCGTGGCAGCGTGCCGGACAACCTGCCGCTGCAGTTCAAGGTCGGCTCGGGTGACGCCAGCGTGGAAAACGCACAGTCGCTCAGCGTGGACGTCGGCTCCGGTGACGCGGTGGCCCGCGGTACCCGTGGCAGCATCCACGCTGCAGTGGGTTCCGGCGACCTCAACATCGATGGCGGCAGTTCGCTGAATCTGCTGTCGCTGGGTTCGGGCGACGTCAATGCCCGCAACATCGGCGGCGATGCCATCACCGGCACTGTCGGTTCGGGTGACCTGAAGATCACCGATGTGCGTGGCAACACACGCCTGGATACGGTCGGCTCCGGCGACATCGAGTTCAAGCGCGTGCAGGGCAGCGTCGAAGTCGGCGTGGTCGGCTCCGGTGGCATCGATCTGGCCGATATCGGCGGCAACGTGCATGTGCGCAGCCACGGCTCGGGCGACATCCAGGTGGACGGCGTACGCGGCAGCCTGACCGTCGATCACAGCGGCAGCGGCGATATCGAACACCGCAACGTCAGCGGCCGGGTCACCCTGCCGCGCAGCAAGTAATCCTCTTCCACACACGTCCAGGGGAACATCATGAACCTGTTGCGCCTGCTGCCCGCTACCCTGCTGTGCCTGCCGCTGATCGCCTGTGGTGGCACGTCCTCCGCCCCCGACAAGAGCGTCGGCAAGAGCGTCGCCGAAGCCACCAGCGGCGTTGGCCAGACCGTCAAGGAAGCCATGGACGATGCCCGCAAGGACATCGCCCAGGGCAACATCAAGATCTCGGCCGACAAGCAGCCGCGTGCGGAGATCACGCCGGATGGCCGCCTGCTGATCGCCGGCAAGGAGGTCGCCGCCAACGACGTCCAGCGCCGCCACCTGCAGGAGTACCGCGGTCACGTGGTCGCCGTTGCGATGGCGGGCATGGATGTCGGGCTGGCCGGCGCCAAACTCGGCGCCAACGCCGCCGGTGAAGCGCTGAAGGGCATCTTCAGCGGCGACAGCGAAGGGGTGGAGAAGCGCATCAACGCCGAAGCCGCCAAGATCGAGGCCCAGGCCAAGCGCATCTGCGATCGCCTGCCGGCGATGCTGGCCAGCCAGCAGGCACTGGCGCGCGAGCTGCCGGCATTCAAGCCCTACGCGACGATGGACCAGAGCGACGTGGACGACTGCGGCAAGGACAACTCGGTCACGTTCTCCAACTGAGACAAATCGACGCACCCGACCGGCTGCGGCCTTCCGTTGCCGGTCGGGCACTGTCGGCGGGCTTACAATGGGCCCCCCGGATGCCCCCGAACCGAACGCCATGAAGAAGTTGTTCCTGCTGCTGGCCACCCTGCTCTGCCTGGGCCTGGTCGGCTGCGACAAGGATTACCGCAATCACCGCGCCGAGCGCGGCAAGCCCAAGATTTCCGTCAGCGAAGGCATGGTGACCGTGCGCCGCCCGCCGGCACCGAACATCATCATCCTCGGCGACGGCACGATGAAGGTGGACGAGATCCAGATTCCACTGGACGACGGGCAGAAGCAGATGCTGCAGACGATGTTCGGCAAGCTGCAGGTGCTGCGCCAGAACACGCTGGTGGCCGCACCGGCCGATCCGAACATGCAGCCGGTGAAGATCCAGCCGCCGGAGGGCATGGAGGTGATCCCGGCCGACCTGATCCAGCGCATCCCCGAGTTCAAGGATTACACCGACACCTTCGGCAACATCGTCGCCGACCGTCGCTGAAGAAAAACGCCGCCCGAGGGCGGCGTTCTCGTTTCCGTAGAGTCGAGCGTGGCTCGACTCTACAACCGGCCGATCAACCGCCGGCGCCACCACCGCCAGCCTGGATGCCACCAGCAGTCAGCGCAGTCGGGTCCAGCAGGCGACGCAGCTCGGCCTCATCAAGCCCGCTGTCTTCCAGCGCCACGTCCAGCACCGGGCGCTGTTCCTTGTAGGCACGCTTGGCAATCGCCGCTGCCTTCTCGTAGCCGATGATCGGGTTCAGCGCGGTGACCAGGATCGGGTTGCGCGCCAGCGCCTCGGCCACGCGGTCCTCGCGCACCTTCAGCCCGGCGATCGCGCTGTCGGCCAGCAGCCTGGACACATTGGCCAGCAGGCCGATGCCATCGAGCAGGTTCACCGCGATCAACGGCAGGGTGACGTTGAGCTGGAAGTTGCCGGTCTGCCCGGCCACGGTGATCGCGGTGTGGTGGCCGATCACCTGCGCGCAGGCCATCACCGTGGCTTCCGGAATGACCGGGTTGACCTTGCCCGGCATGATCGAGCTGCCCGGCTGCAGTGCCGGCAGTTCGATCTCGCCCAGCCCGGCCAGCGGACCGGCGTTCATCCAGCGCAGGTCATTGGCGATCTTGATCAGTGCCACGGCCAGCGCATTGAGCTGGCCGGACAGTTCCACCGCATCGTCCTGCGCGGCCAGGCCTTCGAACTTGTTCTCGGCGCTGTCGAACTTGAAACCGGTCTGCTGCTTCAGCGCCTTGGCCACCTGCGCGCCGAAGCGCGGGTCGGCGTTGATGCCGGTACCGATGGCGGTGCCGCCCAGCGGCAACCGGCGCACGCGCTTGAGGCTGTCTTCGATGCGCTCCTGCGCCGAGGCCAGCTGCGCCGACCACGCACCGAATTCCTGCTCGAAGGTGAGCGGCATCGCGTCCATCAGGTGGGTACGGCCGGTCTTGACCACCTTGCGCAGGCTGCGGCCCTTCTTGTCCAGGGTCTTGCGCAGGTGCACCAGCGCCGGCAGCAGCTGCTCGTGCGTCGCCAGCACCGCCGACACCCGCAGCGCAGTCGGAATCACGTCATTGGAGCTCTGCCCCTGGTTGACGTGGTCATTGGGATGCACGGTGGTCTTGCCCGCCTTGCCGGCACGGTTGGCCAGGGTGGCGATGACCTCATTGGCATTCATGTTCGACGACGTGCCCGAACCCGTCTGGTAGACGTCGATCGGGAACTGCGCGTCCCAGTTGCCGGCGGCCACTTCGGCAGCAGCGGTCTGGATGGCCTTGGCCACATTCTTCGGCAGGTGGCCCAGCTCGGCGTTGACGCCGGCGGCTGCGCCCTTGACCAGGCCCAGGGCGCGGATGAAACCGCGCGGCATGCGCTGGCCCGACACCGGGAAATTCTGCACGGCGCGCTGGGTCTGCGCGCCCCACAGGGCATCGGCAGGCACCTGCAGCTCGCCCATGCTGTCGTGTTCGATTCTGAAACCCTTGCTTGCAGCTTTGCTCATTGCATCAACTCCGCACTACTTCAGTTGGGGAAAGGGAAGCGGCGGCTGGCAGGGTGTCGCTTCCCGGGCTGGCGGCTGCGGCCACAATACTCCCTTGCCCGCCGCATGGGATGACGAGGGCGGGCCAGATCGTTCCACCTGCACGGCCGTTCTGCGCGCGCAAGGGTAGTGCCGGCCGCTGGCCGGCAATCCATAGAATCGCGGGCCGGGCGTGGTTGCCGGCCCGCGGCCGGCACTAGCTGACCGGCACGTCGTAGAATATGGCCCCCGCCGCTCGTCCCAGCCCTGCCGACATGTCCGATTCCGCCCTGCTCGCCCTGTCCCCGCTCGATGGCCGCTACGCCGGCAAGGTCGACGCCCTGCGCCCGATCTTCTCCGAATACGGCCTGATCAAGGCGCGCATCGTGGTCGAGGTGGAATGGCTGCTGGCGCTGGCCGCCGAACCGGGCATCGTCGAACTGGCGCCGTTCTCCGACGCCGCCGTCGCCCGCCTGCGCGGGTTGGCCGCCCGCTTCAGCCCGGCCCAGGCCGCGCGCGTGAAGGAGATCGAGCGCACCACCAACCATGACGTCAAGGCGGTGGAGTACTTCATCAAGGAACAGCTGAAGGACGACGCCGAGCTGGCTCCGGCGCTGGAATTCGTGCATTTCGCCTGCACCAGCGAAGACATCAACAACCTCAGCTACGGCCTGATGCTGGAACAGGCCCGCCGCGAGGTGCTGCTGCCGACCCTGGACGGCATCGCCACCACGCTGCGCAACCTCGCCCACGCCCAGGCCGGCCAGCCGATGCTGTCGCGCACCCATGGCCAGACTGCCTCGCCGACCACGCTGGGCAAGGAGCTGGCCAACGTGGTCGCGCGCCTGGAGCGCCAGCGCAGGCAGATCGCCGCGGTCGAGCTGACCGGCAAGATCAACGGCGCGGTCGGCAACTACAACGCCCACGTGGCCAGCTACCCGGACGTGGACTGGCCGGCCTTCGCCGAGCGCTTCGTGACCGGCCTGGGCCTGGTGTTCAACCCGTACACCACGCAGATCGAACCGCACGACAATGTTGCCGAGATCGGCGATGCCGCACGCCGTGCCAACATCATCCTGATCGACCTGGCCCGCGACATCTGGGGCTACATCTCGCTGGGCTACTTCAAGCAGCGCCTGAAGGAAGGCGAAGTCGGCTCGTCGACGATGCCGCACAAGGTCAATCCGATCGATTTCGAGAATGCGGAAGGCAACTTCGGTATCGCCAACGCGCTGTTCGAGCACTTCAGCGCGAAGCTGCCGATCAGCCGCTGGCAGCGTGACCTGACCGATTCCACCGTTCTGCGCGCACTGGGCACCGCGTTCGGCCACAGCCAGGTGGCGCTGGATTCGCTGGCCAAGGGCCTGGGCAAGCTGGAAGTGAACCCGCAGCGCCTGGATGCCGATCTGGACGCGGCCTGGGAAGTGCTGGCCGAGGCCGTGCAGACGGTGATGCGCCGCCATGGCCTGCCGAACCCGTACGAGCAGCTGAAGGCGCTGACCCGTGGCCAGGGCATCACCGCCGAGTCGATGCGTGCGTTCGTGCAGGGGCTGGAGCTGCCGGCGGATGCGAAGCAGCGCCTGCTGGAGATGACCCCCGGCAGCTACACGGGTCTGGCCGAGGCCCTGGCGAAGAAGATCTAAGGGGTTTCCTTTGCGGCGGCGGCCGCGGGCGCTGCCTGCGACAGGCAACGGCAACGGCAACGGCAACGGCGACAGCAACATCAACGTCCAGAGCGGCTCTGGATTGCTGCTAGCTGGGCGGGGCGGGAGGGGCCAGCGGGACACGCCGTGAACCCATCCATGGGGGCTCGATGGCGCCATCCATGGCGCCAACGGTCCCGCTGGCCCCTCCCGCCCCACCTCTGACAGATTTCCGGTGACGGATCGAAGAGCGTGGAGGTTGTCGAAACGGAATTTGAAAGAGGGACGCGGCTTCGCCGCGTCCCTCTTTTGTTTTGGGATGAGCAAGCGCAGCGCGCGACCCGCTGTTGCCTTTGATCTTCTTCTTTCCATTCCGTGGCGGGCCGCGCAGGAAACTGTCAGGGGCCGGGCGGGGTGGGTTCGCGGGACCGTTGGCGCCATGGATGGCGCCATCGAGCCCCCAGGGACGGGTTCACGGCGTGTCCCGCGAACCCACCCCGCCCGGCCCAGCCCATGAAGCCAGCGCTTTGCGCGACCAACCACCCCGCCACGAGGGGCTCCGCCGTTGGCCGGACAGCCCGCGACAAACCCGCGCACGTGCGCAATCCCGGCGAACGGCGGACAATGGAGATCTCAGGCGGCCCGCTGCGCCGCCCCTCCCGCTTTCCGCTGCAAGGATTCCCCCATGGCCGCCCGCAAGTCCTCCGCCCCCCTCATCGAAGTCACCGCCCGCCCCGGCCAACCGCTGGGCATGGCGCCGGCCACCTTCCTGCGCGACTTCTGGCAGAAGCGCCCGCTGCTGATCCGCAACGCCTTCCCCGACTTCCAGACCCCGGTGCAGCCGGAAGACCTGGCCGGGCTGGCCTGCGAAGAAGGCGTGCTGGCGCGCCTGATCGAGCACGACAAGACCCAGGACGGCTGGCGCGTGCGTACCGGCCCGTTCCAGGAAGACGTTTTCCCCGCCCTGCCCGACCACGACTGGACCCTGCTGGTGCAGGACGTGGACAAGTGGGACCCGGACGTGCGCGCCCTGATCGAGCACTTCAGCTTCCTGCCGCGCTGGCGCATGGATGACGTAATGATCAGCTTCGCCGCCACCGGCGGCTCGGTCGGCGCCCACGTCGACCAGTACGACGTATTCCTGCTGCAGGCCCACGGCCACCGCCGCTGGCAGATCGATGCCAGCGAATCGATCAAGGGCAGGCAGCCGCCGCTGGGCTTCCGCCCGGACGTGGAACTGAAGCTGCTGAAGGTGTTCAAGCCGACCCACGACTGGGTGCTGGCGCCGGGCGACATGCTGTACCTGCCGCCGAACGTGCCGCACCACGGCGTCGCTGAAGACCCCTGCCTGACCTTCTCCTTCGGCATGCGCGCGCCATCGTCGGCCGAACTGATCAGCGACTACCTGGACACCCTGATCGCCGATGCCGACGAGAACATCCGCTACCAGGATGCCGACCTGAAGGTGCCGGCCGACCCGAACGAGATCGACACGGTGGCGATGGCGCGGGTGATCACCGCGCTCAATGCCATCCGCATGAACGATCCGGACAAGCTGGGTGACTGGTTCGGCCGTTTCATCACCACCTACCGCGCGGCCGGCGAAGTGATGGCCCACCAGGCCGCACCGGCACAGGAGGAAGTGGTCCAGGCCCTGGCCTCGGGCCTGCTGCTGCAGCGTCATCCGTGGGCACGCCTGGCCTGGCGCCGGGCCAAGCGCGGCGCCAGCCTGTACGTCAGTGGCCAGGACTTCGCGCTGCCGGTGAAGGACGCGCAGCGCCTGGCCGGCGCCGAGCAGCTCGATGCCGCCGCCTATCGCGGCCTGTCCGACAAGGGCCGCGCGGTGGTCCAGCAGCTGTTGGTCGGTGGCGTGTTCCAGCTGATCGATCCGAACGAGGTGTATGACGCTGAAGATGAGGATGACGGCGAAGACGCCGTGGTGCTCGGCGAAGTGGTCGAAGGCCGTGACCGTGTCGACGCGATCGACGCCGACGCGGTGTCCGACGATGTCCACACCGTGACCGTGCACGACGACGGCATCGAGGTCATCGTCAACTTCGAGGATCACGACGAAGACGACAGCGACGACGGTCGCGCCTGAGCCCTGCCATGGTCCGGGTCCAGCAGGTCAGCCACGCCGACGCCCACGTTGCCATCCACGACGTGCGCCAACGCGTGTTCGTGCAGGAACAGGGCATCGCCGCCGAACTGGAACGCGATGCGCTGGACCCGCTCAGCGCCCATGTGCTGGCGCTGGACAGTGACAACCAGCCGGTCGGCACCGGTCGGCTGGCCCCGGACGGCCGCATCGGCCGCATGGCGGTGTTGGCCAGCCATCGCAGCCACGGGGTCGGTGAGGCCCTGCTGGAGGCACTGGTCGAGGCCGGGCGCAGGCTCGGCCTGGCCGAGCTGCACCTGCACGCCCAGCTGCCCGCCCGCGATTTCTATGCCCGCCAGGGCTTCCTGCCGGAAGGCGAGGTATTCGAGGAGGCCGGCATCGGCCACCAGCAGATGCGCCGCCGGTTGGGCGCGGCCAGTGCCATCGACAGCCGCGAGCAGGCGGTGGCCATCACCACGGCCATCGTCCACCGCGCCCGCCGCCAAGTGTGGCTGCACAGCCGTCAGCTGGACCCGGGACTGCTCGACGCGCCGCCGGTACAGGCCGCCCTGCGCCGCTTCGTCACCGCCCGCCACGACAAGCAGCTGCGGGTGATCGTGCACGACGCCGCCGCCATCGCGTCTGCCGGGGCACCGCTGCTGGCCTTGGCCCAGCGCCTGCCCAGCGTGATCCAGTTCCGCGAGGTCACCGACCCGATCGACCGTGCGTTGGCTTCGGCCTGCCTGCTCAACGACGCCGGCGACTTCTACTTTCGTCTGATCGGTCATCGCCTCGACGGCGAGGCAGGCGTCGCGCTGCCTGCACGTTCGCAGCCGTTCGAGCAGCAATTGCAGCGGGTCTGGGACCGTTCGCGCGATTGCAGCGAACTGCGTGCGCTCGGCATCTGAGTGGGTACCGCCCACTCAACCTGTCTGGAAGCGGCACCGGGGGACCCGGGATGCCCGTTCTGGTGCCCCTTCCTGTCCGGATGGGGGTACAATTTGGCTGTTTGAACGCGCCCGCGCAGGGCTATTCATCTTCCTGCCGGGTCCTTCTGAAGCCATACCCCACAAAGCGAATCAACACCCTCCATCGTGGACAATCAACTGAAGCAGTTTGCGCAATCTTCGCAGCTCGCCGGCGGCAACGCCTCCTATGTCGAGGACCTGTACGAGCAGTACCTGGTCTCCCCGGACAGTGTCGATCCCAAATGGAAGACCTACTTCGACGGCTTCAAGGGCCGCGAAGCAGGCGACATTCCGCACTCGGCCGTCATCTCCCACATTGCGGACGCGGCCAAGGAAGCGCTGAAGGCCGGCACCGGCAACGGTGCGGGCGACGAGCGTGAACGCAATGTCGGTCGTCTGATCACCGCCTACCGCTCGCGCGGCCACCTGGACGCCCGCCTCGATCCGCTGGGCCTGGCCGCGCCGGTCAACACCCCGGACCTGGGCCTGCCGTTCCACAGCCTGTCCGATGCCGACCTCAACAGCGAGTTCAGCACCGGCGGCGTCGGTGGCCAGCCGCGCATGAAGCTGCGCGACCTGCTGGCACGCCTGAAGGCGACCTACACCGGCTCGATCGGTGCGGAGTTCATGCACATCTCCGAGGTCGAGCAGCGCCAGTGGATCTACAAGAAGCTGGAAGCAGCCGGTGGCAACTACCAGCTGGACGCTGACACCCAGCGCCGCACCCTGGAGCGCCTGACCGCGGCCGAAGGCCTGGAGCGCTACCTGCACACCAAGTACGTCGGCCAGAAGCGCTTCTCGCTGGAAGGCGGCGACTCGCTGATCCCGATGATGGACACCATCATCCGCAGCGCCGGCAAGGATGGCGTCAAGGACGTGGTGATCGGCATGGCCCACCGCGGCCGCCTGAACGTGCTGGTCAACACCCTCGGCAAGAACCCGCGCAAGCTGTTCGACGAGTTCGAAGGCAAGTTCGAGCATGACGAGCACGCTTCTGCCGGCGACGTGAAGTACCACATGGGCTTCTCGGCCGACGTGGCTACCGACGGCGGCCCGGTGCACCTGGCGCTGGCGTTCAACCCGTCGCACCTGGAAATCGCCGACCCGGTCGTGGCCGGTTCCGTGCGTTCGCGCCAGGAGCGCCGCAAGGACACCGCACGCAAGCAGGTCATGCCGATCCTGATCCACGGCGATGCGGCCTTCTCGGGCCAGGGCGTGGTCATGGAGCTGTTCCAGATGTCGCAGGCCCGCGGCTTCGCCGTCGGCGGCACCGTGCACATCGTGGTCAACAACCAGGTCGGCTTCACCACCTCCAACCCGCTGGACACGCGCTCCACGCGCTACGCCACCGACGTGGCGAAGATGATCGCCGCCCCGGTGCTGCACGTGAACGGCGATGATCCGGAAGCGGTGGTGTTCGCCGCGCAGCTGGCCTTCGAGTTCCGCCAGAAGTTCGCCAAGGACGTGGTCATCGACCTGATGTGCTACCGCCGTTGGGGCCACAACGAGGCCGACGAGCCGGCGATCACCCAGCCGCTGATGTACCAGGTGATCCGCAAGCACCCGACCACCCGCGAGATGTACGCCGAGCAGCTGGAAAAGGCAGGCGTGATCGCTGCCGGTGCCGGCAAGGCGATGGTCGATGCCTACCGCGAGAAGCTCGATGCCGGTGAAGTGACCACCGAGCTGGCCAAGGTCGAGAAGACCCCGCCGACCAGCCCGCTGTTCGTCGATTGGCCGAAGCTGCTGGAAGGCAAGCTGTCCGACCCGGTCTCGACCAAGGTCGAGAAGAACAAGCTGGTCGAACTGGCCAAGCTGATCAACACCATTCCCGAAGACGTGCAGCTGCACTCGCGCGTGGCCAAGGTCTATGACGACCGCCGCAAGATGGCCGCCGGCGAGATCCCGGGCGACTGGGGCTTTGCCGAGAACCTGGCCTACGCCACCCTGCTCGACGAAGGCCACGCACTGCGCCTGGTCGGCCAGGACGTCGGTCGCGGTACGTTCACCCACCGCCACGCGATCCTGCACGACCAGAAGACCGACAACTACTACATGCCGCTGCGGCAGCTGGTGGATTCGCCGGAGAAGGCCACCGTCATCGATTCGCTGCTGAGCGAAGAAGCGGTGATGGCCTACGAGTACGGCTTCTCCACCACCGATCCGAACACGCTGTGCATCTGGGAGGGCCAGTTCGGCGACTTCGCCAACGGCGCCCAGGTGGTGATCGACCAGTTCATCGCCGCCGGTGAAGCCAAGTGGGGCCGCATTTCCGGCCTGACCCTGCTGCTGCCGCATGGCTATGAAGGGCAAGGTCCGGAGCACAGCTCGGCGCGCCTGGAGCGCTTCCTGCAGCTGTGTGCACTGGAGAACATGCTGGTGGTGGTTCCGTCCACCCCGGCACAGGCCTTCCACATGCTGCGCCGCCAGCTGCACCTGACCACCCGCAAGCCGCTGGTGGTGATGTCGCCGAAGTCGCTGCTGCGCCACAAGCTGGCCGTGTCGACCCTGGACGAACTGGCCAACGGCGAGTTCCAGCACCTGATCGGCGACGCCAGTGCGGACGCCAAGAAGGTCAAGCGCGTGGTGCTGTGCTCGGGCAAGGTCTACTACGACCTGCTGGAAGACCAGACCAAGCGTGGCCAGGACGACGTGGCGATCATCCGCGTGGAGCAGCTGTATCCGTTCCCGCGTGCGCTGCTGGCTGCCGAGCTGAAGAAGTACGGCAAGGCCACCGACGTGGTGTGGACGCAGGAAGAACCGCAGAACCAGGGTGCGTGGTACCAGATCCGCCACCACCTGCAGTTCTGCCTGGCCGATGGCCAGAACCTGCACTACGCCGGTCGCGCACGTTCGGCGTCGCCGGCTGCCGGTCACATGGCTGACCACGTCCGCGAACAGCAGCAGCTGATCGCCGACGCGCTGGTCAACCCGTTCAACGACACGTTCGCTGAATAATCCTCCCCCTATTTAGAAGACAAACCAGGAAGCTCCCGCAATGGCCACCGAAGTCAAAGCCCCGGTACTGCCCGAATCCGTCGCCGACGGCACCATCGCCACCTGGCACAAGAAGGTGGGCGACGCCGTCAAGCGCGACGAAAACCTGCTTGACCTGGAAACCGACAAGGTCGTCCTGGAAGTGCCGTCGCCGGTCGACGGCGTGCTGAAGGAAATCAAGTTCGCCGAAGGCTCGACCGTGACCTCCAGCCAGGTCGTGGCGATCATCGAAGAAGGCGCCGTGGCTGCTGCCCCGGCTCCGGCTGCCGAAGCCGCTCCGGCTGCAGCCGCTGCCCCGGCCGCTGCTGCTCCGGCCGCTGCCGCCGCTCCGGCCCCGGCCGCCAAGTCGGCCGCCGATGCGCTGCCGCCGGGCGCCCGCTTCACCGCCATCACCGAAGGCGTGAACCCGGCCGACGTCGACGGCACCGGCCGTCGCGGCGCGGTGACCAAGGAAGACATCGTCAACTTCGCCCGCAACGGCGGCGCCGGCAAGGCCGGTGGTGCACGTCCGGAAGAGCGCGTGCCGATGACCCGCATCCGCAAGCGCATTGCCGAGCGCCTGATGGAGTCGAAGAACTCCACCGCCATGCTGACCACCTTCAACGAAGTCGACCTGTCCAAGGTATCGGCGGCGCGCAAGGAACTGCAGGACGAGTTCGTCAAGGCCCACGGCATCAAGCTGGGCTTCATGAGCTTCTTCGTGAAGGCCGCCGCCAACGCGCTGCAGCGCTTCCCGCTGGTCAACGCCTCGATCGACGGCGACGACATCATCTACCACGGCTACTCGGACATCTCGATCGCCGTCTCGACCGAAAAGGGCCTGGTCACCCCGGTCCTGCGCAATGTCGAGCGCATGTCGTTCGCCGACATCGAGAAGACCATCGCCGACTACGCCAAGAAGGCGCGTGACGGCAAGCTGGGCCTGGATGAACTGCAGGGCGGCACCTTCACCGTGACCAACGGCGGCACCTTCGGTTCGCTGCTGTCGACCCCGATCATCAACCCGCCGCAGAGCGCCATCCTGGGCATGCACGCCATCAAGGAGCGTCCGATCGCCCAGAACGGCCAGGTCGTGATCGCGCCGATGATGTACCTGGCGCTGTCGTACGACCACCGCATCATCGACGGCAAGGATTCGGTGCAGTTCCTGGTGGACATCAAGAACCAGCTGGAAAACCCGGGCCGCATGCTGTTCGGCCTGTAAGAGACCTCCCGCCCCTCCGCGCCTGCGCGGAGGGGTTCTGGTAATGCATCAAGGAATAATTCAATGGCTGAACAATTCGACGTCGTCGTCATCGGTGCCGGCCCGGCCGGTTACCACGCTGCCATCCGCGCGGCCCAGCTGGGCCTGAAGACCGCCTGCATCGACGCGGCGCTGGGCAAGGACGGCAAGCCGGCCCTCGGCGGCACCTGCCTGCGCGTGGGCTGCATCCCGTCCAAGGCGCTGCTGGATTCCTCGCGCCAGTTCTGGAACATGGGCCACATCTTTGGCGACCACGGCATCAGCTTCAAGGATGCCAAGATCGACGTCGAGGCGATGGTTGGCCGCAAGGACAAGATCGTCAAGCAGTTCACCGGCGGCATCGGCATGCTGTTCAAGGCCAACAAGGTCGCTGCCTATTATGGTTTTGGCGAACTGCAGCCAGGCAACGTGGTCAAGGTCACCCAGCATGACGGTTCCATCGTCGAGCTGAAGGGCACCAACGTCATCATCGCGGCCGGTTCGGATTCGATCGAACTGCCGTTCGCCAAGTTCGACGGCGAGACCATCGTCGACAACGTCGGCGGCCTGGACTTCACCGAAGTGCCGAACCGCCTGGCGGTGATCGGCGCCGGCGTCATCGGCCTGGAACTGGGCAGCGTGTGGAAGCGCCTGGGCGCGGAAGTCACCATCCTCGAAGCCATGCCGGAGTTCCTGGCGGCTGCCGACGCCGAAGTGGCCAAGACCGCTGCCAAGGAGTTCAAGAAGCAGGGCCTGGACATCAAGCTCAATGCCAAGGTTTCCAAGACCGAGATCACCGGCAAGGGCAAGAAGAAGGAAGTCATCGTCACCTACACCGACGCTGAAGGCGAAAAGACCCTGACCGTGGACAAGCTGCTGGTGGCCGTTGGCCGTCGCGCGGCCACCAAGGGCCTGCTGGCCGAAGGCACCGGCGTCAAGATCAACGAGCGCGGCCAGATCGAAGTCGACGCGCACTGCCACACCGGCGTCAACGGCGTGTGGGCGGTCGGCGACTGCGTGCGCGGCCCGATGCTGGCGCACAAGGGCTTCGAGGAAGGCATCGCGGTGGCTGAGCTGATCGCCGGCCTGCCGGGTCACGTCAACTTCGACACCATCCCGTGGGTCATCTACACCGAGCCGGAACTGGCGTGGGTCGGCAAGACCGAAGCCCAGCTGAAGGCCGAAGGCATCCCGTACAAGGCCGGCAGCTTCCCGTTCGCCGCCAACGGCCGTGCCGTGGCGATGATCGAGCCGGCGGGCTTCGTGAAGATCCTGGCCCATGCCGAAACCGATCGCATCCTCGGCATGCACCTGGTCGGCGCCAACGTCTCCGAGCTGGTGCACGAAGGCGTGCTGACCATGGAGTTCAGTGGCTCGGCCGATGACCTGGCCCGCATCTGCCACGCCCACCCGTCGCTGTCGGAAGTGATCCACGACGCGGCGATGGCGGTCAGCAAGCGCGCCATCCACAAGGCGAACTGATCGTTCGCTGGTAGTGCCGGCCGCTGGCCGGCATCACCCGGATACGAAAAACCTCGCTTCGGCGGGGTTTTTTTGTTGCCCGTTTCCCTGTAGCGCCGAGCATGGGCTCGGCGCTACACCTTTCCAGCCGGCTTCTCCGGTGGATCCTCGCAGACCCTGTGCTGCACAACCGTATCGCCGACCTTCCATTCCTTCGCGACCCTGCAGCGCTCCTTGGCTTTCGGCGCAGAGACCGCCGCAGCATTGGCCTCGTCAGCCGCAGCGGTCTGCTGGCGTTCCAGCCACACCGAAGGCGGTGCTGGAGGTGCAGCCAGTACCGGGCCCGCCAACAGGACCAGTCCGACCGGCAACACAGCCCTCATGCCGCCACCGGGCCGCCGCCGAGCAGGCGCGCGGGCAGCATGAACAGCGCGCGCAGGAACGCAAACAGCGCCGAGAAGGTGATGCCGACCAGGCGGAACGGCAGGCTCAGCAGCCAGACGAACGGCCAGGCGATCGGGGCGAGGATCGCCAGCGGCCAGCACAGCACGAACAGCAGGCACCACACGCCGAGCGCGAACAGGGTCTTCATCATGGTCTCCTTGTGGCGGCACCTTGCCGCCTGCGGACACCTTGGCGCCCCGCTCTGGCCACCCGCAAACGGTTTGCGACGAAACCGGGCTCGGGGCGATGAAACCGGTGGTGGGGAAACCGAAGATTGATCAGGTTACCGGCCAGCGGCCGGCACGACCGAACGGATTCACACCGGCACTGCGCCCGGGCGGCCGTGGGTGACCTGGAAGCGCGCCGCAGTGCGCACCGGCGCATCCGCGCGCAGCACGCTGTCGGCGAAGCGCAGTTCCGCATCCACGGTCTGCCGGTTCAGCTGCAGCTTCCACCAGCCGCGGCGGTCACCGTCGAAATAGCGGATGTGCGGGTTCTGCGGAATCGACGAACCGTAGTACGGGCCATAAGGCGTATCGTCGCCGCCACTGCTGATTGCCGGCGCGATGAACTCGGTGGCCACCACCGGGGCATCGGCCGCGTCGAAATCCAGCTTCAGGTCATTGACGAAAGTGGAATGCCAGTCACCACCGAGCACGATGGCATTGCCCTGCCCGCCCGCCTGCATCGCCTGCAGCAACCGCTTGCGTGCGGCGGGATAGCCGTCCCAGGCATCGTTCCAGAAACGCTCGCGCGGCGTGCCACCGTCCAGCCGCAGCTGCGCCATCAGCAACTGTTGCACCACCACGTTCCAGCGCGTGCCGCGTGCGGCCGCCATCGACTGCGCGAACCAGGCTTCCTGGCCCACGCCCAGCATGCTAATGCGTGGATCCAACGCAGCGTCGCAGCGCGGCGACTCGCCCACCCCGCAGGGATTGGCCGGACGGAACTGGCGGCAGTCGAGCAGCGCAAGCTGTGCCAGATCGCCGTAACGCAGGCGCCGATGCACGCGCAGGCCACCATTGCCCGCAGGCGTACCACGCATCGGCAGGTGTTCGTAGAACGCGCGGTAGGCCGCCGCGCGGCGAACGATGAAGTCCTCCGTCGAGACGCCGGGCTTCTCCGGATGGATGCCCGAGTAATCGTTCTGCACTTCGTGGTCGTCCCAGATCACCGCGAACGCGTGGGCGGCGTGCGCGGCCTGCAGATCGGGATCGAGCTTGTACAGCGCGTACTGGTCGCGGTAGCGCTCCAGGCCGACGGTCTCGCCACTGAAGCGTTCCGCATCCAGCGTGAGACCACGCGCGTTCTGCAGTGGGCTGTACTCGTACAGGTAGTCACCGGCATGCAGCACCAGGTCGACATCACTCTTCGCGATATCGCGCAGCACCGGGTAGTAGCCACTGTTCCAGGCCTGGCAGGTGCACAGGGCCAGCCGCAGCTGCTGCAGCTGCGTGTCGGGCAGCGGCGCGGTGCGGAAGTGGCCGACCGCGCTTTCCTCGTCACCGTCGCAGGCAAAACGGTAGTAGTAGTCGCGGCCTGGGCGCAGGCCATTGACCTCCACGTGCACCGAATGGGCCAGCTCGGGCACCGCCGCGGCGACGCCACGCTGCACCAGCCGGCGCATGCCCGGGTCTTCGGCCACGAACCAGCGCACCGGCACCGCCCGCGATGGCATGCCGCCGCCGTTGAGCGGGTCCGGCGCCAGACGCGTCCACAGTACGGCTCCCTGCGGATCCGGATCGCCGGCGGCGACGCCCAGGGTGAACGGATCACGCCCCAACCGCGGGCGTGGGCCGGCCGTGGCCAGCCCCGGCATCGCCGCCAGTGCGATCGCCGCCCCCGTGCCCTGCCACGCCATGCGCAACAGGCGACGACGGCTTTCCGGATCGACGGGGCCGCGCATCAGAAGTGCACGGTGGCGGTGGCCATCACCTGCCGCGGCGCGCCAACCTGCATGGTCGCCAGGCTGCGGGTCGGGTCGGCGGCGTAGGTGCCGTTGGTGTTGATCGAGGACAGGTAGCGCTTGTCGGTCAGGTTGGTCAGGTTCAGCGCCACGGTCAGGTTCTGCGCCGGGCCGAGCTTGCCGAAGTCATAGGCCACCGAAGCGTTGACCAGCCAGTAGCTGGGCACCGACACGTCGTTGGTATAGGTCACGTAACGCTTGCCGACATGGTTGGCGGCCAGGCGCAGGTCCCACGGGCCCGGGGTCCAGGCCAGGGTGCTGGCGAACATCCATTCCGGGGTGTCGACGGTCTTCTTGCCGCGGGTCGGCACCACGCCGTTGTTGACGTAGTCGTTGTCGTAGGTGCTGTCATTCCACGACAGCGCGTTGGACCAGGTCAGGTCCTGCATCGGCTTCAGCTGCAGGGTCGCCTCGGCGCCGCGGCTGGTTACCGAACCGACGTTGGAGAACAGCGCCGGGCAACCGAGGATGCCCACGCACTGCGCGATGGCCAGCAGACGGTTGTCGAACTTGACGTCGTACACCGCTACCGAGGCTTCATAGCCCTGGCCGTAGCCGCGCCAGCCCAGCTCGATGGTGCGCGACTGTTCCGGTTTCAGGTTCTTCGCGCTGGCATCGAAGGCGGCCTGCGGCACGTTGAACGGGCTGCCCACGCCCAGCGCGTAGGCGGCCACGTTCTTGGCGAACGAGCCGAAGATCTCGTTGCCCTCGTTGAGCTTGAAGTTGAAGCCCGCCTGCGGGAGCAGGCCCTTCTTCGAGGTCAGGCTGCTGTTGTTGGCATAGCTGCCCAGCGGCGTGCGCACGCGGGTGCGGGTGTGCGGCGACTTCGCGCCGATGTCGATGGTCAGGCGGTCATCGAACAGGCGGAAGCGGTCCTGCACGTAGAACTGGCGGGTGATGGTGGTGTAGCGCTGGTGCCACACGCGCTGGTCCGGATTGCGCAGGAAGAAGTCGTCGGTGATCGGACCGTCGATGTAGTAGAAGTTGCGCTGCACGCTGTGGCCGTTGTCTTCGTACCACAGGCCCGCCTCCAGTTCGTGGCCCGCCACGTTCCAGGTGAACGCCGAGGTCACGCCGGTGCGGTCGATCGCATACTCGGTGGTGCGGATCGAGATCGGAATCTCGCGGCTGGTGCCCGGGTTGGACGGATTGGACGGGCTGAACCAATGGCCCTGGCCACGGTTGCTGTGGTTGTAGACGTTGACCTTCAGGCGCATCGACTCGTTCAGGCCGAAATCACCGGCAATGCTGGACACATCGTCATTGCGCAGGCCGTGACCGGAGTAATAGGCGTCCCACGGGCTGTTGACGCCACCACTGTACTTTCCGCGTGCAGCAGCCACCGCGCGATCCCAGTCCGGCGCGTAGTTGTCCCAGTCCCAGCCGAGGCGATCGATCATCTCCAGCGACAGGTCCTGGTAGTCGGCCTCGACGCGGCGCGAAGCGTTGAACAGCGCGGTGATCCGGCTGTCCGTGCCGAAGTTGTAGGTGGCCTTGCCGTTGAACTGCTTCAGTTCCTGCGAGCCCTTGCCCTTCCACTTGTCGCCTTCGGAATACACGCCGGACAGGTAAGCGGCAAAGCCCTGGTGGTCGCCGGTATCGAGGCGCGCATAGCTGCGGCGCGCATTGTCGCTGCCGAAGCTCTGTGCCAGCACGACCCCATATTCGGTGGACGGATCGATCGAGTAGAACTGGAACACGCCGCCGAGGTTGCTGGTGGACGGCGTACCCAGCGCACCAATGCCGGTGGAGACCTCCGCACCGCCCAGGTTCTCGCTGATCACCGCGCGGCTGATGTGCAGGCCGTTGCTGTTGCCGTAGGCCATGTTGCCCAGCGGGATGCCATCGAGGGTGTAGCCCAGGCGATTCTGGTTGAAGCCACGCAGGCTGATGCTGGTGGACCATTCGTAGGCGCCGGTGGCATCGGCCGATTCGAAATGCACGCCCGGCTTGGCCGCCAGCAGCTTCAGCGGGTTGGCACCGGGCGGCAGGACCTTCATGTCCTCGGCGGTCACGCGCTGCACCTGGCGGGCTTCGCCGCGGCCGATCACCGAGATCGAATCGAGGGTCGTGGCCGACTGCGCGTCGGTCGCGGGGGCGGTTTCAGCGACAGCCAGCGACGGCAGCGAAGCACAGACCAGCAGGGCCAGCAGATTGCGGCGAAGCGGAGCGTGGGACGGCATGGAGGCGGATTCCTTGGGCACGCTGGACGCCGAAGGGCGGCGTCGAAGAGCAGCAGCGGCGGAATCGTAGAAGCCTCGCGTTACATGTCATTTACACGCCACGTACGGAAGATTGGCGTTCTGAATGGTTTGCAAGCCGTGGGGTGGTTGCCGGCCAGCGGCCGGCACTACGGTTATTCGAATGAGCCGACCGAGTCGTGGGCCAGGTTGTCGAAGCGGGTGTACTCACCGAAGAACTTCAGCTTGCACGATCCGGTCGGGCCACCACGGTGCTTGCCGATGATGATCTCGGCCAGGCCCTTGTCCGGCGAATTTTCCTTGTTGTAGTAATCGTCGCGGTAGATGAACACGATCATGTCCGCGTCCTGCTCGATTGCACCCGATTCGCGAAGGTCGGCCATCACCGGGCGCTTGTCGGTACGTGTTTCCAGCGAGCGGTTGAGCTGCGACAGCGCGATCACCGGCACGTGCAGTTCCTTGGCCAGGCCCTTCAGCGAACGCGAGATCTCCGAGATTTCGGTGGCGCGGTTTTCGCTGTTGCCCGGCACGCTCATCAGCTGCAGGTAGTCGATCACCACCAGGCCCAGGTCGTGCTCGCGCTTGAGGCGGCGGCACTTGGAACGCAGCACTTCCGGCGACACGCCCGGCGTATCGTCGATGAAGATCTTGGTTTCCTTCAGCATCTTGATCGCGCTGGTGACACGGCTCCAGTCTTCATCTTCCAGCTGGCCGGTACGCAGGCGCTGCGCGTTGATGCGGCCGTTGGAGGAGATCAGGCGCATCGCCAGCTGCGAGGCCGACATTTCCATCGAGAACACCGCCACGCCCTTCTTCGACTTGATCGCCGCGTACTCGGCGATGTTCAGTGCAAAAGTCGTCTTGCCCATGGCCGGGCGCGCGGCGAGGATGATCAGGTCGGTCGGCTGCAGGCCGGCAGTCATCGCATCGAAGTCGTTGTAGCCGGTCGGCAGGCCGGTGATGTTGCCGCCGTTCTCGAAGCGGTTGCGCAGTTCCTCGAAGGCATCCTTCAGCGCGCCAGGCATCGCCACGAAGTCGGTACGGCCGCGTGCACCCTGTTCAGCGATGGCGAACACGCTCTTCTCCGCAGAGGCCAGCAGCTCACTGCTGTCACGGCCCTCAGGCTGGAAGCCATCGTTGACGATGTCGGTGCCGACCTGGATCAGCTGCCGCAGCACGGCCTTGTCACGCACGATCTCGGCATAGGCCACGATGTTGGCCGCCGACGGCGTGGTGCTCGCCAGCTCGATCAGGTAGGCACCATCGCCCACCAGCTCCAGCTTGCCCTGTGATTCGAACCACTCGCCCAGGGTCACCGCGTCGAACGGCCGCTCGCGCTCGGACAGCTCACGGATCGCGCGGTAGATCATCTGGTGATCGCGGCGGTAGAAATCGCCCTCGGTCAGCTGGTCGTTGACCCGGTCGTAGGCCTCCGGCGCCAGCATCAGGCCACCCAGCACCGCCTGCTCGGCTTCCACCGAATGCGGCGGAACGCGCAACTGGTCGATACGCGATTCGTCGCGATCACGATCAAAGCCATCACCGCGCTCTCTGCGGTTGGAACGGAAGCCGGAACGAGCGGACATGCTGCGGTGTTTCCTGCAAAAGTGGGCCGGACGAGTGTAGGCATGCGCCGACCCCGGCAGCCATGGACAAGCCTGTGGATAAGCCGTGGAGAAACGGGGGATATCCGCCAGTGCCTGGCCACTCTGGCGCGGGGGCGTCGCAGTGCCTGCGACGGGCGCCGTTGCGGCGCCCGGGTGGGTCATTATCGCAGATCAGGCGGCCAGGGTCGGATTCCGTGCAGCGCACGGACTCCGGTGCTCAGCGGAACGTAGGGCCAGGGCCCGCCGCTGCGCGCCGGGATCCGACCCGCGGCCTGGCTGCTGCTACCCCATCGGTCTCAGTCGCCCTTCACGTGCACCGCGATCAGTGCCAAGAACCGGTCCACGTACCCCTGCAGGAATTTCTGCGTGCCCTCGTTGTGGATCGTGCCGTCGGCGTCGATCAGGCCGTCCTTGAAATGGATGAACGCCTCGGGCTGGCCGAGCACGTGCATGTCCAGGAAGGCCAGGCTGTTGCGCAGGTGCTGCTGGGCCACGGCGGTGCCGATCTGGCCGATGGAGGCGCCGATCACCGCCGCCGGCTTGCCGGCAAACGCACTGTCACCGTAGGGGCGCGAGCCGATGTCGATGGCGTTCTTCAGCACGCCCGGCACCGACCGGTTGTATTCGGGGGTCACGAACAGCACCGCGTCGGCGGCGCGCACCTGATCCTTCAGCCGGGTGCCCTGAGGCGGGTACTGACCATCGAAATCCTGGTCGTACAGCGGTAGATCACCAATCTGCACGTACTGGAAGCGCGCGCGGTCGCCAGCGATCTTCTCCAGCGCATGGGCCAGCTTGCGGTTGCAGGAATCCTTGCGCAGGCTGCCGACGAACACGGCGATGGTGGGGACGGACATAGGGACATACTCCTCACGGTGCGGGAGGCCCAGCCTAGACGCCGGGCCCGTGCCGTCCGGTGAAGATCAGCCCCCGGTCACGCGGGTACGCACCTGGCGCCAATGCGCCTGCCAAGCCTGGAACATCAGCACGTTCCACAGGTGGGTATGCCACTTGCGCTGGCCGCCCAGGAACTGCTGCCACAGCGGCTGCACCGCCGCCGCCGACAGCACGCCTTCGCGCTCCAGGCGCGCCGGCTGCAACAGATCTTCGGCCCACGGCCGCAGGTCGCCCTTCAGCCAGTCGCTGACCGGCGCGCCGAACCCGCGCTTGGGCCGGTGCACCATCGACTGCGGCACGTAGCGGCCAAGCACGCGCTTGAGCAGCACCTTGCTGGTGGTTTCGCTGCGCTTGAAGCCCAGCGGCAGCGACCAGGCGAACTCGGCCACGCGCCAGTCCAGCAGCGGCGCGCGTGCCTCCAGGCTGACCGCCATCGAGGTGCGGTCGACCTTGCAGAGCAGGTCATCCGGCAGGTAGGTCACGTAATCGGCCAGCATCATCGCGTCGGCCGGCGTGCCGGCACCGTGCAGCGGATCGGCCAGGTCGTAGAAGCTGCCGGCGGCCTGTGCGCCGGGCACTGCCGCGGCGGGGTCGCGCCAGCGCGAGATGCGGTTGCGGTACACGTCGCCAATGCCTCGCGCGCCGGACTCGGCCAACAGCGCGGCCAGTCCGCCGGTCCGCGAGGCCTCGCCCTGGTGCTGCGCGCGCGCGCCCATCCAGCGTCGCAGCGGGCCCGGCACGCGGCCCAGCATCTGCCAGTTGCGCAGCGCGCGCACGTAGCGGGTATAGCCGAAGAACAGCTCATCACCGCCGTCGCCAGACAACGCCACGGTCACGCCCTGCCGCGCCAGCCGGGCGACCAGCGCGGTCGGCACCTGCGAGGCATCGGCAAAGGGTTCGTCGAACATTGCCGGCAGCTGCGGCACGACCGCCAGTGCATCCGCGCCGCTGACGTAGAGCTCGGTGTGGTCGCAGCCCAGATGCGTGGCCAGTTCCCTGGCCAGCGGTGCCTCGTCGTGGCCCGAATCGGTGAAGCCGATGCTGAAGCTGTGCACCGGCTGCCCGCTCTGCGCCTGCATCAGCGCCGCCACCAGCGACGAATCGGTACCGCCGGACAGGAACACGCCCACCGGCACGTCGGCCACCATGCGCAGCGCCACCGCGTCGCGCAGCAGCCCGTCCAGCTGCTCCTCTGCTTCCTCGATGCGGCCCTGGAACGGCGCAGCCAGTGCCGCCTGCATGCGTGCACGCGCATCCCAGTACGGGCGCTGCGCCTGCTCCGGGCGATGCGCCGATGCACCCGCCGCTACGGCTTCCGCGTCCAGGCGCAGCATGCGGCCGGGCATCAGCTTGTAGCAGCGCTGGTGGATGCTGTGCGGGGCCGGAATGTAATCCAACCGCAGCAACAGGGTCAGCGCGTCGCGGTCGATGTCGTTGTCGAACGCCGGGTGCTGCCACAGCGCTTTCAGTTCGGAACCGAACACCAGGGTGTCACCGGCCCAGCCGTAGTACAGCGGCTTCTTGCCAACGCGGTCGCGTGCCAGCCACAGGCACTGCGCCTGGCGGTCCCACAGCGCGATGGCGAACATGCCGTTGCAACGCTGCAGGGTTTCTTCCATGCCCCACTGCAGGATCGCCGCGAGCAGCACTTCGGTGTCGGAATGGCCACGGAAAGCATGCCCCAGCGGCTCCAGTTCGGCACGCAGGGCGGCGAAGTTGTAGACCTCGCCGTTGTAGGCCATCACGTAGCGGCCATCGGACGAGGCCATCGGCTGGTGGCCCAGCGGCGACAGATCGAGAATGCTCAGCCGACGGTGCGCCAGCGCGATGCCTGCCCCGGCATCGACCCAGCTGCCGCCATCATCCGGCCCGCGGTGGTGCAGCGCCTCGCCCATGGCCAGGACCTGCGCCTGCAGCACCTCGGCCGACGCCACCGGCGCCGGCAACAACATTCCCGCCAATCCACACATGCATCAAGGTTCCTGCGCCAGTTCAAGGGCGGCGCCAATCACCGCATTGTCGCTTGGAAGCCCGAACATTGCTGCCCCTGCCAGCGGGGTATAGGTATCGGCGCCGCAGACCCGGCGCAGCGGCAGGTGGCCGAAACCGGCCTCGACCAGTGCGGTGACCACACCCTCGCCCACCCCTCCACTGTGGCGGTCCTCGTCCAGCACCAGCACGCGCCGTGCGCTGGCGGCCTGGCTGGCGATGAAGCCGGCATCCAGCGGCACCAGCCAGCGCAGGTCGACCACCCGTACCTGCCAGCCCAGCTGCTGTTCGATGGCTCGCGCTGCGCGCAGCGCCATCGGCACGCCATTGCCGTAGGTGTAGACCACCAGGTCGCCAGCCTCCGGCCCGTAAACACGGCCTTCGCCCGGCACCAGTGCCCGGCCCTGGGCCGGGTAGTCGAACAGCCACTGGCCATCGCCCGGCTCATGCAGGTCCTTGCTCATGTACAGCGCGATCGGCTCCAGGAACACGGCCACGCGCCCATCCACCCGGGCCAGCGCCGCCAGCGTGCGCAGCATCATCACCGCATCGTCGCCGCGCGATGGGCAGCCGACCACCAGCCCGGGGATGTCGCGCAGGGCGGTGACCGAGTTGTCGTTGTGGAAATGGCCGCCGAAACCCTTCTGGTAGCCCAGCCCGGCCACCCGCACCAGCATCGGGTTGCGGTACTGGTCGTTGGAGAAGAACTGCAGCGAACAGGCTTCGCCACGCAGCTGGTCGATGGCGTTGTGCAGGTAGGCCAGGTACTGGATCTCCGGGATCGGCAGCATGCCCATGTTGGCCAGGCCCTGCGCCATGCCCAGGATCATGGTCTCGTCCAGCAGGGTGTTGAACACCCGGCGCGGCCCGAAGCGGCGCAGCAGATCCTTGGTGACAGTGTAGACACCGCCCTTCTGCGCCACGTCCTCGCCGAACAGCAGGCTCTGCGGATACTTGGCCAGCAGCTCCTGCAGACCATGGTTGATCTGGATTGCGAGATGCCGCGGCGCCTGTCGTTCCGGCAATACCTCGGCACCGCCATAGAGTGCCTCGCGTGCTTCGGCAGCGACCTCGCGCTGCGCTTCGGCCTGCACCGCTGCAGGGGTGTACGGTGCCAGCGGCGCCATCACCTCCCGCAGCGACTGCAGCTTCGCACTGCCTTCGGCATCGGCGGCAGCGGCCATGCAGCGCGCGCGCATCGTTTCGTAGGCCACTTCGATGGCGGCCGCATCCATCCAGCCTGATTCCAGCGCGATCTGCGCCGAGCGCAGCAGCGGATCCTGCGCCTCGGCCGCGCACAGCTCCGGCAGCGCGCGCCATTCCACTTCAAAGTCGGTGCCGGCATGGCCCATCAGGCGCGTGGTGCGCAGGTGCAGGAAGGTCGGCCGCCGCGTGCGCCGGCAGTGTTCCACCGCCGCCTGCACTTGGGCGTGCCCGGTGGCCAGGTCGAGGCCATCGGCAAAGAAATAGTCCAGCCCCGGCTGGTGGCTGAAGCGCTCGGCGATCCAGCCATCGGGGGTCTTCACCGAGATGCCCAGACCGTTGTCCTCGCAGACGAACAGGATCGGCGCCGGCAGTTTCTGGTAGGCCGACCACATCGCGGTATTGAAGGCGGTCTGCGCGGTGGCGTGGTTGGCTGACGCATCGCCGAACGAGCACAGCACGATGCTGTCGGTGGGAATGGGCAGCGCCTGCCCCAGCCGCTTGCCACTCTCGATGGCCAGCGCGGTACCCAGCGCCTTGGGCAGGTGCGACGCAATCGTCGAGGTCTGTGGCAGCACCCACAATGGCTTGCTGCCCCACACCTTGTGGCGGCCACCGCTGGCCGGATCATCCGCGCTGGCGGCGAAGGACAGTGCCGCATCGCGCAGCGGGTCGATGCCCGGCACCTGCCGCGAACGCTCGGCCATGAAGGCGCCGGAACGATAGTGCAGGAAGGCAGGATCGGTGTGCCGGCAGGCCCGCGCCAGCAGCGCGTTGCCTTCATGGCCGGACGAACCGATGGTGTAGAAGACCTTGTTCTGCACGCGCAGCACGCGCGCCATCAGGTCCAGCTGGCGACTGGCCAGCTGCGAGTCGAACAGTTCATCGAAGGCGGCAGCGGTGAGCGTACTGCCCGGCAGGATCGGAGCATCTGCCGCGGGTCGCGGGCGCGGCGTCCCGCGCCACCCGCGCACCGCCTCAAGGAAATTGACGTCGCACACCTCGGCGCGGTTGAGCCCCCGCATGCGCGCGGGAATCGGATCCGGAACCACAGCGAACATCGAACACCCTCCGTGTCGTTGTTGCGTTCCGCCCGGCAATACCGGGCGCTACCCTGTGGGCATCAGGCCGCCTCGAAACGCGAGCGCACCTCGGCGGTCACCGCCGGCATCGGCAGGAAGCGCGGCTGCGCACGCACGCGCTGCAGCCAGGCGCGAACTTCCGGGAACGGCTCCAGGCTGATGCCGCCCTCGCCCGCCACATCGGTATAGGCAAACAGGGCGATATCGGCAATGCCGTATCCGCTGCCGGTGAACCACTGCGCTTCGCGCAGGTGCTGCTCCATCACCGCCAACGCGGTGGCGGCACGCTCGTGCAGGCGTGGCAGTTCGGCACGGCGTGGCGAGTCGGGCGCCGTCCAGCCCCGGATGAAGCGCGCTACCGCCACGCACGGCTCGTGCGTGTACTGCTCGAAGAACATCCAGCTCAACGCCTGCGCACGCTCCCATCCATCGCTGGGCAGGTAGGGCGTGCCTTCGGCCAGCCAGAACAGGATCGCGTTGGACTCGGTCAGCACGCGGCCGTCGTCGCGGACGATCAGCGGCACCTTGGCATTCGGGTTGAGCGCCAGGAATTCGGGCGTGTGGGTCTGGCCATGGGCACTGTCCACTTCCACCCAGCGGTAACGGCTGCCGAGCTGCTCAAGCAGCAGCCGGACCTTGTGGCAATTGCCCGAGACCGACATGCCATGCACCGTCAGCGGGACGCGCTCTTCCACCATTGCCTGCTCCATCGGATCCGGCCGGCGGCCGGCTGCGTGCAGTCTGGCAAGTGCGCCAGGGAATGCCAAGCGCGGATGCAGCATGGCACCCCGGTAGTGCCGGCCGCTGGCCGGCATCCTCCATGCAGCTGGAACCAAGCGATTGCCGGCCAGCGGCCGGCACTACCGGGCCACGTTCAGCGTGCACGCTGCCGCCACTGTTCGCGCGACTGGCCCCAGATCTGCATCGGTTTGTCGTTGTACGGCGGCGGCAGTTCGCCCATCCGCAGCAACGTGCTGCCCAGCTTGCGCGCGACCGCCCGCGAGTTGTCGTTGTTCTCGGCGATGGTATGGATCACCTCGTGCCAACCCAGCGTGTCGAAGGCCCAGTCGATCGCCGCGACCGCCGCTTCCGGCGCATAGCCCCGGCCCCAGCTGGCGCGGCGGATGCCCCAGCCGACCTCGGTACCCGGCCAGTCCTGCGGTTGCCAGGGGCCCATCCGCCCGATCCAGTCCCCGCTGGATTTTTCGATCACGCTGAACATCGAAAAGCCGAACAGCTGCCAGGCGCCAGCCAGGCTGCAGAAGCCGCGCCAGGCTACCGAAGGCGGCTGCACGCCACCGAGGGTGCGCATCGTTTCCTCGTCGGCGCAGAACGCCAGATAGGGTTCGTAGTCCTCGCGCAGCAGCGGACGCAGGATCAGGCGCTCGGTTTCCAGGCGCAGGTCGAAGATGCTCATGCCGACTCCATGTCGAAGGGGCCACCATGATGGTGGATTCCGCCTCCACACGGATGAATGCCCGCGCTCACAACGAAACGGGCCGGCATGCGCCGGCCCGTCGGGTACAGCACGTATTCTGGATTACTGGCGCGTGGCCGCAGTGGCGCCGGCAGCAGCGGTCTGCGTGACCAGCTGGCCATCGACCACCGGCAGGCGATCGCTGGCCGGCTTGTTGTCCATGCGCACGGTCTTCTCGGCGCCGTCGTAGCGGTAGGTCACGTTGTAGCCCTTCACCACGTCATTGGTGCCCATGGCGATGCGGTTGCCCGGCTTGCTGGCCATGCGCATGGTGCCGGTGGTGCCGTCCTCGTTGCGGTAGGTCACGTTGTAGCCGGTAACACGGCTCGACTCGGAGGTGGCGGTCTCGGTGTGGCACTGGCGCTCGGTGCGGTTGACCACGCGGCCACCCACATGGCGCTTGTCGATCTGGTTGCCGATGAAGCCACCGGCCACGGCACCGGCTGCGGTCGCGGCCTTCTTGCCGTTGCCACCGCCGACCTGGTTGCCGAGCAGGCCGCCGACCACCGCGCCGACCACGGTGCCGCCGACGTTGCCGTCACGCTCCGGCAGTCGCTCCTGCACGGTTACGTCCTGGCAGACCTCGTGCGGGGTCTGGGTGGTGGAGGTCTCGCGCACGGGATCGGTGCCGATCACGGTGGCGTAGGCCTTCTGCTTCTCGGTGATCGGGTCGACCTTCAGCACGTCGGCGTATTCCAGCCCGCGCGGTGCAGACGGGTCGAGCTTGTCACCACGCGCGCCATCGTCAACGGCATTGCCGTCAACCAGCCGCGATTCACCGTTGGGGGTTCCGGCGCTGATGGAATCAGGCGACTTGTCGCCACTCTTCATGAAGGCGGCGGTGGCGATGCCACCGACCAGCAGCGCGCCCGCTGCGACCAGGACAGTTGTAGTTGTGCTTTTCATGACCTGCTCCTTGCGGACCATCCGCAACGTTCTCGGCCCAGATTGCAGCATGCACTGCCTGAACGGAATCTCCACATTTCCTGCTCATTCCTGTAACCCATTCAGCATCGGGAAATGCTGGGCCCGTGGTAGCGTTTGCATATTCCCCACGAGGATCCACGCCATGGCCAACCCGATGCTGCTGCCGGTACTGCAATGGGCCCGCCGGCTGCGCTACCCCACCCTGTTCAAGCTGACCGCCGGCCTGTTCGTGCTGACCCTGTTCATTCCCGACCCAATTCCGTTCGTCGACGAGCTGGTACTGGGCTTCGGCACCCTGCTGCTGGCCAACTGGAAGAGCCGCAATACGGTCCCGGCCCCGCCGCCGCTGGAACAGCGTTGATCCCGCTGGTCGACAGCCACTGCCATCTGGATGCCAGTGAATTCGATGCTGACCGCACGGCGGTGATCGAGCGCGCGGGCGCTGCGGGCGTGCGCGAGCAGGTGGTACCGGCCGTCACGGCCGCCAGCTGGCCGAAGCTGCGCGAGGTCTGCCGGCAGGCACCGGGGCTGTACCCGGCCTACGGCCTGCATCCGATGTTCCTGGCCGAGCACCGGCCCGACCATCTGCCGCTGCTGCGCGAATGGATCGTTCGCGAACGCCCGTGCGCGATCGGCGAATGCGGGCTGGACTTCTTCGTCGAGGGACTGGATGCAGAGGCGCAACAGGCGTACTTCATCGGCCAGCTGCAACTGGCCCGCGAGTTCGAGCTGCCGGTGATCGTGCATGCGCGACGCGCGGTGGATGCGGTCATTGCCGCGATCCGTCGCGTCGGCGGCCTGCGCGGCGTGGTGCACAGCTTTTCCGGCAGCCCGGAACAGGCCGCGCAACTGCACCGGCAAGGCTTCCTGCTCGGTCTCGGTGGTCCGCTGACCTACGGTCGCGCGCAACGGCTGCAGCGCCTGGTGCGCGGGATGCCGCTGGAACAGCTGCTGCTGGAGACCGACGCGCCCGACCAGCCTGACGCCGGCATCCGCGGCCAGCGCAACGAACCAGCGCGACTGGCAGTCATCGCCCGCCACGTGGCTGCACTGCGCGGGATGGAGCTGGACGCGGTGGCCCGGGCCACGACGGAGAATGCGCGGCGCCTGTTCGCGCTGCCGGCAATGTAACGGGCAGGTGCCGGCCGCTGGCCGGCACGATCCATCACACCTCGCTGGACTCGACCACTTCGGCCTTCACCTTCTTCGGCTCCAGCAGCATTTCAAGCGCCTTGCCGACCGCCGCAAAGGCGAAGGCACCGGTGATGTGGGTTGCCGCACCGAGGCCTGCGCCACAGTCCAGTTTCAATGCAGCATCCGCACCGAGGTTCGGGCGGATGCCGCAGACGCTGCCATCGGCCTGCGGATACTTCACGTTTTCCAACGAGTACACCGCCGGTACGCCAAAATAGCGCTTGGCATTCTTCGGGAAATTGAACTCGCTGCGCAGCTTCTTGCGGATCAGCGCCAGCATGGCGTCATGCTCGGTGCGCGAGACATCGCGGATGCGCACCAGGGTCGGATCGGTGCGACCACCGGCAGCCCCCACGGTCAGCAGCGGCAGCTTGCGGCGACGGCACCAGGCGATCGTCTCGACCTTCACCCGGAAGCTGTCGCAGGCATCGATCACCAGGTCGAAGCCACGGTCCAGCAACTCGGCCATGTTCGACACGGTCAGGAATGCCTGCACGGCATCCACCTCGATGTCAGGGTTGATCGCACGGCAGCGCTCGGCCATCGCCTCGGCCTTGTTGCGGCCGTAGTTGCCTTCCATCGCCGGCAGCTGCCGGTTGGTGTTGGACACGCAGATGTCATCGGCGTCGATCAGGGTCAGGTGGCCGACCGCCGAACGCGCCAGCGCTTCCACCACCCACGAGCCGACCCCGCCCATGCCCACCACCGCCACGCGGCTGCCCTGCAGGCGCTCGAGCGCACCTACGCCATACAGCCGTTCGATGCCGGCGAAGCGTTGTTTGACCTGTTCGTTCATGCGGCTATTTTAACGTGCAGGCGCCAGCGCCTACAGCGCGCCGGCATCGAACCCACCGTTGCACGCCAGGAGAGCCCGCCATGAACGCCAGCCCGCCCCGCCGCCCGTCCACTGCCCAGCGGTACCTGTTCGTGCTGTGCCTGGGCCTGCTGATCGGCCTGGTCGCCACGGTCGTGGTCGGCCGCGCCCTGCAGGCCCGCCGCGACCCGTTCCCGGACAGCCTGATGCAGGTGATGCAGCGGCAAGCGCAGCTGCTGCAGCAGGCCCAGCAGCAGAACCGCTGCAGCCTGGCCGACAGCGTGCCGCGGCTGCAGGCCCTGCGCCTTCTGTCCAACGACCTCGACCTGGCCTTTCCCGGGCTGAAGGACAACGGCCGGTTCCAGCAGCACGCCAGCCAGCTGCGCGGCAACCTCAACGCCGCATTGGCGGCTCCGCCCAGTGACTGCACCGCCCTGGCCAAGGTCGTGGAAACCGTGCAGGCCGACTGCCGCGCCTGCCACCAGGACTTCCGCTGACGCGCATTCATCCTGTAGCCGGGCAAGGCACGCCTGGTTGGCACCTTGTTCACGTTCGAAAGGAGAGGATTCGTCCACCCTGCTGCATGACGCAGTACCACCCAACACCCGCCTTCACGGCCAGGAGACGCTCCATGAAGATCCAGCTCATTGCCGCCAGCGCCATCGCTACCCTCGCCCTGGCTGGCTGTGCCACCTCGCCCGGCTACGGTGGCGGTGGTTACAACAACGGCTACAACAATGGTGGCTACGGCAACAACGGCGGTTACAACCAGGGCCGTTGCGCTGACTGTGGCATCGTCACCCGCATCAACACCGTGCCGTCGGGCCGCACCGCGCCCAGCGCGACCGGCGCCATCCTCGGCGGCATCGTCGGTGCCGTGGCCGGCCATGAGATCTCCGATCACACCGGTGGCAGCCGTGGCAACAAGAACATCGCTGCGGCCGCAGGCGCGGTCGGTGGCGCGCTGGCCGGCAACCAGATCCAGAAGAACGTGACCAGTGATACCTACGACATCAGCGTACGCATGGACGATGGCCGCACCATCGTGGTCAACCAGCGCGACCTCGGCGGCATCCGCGAAAACACCTACGTGCGCGTGGTCAACGGCAAGGTCATCCTGCGCTGACCTGCGCCGGGCCGGCGGCAAAGAAAAAGGCCCGCTTGCGCGGGCCTTTTTCATGTGACGGCTTGCAGCGCGATCAGGTCGGCTGCACGGCGTCGGCCTGCAGGCCCTTCTGGCCCTGCACGACGGTGAAGGTGACCTTCTGGCCTTCCTTCAGGCTCTTGAAGCCCTGGGTCTGGATGGCACGGAAGTGCACGAACACGTCTTCGCCGTTTTCACGGCTGATGAAGCCGAAGCCCTTTGCATCGTTGAACCACTTGACGGTACCGGTCTCGCGATCAGACATCTCACTAACTCCCTGGTGACTCTCTCTTGTTGTTGGAAACGCCTGGTGGGCGGCTGACAAGCAAGGGGGAAGCGAGGTGCATCGATGCAGCGGATCGGGAAGATCTTGCTTCATCAGGCCACGATCCACGGTGACCTTGCCAAGCTCAGCGACTGCAACTTAACCCGCCCAAAACGAAAAAGCAACTGGCAAAATCTTTCACTGTCAACCCCAAAACGGCGACCATACGGGACAGCATGGGACTCTCATTCATCTTATATCTGCTAGCGGTCATTTTTGTCCTTGTCGGCATCGCCGGAATCATCCTGCCGGCCCTGCCCGGCATCCCGCTGGTGTTCATCGGACTGCTGCTGGCGGCTTGGGCGGACGGCTTCACCCACGTCGGCTGGCCGACCCTGGTGGCGCTGGGCGTACTGACCGTCCTCTCGCTGCTGGTGGACGTGCTGGCCACGGTGGTGGGTGCGCAGCGGGTCGGTGCCAGCCGCAAGGCACTGTGGGGTACGTTCGTCGGCAGCATCGTCGGCCTGTTCTTCATGCCGATCGGCCTCTTTGCAGGCCCCCTGATCGGCGCCCTGGCCGGCGAGTACTGGCACACCCGCGAACTGGGGCGCTCGACCAGGGTAGGCCTGGCCACCTGGCTCGGTATCCTGCTCGGCCTGGCGCTGAAACTGGCCGTGGTGATCGCGATGCTCGGCCTGTTCGCCTTCGCCTGGTTCCTGTAACCCGCGCTGCCTTCACGCCGCGCGCACGCGGTGCCCGTGCATAAACCGTGGGGGCTGGCCGTGAACCGGTGCAGCCGCCACACTGTGCGATTCCCGTATTCACCTAAGGGCCTGCTGCAATGACCCTGTCTCCGCTGCTTCCCCGTCTCGCGCCGCTGGCGCTGGCCCTGGCCAGTGCGCCGCTGGCCGCGCAGGAGTTCGCGCCCAGCGCCGAAGCCTCGCCGGCCGCGTGCGCGGCGATTACCACCGATGCTGCCCGCCTGGCCTGTTATGACCGCCAGTTCGGCCGTACCCCGCAGGCCACTGCCGAGGCCGACGCTGCGGCCGAGGCGGCCGCGCAGGCCCGTCGCGAAGAACGTCAGACTGCACGCGTGAGCCAGGGCGAAGAGAAGCTGCGCGAGCGGGTCAGCGATCTGTTCCGTCCAGCAGCCCCTGACAGCGCACTGGCCAATGCTGGCCGCGGTTCGCTGCTGGACAGCCGCTGGGAACTGGCCGAGGACTCCAAGCTGGGCCCGTTCCAGCTGCGCGCCTACAAGCCGGTGTACCTGCTGCCGGCGTTCTGGACCAGCGATCGCAACACCACGCCGCATTCGCCGAACCCGGCCAACACGGTCACCACGCCGCAGGTGCTGGACAGTGCCGAGCTGAAGTTCCAGATCAGTTTCAAGACCAAGATCGCCGAGAACCTGTTCGGCGACAACGGCGACATCTGGGCCGGCTACACCCAGAGCTCGCGCTGGCAGGCCTACAACGGCGAGGATTCACGCCCGTTCCGCGAAACCAATTACGAGCCGGAAGTGATGATGGTGTTCCGCAACGGCTACTCGATCGGTGGCTGGCGCGGGCGCATGACCGGCATCGCGCTGAACCACCAATCCAACGGCCGCGCCGACCCGCTTTCGCGCAGCTGGAACCGGGTGATGCTCAACATCGGCCTGGACCGCGAGAACTGGGCGCTGGTACTGCGCCCCTGGTACCGCATTCCCGAGACCCGCAGCGACGACAACAACCCGGACATCGAGGATTACATGGGCCGCGGTGATGCGACCCTGACCTGGAACCGCAACGGCCACGAAGTCTCGCTGATGGCGCGCCATTCGCTGCGCACCGGCAGCCGCTCGCACGGTGCCCTGCAGCTGGATTACGGTTTCCCGATCAGCAACCTGCTGCGCGGGCATGTGCAGGTGTTCGACGGTTATGGCGAAAGCCTGATCGACTACAACCACAAGGCCACCTACGTGGGCGTGGGCGTGTCGCTGCTGGAGTGGTTCTGATGCCCGTGACGATCTGGCACAACCCGGCCTGCAGCAACTCGCGCGGCGCATTGAAGCTGATACGTGATGCCGGCTTCGAGCCAGTGGTGATCGAGTATCTCGGCAATCCACCCGATGTGGCTACACTGCGCCAGGTGCTGGCCGAATCAGGATTGAGTGCACGTGATCTGGTGCGCAGCAAGGAAGCGCAGTTCGCCGAACTGGGCCTGGAAGGTGCGGACGAGGCCACGCTGCTGGCCGCGATGGCCGAACACCCGCGACTGATCAACCGCCCCGTGGTGCGCACGGACAAGGGCACACGCCTGTGCCGTCCACCGGAAACAGTGCTGGAAATCCTGTAACCCGCCTCGCCGCCGCGTAGCGGAGCGTGTTGGTAGAGTCGACTGTCAGTCGACTCCCTCCCCACCCTTCATATGCATCCGCGGAAAAGCCCGCACTGCGTGCGATAGTCGACTGACAGTCGACTCTACCCCAGCGCCCTCTTCTACCCGGATGCCCTCCCCCCCGGCTGGCTTACAGCCAGTCGGTGATGCCTTCGCGGCGGTACACCTCGGCGAACGCCGGGCGCGCCTTCATCGACGTGGCGTGCGCCTTCAGTACCGGCCAGGTGTCGGTGGGCCTGGGCATGTTGCGCGACCAGCGCATCAGCATCACCAGCATGTAGTCGACCACGCAGGGCGTGGCGCCCAGCAGGTAGGGGCCATGTGCATGCAGGTGCGCGGCCACATGCTGCCAGGCCGCTTCCAGGCGCTGCCGTGCCATGCCGCGGCTGGCCTCGATATTCGCCTCGCCCGCCATTTCGTGTGGATAGAACCAGGCTCGATAGGCCGGCTGCAGCGTATTGGCACACCAGAACATCCAGCGGTAGGCATCGGCGCGCTGCGGCGTGCCCAGCGCGGGCAGCAGGTTGGCGTCCGGATGGCGATCAGCCAGGTACAACGCAATGGCCGCCGCTTCGGTCAGTACCAGGCCATCGATCAGCAGTGTCGGCACCACACCGGCCGGATTCAGCGCCAGGTACTGCGCCGACTTGTGCTCGCGCGCGTCGAAATCCAGCAGCACCAGTTCATGCTCGATGCCCAGCTCGATCAGCAGCCAGTGCACCACCAGCGCGGCGGTACTGGTCGAACCATACAGCGTGGTGCTCATGCAGAAGATCCTGTACAGGTGGATCAGCCGATTATGCGCCCGCGCGCACGATCGTTGCTCAGCCGCAGCTGCTCATGCAGGAATCCCGGCGTTCGCCACAGGACATCATCGGCGCGCGCATCGTACAGTCATGCGTCTTCAGTTCGCAGGCATGGCGCAGGTCCGGGTTGTCCACGTCCTTGCAGCGCTTGTCCGGCGCCGGCACCATCCGCTGCTCGCAATTGCTCTGGCGGCTGCCGAGAGAGTCATTCTGCGCCATGCAGCTGCGATAGCCGGCCTGGCACTGCACGCGGCACTGCGCCGATGCAGGGAAATCCGCGCCTTCGTACGACGCTGGGGTGTTGCAGCCGGCCAGCGCCAGCAGCATGCCTACCACGATGAATCGATGCAGGGCCATGGACACGTCCTGTGCGAGGGTGTGCCGACCGTAGCAGAGCAAGGGCTACAGGCGCGTTAATCCCCCCCCCGGATACAACAACGGCGCCACACGGGCGCCGTTGTCTGGACCGAAGCGTGCGGGGAGTTACTCCACCACCACCGGAATCTTGCCGATGCGGGCCTGCCATTCGCGCGGGCCGGTCTTGTGCACCGATTCACCGGTGGAGTCGACTGCCACGGTCACCGGCATGTCCTGCACGGTGAACTCGTAGATCGCCTCCATGCCCAGGTCAGCGAAACCAACCACCTTGGCGGCCTTGATCGCCTTGGACACCAGGTAGGCCGAGCCACCGACGGCCATCAGGTAGGCCGACTTGTGCTTCTTGATCGCCTCGATCGCGGCCGGGCCGCGCTCGGCCTTGCCGACCATGCCCAGCAGGCCGGTCTGTGCCAGCACCTGCTCGGTGAACTTGTCCATGCGGGTGGCGGTGGTCGGGCCGGCCGGGCCCACCACTTCGTCGCGCACCGGATCGACCGGGCCGACGTAGTAGATGAAGCGGCCCTTCAGATCGACCGGCAGTTGCTCGCCCTTGTTGAGCATGTCGACCATGCGCTTGTGCGCGGCATCGCGGCCGGTCAGCAACTTGCCGTTGAGCAGCAGGGTCTGGCCCGGCTTCCAGCTGGCCACGTCTTCCGGCGTGATCGTGTCCAGGTCCACGCGGGTGCCCTTGGACGCGTCGTAGGTCAGCTTCGGCCAGTCTTCCAGCGACGGCGGGTCCAGCATCACCGGGCCGCTGCCATCGAGGGTGAAGTGCGCATGGCGGGTGGCCGCGCAGTTCGGGATCATCGCCACCGGCAGGTTGGCCGCGTGGGTCGGGTAGTCGTTGATCTTGATGTCGAGCACGGTGGTCAGGCCACCCAGGCCCTGCGCACCGATGCCCAGCGCGTTGACCTTCTCGTACAGCTCCAGGCGCAGCTCTTCGATGCGGTTGGACGCACCACGGGCCTGCAGCTCGGTGATGTCGATCGGCTCCATCAGCGCTTCCTTGGCCAGCAGCATCGCCTTCTCGGCGGTGCCACCGATGCCGATGCCGAGCATGCCCGGCGGGCACCAGCCGGCGCCCATGGTCGGCACGGTCTTCAGCACCCAGTCGACGATCGAGTCGGACGGGTTGAGCATGGCGAACTTGGTCTTCGCTTCCGAACCACCGCCCTTGGCGGCGACGATCACGTCGACCTTGTTGCCCGGCACCACCTTGACGTTGACCACGCCCGGGGTGTTGTCCTTGGTGTTGATGCGCTTGCCGGCCGGATCAGCCAGCACCGAAGCGCGCAGCTTGTTGTCCGGGTGCATGTAGGCACGGCGCACGCCTTCATTGGCCATGTCTTCCACGCCCATGGTGGCGTCGTCCCAGCGCACGTCCATGCCGATTTCCAGGAACACGGTGACGATGCCGGTGTCCTGGCAGATCGGACGGTGGCCTTCGGCGCACATCCGCGAATTGATCAGGATCTGGGCCATCGCTTCCTTCGCGGCCGGCGACTCCTCGCGCTCGTAAGCGGCGGCGAGGTTCTTGATGTAGTCGACCGGGTGGTAGTACGAGATGTACTGCAGCGCGTCGGCGATGGACTGGATGAGGTCTTCCTGCTTGATCGATGTCACGTCTTGCTCGCTTGCTCGAGGCTGGCGGGGTAATCCGCCCATTTTACCCCCTCCCCCGGCCCCGGGGTGGTAGTGCCGGCCGCTGGCCGGCAAGATTCCCCCGACGCTCTGTCACGCCACGCGCCACTGCGGCGTCCTTGCCCACATGAACGCCGAAAACGCTTTCCAGACCCACCGCCCGCGCCTGATGGCCCTGGCCTACCGCCTGCTTGGCAGCCGCGCCGACGCCGAAGACGTGGTCCAGGATGCCTGGCTGCGCTGGTCCGGCGCCGACCCGGCGGCCATCCGCGACCCCGAAGCCTGGCTGGTCACCACCACCACCCGGCTCGGCCTGGACCGGCTGCGCGCGGCCAAGCGCGAGCGCGTGCACTACGTCGGCCCATGGCTGGCCGAGCCGCTGGCGGTCACCCTGGAGCCCGACCCGGCGCCCGGCCCGGCCCAGCTGCATGCCCTGGCCGACGACGTTTCGGTCGCCTTCCTGACCCTGCTTGAACAGCTCGGCCCCGAGGAACGCGCCGCTTTCCTGCTGAAGGAGGCCTTCGACCACGACTACCGCGAGATCGCCGAGCTGATCGGCCACAGCGAGGCCAACTGCCGGCAGCTGGTGCACCGTGCCCGGCAGCGCCTGCAGGCCGGACGGCCGCGCTTCAACGCCGATGCCAGCCAGCACCGGCAGCTGCTGGCGCGCTTCATGGATGCCTCGCAGCGCGGCGACAGCGAGGCGATCCAGGCCCTGCTGCACACCAACGCGTTGCTGGTGTCCGACGGCGGCGGCGTGGTCACCGCAGCGGTGCGCCCGCTGCTGGGCGCCGAGCGCATCGGTCGCCTGTTCTGGGCCATTGCCCGCCGCGGCGCGGTGCATCCGGCGCAGTTGGGCTACGTCAACGGCGAGCCGGCGATCCTGCGCTTTGTGGGTGATCGCTTGCACTCGGTCACCACCATCGAGGTGGTCGATGGCCGCATCGCCAACGTGTACAGCGTGTTGAATCCGGAAAAGTTGCCGAAGGTTGTCACGCGCGGCGACGCTGCGGCGTCCTGGTAGTGAAAGGCGGCCATCGTGGCCGCCGTGGAGCCCCCGATGTCCAATCACACTTCTCCCCGCGTCCCCTACACCCGCCTGGCCGCCGAGGCCTTCAAGGGCCTGCTGGCCACCAGCCAGGCGGTGCATGACAGCTCGATCGATCCGACCCTGATGGAACTGGTGTTCCTGCGCGTGTCGCAGCTCAACGGCTGCGGCTACTGCATGGACATGCACGGCACGGCGCTGCGCAAGGGCGGCATCGAGCCGCGCAAGCTGGACACACTGCCGGCATGGCACGAGAGCCGCTTCTTCGACGAACGCGAGCGCGCGGCGCTGGGCTGGGCCGAGGCACTGACCCGGCTGACCGACGGCGCGCCGTCGCAGGCGGCGTTCGATGCACTGGCGCCGCACTTCGATGAGAAGGGCATCAGCGACCTGAGCATGGGCATCGCCGTGATCAATGCCTGGAACCGCCTCGGTGCGGGGTTGCTGCCGCCGCTGCCGGCCTGACCCACCCCGCCTTCGACAGTTCATCGGTGCTGCTGGTAGGTGTCGACCTTGGTCGACACGGTAGATCCACGCCATGCGTGGATGCGGGAGAGTCGGATCCCTTCGCTTCGCGAAGGGCCCTGACCCGCTGTGGGTCGCTGGGGTCAGAGCCCTTTGCCGCGCAAAGGGATCTGACCCCGGTGCCGGCCACACGCCTGCACTGACCCCCTCTGCACGTATCAGGCGCGCACAATACGCGCATGCCTGCTACCCCCACCGCTGGCGCTGCCGCCGCGAAGAAACCCAGCCTGCGCCAGCGCTTCAGGGCGATGCGCAACCTGCCGCCGTTCCTGCGCATGGTCTGGAAGACCAGTCCCGCGCTCACCCTGGCCAGCCTCGGGCTGCGCCTGATCCGCGCGCTGCTGCCGGTGGCGATGCTGTACGTCGGCAAGCTGATCATCGACAGCGCCCTGCACCTGAGCCAGCACGACGCGGGCTTCCCGCCGCTGGGCGAAGCGCTGTCCAGCGGCGTGCTGAATCCGCTGCTGGGCCTGCTGGCGCTGGAATTCGGCCTGGCCATCGCCTCGGACCTGCTCGGCCGGCTGGTCAGCTACGCCGATGCCCTGCTCTCCGAGCTGTTCGCCAACGTCACCAGCATCCGGCTGATGGAACACGCGGCGACGCTGGATCTGGAGGACTTCGAGGACCCGGACCTGCAGGACAAGCTGGACCGTGCGCGGCGCCAGACCATGGGCCGGATGAACCTGATGAGCCAGCTGTTCGGCCAGGTCCAGGACGCGATCACCGTGGCCAGCCTCGCCGTTGGCCTGCTGGTCTACGCACCGTGGCTGATCCTGCTGCTGGTGCTGGCACTGGTGCCGGCCTTCATCGGTGAATCGCACTTCAATGCGGCCGGTTACAGCCTCAACTTCCAGTGGACGCCCGAGCGCCGCCAGCTCGACTACCTGCGCCAGCTCGGTGCCAGCGTGGAAACGGCCAAGGAAGTGAAGATCTACAACCTGCACCGCTTCCTGGTGGAACGCTACCGGCGGCTGTCGGTGGCGCTGTTCCAGGCCAACCGTGCACTGGCCCGGCGCCGCGCGTTCTGGGGCACGCTGCTGGCTGCGCTGGGCACGCTGGGGTATTACACCGCCTACGCCTACATTGCCTGGCGCACGGTGCGCGGCGACTTTTCGATCGGCGACCTGACCTTCCTTGCCGGCAGCTTCCTGCGCCTGCGCCAGCTGCTGGAAGGCCTGCTGATCGGCTTCTCGCAGGTGGCCAGCCAGGCGCTGTACCTGGACGACCTGTTCTCGTTCTTCCAGATCGAGCCGGAAATCCACTCGCGTGAAGGCGCCATACGCGTGCCGCAGCCGATCCGCCAGGGCTTCGTGTTCGAGAACGTCGGCTTCCGCTATCCCGATGCCGAACAGTGGGCGGTGCGCCACCTCGATTTCCAGCTGCAGGCCGGCGAAGTGCTGGCCCTGGTCGGCGAGAACGGCGCGGGCAAGACCACGCTGGTGAAACTGCTGGCACGGCTGTACGAGCCGGACGAAGGCCGCATCCTGCTCGACGGCCGCGACCTGCGCGACTACGACCTGGACGACCTGCGCGCCAACCTCGGGGTGATCTTCCAGGACTTCGTGCGCTACAACCTCAGCGCCGGCGAGAACATCGGCGTCGGCCAGGTCGAGGCGATGGACGACCAGGCAAGAATCGCCGATGCCGCGCGACGAGGCATGGCCGAGGAAGTGATCGACGACCTGCCCGGCGGCTACGACCAGCTGATCGGGCGCCGCTTCAAGCAGGGCGTGGACCTGTCCGGTGGCCAGTGGCAGAAGATCGCCATTGCCCGCGCGTGGATGCGCAATGCGCAGGTGATGATCCTGGATGAGCCAACGGCAGCGCTGGACGCGCGCAGTGAGTTCGAAGTGTTCCAGCGGTTCAGGGAGCTGGCGGATAATCGTACGGCAGTGCTGATTTCCCACCGTTTCTCTTCGGTACGCATGGCCGATCGCATCCTGGTGCTGGCCGATGGCCGCATCGAGGCCAGCGGCACCCATGCGCAGCTGATGGCCCAGGGAGGACGGTACGCCGAGCTGTTCGAGCTGCAGGCGGCGGGTTACCGCTGAGAACGCCTCTCGTTCCGCCCAATGAGAACCCATCTCATTTGAGATAGAATCAACCCCGACGACTTTCGATAGATACGCCCATGTCCTCCGCTTTCGGCGCCGAAACGGTGCTTGAGGTCCGTCACTGGACCGATGCCTACTTCAGTTTCACCACTACCCGCGACAGCGGCTTCCGCTTCGAGAACGGCCAGTTCGTGATGATCGGCCTGGAAACCGAGGCACGGCCGCTGCTGCGCGCCTATTCCATCGCCAGCGCCAACTGGGAAGAGCACCTGGAGTTCTTCAGCATCAAGGTGCAGGACGGCCCGCTGACCTCGCGCCTGCAGCACATCAAGCCGGGCGACAAGGTGCTGGTCGGCAAGAAGCCCACCGGCACCCTGCTGATCAGCGACCTGCACCCGGGCAGGAACCTGTACCTGCTGGGCACGGGCACCGGCATGGCGCCGTGGCTGTCGGTCATCAAGGACCCGGAGACCTACGAGCGCTTCGAGAAGGTGATCCTCTGCCACGGCGTGCGCTACGAGAAGGATCTGGCCTACCGCGATTACTTCGAGAAGGAACTGCGTGAGCACGAGTTCCTGGGCGAGATGATCGGCGACAAGCTGCTGTACTACCCGGCCGTCACCCGCGAGCCGTTCGCCAACCAGGGCCGCCTGACCCAGCTGATGGAAAGCGGCCAGATGCAGCGCACCCTCGGCCTGCCGGAGCTGAGCCCGGAAAACGACCGCGCGATGATCTGCGGCAGCCCGCAGATGCTGGCTGATCTGCGCAGCGTGCTCGATGCCCGCGGCTTCCAGGTCTCGCCGCGCATCGGCCAGCCGGGTCACTACGTGTTCGAGCGCGCGTTCGTCGAGAAATGATGCTGTAACGGTAGTGCCGGCCGCTGGCCGGCTCTTCCTGGCACCACGGGGTTTCCGGCCAGCGACCGGCACTACCTCACAGCAGCGCTTCGATCGCGCTGCGCAGCTGTTCCGGCCTGGTGGTTGGCGCAAAGCGCGCAGCCACCCGCCCTTGGCGATCGACCAGGAACTTGCTGAAATTCCACTTGATGCGGGCGCTACCCAGCAGGCCGCGCTTCTCGCGTGACAGCCATACCCACAACGGATCAGCCCCCTCGCCGTTGACCTCGATCTTCTCCGAAAGCGGGAAGCTGACCGGATAATCCAGCGAACAGAACTGGCGGATCTGCGCGGCGTCCCCCGGCTCCTGCGCGCCGAACTGGTTGCATGGGAAGCCGATCACCACCAGGCCACGCTCGCGATACTCCTGCCACAGCTGTTCCAGCCCGGTGTACTGCGGGGTGAAGCCACAGCGGCTGGCGACATTGACCAGCAACAGCGGGTGACCCCGGTACCCGGCGAGGGCCTGTGGCTGGCCGTCGAGGTCGCGGAAGCTGAAATCGTAGGCAGTGGTCATGGCGGTGAACCGTGGGCGGTGAATGCATGGTACCCGCGCCCGGCCGCGGCAACATGCCTTTTGACACAAGTGCGGGCGCCGCCGGCCGGGTTACCCTCGGGCCCTTGTTTGCCTTACCGGAGTTCCTGCCTTGACCACCCGCCTTGCCCTTGCCGTGGCCATGTCCCTCGGCCTTGCCCTGCCCGCCTTCTCGGCCGGCGCCGCCACCCCGGCCGCCAGCAGCACCGCCCAGCAGGCCAATCCGTTCTTCGCCGAAAGCCCGCTGCCGCTGCACTTCCCGCAGTTCGACAAGATCAAGGACAGCGACTTCGCCCCGGCCTTCGACGCCGGCATGGCGCAGCAGCTGAAGGAAGTGGAGGCCATCGCCAACAACAAGGCCAAGCCGACCTTCGACAACACCATCATCGCCCTGGAAAAGAGCGGTGACATCCTCGACCGCGCGACCACCGTGTTCTTCAGCCTGGTCGGTGCCGACACCAACGACACCCGCAAGAAGCTGCAGGCCGACTACTCGGCGAAGTTCGCCGCGCACAGCGATGCGATCGCGCTGAACGGCAAGCTGTTCGCCCGCATCCAGGCGCTGTACGACACCCGCAGCCAGCTGGGCCTGGACGCCGAAGGCGTGCGCCTGGTCGAGAAGTACTACGACAACTACGTGCGCGCAGGCGCCAAGCTGTCCGACGCCGACAAGGCCAAGCTGAAGGAGATGAACGCCGAGCTGGCCAACCTGGGTACCAAGTTCAGCCAGAACGTGCAGTCGGAGGTGAACGCTTCGGCGATCACCGTCGACGACGTCAAGCAACTGGACGGCCTGTCCAAGGAGCAGATCGCCGCCGCCGCCGAAGCCGCCAAGGCCCGCGGCCAGGACGGCAAGTACGTGATCACCCTGCTCAACACCACCGGCCAGCCGCCGCTGACCAACCTGGCCAACCGCGCCCTGCGCCAGAAGATCTACGAAGCATCGGTGAGCCGCGGCAGCCGCGGCGGTGAGTTCGACAACACCGCGCTGGTCTCGCGCATCATGCAGCTGCGCGCCGACAAGGCCAAGCTGATGGGCTTCCCGAACTTCGCCGCCTACAACCTGACCAACCAGACCGCCAAGACCCCCGAAGCGGTCAACGCGATGCTGGGCAAGCTGGCCCCGGCCGCGGTGGCCAACGCCAAGCGTGAAGCCGCCGACCTGCAGGCGATGATCGACCAGGAACAGAAGGCCGCTGGCAAGCCGACGTTCAAGCTGGAACCGTGGGACTGGGCCTTCTACAGCGAGAAGGTGCGCCAGGCCAAGTACAACTTCGACGAGTCGCAGCTGAAGCCGTACTTCGAAATGAAGAACGTGCTGGAGAACGGCGTGTTCTACGCCGCGGGCCAGGAATTCGGCCTGACCTTCAAGCAGCGCACCGACCTGCCGGTCTACCACGATGACGTCACCGTCTACGACGTGTTCGACGCCGACGGCAGCCAGCTGGCGATCTTCATCTTCGACCCGTATGCACGCGCCTCCAAGCGCGGTGGCGCGTGGATGAACTCCTACGTCTCGCAGTCCAAGCTGACCGGCTTCAAGCCGGTGGTCGCCAATCACCTGAACATTCCGAAGCCGCCGGCCGGCCAGCCGACCCTGCTGACCTGGGACGAGGTGAACACCACGTTCCACGAGTTCGGCCACGCCCTGCACGGCATGTTCTCCAACGTGAAGTACCCGTACTTCTCGGGCACCTCGGTGCCGCGTGACTTCGTCGAGTTCCCCTCGCAGGTCAACGAGATGTGGGCCGACAACCCGGTCATCCTGAAGAACTACGCCAAGCACTACCAGAATGGTTCGGCGATGCCGCAGGCACTGCTGGACAAGGTGCTGGCGGCAGCCAAGTTCAACCAGGGCTTCGCTACCACCGAGTACCTGGGTGCGGCCATGCTGGACCAGCGCTGGCACCAGATCGGCGCCGACCAGGTGCCGGCCGCCAAGGACGTGATGGCCTTCGAGCGCGCCGCGCTGGAGAAGGACGGCATCTACTACGCGCCGGTGCCGCCGCGCTACAAGACCCCGTACTTCAGCCACATCATGGGCGGCTATTCGGCCGGTTACTACGCCTACATCTGGTCGGAAGTGCTCGACGCCAACACCCAGAAGTGGTTCAAGGACAACGGCGGCCTGAGCCGCAAGAACGGCGACCACTTCCGCGCCACCCTGCTGTCCAAGGGCGGCAGCGTCGACGCGATGCAGCTGTTCCGCGATTTCGCCGGCCACGAGCCGCAGATCGAACCGCTGCTGGAAAAGCGTGGCCTGACCGGCGCCGGCAACTGATCGCCCGCGCAGTAGCCTGAAACGAAAAACCGCCCGGGAAACCGGGCGGTTTTTTTGTTGGGACATCCACGCATGGCGTGGATCTACTGGTGGGTGCCGACCGTTGGTCGGCACGATCCATTCGCGCCACGAACCCCGGCATCATCGATCCACACATGACGCACTCCAGTAGATCCGCGCCATGCGTGGATGCGCTTCCAGATCAGCGCCGAAACAGTCGCTCCCACCACCGTCGTTTCGGCGCACCGGGCGCGGCAGCGGCAGTCGATGCGATATCCGGGTGCGCTGCCACGAACTCCGCCAGCTGGGCCGCCGCGGCTTCCGCATAAAGGATCGCGCCATCCGGCGCGCAGTTCAGCAGATTGCTCAAGCTGGTCGATGCATTGAGATCCATCGGGTTCGGCTCGACCACCTCGCTGGCCTCCAGCAATCCGCATCCGCTGGCGATCGCTTCATCGACAACACGCCAGAAAACGACCAGGCGTCCATCGGAGAACAGCTCCTCCAGGCGCGCAGCAAGTGCGCTGTCCACTGCATAATCAGCGCGTAATTGCTTCAGCCGGGCATGCGTGATGAACACGCCACCACCATAGTTTTCACGTAGATGGTTGCCGGCGGCAGCATCCGCCCACTGCAACGGCACCAGTTGCCGCCAGTCCGCGAAATACCGGGCGACCACCGGATCGTCGATGAAAAACGAAAGGGCGCTCCCGCGGAGATAGTGATACCGCCGAAGGTGGCCGGCCACGATCGCCAGGTACAAAGCGTGCCCCTTCTCGAAAGGCACGTCGGCGCTGATCGAGCGAGCCTCGTCGATGCGTTCCTGCAACTGCTCCATGTAGAACGGCTCGATCCGGAACCGCTGTTGCAGCGCCTCGACCAGCGTCACGTCCTCCAGAGCACGGAAATAGATGTCACGGATCTCCGAATCCGCGACTGGATGGTAGGTGATGTCCCAACCCATGCTGCAACGCCTTCAGGAATGCGGTAACCCCGCCGACCCAACAGCGTAGCGTCGACGACGCCCACGCGCGGCGCTGACCGTGCAACACACGGATTTGGCGTCAGTAAGTATCGCATCCGGCCTGATCTACCCCTGCGCACCCTCAGCGTGGCGCCACGTACCCACCCGGTACGCCTTCCGGCGACAGCACCAGCTGCCACAGCTGCGCGTGCCGGCAGCGGAAGGTGGCCATCGATCCGGCCAGGTAGAACCGCCACATGCGGCGGAAATGCTCGTCGTAGCGCGCGTCCAGCTGCGGCCACGCCGCTTCCACGTTGCGTCGCCAAGCCTGCAGGGTGAGGTCGTAGTCGGTGCCGAAGTTGTGCCAGTCCTCCAGCACGAAGCGCCCTTCGAACGCCTTGCTGATCTGCACCGCCGACGGCAGCATTGAATTGGGGAAGATGTAGCGCGCGATCCACGGATCGGTGCGATGCCGCGAGATGTTGGTGCCGATGGTGTGCAGCAGCAGCAACCCGCGCGAAGACAGGCAGCGCCTGGCCACCTCGAAGAAACTGGCGTAGTTCTTGTCGCCGACATGCTCGAACATGCCGATCGAGAAGATCGCATCGAACGGCTCATCCAGTTCGCGATAGTCCTGCAGGCGGATCTCGATCGGCAGGCCGGCGCACAGTTCGCGTGCGAACCCGGCCTGTTCCTGCGAAATGGTCACGCCGACGCCGGTGACGCCGTAGCGCTCTGCTGCGAACTTCAGGGCTTCACCCCAGCCACAGCCGATGTCCAGCACACGCTGCCCGGGGCGCAGCCCCAGCTTGCGGCAGACCAGGTCCAGCTTGGCCTCCTGCGCGGCATCGAGATCACCGGCATTGCGCCAGTAGCCGCAGCTGTACACCAGGCGTTGGCCGAGCATGGCCTGGTAGAGGTCGTTGCCAAGATCGTAGTGGCGGCGGCCCACTTCGTAGCTGCCCTGCCCGACCTGCAGGTTGAACAGGCGCGCCTTCAGCGCATCGGCCACTTCGCGCCAACCGTGCACCCGTTCATCCAGGTGTGCCTGCATCAGGTGGACGAGGAATTCATCGAGGACGTTGGCATCCCACCAACCGTCCATGTAGCTCTCGCCGAGGCCAAGCGAGCCGTGCGCCATGACCCGCGCGAAAAAGCGCGGGTCATGCACCTGGATGTCCTGTGGCTGGGTGCCGCCGATGCGGACCCCGGCTTCCTGCAGCAGGCCGGCGACCCGCTCCTGCAACCCTGTATCCACGCCACCTCCTCGACTGCGGTCAACCGCGTGCGAACAGCTCCACGTAGTCCTTGGCCACGTGCGGCAACAGCACCGCCGCCGGTACGTCGGCGGTCTGGGTGCCGTCCGAGTATGGACCCACCTGGTACGGCGGGAAAACAAAGCGCAGCGCGGTGATCTGCCCCTTGTCGTTGGTCAGCGGCTGGAACTGGCTGAAATTGTCGGCCTGGGGGCCGGTACCGTCGGCGATCATGCGCGATGCGTTACGCAGCGATTCCTGCAGCTGGGCCGGGTCCATGTCCTCGCCACTGAGGCGGGTGGCCACGCGTTCGCGCAGCTGGTCGGCGACGAAATCACTGATCGCCTTCCAGCCCTTGGCATCGGCCACCAGCTTGTCGGCACTGAGCATCTGCTGCTGCGCCGGCAGCCACACGAAACGCGCCACCAGCGGCTCGCCGTGGGCGCCACCGGTATAGCGGCTGCCATCGGCACTGACCACCACCAGCTGCGGCGTTTCCAGCAGCTTCTCGAAGCTCAGCGACAGTTCGTAGGGCATGGTCGGCTTGTCATTGCCGAGCCCGTCCAGTGCCTGCTGCAGGTCGCTGCGTGCGCTGGTTGCGTAGTTCTGCAGCGCGCGCGCCAGGCCCGGGTAGCGATCGATGCCGGCCGGGTAGCTGATGCCCACCACTTCGCGCTCGTTGTTCTCGATCACGTCGCGCAGGTCCAGCGGCGCTTCCGTGGCCGGCGTTTCACCTGCGGCAGTGGCCTCGGCGGCGGGGGCCGCGTCGGTCGCCGGTGCCGGCTCGCTTTCACGCTGGCAACCGGCCAGCAACAGCACGCCCACCACGCCGGCCAGCACGCTGCCGTGCAATGGCCGGTTGTTTCCAATCTTCATCGGGATCCCCTGTTCATGTTTGTACATCATCGCCTGCCATGGCTGAAGCGTGGCCCGCTGGCATTCAGCCAGCGAGCAGGTCGTGGTACTCCTCGTGCCGCTGCAGGAAGGCTTCGGCGTAGGAACATGCCGGCACCACCTTGTACTTCTGCTCGCGGGCAAAGCGCAGTGCCACGCGGGTCAGCTCACCTGCGATGCCACGGCCGGCAATCGGCTCGGGTACCTCGGTGTGGGTGATGACCATGCGCCTGCGTTTGATCTGGTAATCGAGCACCGCCAGCTGTCCGCGCACACGGGCGGTGAAGCGATGGTTGGCCAGGTCGTGTTCGACCTCGTAGGCCAGACCGGGGGGCGTGACCGAAGCCATGGAACTGTCTCCTGCGGCGACTGCGTGGATGGTGCGCAGCCGGGCGCCATGATCGCGTGAAGCCTGAACAGGGGCAAGTCCAATCCATTCACGTCAGTTTTCGACCCTCAAGCTGGAGCGAGGACGGCCGCTATCGCCTGTGGAGGGGTACGGCCATGCTGGCACGGCCCTTGCGACCGTTGATCATGCGCACCACCGCGGAGGCTCCGATGCACCCCAGCGATTCCCATTCCGACACCGACCGCGCCCTGCTGGAGGGCCTGCTGCAGCTGGCGGTGGAAGGGCAGACCGAAGATCAGGATTTCCAGCGCATCGGCGAAGAGGTATTCGCCCGCCTGCTGGACACCTACGGCCAGCAGACCCGCGCCTGACCAGGAGCGGGTCCCTGCCCCCGGGGTCGGATCCAGTGGATCCGACCCCAGCCCCTCAACCGCCGCCGAGACGGAAGGTCGGGTTGGAAAGCTCGCGCAGGAAGTGGGTGAAGATGCTCGGCTGCATGGCCAGCATGAAGATCACACCGAACGCCGCGCCCGCCAGGTGGGCGCTGTGGTTGATGCGATCACCACCGCGCTTGTCCATCCAGATGCTGTAGCCCACGTAGAACGCGGCATAGACAATGGCCGGTGCCGGGATGAAGAACACCAGGATGATCGACCACGGCTTGATCAGGATGAAGGCGAACAACACCGCCGACACCGCTCCGGACGCGCCCAGGCTGAGGTAGTTCGGGTTCTTCTGGTTCTTCAGGTAGCTGGGCAGGATCGAGACCAGCAGCGCACCGATGTAGAACGCCGGGTAGGTCAGGTAGCTGCCGGTCAGCTGCACCATCACGCTCTCGATGAATCCCCCGAAGAAGAACAGGGTGATCATGTTGAAGATCAGGTGCGACCAGTCGGCGTGGATGAAGCCATAGGTCACCAGCCGGTCGTACTGGCGGTGACGGTCGATGGCCGGCGGCCACAGGATCAGGCGGTCGGCCAGCTTGCGGTTGTTGAACGCCATCCACGACAGGAGGGCGGTGATGGCGATCAACAGCAGATTGACGGGGGTCATGTCAGGCTCAGGCGCTACGGTAGTTGTCGACCATACGATAGCGTTTCGCGTACCAACCGAAGGCCAACGCCGCGACGAAGGCGAAACCGGCGAAGAAGAACATCAGGAATGCCGCCTCGCTCAGGCCCGTACTGGCGATCTTGTGGGTCACCGCATCGTTGCGCACAGCAGCGTTGGACAGCAGCACCCACAGGTTGCCGATGGTGGTGGTCAGGTTCCAGAAGCTCATCACCACGCCCTTCATCGCCTGCGGCGCCTGGCTGTAGGCGAACTCCAGGCCGGTGGCCGAGACCAGCACCTCACCGAAGGTCAGCAGCGCATACGGCAGCATCTGCCAGAAGATCGACATGGCATTGCCACCGTCCATCACCACCTGGATGCCGCCGACCACGATCCAGGCCAGGCCGCTGAAGGCGATGCCGGCGGTCATGCGGCGCAGCGCGGTCGGCTCGAAGCCGAAGCGGCGCAGGGCCGGGTACAGCACCAGGTTGTTGAACGGAATCAGGATCATCACCAGCAGCGGGTTCAGCGCCTGCATCTGCGAGGCGGTGAACCAGCTCGGCATCTGCATCTGCTGGCCCTGCAGGACCCAGGTCGAGGCCTTCTGGTCGAACAGCGAGAAGAACGGCGTGGTCAGCGCGAAGATCACCAGCACGCGCAGCACCGAGCGCACGCCTTCAACCGCTTCGGCCGGATGCTGGCCACGGGCGCGATCGAGCTGCAGCCAGGTGCCACCGCCGATGCCCGCCAGGATCGACACCAGCGCCAGGCACAGGCAGATGACGATGCCCAGCGAGCCGACCAGGCCGAACGAGGCCGCTGCCAGCACCAGGCCGAGCACGGCGATCACCAGGCCCGGACGGCCCTGGCCGGCCACGCGCGTGGTCAGTGCGGTACGCACCACGTTGGCGAACGAATGCGGGTCCTTCGGCGGCAGCGGTACCAGCACGTAGCGCTTGCGACCCAGCCAGAACACGAAAGTGGCGATGAACATCAGGATGCCCGGGATGCCGAACGCCCACTGCGGGCCCCAGTTCTTCAGCACCAGCGGGATCAGCAGCGAGGCGAACAGCGAGCCGAAGTTGATGATCCAGTAGAAGGCGTCGAAAACGATCTTGGCCAGGTGCTTGTTGCTCTGGTCGAACTGGTCGCCCATGAACGAGGCCACCAGCGGCTTGATGCCACCGGCACCCAGCGCGATCAGGCCCAGGCCGAGGAAGAAGCCCTCGCGGCTGTTCTCGAACAGCGCCAGGCACAGATGGCCGGCACAGTAGACCAGGCTGAACCAGAGAATGGTGTGGTACTTGCCGAAGAACCTGTCGGCCAGCCAGCCTCCGAGCAGCGGGAAGAAATACACGCCGATCATGAAGCTGTGCATGATGTCCTTGGCTTCACCGGCACGGCCTTCCGCAGTGATTTCCTGCAGCAGCAGCGAGGTGATCAGGAACTGCACCAGGATGTTGCGCATCCCGTAGAAACTGAACCGCTCGCAGGCCTCATTGCCGATGATGTACGGGATCTGGCGCGGCATCTTTCCCTGGCCGGCGATGGGGGCAACTGCGTCGTGGCTCATCCTGTAAGGCAATCCTGCAAAGCGAAAGGCGCAAGGTTACCGGAAGCGGGGCTTGCGAAGCACGCTGCAGGGCTGCATGACAACGGTGCCAATCCGTGGCAGGCAACGTCACTACATGCCGGAAGTCACGGCACCTGCACGACAAAAGCGTAAACTTATCGTTATGCGCCCCCTCGCCCACGCCCGTCTCCTGCTCAGCTGTCTCGTGCTGCTGCTGGCGTTGCAGGCACAGGCGCGGCCGCAGGCACCGGCCGCCGCCAGCGGTGAGGCCGAGCCCCGGCAGCTGACCGTGGCCGCGCTGGAATTGCCCAGCCGCGATGATGCGCAGTGGAAGCAGCGCCGCGAACAGGTGGCGCACCTGCTCACCGAGCTGCAGCCGGACGTGATCTCCGTACAGCAGGTGCTGCAGCAGCAGGGCCGCAATCCGGCCTGCTGGCTGGCCAGCCGGCTGCGCTACAGCTGCGACTTCGTTACCGCCGATCCGCCCAGCCAGCCGTTGCGGCACGGCAACGCGATGCTGACCCGGCTGCCGGTCAGCGAGGATGGCGTGACCCTGCTGCACCCACCCGGCACCTTCAGCGCCGCCGGCATGATGCGGCTGAAGCTGGGCCAGGCGCTGGTAAACATCTATGTGGCACGGCTGCGCCCGGACCCGGACGAGGCCACTGCCCGCCAGCACCAGACCAGCGACCTGATGACCTGGATCGGCGCCACCGCCGAGGGCATGCCCAGCCTGATCGCCGGTGATTTCTCGGCAACCACCGTCGAGCTCGTGCGCAGTACCCCGGGGTTCCAGCCGGCCCGGCGCAATCCGGGTGGCCGCCCCGAGCCGCCGGCGGCCAGCGGCGGTGGCGCCAGTGGTCATGGCCTGGACGTGCTGTTCCAGGTCAAGCACTTCGGCGGCATCCGCCAGCAGCCGATCCTGCTGCCGGCCGACGGCGACCTGCCGGGCCTGCGTCTGGGCGTAATGGCCACCCTGCGCCTGCAGGGCGATGCGGCCACGGCCGAATAGGTAGTGCCGGCCGCTGGCCGGCATTCCAGGGCTGCCGGCCAGCGGCCGGCACTACCAATGCGGAAAACAAAAAGGCCGGGGTTTCCCCCGGCCTTTTCTGTTCATCCTGTTACCACGATCAGGCAATCGCTTCCTGGTAACGGCGCTCGACTTCGTTCCAGTCGATGACGTTGAAGAACGCGCCGATGTATTCCGGGCGGCGGTTCTGGTACTTCAGGTAGTACGCGTGTTCCCACACGTCCAGGCCGAGGATGGGGGTGTTGCCTTCCATCAGCGGGCTGTCCTGGTTGCCGGTGCTCTCGACCACCACCTTCTTGTCCGGAGTCACGCTCAGCCAGGCCCAGCCGCTGCCGAAACGGGTCAGCGCTGCCTTGGTGAAGGCGTCCTTGAACTTGTCGAAGCCGCCCAGGTCCTTGTCGATGGCCTTGGCCACGTCGCCCACCGGGTTACCGCCCGCGTTCGGTGCCATCACGGTCCAGAACAGCGAGTGGTTGGCATGGCCGCCACCGTTGTTGCGCACCGGACCCTGCAGGTTCTCCGGCAGCGACTTGAGCTTCTTCACCAGTTCTTCGACCGGCAGGTCAGCGTACTCGGTGCCTTCCAGCGCCGCGTTGACGTTGTTGATGTAGGTCTGGTGATGCTTGGTGTGATGGATTTCCATCGTCGCCGCATCGATATGCGGTTCCAGCGCGTCGTAGGCGTAGGACAGCTTGGGCAGGGTATAGGCCATGATGCATCTCCTGATTGCGAGGGCACCCGACGGTGTCGGGCGTTGCGCGGTGAATGATGGGGACAGACCGCCAGATTACCAAGGGGGATGTAAAGGAAATTGCGTCCTGCCGGTGAGCACGACGGCAATTGTTACGCAGCGGTGACGCGGCGCCGTCCTCATGCACCGTGCAGCGCGCAGGCGCTACAGTGCGAGCACCACCCTCGCCCGCTTCCTTGCCCATGCGCAACCCCCGGCTGCTGATCACCGCCATCGCCCTGCTGCTGCTCGGCCTGGTCGTCAACCATTTCATGCAGCGCCCGCCGGCGCCGCAGTTCGCGCCGGACCTGCAGGGTGCGACTGCCGCGCGCGCACCGGCCACGGCCACGCCCGGCAAGGGCAACGGTCTGCCCGCCTTCCTGCCCGCCGAAGCCCTGCAGACGATCGCGCTGATCCAGCGCGGCGGGCCGTTCCCGCACCGCCAGGATGGCAGCACCTTCGGTAACCGCGAACAGCAGCTGCCGCAGCGTCCGCGCGGTTACTACCGCGAATACACCGTGGACACCCCCGGCGCGCGCACCCGTGGCACGCGCCGCATCGTCACCGGCGGCGATCCGCCGGAGGCGTGGTACTACACCGACGACCACTACGAATCGTTCCGCAGCTTCACCGTACCGGCCCAGGGAGCGCAGTGATGAGCCACGATGATTTCGGCCTCGGCCTGCATGACATCAACAATGCCGGCGTCTACGCCATCGACAGCGACGACATCGGCGCACTGGCCGCAGCGATGCGCGATGCCGGCCTGAAGGTGATCCGCATCGACCTGGAAGGCGTCGCCGACAAACGCACCCTGCTCGCCCGGCTGGCGGCGCAGCTGGATTTCCCGGCTGGCTTCGGCGGCAACTGGGATGCACTGTCGGACAACCTTCGTGATCTGCAATGGCTGCCGGCCGACGGTTACGCGCTGTTCCTGGCCGACGTGGATACGTTGCGCGCCTCCACACAGAAGGATTTCGACACGTTGCTGGACGTGATGGACGAAGCCAGCCGCGACTGGGTCGGCCGCGACGTGCCGTTCTGGGTGTTCCTGTCGCAGAGCGCGTAGGGCAATGCCCTGGTAGAGGCCGACCTTGGTCGGCGTTCCTGTGCCAACCAAGGTTGGCACCTACCCAAGCGCGAGCCGGCCAGCGTGTGGCGCGCGCGCCTTGCCTAGCGGCTCCCGTTATCTTCCTGCAGCTCTTTCTTGAACGGAATGTCCGGCGGCGGCCGTGCCACCGCCGGCTGGTCCTGCATGTTCGGATTGGTGAGGCCGCAGCCGCCACCCGCCTGCAGGATCGAGATCACGCAGGAGATCTTCGTACCGGTGCCCGGCAACGGAATCTCCATCGACTTGATGCCCTTGCGCACCCATTCGGCCAGCAGTGATTCCTGCGGCACCCAATACTTGTCGAACGAAGTCGGCGTGTAATCGTACGGCGGTCGCTTCAACCAGGTGCCAGACTGCGCGATGCGCTCCTTGCTCCAGCCATCGTTGGCGCCACCTGGGGCACCACGTTCGGCGTGACCGCCGCCTTCCTGCCCCGGCACGCGCACGCTGCCGTCGGCATTGAACAGGCCATTGCCCTTGCCGGCGGCACTGGCCTGGCTTGCGCCCCTGCTGGCGCCGTCGTGGTTGCGGCTCGACGCGCCCCAGTCGTCGCCCTTGGCAGGCGTAGCCCAGTTGCCCGGGTTGGGAGCCGGACGCGCGCCGGCCTGGGCCGGTGTCGTGCTGGAGGCGGATGGCCGTGGCGTGCTGCTGTTGGCCTGGGTTGCAGTGCTCCTGGCCGCAGGCGCGGGCGTTGCCGCTGGCGCGCTGCCACTGGACGTTGAAGGCGCCGCCGCGGGTGCCGACGCAACTTCGCGCTCGCGCACCTGCAGGTCACGGCCTGCCGGCGCACGCACGGTCGGCTCGCGCCCGGCCACAGCAGCCATCCGTACCTGCGGATCGACCACGGCCTGCACTTCGCGCTCGCGCACCTGCACATCGCGCTGCGGCACACGGACCTGTACATCGGCCGTGCGCAGCGGCTGCGATATCGCCGGTGCATCGACCGTACTGATTTCACGCTCCTGCACCGGGATGTCACGCAGCTGCGGCGTCCGCACCGCGATCTCCGGCGCACGCAGTGCGGCCGGGGCCGGCGGCGCCTGCACCGGCTGCACGCTGCGCTCGCGCACCGTCGGTACCGTGTCGCGCGGCACGATGCTGATCTCCGTGCGCGGCACGCTGACAGGTGGCACCACGAAATCCGTACTGGCCTCGGCTACTTCGGTGGCCTGCACCGGAGACGGCGGCGGTGCCGCGACCGGCGCCGGCTCGGATTCGGCGGGCGGCGGCGGCACGCTGGCCACTGCAGCCGGAGCGGGTGCGGACGCAGCTGCCGACGCGGACGCCGGACGCGGCTCAGGTGCCGTTGCGGCCCCTGCGTTCTGGCCAGCTGCAACCTGGCCCGGCGGTGCAGCGGCCGCCGCTTCCGCACCTGGCTGATCGCCGCCGCCCTCCCGGGTAGCGCGACCGACGAACTCCACCTGCACGCGCTCGCCCTCGGCGCCTTGTTCTTCCGGTGCCGAGGTGCGGATCACTGCCACCCATAGCAGCAGCATGAAGAACAGCAGATGCAGCAGCGCACTGGCCAAGGCCGAGACCCAACGCATCCAGCGCTGGTCGCGCGGCGCAGCATCCCAGTCCTGCCAGAACAGACGGCGCATCGCTTGCCAGGGTGACAACCGGGGCAACTGCCCGGGTGGCCCTGGCAGCGGACGCGGCAGCAGCACCGAGATCAACTCGCTGGCGTGCAGCGGCCGCGGCAACGGACCGAGCGAGCGCAGCCACAGCGCCCAGCCATACGGCAGGCGCGTGGTTTTCTCGAGGACGGCCCTGGGCTGCTGGCGGGCCAGCAGCAGGTCGATGAACTGCTCGGCCCGGGTCAGAGGCACGCGTCAGCGATCAGGCGGCGTTGCCGCGAGGGATATACGGCGCGTGGCCACTGTCGTGGTCGGTCGCGTCGCGCACGGCGGTCACGCCCGGCACGCGGCCCATCAGGGTCTTTTCAATGCCCTGCTTGAGGGTCACGTCGGCCATGCCGCAGCCCTGGCAACCGCCACCGAAGCGCAGCAGCACCACGCCTTCGGCCGAAACTTCCTGCACGGCCACCTTGCCGCCATGCGAGGCCAGCTGCGGATTGATTTCGTTTTCCACCACCCAGTGCACGCGCTCGACCAGCGAAGCGGCATCGCCGGGCGCTTCGCCCTTGATGCGCGGCGCCTTGATGGTCAGCTGCTGGGTACCGGCACTGCCGGCGACGATGTCGATCTCGGCGCCATCGAGCCAACCGACGCTGCCGGCATCAACGTAAAGCGTGAAACCATCGCAGTCCACCGCCCACTCGTCGCCGAGCAGGTCGGTCGGTTCGGCGAACTCCAGCCGGGCGTCGGCGCGCGGGGTGCCGGGATCGACCGCGCTCAAGCGCACACCCATGCCGGGCACGCCCTCGCGTTCGATCAGCTTGCGGAAATGGGTCTGGGCAGTGTCGGAGATCTGGATCATCAGGCTATTCTAGCCAAGTAAGCGTCAGCCGCTCATTCGATTTATACACCGTCCGGCGCATTGTTCAGTCAACACGAGGTGGAGATTCCCATGGCCGACCTGATTCCACTGGCCCAGGCCCGTTGCGTGCCGCGCAAAGGCAGCGACCACAAGCTCGGCGAAGCCCGCCTGGCCGAACTGCTGCCGCAGATTCCCGGCTGGGAGCTGAGCGAGGGCGGACAGGCCCTGACGCGCACCTTCCGCTTCAAGGATTACTACGCCACCATGGCCTTCGTGAACGCGCTGGCCTGGATTGCCCACCGCGAGGACCACCATCCGGACCTGGGCGTGCACTACGACCGCGTCGTGGTGCGCTTTTCCACCCACGACGTGGGCGGCCTGAGCGAGAACGACTTCATCTGCGCTGCGAAGACTTCGGCCCTGACGGAGCAACTGCCATGAACGTACGCTTGCTGAGCCTGTCCCTGATTGCTGCGACCGGCCTGGCCGGCTGTGGCCCGTCGGAACCGCCGGCACCACCGCCGCCGCCGCCGACCGAAGTGGCCGCGGTGAAGACGCCGCCACCGCAGTACCCGCTTGAACTGGCCTGCATGGGCGTAGGCGGCACCAGCACCTTCAAGGTGACCATCGGCACCGACGGCAAGCCAAGCGAGGTCGCCCTGCTGACCGGCGCCGGCAACCCGCAACTGGACGAACTGGCCAAAACGGCCGTTCAGGGCTGGCAGTTCAAGGCCGCCACCCGCAATGGCGCTGCCGTGCCGGCCACCATCCAGGTACCGGTCAGCTTCAACCCGCCGCAGCCGAAGCCCGATCAGTGCTTCGCCATCGAAGAACGCCTGCGCCGCGGCGGCTGATCGCGCGCGCCCCGACGAGGCCAGCCGACGCCCGCCTCGCCCTCCCCGCCCCGGGCTCATCCGGGGCGGCTGTCTGTTGACCAGGACCGCGTCGGTACATGCTGCAGATTCCCCCCGAAAATGTCTGGATCGCACTGGCGGTCACCCTCGCGGCCGGCCTGGCCACTGCCATCGGCAGCCTGCTGGTGCTGTTCTCGCGCCGCCCCAATCCGCGCCTGCTGGCGTTCGGCCTGGCCTTCGCCGGCGGCGCGATGGTCTACGTGTCGCTATCGGAAATCCTCAACAAATCCATCGCATCGTTCGCCCTGGCCTATGGCGAGCGCACCGGCTTCACCTACGGCACGCTGGCCTTCCTGGCCGGCGTGATCGTGATCGTGCTGATCGATCACTTCATTCCCAATCCGCATGACAGCCTGGACAAACAGGACCCTGCGTTCCGCGAGAACAGCCGCGAGTACCTGAAGCGGGTCGCGCTGCTGACCTCGGTGGCGATCACCGCGCACAATTTCCCGGAAGGCCTGGCGACCTTCTTCGCTACGCTGGAAAGCCCGTCGGTGGGCATGCCGCTGGCCTTCGCCATCGCCATCCACAACATTCCCGAGGGCATCGCGATCGCGGTGCCGGTGTACTTCGCCACCCAGAACAAGCTCTACGCGTTCAGTGCCAGCCTGCTGTCCGGCCTGGCTGAGCCGGTGGGCGCGGCGCTGGGCTACTGGCTGCTGTCCGGATCGCTGTCGCACGCCACGTTTGGCTGGGTGTTCGGACTGATCGCCGGCGTGATGGTGTTCCTGGCGCTGGATGAGCTGCTGCCGGCGGCCAAGCGCTATGCCAAGGGCCACGAGACGGTATATGGCCTGGTGGCCGGCATGGGCACCCTGGCGATCAGCCTGGTGCTGTTCAAGTGGTGAGGGGTTCCCGGCCAACGGGCTGAGCCCCCTCGCGGCTGGCACGTTCCGCAGTATCGAGAGGTCACGGGCGGGGCCGGCTTGCAGGGGACGCCGTGAACCCGCCCATGGGGGCTTGTCCGCGGCATCCATGCCGCAGACACCCCTGCAAGCCGGCCCCGCCCGTGCCCCGTCATTCTTCCGTGCACGCCAGCCGCGCGATGAAAAGATTGAAGAGCGAAGCACGCGCTGCGCGCGTGAGTCGAGTACGACTCGAGTCTACAAAGGCTGCGTGCGGGTATGGGCCTACGCTGCGGATGTCCGGGTCCGCCTTGTAGCGAGCCGAGCACCGCAGGTCCGGCGAGGGCGAAGAGGCGCGGGTGTCTGAGCGCTGCGAATGGCGCCGACCAAGCGCCCGGCGCCGCCGAACTGCCGTCAGCGCAGCCGATCCAGCGCCTCGACCAGCTCATCGGCCAGCGGCGCGTTCAGCACATACGGGCTCTTGCCATCGTCCAGCGCGAACTCAAGCGAGGCCGCGTGCAGGAACAGACGCTTCAGCCCGATCTGCTCACGAAGCCGCTTGTTGACCGCCGGATCGCCGTACTTGTCGTCGCCGGCCACCGGATGCCCCAGGTGCTGGGCATGCACGCGGATCTGGTGGGTACGGCCGGTCTCGATGCGCACCTCGCAATAGGAATGGCCGCCGCGGCGCTCCAGCACCCGGAAGTGGCTGATCGATTCCTTGCCGATCGCGTTGACCTGCACATGGCGCTCGCCGCCCTGGCGCAGGCCGACATGCAGCGGCGCATCGACCGTCATCACCCCGTCGGGCATGCGTCCGGCCAGCAGGGTCAGGTAGCGCTTGCGGATGCCGGCACCGTGGTCTTCACGCAGCAGCGCCTGCAGTTCGCTCAGCGCCGAGCGCTTCTTGGCCACGATCAGCAGGCCCGAGGTGTCGCGATCCAGCCGGTGGACCAGCTCCAGGGTCTGCCCCGGGCGCAGCGCGCGCAGGGTCTCGATGGCGCCGAAGCTGATGCCGCTGCCGCCGTGGCTGGCCACGCCGGTGGGCTTGTTCAGGGCCAGCAGGCGCGCGTCCTCGAACACGATGGCCTGCTCCAGCCGACGCATGAATGCCTCCGGGGGACCCACCTTGTCTCCCTCTTCGGTGAGACGAACCGGCGGCACGCGCACTTCGTCGCCCGCCTCCAGCTTGCGCTCGGCCTTGGCGCGGCCGCCGTTCACCCGTACCTGGCCACTGCGCACCAGCTTGTAGACCAGGCTGCGCGGGGCGCCCTTCAGCTGGCCGAGCAGGAAGTTGTCCAGGCGCTGGCCGGCGCGGTCGGCGGGAACGGTGATCATGCGCACGGAAGGCTTGTCGCCAGCGGGCTTGGTGGGGTCTTGGGCGGTCATCAGGCTGTTTATTCTGTTACACTCGGGGGGCGAGATAAGGGATTGATTTCGTTGGAAGTTACTCAGGGCCAGAAGCCCAGCTTCCGACGAATCCGGCACAGTGCGCGACCACCGCCCGCGGGGCGGCCATGTTAGCGGCTCACCGGCCTTCCCGGCCATCGCCGGATGCCTGACACGCAACCGTGCTGAACATGTCCCGCGTGGCGCTCCAGCCTGGCTGACAGCTGCCTGCGGCCCTGCAACACCCAAAAACCATAAGAGTGAAGCGCTCCCGCGGCCTGCCGTGGTGTCGTAGCGCTGGAAACCCAAGCCGCCCTCCCCGCGCTTGCGCGAATGGGCGGCGAGCCGTGTCCAGAGGCGAAACCCCATGGCGTTCCGCGCGGTAGCCGCTTGCGAGGAACGCAACAATGAAGCGAATGCTGATCAACGCCACGCAGGCTGAAGAGCTGCGTGTTGCCATCGTGGATGGCCAGTCGTTGTATGACATCGACATCGAACAGCCGTCGAAGGAACAGAAGAAGTCCAACATCTACAAGGGCCGGATCTTCCGCATCGAGCCCTCGCTGGAAGCGGCCTTCGTCGAGTACGGCGGTGGCCGCCATGGCTTCCTGCCGCTGAAGGAAATCTCCCGCGACTACTTCCAGGCCGGTGTCGACCACAACAAGGCCGGCATCCGCGAGCTGCTGAAGGAAGGCCAGGAGATCGTCGTCCAGGTCGACAAGGAAGAGCGTGGCAACAAGGGCGCCGCCCTGACCACGTTCATTTCGCTGGCCGGCCGCTACATGGTGCTGATGCCGAACTCGCCCAGCGCCGGCGGCGTGTCGCGCCGCATCGAGGGCGAAGACCGGGCCGCGCTGAAGGACGCCCTGGACAAGCTGAACATCCCCGACGACATGGGCGTGATCATCCGTACCGCCGGCGTCGGCCGCGATGCGGAAGAGCTGCAGTGGGACCTGGACTACCTGCTCAATGTCTGGCGCGCCATTGCCGAAGCGGCACTGAGCAAGCCCGCCCCGTTCCTGATCTACCAGGAATCGCGCCTGATCGTGCGCGCCCTGCGTGACTACCTGCGCGCCGACATCGGCGAGATCCTGGTGGACACCGAGGAGATGTACGAGCACGCCCGCGAATTCATGCAGCAGGTGATGCCGCAGACCCTGCGCAAGCTCAAGCACTACAAGGACGACATTCCGCTGTTCAACCGCTTCCAGATCGAATCGCAGATCGAAGGCGCCTACGAGCGCAACGTGCGCCTGCCGTCGGGCGGCTCGATCGTGGTCGACCAGACTGAAGCGCTGACCGCCGTCGACGTCAACTCCTCGCGCGCCACCAAGGGCAGCGACATCGAGGACACCGCGTTCCAGACCAACCTGGAAGCGGCCGAGGAAGTGGCCCGCCAGCTGCGCCTGCGTGACCTGGGCGGCCTGGTGGTGATCGACTTCATCGACATGGCGTCCAACAAGCACCAGCGCGAAGTCGAGAACCGCCTCGCCAACGCGCTGAAGTACGACCGCGCGCGCGTGCAGGTCGGCCGCATCTCGCGCTTCGGCCTGCTGGAAATGAGCCGCCAGCGCCTGCGCCCGAGCCTGGGCGAGTCCAGCCAGATCGTCTGCCCGCGTTGTGACGGCCACGGCCGCATGCGCAGCGTCGAGTCGCTGTCGCTGTCGATCATCCGCGTGGCTGAAGAGCATGCGATGAAGGAGAACACCGGGCAGGTGCTGGTGCAGGCCCCGGTGGAGATCGCCAATTACCTGCTGAACGAGAAGCGCAGCGCCCTGCGCGAGATCGAACAGCGCCACGAGGCGCCGATCGTGATCGTCGCCGACGAGCAGCTGCACACCCCGCACTACACCGTGACCCGCCTGCGCGAGAACGAGCTGGGTGAAGAAAGCAGCAAGCCCAGCTACCAGCGCGGCACCCCGCGCAAGCTGCCGGTGCACGCGCTGACCAAGGGCCAGCTGAACATCCCGCCGCCGGCGGTGACCCAGGTCAAGCACACCTCCCCGGCCCCGGTGCGCGAGGAAGTGGAGCCGGCCGCGGCCGCTCCGGCCCCGGTCGCTGCAGCGCCGGTTGCGCCGGCCCCGGCGGGCGGCGTGATCGGTTGGCTCAAGCGCGTGTTCGGTGGCGAACCGGCGCCCGCGCCGGCACCGGCCGCCCCGGCTGCACGCCAGCAGCAGGACGGCGGTCGCAAGGACCGCAACAAGGATCGCAACAAGGACCGCAAGGACCGTCGCGACGACAATCGTGGCAATGGCAACGCGCAGCAGCAGAAGGACGGCGGCAACCGCAAGGACCGCGGCGAGCAGCGCAAGGACGGCCGCAACGGCAACAATGGCAATGCGCAGCAGCAGCCGCAGCAGGGCAAGCAGAAGGAGCCGCAGCACAAGGATGGCCAGCAGCCGCCGCAGCAGCAGAACAAGCCGCGCAACGAGCAGCAGGGCCAGAACCAGAACCAGCAACCGAAGCTGAAGCAGCCCAAGCAGCCGCGCCCGCAGCAGCAGGACGGTGACAAGCCGGCCGAGAAGCCGCAGCGCAATGCCGCCGAAGCACCTGCCGAAGCCGTGACTGCAGCCGTAGCCGCTACGGCCGTCGCCGCCAATGGGGTGAACGCGCAGGAAGCCACCGCGCCTGTCGCCCCGGTCGCCCCGGTGGAAGCGGCCGCACCGGTCGACACCGCTGCCAATGCGGCCAGTGCGACCGACGTGGTTGCAGTTGCCGGTGAAGAGGCTGCAACCGACGCCAATGGCGAGCAGGCTGGCGAAGGCGCAACCCGCCGTCGCCGTGGCCGTCGTGGTGGCCGTCGTCGTCGCCGCGGTGGCGCCGAAAACGCCGCCGGCAGCGACGCCCTGGGTGATGACCAGGACGAGGGTGATGACGGTGATGACGCCGACGGCGCCGAGCCGAACATCGACAGCACTGCCGGCACTGCGCCGGTCGCGGCTGTGCAGCCCACGCGTTCGCAGCCGGAGTTCGACTTCGATGACGAAGCCGAGCCGGTCGCTGTCGAAGCCGAGAAGCCAGCCCGTGCTGCCGCCGCTGTTGTCGCCGCGCCGGTTGCCGTGGTGAGCAGCGCTGTGGTCGAAGCCGCCGCCCCGGTCGTGGCTGAAGTGCAGGCACCGGTCGAAGCTGCGAAGACCGAAGCGGTGTCCTCGCCGGTGCAGACCAGCATGCTCGATGCCATCGACGCCGCGACCCCGGTCCAGCCGGTCGCCGCTGCCGCACCGGTCGCCAACGCCACTCCGGTGGTGGACGCTGCTGCGTCGGCCATCGAAGCAAAGCCGGTTGTGGCTGAAGCGGCCGCGGTGGTTGAAGCCGCTCCGGTGATCGAAGCGAAGCCGGTCGCAGTCGAGGCCGCGCCGGTCGTGGAATCGAAGCCGCAGGTGGTTGAAGCAACCCCGGTGGTTGAAACCAAGCCGGTAGCCAGTGAGAGTGCCCCGGTGGTGGAGGCCGCCCCGGCCGTTGAAGCCACGCCGGTCGTCGAGACTGCGCCGATCGTGGAACAGCCGGTCGCTCCGGTAGCGGTCGAAGCCGCACCGATCGAAGCCGCCGCCCCGAGCGCTGATGCGGTGGTGACGCCGTCGATCGATCCGGTCGCCGATGGCCATGCCGACGCTGCAGCCCAGGCTGCAGAAGCCAAGGCTGATGAAGAAGACGAAGAGGCCGCCAAGCGCACGCCGCCGGCGAACTGATCGCTCCTTGATAGCGTGAAAACGAACCGGCGGGGATCAATGATCCCCGCCGTTTTTGTTTGTGCTTCGGGCCGAACCGTGCCAACCAAGGTTGGCACCCACCAGGGCACAACCCGCGCACGGTCACCGCTTTGGTAGAGGCCAACCTTGGTTGGCGCCGTTGATCGAGTGCACGCGGACACGCCCGTGCCAACCAAGGTTGGCACCTACCCAGGCGTGTCCCGTCAGGGTTTCGGCGCGAACTGCAGGCGGGTCCACACGCCGTAGTGGTCCGAGGCCCAGCGACCGCTGTCGTCGGGCTGGTCGAACAGGATCTTCGCCTCGCGCGCGACCATCTCGTCCTGCTGGAAGAAGATGTGGTCGATCCGCGACGGCGCCTGGTAATAGTGGCGGTTGAGCGTACTGACCCCGGACAGATCGGTGTTGACGTGCACGCTGCCGTAACTGTCGCCGTAGTGGCTGCGCAGCTCGCTCAGATCGCCGGCATCCACCAGTGCATTGAAGTCACCTGCGATCACCACCGGCGCGCCCGCCGACGTCGCGCTGATGAAGCGCAGCAGGTCCTCGACCTGGCTGCGACGGATGCGTTGTCCGCTCTCATCACTGCGCTCGTTCAGATGCGTGGCGTAGACGTTTACCGGCGTACCATCGACGTCGATGCGCAGGTGGGCCACGGTGCGGTAGTCGTCCAAGGGCTGCAGCAGATGATCCCCCTGGGCAAGGATCGGCCGCCGGGTCAGAAGCGCATTGCCGTAGCGCTTGGGCGCGCCGACCGCATCGGTGGACACGAACACGTACTTGTAGCCAAGTTGGCTGGCCAGCCATTGCGCCTGGTTTCGCACGTTGCGGCGTTGGATCACCTCCTGCAGGGCAACCGCATCCGGCTGCAGGCGCTTGAGTTCGGCCAGGATGGTGCGGCGCCGGCGTGGCCAGTCCTCGCGGTCATGATGCAGATTGAAGGTGACCATGCTCATGCCTGGCGCGGTGGCGACATCAGCCGCTGCCCCGGCGGCTGGATCGGCCGCCATCACGGCGCCCGGCAGTGCCAATGCAATGGCCAGCCCCAAGGCACGCACGGTCGTGCGCACTCTTGCCCCCTGCTGCTTCATCGTTACTGCCCCTTGCGCTCGGCGCGGCGCACCGCGCTCGGTACATCGATCTCGACCCGCGCCGGCAGCTGGTGCACGTGCAGTTCCTTGTTGACCCATTCGGCCGCTTCGCCGTTGATGGTCGCCTCGCCCGGATCACCGGCGTACGGCCATGGCAACACCACGCCACCGACCGGTGGCACCAGGCCCGGCTGCACCTCCAGCACCAGCTGCTTGTCGCTGCGCTGCAGGCGGTAGTTGAGCTGGCCCTGCGGCGTGCGCAGGCCCTGCACGGCGATGCCCTCGCCCTGAAGCCAGGCGCTCGGAATGCCGGCGGCCAGCACCAGCGCATCGTCCATGTCACGGCTGTACGCGAACATGTCCAAGGCCGAGCGCACGAAGTCCGAGGCTACCCAGGCGTGCGGCAGGTCACCGACGAAGAACGGCTTGCGCGGCGTGCGCGAGACCACCTCGGCCCACTGGTTCCAGGCCTGCGGCGCACGGTCCCTGAAGAAGAACTCGGTGGCCTGCCAGGCGCGGTCACGCCAGCCCAGGCGTACGAACGCCGCCACGTTGCGCCACTCGTACGGGGTGTAGTCCTTCCACTCACGCTTGCCGTCACGGCGGGCCACGAACTCCTTCCAGTAGCGCTCGAAGGTCGCCTCCAGTGCCTGCTGCGGCAGTCGGCCCTGCTCGCCGCCCGGCGCCAGCGCGATGGTGGTCGAGGTCGCATCGAAATCGCCCAGCTCGGCCGAGCCCGGCAGGTAGTCGATGTCGTGCTGCTGCATCGCCGACAGCAGCGAGGCCTGCAGGTCATCACGGAACTGGTCACGCGATCCGGCGATCTGCATCGCCTCGACCTTGCCCAGCTGGGCCGCCAGCGATGCCGCGTCCTTGTAGCCGCGCAACGCCCAGAAATTATCCCAGTACGAATGCATCGGCTTGGCCGAATAGCCTTCGTGGCTGATCGAGGCCGGCATCATCCCGTAGAAGGCAGGATTGCGTGCGCGGTTTTCCTCGGTGCGCTCGCTGGCGCGCAGCTGCTCCATGTAGTTGTAGGCGCCCTGCACGTGCGGCCACATCAGCTCGGTGAACGTGCTGTCGCCGGTGTAGCGTCCATACTCGGCAATGCTGTAGATCAGTTCGCCATGGCTGTCGTTCTCCGGTACCGGGTCGCTGCCGCGCGCGTCGACGCAGCACGGCACCTTGCCGTTCTCGAACTGGTACGGCGCATACCAGTTGATGTAGTCACGCACGGCATCGCTGCGCCCCATGCGCAGCAGGCCCTCGGAAATCATCGCGCCATCGCGGATCCAGCTGCGCGCGTACGAGCGCGTGCCCGGCTGCAGGCGTGGGCCAACCCGCGAGATCAGCATGTGCGCGACGGCCGTGCGCAGGGTATCGACCAGTGCCTGGCCCGCAGCCGGCACCTGCAGCGAGACCACGCCCAGCTTCTGCCGCCATTGATCGGCCACCTGCGCCTGCGCCTTGGCCACGTCCAGCGCCTGCGGCGCCCAGCCACCGGTCTGCGGCAGCACCACCGCCACTTCGCGGCTCTGCCCGGGCTCGAGCTTGATCGTGTACATCAGCGCACCCGACGCCATGCCGGTGCTGTCCTTCACTGCGGTCGTGGCCGGGTACTTGCCGCTTTCCAGATGCATCGCATCGAGCTTGCCATCGAACGTACTGGCAAAGCGCGCATCCGGCACCTGCAGCGGATAGATGCGCGGCTCACCGTTGACCCGAACCAGCTGTTCGCCCACATCCAGTGCATCGATGCGGCTGAAGCCACCGACGGTGTTGAGGAACTGGGTGGGCGGGTTGACCTGCCACGGACGGATTGCCAACGCCAGGGTGTACTCGTGGGCGACCTTGTCCGGATTGCTCAGCCGGTAGCGGCCGATCAGCTGCGCGCGCTCGGGCGTGCCCTGCACGAAACTGGTCACCGAAAGCCCGGCCTTCTCATGCACCCAGTCGACGGTGGCGATCGGCAGGTAGTGATCCTGCAGCGACTGGGTGATGGCGACCTTCGACCAGTCCAGCAGCTTGCCATCCAGGCGGATGAACGGCTCGATGCTGAAGCTGCCCTTGGCCGGCTCCAGCGCGCCATCCTCGCTGATCAGCGCCTGCTCCTGGCCACCATCGAGGCCGAGCAGGGTCCAGTACGGCTGTTCGCCCACATAGGCACGCGGCAACGAGCCGCGCGGCAGATCGGCGGCCACCGAGGACAAGAAGGCATTGGGCGTGGCGGCGAAGGCCAGCGGCTTGAGTGCGATGTCACGGATGCCATAGCGCCAGTTCGGGCCATCGCGCAGATCGAAACGCACGTAGCGCGCGTCGGTATCCGGCAGCGCCAGCCAATCGCGCCCCCCCGCACCGCCGGTCACCTCGCGCACAGTGCGCCAGTCCCGGCCATCCTCGGACGTCCGCACGGTGTAGCGATTGGCTTCCAGGTTCGGCAGCCAATCGATCACTACACCGCCGATCTCGCGGCTCTTGTGCAGGTCCAGGCTGATGGTCTGCTGCTTGACGCCACCGCTGATCCAGAACGTGTCGCTCTTGCCGTCGATCATGCGGTCCTGCAGCGCGGTGGCCGTATCGGCAATCACTGATGGCACCAACGCCGAATCATCCTGCGGCGGCAGGCCCTGCAGGGTCAGCTTGTCGAAGCACACCGCGCCGCGGCCACCGACCTTGCTGTAGATCGTGAACTCGACGGCGGCGCTTCGTGCCATCTCCTTCTCGGGCGACGGACCCCACGCCTTGTCGATCTGGCGGCGGCGGTACTCGACCGGCGTCCACGCCTTGGGGAAGCTGTAGCCGGGCCGGTTGACCCACCAGACGTTGTCGCCGCTGGCATCGATCAACTTGAACTGCAGGTCGTTGCCCGGCGATTCGCCACGCAGCTGGAATCCGAAGCGGTAATTGACCGGGTATTCGATGTTCAGCGCGCGGCGGATGCCGACGTAGCCGGAGACATCGTGGAAGTCATAGTCCAGGCACAGCGCGCGGCCACCACCGGCACCACTGACCGGACGCAGCGAACCGCTGACCTGGTCGGACAGCACCAGCGTCCAGGCCGCGATGTCGTCGAAGTCGTCCAGCACCTTCGGTGCCGGCAGCGCCGGTGGTGCGGCGATCGCCAGGGAAGTCCACAACAGGCCCAGTCCAACGGCGATCGCTCGCTTCATCCCTTGACGCTCCCCAGCAACAGACCTTGGATGTAGTACCGCTGCAGCACCAGGAACAGCGCCAGCACCGGGACCACGGTGACCACCGCGCCAGCCATCATCATTTCCACGTCCATGATGTGCTCGCGCGAGAGGGTGGCCAGTGCCACCGGCAAAGTGTAGTGCTCCTGGTCGGTCAGCACGATCAATGGCCACATGAAATCGTTCCATGCGCCCATGAAGGTGAAGATCGCCAGGGTCACCAGCACCGGCTTGAGCATCGGCAGCACGATCTGGAAGAAGATGCGCAGCTCCCCTGCCCCGTCGATGCGCGCCGCTTCCAGCAGTTCGTCCGGGATGGAACGCGCGTACTGGCGTACCAGGAAGATGCCGAACACGCTGGCCAGCGCTGGCACGATCACGCCACCGAAGCTGTTGACCAGGCCCAGCTGCTTCATCAGCAGGAACAGCGGCAGCATCGCCACCTGCGCCGGAATCACCAGCGCCGCCATCAGTACCTGGAACAGGCGCTCGCGGCCGACGAAGTTGAGCTTGGCGAAGGCGTAGCCGGCCATGGTGTTGAGCAGCAGCGAACCGACCGTGATGCCGAGCGACACCAGCAGGCTGTTGGCGAAGTTGCCACCCATGCCAGTGCGCGCGAACAGCTCATGGTAGTTGTGCGTGGTGATGCTGGAAGGCAGCAGCGGCGGCGGGAAATGGCTGGCCTCGCCCTGCGGCATGAACGAGACCGAGAGCATCCACAACAGCGGTGCCAGGCTGACCAGGGCCAGCACCAGCAACGCACCATTGATCAACCACGGGTACCAGCGCGACTGGCCGATTTCACGACTCATACCAACTGCCTCTTGCGGCCGAAACGCAGCATCACGGTGGTCACCGCCAGGATGATCAGGAACAGCAGGAACGCCACGGCGGAGGCGCGTCCCAGGTTCCACCACTTGAAGCCTTCCTCGAACATGAAATACAGCACGCTGACGGTGCTCTGCAGTGGGTCGCCGCGGGTCATCACGTAGGGTTCGGCGAACAGCTGGAAGTAGCCGGACACGGTAATCACGCCGACCACCAGCAGCACCGGGCCGAGCATCGGCAGGGTGATGTGCAGGAACTGCTTCCAGCGCGAGGCACCGTCGATGCGCGCGGCCTCGTACAGGTCATGCGGGATCGCCTGCAGGCCGGCCAGGAAGATCACCATGTTGTAGCCGAAGTTCTTCCACACCGCGAACAGCATGATGGTCGGCATCGCCCAGTTGGGATCGCCCAGCCAGTCGATCGGGCTGATGCCCAGATGGCCCAGGCCGTAGTTCACCAGGCCGTAGCTGGTATGGAACAGATAGCGCCAGATCACCGCCACCGCCACCAGCGTGGTCACCACCGGCGCGAACAGCGCGGTGCGGAACAGCGCCTTGAAGCGCGCGGCCGGCGCATTCAGCAACATTGCCGCGCCCAGCGACACGCCGATCGACAAGGGCACGCCGATCAACACGAAGTAAGTGGTATTCCACAGCGACTTCCAGAACATCGGTGTCTGCAGCAGATCGATATAGTTGCCGAGGCCGACAAAGCGCAGGTTGCTGCTGTCAGCCAGGGCATACAGGTCGAAGTCGGTCACGCTCAGCGCCAGCGCCGAAGCCACCGGCAGGCCGAAGAACACGCCCAGCACGATCAGCGAGGGTCCGGCGAAAATCCAGCCGGCAAGCGAAGTACGTTTCATTGCGCGCTCCCGGCGGCCACGGCACTGCTCGATTGCGGCGACGGAACGCGCTGCTGCAGGCGTTGTTGTTCATGCATCCAGCGGCGCTTTGCCAGCACCTTGTCCACGCGCTGGTCGAGTTCTTCGACGGCCTTGCCCTGCGGCAGGCCACCGCGCACCACCTTCTCGGTGACGATGCGCATTTCCTGCACGATGCGCTCCCATTCGAGCACCTTCGGCGTCGGCTTGACCCGCTCCAGCTGGTCACGGAACGCTGCGGCCAGCGGATCGTTGGCCAGCGACGGCGCACTCCACGTGCTGCGGCGTGGCGGCAGGTCGCCGATGATCGAATGGAAACGTGCCTGGATCTGCGGGCGCGACAGGAACTCGATCAGCTTCCATGACGCCTCCTTCTGTTGCGACTTGCGGAAGATCACCAGGCTGGTGCCACCGGCGATGCCCGCGCCCGGACCCTCCGGCCCCGGCAGCGCTGCGGTGCCCCACTGCCCTTCCAGTTCCTTCGGCTGCAGCTTCTTGAACTCGCGGATGTTCCATGGGCCGGAAATGTAGAAGACGTTGAAGCCACGGAAGAACTCATCCCAGACGTTTGAGATCTGCGTCTCGGACATCTTCGGCGCCCAGCCCTGCTCGAACATGTTGGCGTAGAACGCCAGCGTGCGGCGGAAGCCGGGGCTGCTGAAGTTGCCGCGGGTGTCATCATCGCGCAGCAGCGGATCGGGCTGCTGCAGTGCCAGCGACAGCTGCTGCTCGAACTCGTTGATCGGCATCAGCACCGCATAGCGGTTCGGGCCCTGCATGCGCTTGATCGCTGCCATCTGCTCATCCCACTCCTGCCACGTGCGCGGCGGGTGGTCGTAGCCGGCCTTGGCCAGCAGGTCCTTGCGGTAGTAGATCAGGCGCGTATCGACATACCACGGCACGCCCACCAGCTCGCCGTGGATCACGTTGGTGTCCCAGATGCCCTGGAAATAATCCTTCTCATCGACCACGGCAGAGCGATCGACGAACGGCTGCAACGGGGTCAGCGCATCGAGCTCGGCGAACTCCGGCACCCAGGTGTTGCCGAGCTGGCACACGTCCGGCAGGCCGTCGGCGGCGAACGCGGTCAGCAGCTTTTCGTGCGCAGCGGTCCACGGGATGTTCTGCACGTCCACCTTGATGCCCGGGTTCTCGGCTTCGAACTCATGGATCAGTTCGCTGACCACCTCGGCTTCCCGGCCCATTGCCCAGAAGCGCACAGTGGTGGTGCCCGGTTCGGTGCGGGCGCAGCCGGCCACGGCCAGTGCGGCCAGGGCTGGCAGTGTCCAGCGGCGCAGACGGTCGATCCAGTTCGGCATCGGGTTACTTGCCCTGGCCTGTGTTGCGGTTGGCATTGTTCTTCTGTTCCTGCGCGGCAGCCGCGCGTGATTCGGCGATACCCACCGCGCGTGCCGCCGCGGCCTTTTCGTCTTTCTGCAGTTCCAGCGGCTGGAACGAACCTTCCGGCGCCAGCCAGCCACCACTGAACCCCGCCCGCTCCAGGCCCTTGCGGATGTACGGGTTCTTCTTCATCACTTCCCAGACGAAATCATTGCGATAGTTGGCGATCATGGTCAGGATCGGCCCCTGGTCGATGGCGATGTAGTCGCTGGCGACCCAGCCACGATCCGGCACCACGCGGCCGGTCTTGATCGGGATGTCGTAGTTGAAGCTGGGATTGAACGAATCCAGGAAGCCGTAGCTGGAATAGATGTAATCGCCGTAGCGCTTGTGCATCTCCAGCGTGGCCGGGATCACCTGTTCCGGCGCGAACACCACCGACGCGATCGCGGCGGTCGGAGCGATGGTGCCGTCATCGAAGTTCTCGCGCAGGCCAGCGCCGCGCGAAGAGTAATGGCGGAACTGGCGCTGCTCGCCACGGTATTCCTGCGTGGTGTTCTGCGGGCCATCGCTGGCGGTCAGGCCCCAGACGTTCTCGCCGTAATCCTTCCACTGCATCGGGTTGGCGATGGCGTACTCACGCTGGGCCAGTGCGGCCGAGCGGCTGTTGAGGAAGTAGGTACTGCCGCGCTCGCGCATGTAGGCGTCCTGGATGTCGCGGAAGTCGATCCAGACGTGGCTGTACTGGTGGCCGAACAGCGGGCCGAAGGACAGGTATTCCTGGCCCTGGTAGACCCCCCAGTCGTTGTCATAGGTGCGCGTCCACACCGTCCACGCATCCGGGCTGACCGGGTGCGTCGGCGAACCCAGGGCAAGGATGTAGACCATCATGGCCTCGTTGTAGCCCATCCAGTCGTGGTCGATGAAACCGCTCTCGGGGAACCAGCCCATCGAGATCAGCGGCGCACGCTGCTGCAGCCAGGGCCAGTCGACCTTCTTGTACAACGTGTCGGCGATCTGGCGGATTTCCTTCTCGCGCGGATCGTCACCGTCGTAGTACGACTGCGCGAACAGCACCCCCATCATCAGCAGCGCGGTATCCACCGAGGACAGTTCGACCCAGCTGTCGTAGCGACGACCTTCCTGCATGTCCAGGAAGTGGTAATAGAAGCCCTTGTAACCCGCCTTGCCGGTACGCTGCGGGCCCATCGGCACGTCGCGGAAGAATTTCAGGGTAGTCAGGGTGCGGTCGATCGCCTGGTTGCGGCTGACCCAGCCGTTCTCTATGCCGATCGGATACGCGGTCAGTGCGAAGCCGACCGAGGCGATGCTGGCGAACGGCCGCGACGGATAGCGGTCCGGGGTCAGGCCATTGATCTCGTTGGTGGTATCCCAGAAGAACTGGAAGGTGCGGCGCTCGATGTCATCGAACAGCGGCGGCAGCTCAGGTTTCATCGGCCGCGGCGGTGCATCGGCCTCGATCAGGATCACCGGCGGCCGCGGCTTGGCAGGCTCCTGCTGGGCCGGCTGGCAGGCGGCCACGGCCAGGCTCAACGCTGCGGCGGACAACAGATAACGTGCCTGCATGGCGCGATTTCTCCGGTGGTCTGATCGATGGGAAAGCATACCGTCCAATGATCTGAAATCGTTTACAAGGTGCGTTCTTAAAAAACCACGAAAAACGTGGTTTGACACCGCGATCATTGCCCATGCCGATGCCCCCTGACCGGCAGCGGCATGGGCAATGGACCGGCACAGGGCCGGCCATTGCCGTTTTCACGCGACCGATGCCGCCGGCGGAGCGGCGGCATCGGGGCCATGCATCCATCCGGGCTTAGAAGCGGAAGCCCACTTCGGCCTTGACCTGGCGCGGCGTACCGACGATGTCGCCGGTCTCGTTGTAGCTCACCAGCAGCTTGCCGTCGCTCTTCACGTAGTTCAGGTTGGAGAAGTTGTCAAAGTTGAGCACGTTGATGATGTCGATACGCGCATACAACTCGGTATCGCCGGCCAGCTTGAAGGTCTTGGTCGCCTGCAGGTCAAGCGACCGGTAGCCGAAGATCTTGCCGCCGAGCAGGAAGCGGCCATTGCCCCCCGGGTAGCCGGCGGCCGGGGTCGGCAGGCAGTTCGGGTTGCCGGCCTGTGCCACGCAGGACCAGTCGTTGCCCGCCACCGGGGTGGCCAAGGTCAGCTTGCCACCGAAGGTGATGCCCCAAAAGCCATCGTAGGAGCCCGTGACCACCAGACGGTGGCGCGGCGCGCCGTTGGACTTGATGTATGGGTATTCGCCGATGGTGCCGCGATCGAACGAGTAGTGCTCGTCAATGTTGCGGTTGTGGCGCGCAGTGGTCCAGGTATAGGCAATTGAGGTACCCCAGCCGCTTTCCTTGGTGTACGGCTTCTGCGCCGACAGCAGGATCTGGGTAGCGCGGGTCTTGATGCCCTGCTGGCCAATGATCAGGCTGCCGAAGCCGGGGATGTTGCAACCCCACGGTTGGCCGTAGGTTGGCTTTTCGGCACCACACAGCATCTGGTTGTCGAAGAAGTTGCCGTTGCGGAAGCGATTGCCCAAAGTGTAGGCGAAGCCATCATAGGTCAGCGTGCGCGAGATGGTGGCGTCGGTCAGCCACTCCCCGATCTGGTTGCTCATGCCCAGACTGAACTGGTCCGCGTAGGGCACCTTCAAGTTGTTGTTGAGCAGGTCCACTTCCAGGCCTTCGTTGCTGGTACTGCCCAGCAGGGCCTGCACGTTGCCAATGCCATTAAGCAGGTTCGGGTTCCAGTCGAAGCACGGGTTCTGCCCGTACAGGCAGGCTCCGCTGCGCGGGTCGCGGAAGTACACGGTCGGCTGCGGCAGGGCCAGCTTGGTGGTTTCCAACGCCAGGTAATCGAAAAGATCACGGTCGTAGGAACGACCGGCGCCACCATGGATCACATGCTGCTCGTCGGCATTGATGTCATACGAGAAGCCCAGCCGCGGCTGCCAGGCATCCTTGAATGCCTTGCGGTTGTGGCCGTTACTGATGTAGTCGTTGATGTTCAGGCCGCTCAACGCGAGCGTCTGCGCGTAGCTCTGCCCGGCCGGGCCATGCGGATCCTGCGCATTGAGCGCGCTGACCACTTCCGGCGGAGTCACGAAGTCCAGGTAGGTCGGGTTCTTCTCGTAGTCCCAACGCAGGCCCAGGTTCAACTGCAGGTGGTCGTTGACCTGCCAGTCGTCCTGAATGAACAAGCCGATCTGCGTGGTCTTCGAGCGTACTTCCGGCAACACGCCACTGACCCCAGTAATCGGCTTGGTGAATTGCGCCTTGTACGGCGTATCAATGCCGAATTCCGGGTTGCCCACGGTGTAGTAGAACTGCGGGTTGATCTGCTGCGCGTCGGAGGCGTACAGATTGATCTTCTTGTACTTGGCGCCCATCTTGATGGTGTGGTCGCCAGCCCACTCCAAGCCGTCCAGGGTCAGGTTGTCTTCGATCGACCAGCCCTTCTGGCCCTTCACCTGCGAGGCGAAGGCGCTGGCACCACCGATTTCCACAATGGTGCGTTCCTGCGGAGTGTTGCCGTCGATGTCACGGCCGTCCGGCGCGGTGTACACGTAGCCGTTGCCCAGAGTCAGCGGCAGCGGGTTGTTGAACGACTTCTCGTGGGTGACCATCAGCTCGTTGTAGAAGCGCTCACCGCTGTGATTCCAGCGCAGCGCGAAACGACGGTCTGTGTTGTCAGTGACCTTGCCATGTTCCTTGGAGGTCTGGTCACTGAACTGCTGCTGGTTCTCGTCACGATCCTGGACTGTGAACTCGATGCGGTCGTTGTCGGTCGGCTCGACGTCGATCTTGGCGAAGATCAGGTCCTGCTTGAACGGCTGGCTGGCCGGGCCCAGGCCGGCGGCGGCCGCCGCCGGCAGCTGCGAGGCAGCGCTGGTGACCGCGCCATTCGGGGCAATGGTCACTGGCAGATCGAAACGCTTGGCTTCGTAGGTCACGAAGAAGTGGGCCTTGTCCTTGATGATCGGGCCGCCCAGCGCGAAGCCGTATTCCTTCTCCGCCGATTCTTCCTTGCTCTTTCCCGGCTGGCGTTCGGCCGGGGTCATCGCACGCATATTGTCGTTGGTGTAACGATAGAAGGTCTCGCCCTTGAACTCGTTTGTACCCGACTTGGTCGCGGCGGTGATCGCGGCGCTGGACACCTGGCCGTACTCGGCCTTGTAGTTGCCGGTGATGACCTTGTACTCGCCGATGGCCAGCTGCGGGAACGGGTTACCGGCACTGCCGGACTGGCCGGCCACGCCGCCGCCCTTGACGTAGCTCTTCTGGCCCACGCCGTCGATGTAGACGTTGGTGCCGTCAGCGTTGGTCGCGCCGCCGCGCAGCGAGGTGTTGCCCTTGGCGTCGCGGGTGAAGATCATGCCCGGCACCGCGTCGGCGAACTCCAGGAAGTTGCGCGAGACCTGCGGGGTGGTCTGGATCTGCTGCAGGCTGACGGTCTTGCCGACTTCGGACGTGCGCACTTCCTGCAGCAGGGTCGGCGCGACGACGTTGACAGTGTCCAGGTTGGTGGCTGCGGTCGTACCCGGGGTGCTGCTGGCAGCGCCGGCAAAGTTCAGGGTAGCGGTCGAGGCCACGGTGACGGTGACCTTCTGCGACTGGCCGTTGGCGACCACATCATAGGTGCCCGGGTCCAGGCCCATCAGCGAGTAGCTTCCATCGGCACGGACGGTACCGCGACGGACGGTGCCGGTGGCCACGTTGGTGGCGGTCACCTCGGCGCCGGCCTGCGCGCCGGAAACCTGGCCGCGCAGGCTGGCATTGGCCGACTGCGCCATGACGTTCGGAGCAGCAGCCAGCATCAGGCAGCTGACCAGTGCGGTGCTCAGCAGCCGGCGTGCCGGCGTGCGGAAGGTGGTGTGCATCATCAACTCAATCTCCGGGTGGCGGTAACCGCTTGCGCGGTCCCTGCGATCAATCAAAAAAGAAGGAACGCCTCCGGCTTCAACGGCCGGATGGCGGAGTGGTGGAATCGCGAACTATCAAGCGGGGAACCAGGGTCTGCTTGTCCCCTGTCCCATCCGTGGAGGTGCCGTCCATCAACTGCATCAGGCGCGTCATGGCCCGATCGCCGAGTTCGGCGATGCTGACCTGCATGGTGGTCAGCGACGGGTGGACGAAACGCGCCAGTGGAATGTCATCGAAACCGGCCAGGGCGACGTCGGACGGAACGTGGACACCTGCCTGCGTGAACGCATACAGGCAACCCAGCGCCATCATGTCGTTGGCGGCGAACACGGCATCAGGCAGCGCTCCGGCTGCCAACAACTCCTGACCGGCGCGATGGCCGGAAGCTTCGTCGAAATCACCGGGCAGCTCGATGCCTTCGGCGTCACTGCCGAAAGCCGCCAACGCGTCACGGAAGCCACGCAGGCGCTCGCGCGCGTCGAAGTTGAGGTCCGGGCCAGAAATGAAAGCGATACGGCGGTGACCCGCGTCAAGCAGATGGCGGGTCATCGCCATCGCACCGGCATGGTCATCGATGCTCAGCACCGGGTGGTCCTGCCCGGGCAGATAGGTGTTGATCAACACCGTTGGCAACGACTGCGGCAGGTTGTCGGTCAGGAATCCCGGGCTCTCCGCGTAGGGCGAGAGCACCAGCAGGCCGTCGACGCGGCCGCGCATGGCGCGCAGGGCCGCGCCCTGCTGCTCCTGGTCACCGTGGTAACTGGACACCAGCAGGTGCTGGCGGCGGTTGCGGGCGACGTTGTCGATGCCGCGCATCAGCTCGGAGAAGAATTCGCCGTACAGGTCAGGCAGTACCACGCCCACCGTATTGGTGCGACGGCTGCTGAGGCTGCGGGCGGCGGCGTGCGGGGTGTAACGCAGCCGTGCAGCCACCTCCAGCACAAGCTGGCGGACCGGTTCGGCGACATTTTCATGCCCGTTGAGCGCGCGGGAAACCGTGGCCACGGAGACCCGGGCTTCGCGAGCGACGTCTTTGATTGTGATAGCTGCCTTGTTCACGAAGCCGCCCTCCACGGCTTGGACCTACCAGCATTGGCGCGGAATGTAAGCGTTTCCATCTGGGCTTGTAAACAGTCCGTTAGGCGAATGTCCTGAAATGGACATGGAAATCTGTCTGTGGCGGGCCCGCTGACGGACCCGCCAGGACAGTGTGGGACAAGGGCTCAGCCCTGTTCTGACGGGGTCAATGCACGAATGGACAGCGCGTGGATGTCGGTCTCCATCATCGCGCCCAGCGCGGCATAGACCGCGCGATGCCGGGCCAGTGGACCCAGTCCGGCGAAGCGTTCACTGACCACATGCACGTTGAAATGACCGCGGCCATCGCGCGCACCGGCGTGGCCTGCATGACGATGACTGTCGTCTTCGATTTCCAGCACGCTCGGGGCCAGCGCCTGCTGCAGTGCGTCACGCATCCGCTCGATCCGCTCCGCGTTCACGGCAGGACCTTGCGGAACGGACGCACCTGTACATGGGTGTAGACGCCCGCGGCTACGTAAGGGTCGGCATCAGCCCAGGCCTGGGCCTGCACGAGCGACTCGAACTGCGCGATCACCACCGAACCACTGAAGCCGGCCGGGCCCGGGTCCTCGCTGTCTACTGCCGGGCACGGTCCGGCCAGCAGCAGGCGGCCTTCGTCGCGCAGCGCGTACAGGCGCGCCAGGTGTTCCGGACGTGCCTGCAGTCGCTGTGCCAGCACGTCCTGGCCGTCATAGCCTTCCATCACATACCACACGGCATTTCCTCGCTTGCGTTGTCGGGTGCGCAGATTCTAGCCAATGCCGCCCTCGCCCCAGCCCGGCTGGACACTGGCGCGACAAAGGCTTACCCTAGACACCATTGCACGTGGCTGGATGCAGCAGCCCGTCGGTTTCTGTGGCCAACGCAGCCCCCGACGACCGTCCCGCTGCTTCGAACCGGACCACCTGGCCGGGCCACGTAGACGACCTCCCCGTAGTTCCGTCGCTGCCGTTTCCTGCGGCGCGTCCTGCTGTTTGATATGTGTGGAATCGCGCCGATCCCGGCGTGTCTGGTGCCGTGGGGCGCCGTGGCGTTGGCCCGGTGAACCCGCTGCCGCGACTGGTCCGATGCAATCCTGATGTCCATTAGATGACTTCCGAACTCGCGCTCGACGCGAACCCGCCAACCCGGCCGCCCGCCCCCCAGCAGCAGGAAATGCCGCTGGCCGTGGTGCATGGGCAACCGGTCCTGCAGATTCCGCAGGACCTGTACATCCCGCCGGACGCGCTGGAAGTCATCCTGGATGCCTTCGAAGGCCCGCTGGACCTGCTGTTGTACCTGATCCGCCGCCAGAACCTGGACGTACTGGACATTCCCGTGGCCGAGATCACCCGGCAGTACGTGGAATACATCACCGTGATGCGCGAGCTGCGCTTCGAGCTGGCCGCCGAGTACCTGGTCATGGCCGCGATCCTGGCCGAGGTGAAGTCGCGCATGCTGCTGCCGCGCCCGGTCAGCGAGGAAGGCGATGAGGCCGACCCGCGCGCCGAACTGGTGCGCCGCCTGCAGGAGTACGAACGCTTCAAGCAGGCCGCCGAGGACATCGACGCCCTGCCCCGCCAGGACCGCGACACCACGGTGGTACACGCCTTCATGCCCGAACGTGCTGCGGTGAAGCTGCCGCCGCCGGTGGACCTGAAGGAAATGCTGCTGGCCCTGCACGACGTGCTCAAGCGCGCCGAGCTGTTCAGTGGCCACGCCATCAAGCGCGAGGCGCTGAGCGTGCGGCAACGCATGGGCGAAGTGCTGGGCCGGCTTGAAGATGGCAAGTTCTACCGTTTTGAAGGGCTGTTCACCGCAGAAGAAGGCAAGCTGGGCGTGCTGGTCACGTTCCTGGCGGTGCTGGAACTGGCCAAGGAACAGCTGCTGGACATCGTCCAGGAAGAGCCGCTGGCGCCGATCTACGTGAAGTCCCTGGCCGCCGGCAACACCAATGCCCCGCTGCAGTTCAGCAGCGAGTTCGACGACAACGACGCCGCCAACGAGAACGAGTGAGCGCTGACTGCCGATGGACCAAACGCTGATCAACCGCATTGTCGAGGGTGCCCTGCTGGCCTCCAGCCAGCCGCTCACTCTGGCCCAGCTGAAAGACCTGTTCCCGGAAGAGGAGCCGGCACCGCCGGGCAGCATCGAACGTGCGCTTGAGCGCCTGCGCGAAGCCTGCGAAGGCCGTGGCGTGGAACTGGTCGAGGTCGCCTCCGGCTTCCGCTACCAGGTGACCGGCGAAGTGCATGGCTGGATCAGCCGGCTGTGGACCGAACGCAAGACCCGCTATACCCGTGCCACCCTGGAAACCCTGGCGCTGATCGCCTACCGGCAGCCGATCACCCGTGGCGAGATCGAGCAGGTGCGCGGCGTGGCGGTCAGCAGCAACATCATCCAGGCGCTGGAGGAACGCGAGTGGATCCGCGTGGTCGGCCACCGCGACGTGCCCGGCAAGCCTGCCCTGTTCGGCACCACCAAGGGCTTCCTGGACTACTTCGGCCTGAAGCGCCTGGACGAGTTGCCGCCGCTGTCGGAACTGAAGGACCTGGGCGAGCTGGAACCCCAGCTGGCCCTGGACCGCGACGCACCGGCCGCCGCCAGTGCCGAGGGTCCGGACATTTCAGCTGGCGCCGATGGCGCTGCTGCCAACGATAACGCCGGCCTGGCCGGCAGCGCCCCCCCCGATTCCGCCGACGCAGCGTCTGCGTCGGCTTCCGATGAGCAAGCACCTTCGCCCCTTGATGATGGGCACCCCGATTCCGCGCCGGGCGAGCGCGCGGTGCCCCTGAACGAACGCGAAGACAACGCCGTCGCGATGACGACCGTGGCTGTTGACCAAGCCGATTCCGAACCAGAGGCCGACCCCGAAACCGTCGGCCGGAGCAAAACTGATGAGTGACACCCCCCGTAACAAGCTCTCGCTCAAGCGCGAAGCCACCTCCGAACAGTTCAAGCTGGAAGAGCGCCTGCACAAGGTGCTGGCCCAGGCCGGCCTGGGTTCGCGCCGCGCGCTGGAACAGCGCATCGCCGAAGGCCTGGTCAAGGTCAACGGTGAAGTCGCGCAGACCGGCATGTCGGTCAAGAGCGGCGACAAGATCGAGCTGGATGGCCGCGGCTTCGTCGCCACCGCCCTGGCCGAACCGTCGCGCGTGCTGGTCTACAACAAGCCGGAAGGCGAAGTGACCACCCGCGAAGACCCCGAAGGCCGCCCGACCGTGTTCGAATCGCTGCCGCCGCTGAAGGGCGCGCGCTGGATCGCCATCGGCCGCCTGGACATCAACACCACCGGCCTGCTGCTGGCCACCACCGACGGTGAACTGGCCAACGCCATGATGCACCCGTCGTTCGAGGTCGAGCGCGAGTACGTGGTGCGCGTGCGCGCCCCGGAAGGCGAGGAGAAGGTCTCCGACGCCATCGTCGACCGCCTCGCACGCGGCGTGGCACTGGAGGACGGCCCTGCCAAGTTCGACGAGATCGAACGCATCGGCGGCACCGACTCGCACGACTGGTTCCGCGTCGTGGTGAAGGAAGGCCGCAACCGCGAAGTGCGCCGCCTGTGGGAGTCGCAGGGCTGCCAGGTCAGCCGCCTGAAGCGCACCCGCTACGGCAAGGTGAGCCTGCCGCGCGAACTGGCCCGTGGCCATTCGGTGGAACTGGGCACCGCCCAGGTTGAAGCCCTGCGTGCGCAGCTGAAGCTGGAAGAAGGCGCGCCGTCGGCTCTGACCCTGCAGCCGGTGATCGGCCAGCGCCGCGCCGCCAAGACCACCGTGCGCGTGCGCGAAGGTGGCCGTGGCAATGCCTACGTCAACGGCCATAACACCGCAGACGAAGGCCGCGAGCTGCGTCGCTTCGACAACGTCCGCGAAGACCGCGGCCGTGGCCGCGGCGGCAAGGGCGGCGGTTTCAAGGGTGGCCTGACGGTCAGCGGTGAAGCAGCAGCCAAGCAGTCGCAGAAGCCGTTCAAGCAGCGCACCCAGAAGAATGACCGTTCGCTGCCGGAAGGCAACCCGGCCGCGTTCCGCACCTGGTACGTGCCGGATGGCGTGAGCACGGGCCCGAGCGGCCATCGCAATGCCGGTCCGGGCGCGCGCGGCCCGGGTGCCCGTGGTCCGGGCGCAGGCGGCCAGGGCCGTCCGTACGGCAAGCCGAAGGGTCCGGGCGCCGGTGGCGGACAGGGCCGTGGCGGTTTCGGCGGTGAAGGCCGTGGCGGCGCAGGCGGCCAGGGTCGTCCGGCCGGTGCCGGCAACCGCTCGCAGGGCCAGGGCAACAAGCACCCGTATGGTCATCCGGGCAATGCCCCGAGCTTCCCGTCCGACCACGCCACGCCGGGCTTCAACCCGTATGGCAGCCCCAAGCCGGCGCAGGGCGCCCGTCCGGGCGGTCGCGGGCCGGGTGGTGGCAACCGTGGTCCGGGCGGCAATCGCGGCCCCGGCGGTCCGGGTGGCAACCGTGGCCCGGGTGGCCCCGGCGGCAACCGCGGTCCGGGCGGCCCGCGCCGCAGCGGCCCGCGCGGCGGCTGATCACCGGCACGCCTGAAATGAAAAACCCCGGCGCAGGCCGGGGTTTTTCGTTGAAAAGGGGACGGAGGGGATTAAGTCGTTTTTGCCACGGCCTGTATCAAAGGGGCGAAAGCGACTTAATCCCCTCCGTCCCCTTTTGCGTGGCGCTGGAACGCGGCGGGTGTGGTGCCGGTCATGCCGCGGAAGAAGGCGATGAACGGGCTCTCGGCGGAGAAGCCGGTGTCCTGCGCCACGTGCGCCACGCGTTGGCCCAGCAGCAGCAACTCCATGGCCCGCATCAGTCGCCATTGCTGGCGCCAGGCCTGGTAGCTCATGCCGGTATCACGCTGCATCAACCGGCCGACGGTACGCGCGCTCAGGCCCGTGCGCGCGGCCAGCTCCCCCAGTTCGGGCGGCAGCTGCTCGGCCACCGGGAGGCACCGTGCGATCCGCGGATCACGAGGCAGAGGCAGGTCCATCGGTGCCACCGGTGCAGCAGCGATCTCCAGCACGCACAACGCCAGTTGATGGCGTGCGCGCGGCGACTGCCAGTCATGGTCGAACGGCGCCTGCGCGATCGGCTCCAGCAAGGCCTGCAGCAGCGGCCCCACGCCGATGATCGCCGGCTGCCGGGGCAGTTGGGCCGACAGCGTGGCGTCGAAGTACAACGAACGGTAGTCGACCGCCTGGCGCATCTGCGCGCGATGGCGCAGCCCACCCGGAATCCACGCGGCGCGCGCGGGCGGCAGCAGGCTGATGCGATCACCGTAGGTCAGGCGCGTGCAGCCCTGCCGGGTGTACAGCAGCTGCGCGCGTGCATGCTGGTGCCAACCCGAGTCGTGATCCGCCAGTGAGGCTGCAATCCCCAGCACCGGAGCGCTCCAGGCATCGGCGTCGAAGTGCGCGTGCGGCTGCAACCAGGCCATGTCTGATTTCATACATTCGATGACAAGATAGACAGAGTGCGCCATTGCGGACGCGACCACAATGCGGGGCCCTGTTCCTGGAGCGCCCGCATGTCGCGCCGCCTGTTGTTGCTCACCATTGCACTGCTGATGTTCCCGCAGTTGGCACAGACCCTGTACAGCCCGGCCCTGGCCGATCTGGCCGAACGCTTCGCCCTGCCGCCGAGTGCCGCCAGCCAGGCCATGAGCCTGTACCTGTTCGGCTTCGCTGCAGGCGTGCTGCTGTGGGGGCGCCTGGCCGATCGTATCGGTCGTCGCCCTGCCCTGCTATGCGGCCTGGCCGTGTTCGCACTGGCCGCCTGCGGCGGCCTGCTGGCCAGCACCTTCGGCCAGGTCCTGCTGGCACAGGCACTGGCCGCGCTGGGTGCGGCGGCGGCCTCGGTGGTAACCCAGACCGTACTACGCGACCACCTGCAGGGACCCGCGTTGGCGCAGGCATTCTCCTGGATCGGCATGGCCCTGGCCCTGAGCCCGGCCATCGGCCTTGCACTGGGCACGCTGCTGGTCGCCGCCCATGGCTATGTCGGCGTACAGTCCGGCCTGCTGCTGATCGCTGCCCTGCTGGCAGTCGCATGCCTGGCGGGCCTGCGCGAAAGCCGCCCTGCACAGATCCCGCACGCGCCCATGCTGCCACTGCTGCGGGAACTGCTGCGCGATCGCTGGATCTGGTCACACGCGTTGCTGGTGATGGCCTTCAACGTGGCGATGTACAGCTGGTATGTGCTCGGCCCCTTCGTGTTTGCGCGCCTGCACTGGCCAGCCACCTGGTTCGGCGCCAGCGGCGCGGTGCTGGCACTGGGCTCGGCACTGGGCGCGTGGGGCAATGGCCGCCTGCTGCGTGCAGGCGTTGCCGCAACCACGCGTATCCGCATCGCCGCAGTACTGGTTCTGACGGGAGGCCTGCTGGCCGCGCTGCTGCATGATCACCCTGCCCTGATCGCGGCGATGGTGCCGGTGGTGACGGGCTTCGGCCTTGCCATTCCCAATGTGCTCGGCCAGGCCCTGCGCGGCTATCCACACTGTCTCGGCAGCGCAGGCGCGCTGTTCGGCCTGCTCTACTACCTGTTGATCGGTGCGGCAATGGCGCTGGTCGGTGCAGTGCAGATGCTGGCACCGACCGTTATCGCGTGTGGCCTGCTGGCCTTGTGGCTGCAACGGCGGCGTCCCGCTGCAGCCTAGGAATTGCTGCAAAAGCAGCGCACTGTGCTGGCCTTCCGGGAACGGCTTTGATTCCCCGGCTATCGTGCGCGCGCTCCCACACAAGGCAGATGCCCATGATCACCATCACCGCCGAACAGGCCCGCGCCAACGTCGATGCCGCCAAGCGCCCGATCGAACTGTTCTACCGCGATCTCGACAACGCCATCCAGATCGGCTCGGAAAATGGCCGCCGCTACATCGTGTTCGGCTTCAGCCAGGTGATGGCCAGCGAGCAGCTCTTCGAAGACGTGGTCGCACAGCTGCTGAAGAATGGTTTCGGTGTCGAACGGTTGTTGAGCGATTCCGAACAGCACTACATCCGCATCAGCTGGGGAACTGCCGCGCCGTCGCGCCTCAGCGCCGGCTGAGGGTGAACGCGGTGCCGTCCACGCCCAGATCCCAGCCCTTGCCGGTACCGGACAGGGCCAGCGAGATGTCGCCCTTGGTCATCACCTGCGCGTTGCTGGACTTCACCGCACCGGCATGCGCGCCCACCGAGGCGTAAGTACCCAGCAGCTCGTTGACGCTGACTGCGCCGGTGAAGCTGCCACGTCCGTTGGTGATCTTCGACTTGCCCACGGTCAGGCCGCCGCCCTTCATCTGGATGCGCACCGGCATGCTGGCGCCATTGCTGCAGGTGACCGTGCCATTGCCGGATGCAGTCTTGTAGATCAGCGACCAGCCAGAGAGGTTGTAGCGCAGCTCACAGTCGAGGTTGCCAGCGGCGTGCGCGGCCGGGGCCAGCGATGCGGCAGACAGGGCAAGCAGCAGGGCGAAGGGCTTGTTCATGGCAGGACTTCCAGTTCGGTCGGACTGCCGGCGAATCTAGCAGCGCGCGCGTGCACGCTGGATGCAGGCGCACGCGCTGGTGCAGCAGTGTTCAGGCCGGTGCTCAGGCCTGTTCGTCCAGGTGGAAGGCATCGGCATCGAGCATCGCCGGGAAACGCGCGCGGTGTGCGGCCAGCGCCTCGGCCGAGATGGTGGTGGTGACCACCTGTTCGCGCTCGCGGATCTCCACCTGCGGCTGGCCGAGGAAATCCAGCACCGCGCTGTCGCCTGCGTAGTGCAGCCCGTTGCCATCGACACCGACGCGGTTCACCGCTGCCACGAAGCACAGGTTCTCGATCGCCCGCGCACGCAGCAGCGTCTTCCACGCATAGGCGCGTGCCGACGGCCAGTTGGCGACGAAGATCTGCAGGTCGAAATCCAGCTGCTGCGGACGCTCCACGTTGTAGCGGTTGCGGCAGAACACCGGGAAACGCAGGTCGTAGCAGACCTGCGGATTGATCCGCCAGCCCTTCCATTCCACGCTCAGGCGGTCGCGACCGGCGGCATAGCGCTCGTGCTCGCCGCCGTAACGGAACAGGTGGCGCTTGTCGTAGTACTGCAGGTCGCCATCGGGCGTGGCGAACAGCAGGCGGTTGTAGACGCCCTCGCCGTCGCGCAGCTGCACGCTGCCGATCACCGCCGCGTTCAAGGTCCTGGCCTGTTCGCGCACCCAGGCCACGGTCGGGCCGTCCATGCCTTCGGCCTGGGCAATGGCGTCGTTGGAGAAACCACTGGTGAAGGTCTCCGGCAGGATCACCAGGTCAGTGGTGCCGGCCAGCGGTGCGAGCAGCGCGCCGTAGTAGGCGCGGTTGCCGGCCGGATCGTGCCAGCGGGTGTCGCCCTGGACGAGGGAAATGCGCAGGTCCTGCATGTTCAAGCCTCGCTCAGAGCAGGCGCAGGCGTTCGATCGCCGCGTCCATCGTTGCTTCATTCTTGGCAAAGCACAGGCGCACCAGGCGCTGGCCGGCCGGCGGGTTTTCGTAGAACGGCGACAGCGGGATCGCGGTCACGCCCTTCTCGATGGTCAGCCACTTCACGAACTCATGGTCCGGCAGGTCGCTGATGGCCGAGTAGTCGACCAGCTGGAAGTAGCCGCCGGGGACCGGCAGCGCCTTCAGGCGGGTGCCGGCCAGCTGCTCGCGGAAACGGTCGCGCTTGGCCTGGTAGAACGCGCCCAGCTCCAGGTGGTGTTCGGGTTCGTCGCGGATCATCGCGGCGAAGCCGTACTGCGCCGGGCCGAAGCTGGTGAAGGTGTTGTACTGGTGCACCTTGCGGAACTCGGCGGTCAGTGCCGGCGGTGCGATCGCATAGCCGATCTTCCAGCCGGTGCAGTGATAGGTCTTGCCGAAGCTGGAGATGACGAACGCGCGCTCGCGCAGTTCCGGGTAGCGCAGCGCCGATTCATGGCGGCGGCCGTCGTAGATGATGTGTTCGTACACCTCATCGGAGATCAGGTAGATCTGCGTGCCACGCAGCAGCTCGGCCAGTGCCTGCATGTCCTGCGCCGACAGCATCGCGCCGGACGGGTTGTGCGGGGTGTTGACGATCAGCATGCGGGTGCGCGGGGTGATCGCCGCACGCACGCGGTCCCAGTCGACCGCGAAGGTCTGCGGATCCAGCGACACATGCACGGCCTTGGCACCGGCCAGGTCGATCGCCGGTTCATAGCAGTCATACGCCGGGTCGAGCACGATCACTTCCTCGCCGGCACGCACCACGGCGTGGATGGCGTTGAAGATGGCCTCGGTACCGCCACTGGTGACGGTGATCTCGCTGTCCGCATCGACCTGCGCGCCGTAGCAGTCCAGCGCCTTCTGCGCGATGGCCTGGCGCAGCGGCGCCACGCCGGTCATCGGCGGGTACTGGTTCAGCCCGGCGGCCATCGCCCTGGCGGTCTCGTCGATCAGGCGCTGCGGCGCCGAAAAGTCCGGAAAACCCTGGCCCAGGTTGACTGCGCCGTGTTCGGCGGCGAGCTGGGACATCACGGTGAAGATCGTGGTACCGACCTTGGGCAGCTTGGTGTTCGGTTGCATCGGCCTGGGCTGTGGGGGAACAGGCCTGCGAGTTTACGCAATCCGCGCGTCGGTAGTGCCGGCCGCTGGCCGGCACCCCTGGGACGATCTGCGGCGCCGGGTCGCATCTGCCGGCCAGCGGCCGGCACTACCATCGGCATTCACCGCTACAATTGCCATCGCACTCCGGCATGAAGACCCCTGCCCCTTGAACACCCCTGCATTGCTGGCCGCCAGCGGCCTGAGCTTCTCCCGCAATGACGAGCCGGTGTTCGGCCCGCTGGACTTCCATGTGGACGCCGGCGAAGCCCTGCTGGTGCAGGGCGGCAATGGCGCCGGCAAGACCACCCTGCTGCGCGTGCTGGCCGGCCTGGCCCGGCCCGGCGCCGGCCAGGTGCGGATCGACGGCAAGCCGGCGAACAATGCCGAACGTGCACGCTACGTGGCCTACCTCAGCCATCTGCCGGCCCTGAAGCCAGACCTGGACACGCTGGAGAACCTGCACTTCCTGTGCGGCCTGCATGGACGGCGTGCGCGGCAGATGCCCGGCAACGCGCTGGCCATCGTGGGCCTGGCCGGTTATGAAGACACCCTCGTTCGGCATCTGTCCGCCGGGCAGAAGCGGCGGCTGGCACTGGCACGCATCTGGCTGTCGCCGGCGCCGCTGTGGCTGCTGGACGAGCCCTATGCCAACCTCGACCTGGAGGGCATCACCCTGGTCAACCGCATGATCTCGGCGCACCTGCGTGCCGGCGGCGCTGCGCTGGTCACCACCCATGGCGCCTACGCCGCACCGCCGGTGCGTACCCGCCAGCTCGACCTCGGCGGTGCCGCATGATCGCGCCGGGTACCGAACCAGGCCTGTGGCAGACCGCAGGCGCCCTGCTCAAGCGCGACCTGCGCCTGCTCTGGCGCCGCCGCGGCGATGCGCTGCAACCACTGCTGTTCGCGGTGCTGGTAGTGGTGCTGTTCGCGCTGGCCCAAGGCCGCGAACCACAGCTGCTGGCCGCCACCGCCGGCGCGGTGCTGTGGCTGGCCGTGCTGCTGGCGGGACAGCTGTCGCTGGATTCACTGTTCCGTTCCGACGCCGAAGATGGCTCGCTGGAACAGTGGCTACTGGCGCCGGTGCCGCTGGCCTGGCTGGTGCTGGTGCGCGTGCTCCTGCACTGGGCGACCACTGCGCTGCCGCTGATCTTTGTCAGCCCGCTGTTGGCCGAAATGCTGCATCTGCCGCATGACCAGCTGCCGATGTTGCTGGCATCGTTGCTGCTGGGAACGCCGTTGCTGAGCCTGATCGGTGGCGTGGTCGCCGCACTGACCGTTGGCATCCGACGCTCTGGTATTCTCGTGGCGCTGCTGTCGCTGCCGCTGTACGTGCCGGTGCTTGTGTTCGGCGCCGGCAGTCTGGCGGCAGCCGGACGCGGGCAGGATCCGGTCGGTGCGCTGCTGATGCTGGGCGCCGGCCTGCTGCTCGCGCTGGTGCTGGCTCCGCTGGCCACTGCCGCTGCAATACGTATTTCTCTGAGTTGACCGAGCTGAGAGCCAATCCACCCCTGCTGGATAGCCGCCACGCATGAATCCGATTGTCCGCTGGTTCCACCAACTCGGTTCGCCTCCCACGTTCGACCGTTTCGCTGCCCGCTGGTCGCGGGTGTTCTACCTCGCGGCGGTGCCGGTGCTGCTGGTCGGCATGTGGCAGGCGCTGCTGGTGGTGCCGCCGGAAGCCAAGCAGCTGGACAGCTTCCGCATCCTTTACATCCACGTGCCCAGTGCCTGGATGAGCCTGTTCGTATTCGCGCTGATGGCGCTGTATGCCGCCATCGCGCTGATCTGGCGGATCAAGGTCTGCGAGATCCTGGCCATGGCCTGCGCGCCGATGGGCGCCGGTTTCACCCTGATCACCCTGCTGACCGGCAGCATCTGGGGCAAGGGCACCTGGGGCACCTGGTGGGACTGGGACCCGCGCATGACCAGCGAGCTGGTGCTGCTGTTCCTGTACCTGGGCGTGATCGGCCTCTACCACGCCATCGAGGACCGCCGCAGCGCCGCACGTGCGGCGGGACTGCTGGCCATCGTCGGCGTCAGCCTGCTGCCGGTGATCCGCTATTCGGTGGACTGGTGGGGCGGCCTGCATCAGCGCCAGTCGATCAACGTGTTCGGTGAATCGGCGATCAGCAGCGCGATGATCGCGCCGCTGTGGTGGATGGTGATCGGCACCAAGTTCTGGTTCGCCGGTTCGGTGCTGGCCAAGGCCCGCGCCGACAATCTCGACCGCGAGGCCGGCAAGGCCTGGGTCGGTGGACGCGTCGGTGCCGAACGCCCGGTCCGGGAGGCCCAGCCATGACCCACCTTCCCTATGTGATCGGCGCCTACGCCGTGTTCGTGCTGGTGCTCGGCGCCGACGCCATCGGTTCGTGGCTGCGCCTGCGCGTGGCACGCCGGCTGGCACTGGCCCGCCAGCAGCGTCAGCAGACCCGCGCCGGCAGGCAGGACGCAGCTGTGCCGCTGTCGACGGAGCTGGAACGATGACCCCGGTACAGCGTCGCCGCTTGGCATGGGTGCTGCTGGCCCTGCTCGCCTCCGGCCTGGCCACTGCGCTGGTGGCGATGGCACTGGAGCGCAACATTGCCTACCTGTACACGCCTTCGGAAGTGCTGCGCGGTGATGTCGATGCGCAGTCGCGCTTCCGCTTGGGCGGCATGGTGGTGAAGGGCTCTTTCAATCGGCCGGTCGGCTCGCTGGAAGCACGTTTCGAAGTGACCGACGGCGACGCGCAGCTGGCAGTGACCACCTCGCGGATCCTGCCGGACATGTTCGCCGAAGGCACGGCGGTGGTCGCTAGCGGCCGCCTGCAGGACGGCACCTTCGTCGCCGACGAAGTGCTGGCCAAGCACGATGAGAAGTACGTGCCGAAGGAAGTGGCCGACAAGATGGGCGATGCCCACCGCAAGCACGATGTGCCGGTGACGGCCCCCGAGGTGCGCTGAGTGCTGCCCGAACTGGGTCAGATCCTGCTGATGTGCGCATTGCTGGCCTCGCTGCTGCAGGCCGGCCTGCCGCTGGTCGGCGCACATCGCAACAACACGGCATGGATGGCGGTCGCACGGCCAGCCGCGTTCGCGCAGCTGCTGCTGCTCGCCGGCGCGTTCGCGGTGCTGACCGCCGCGTTCGTGCAGCAGGATTTCTCAGTGCGCTACGTGGCCGAGAACTCCAATTCGCTGCTGCCGATGATCTACCGCTATTCGGCGGTCTGGGGCGCGCATGAAGGCTCACTGCTGATGTGGGCGCTGGTGCTGGCATTGTGGACCGGCGCGGTGGCGCTGTTCTCCCGGCACCTGCCGGCACCGGTGCAGGCGCGTGTACTGGCGGTGATGGGCATCGTCAGCGTCGGCTTCCTCGCCTTCCTGATCTTCACTTCCAACCCGTTCCTGCGCCTGAACCCGGCGCCGCTGGAAGGACGCGATCTCAACCCACTGCTGCAGGACCCGGGGCTGATCATCCATCCACCGATGCTGTACATCGGTTACGTGGGTTTCGCCGTTCCGTTCGCATTCGCGGTGGCGGCGCTGCTGGAAGGTCGCGTGGATGCGCGCTGGCTGCGCTGGACGCGGCCGTGGACGAACGTCGCGTGGGGCTTCCTGACCCTGGGCATCGCGCTGGGCAGCTGGTGGGCCTACTACGAGCTGGGCTGGGGTGGCTGGTGGTTCTGGGACCCGGTGGAAAATGCCAGCTTCATGCCCTGGCTGGTCGGCGCGGCACTGATCCATTCGCAGGCGGTCACTGAGAAGCGCGGCACCTTCGGCAGCTGGACCCTGCTGCTGGCGATCGCCGCCTTCGCGCTGTCGCTGCTGGGCACCTTCCTGGTGCGCTCCGGTGTGCTGACCAGCGTGCATTCGTTCGCTGCCGATCCCTCGCGCGGCCTGTTCATCCTGGTGTTCCTGTCGGTGCTGGTCGGCGGCAGCCTGCTGCTGTACGCGCTGCGCGCCAGCCAGCTGAGCGTGGATGCCGACGACCCGCGCCGTGGTTTCACCGCCACCTCGCGCGAGACCCTGCTGCTGGCCAACAACCTGCTGCTGGCCACGGCCTGCGCGATGGTGCTGCTCGGCACGCTGTATCCGTTGCTGGCCGATGCGCTGTCGCTGGGCAAGATCTCGGTCGGCCCGCCCTACTTCGGCAGCCTGTTCCTGCTGCTGATGGCGCCAATGATCCTGCTGCTGCCGTTCGGCCCACTGGTGAAATGGCAGCATGACCAGCCCTCGCGCGCCTTCGCGCTGCTGGCACCGTGGCTGGGCCTGGCGCTGCTGCTGGGCGCGATGGCCTGGTGGCAGGCGCCGCAGAACGGCTGGAAGGCCGGCATCGGCGTGGCCGCTGCGGCCTGGGTCGCACTCGGTACCGCACGCTTCGTCTGGCAGCGACTGCGCGGCAACGGCCGCTTCACCGCCGAAATGCTCGGCATGATCGTTGCCCACGCCGGCATCGCCGTGTTCCTGGCCGGCGCGCTGCTGGTGGAAGCCTTGAACGTGCAGCGCGAAGTGGCGCTGGCCCCGGGTCAGCAGCTGGTGGTCGGTCGCTACGAAGTGCGCTTCGAGGGCGTGGACCATCGCGAAGGCCCCAATTTCATCGCCGACCGCGGTCACCTGCGGGTGTTCCGCGACGGCCGCGAACTGGCCCTGCTGCACCCGGAGAAGCGCCAGTACGCCAGCGGCGGCCAAGTGATGACCGAGGCCGGCATCGATGCACGCTTCGACGGCGATGTCTACGTGGCATTGGGCGAGCCGCTGGGCAACAATGCATGGGCGGTACGGGTGCACATCAAGCCGTTCGTGCGCTGGATCTGGCTGGGCGCGCTGCTGATGGCCCTGGGCGGATTCATCGCCGCCGCCGACCGCCGTTTCCGTCGTCCGTAGGAGTTTCCATGTCCGAGTCCCCCGCCCCGCGCCCCTCCCGCCCGCTGCCGCCGGTAGCCATCGTGATCGGCGTGCTGTTTTTCTTCGGCCTGCTCGGGCTGATGATCTACGGGGTTATGAAATCGGGTGATCCGCAGCGCGACGTGCTGCCATCGGCGCTGATCGACAAGCCGGCGCCAGCGTTCGCGCTGCCGGTGCTGCACGACCCGGAAATGATCGTGCACAGCGACGAACTGCGTGGCGCGCCGTACCTGTTGAACGTGTGGGGCAGCTGGTGCGCGGCCTGCCGCGAGGAACACCCGGTGCTGACCCGTTTCGCCGAGAGCAAGCGCGTGCGCGTGATCGGCTACAACTGGAAGGATGAACCGACCGATGCCCTGCATTGGCTGGAACAGCTGGGCAACCCGTTCATGGTCGTGCTCAGCGACGTGGAAGGCCGCACCGCGATCGACTGGGGCGTGACCGCCGCACCGGAAACCTTCCTTGTCGACGGCAGCGGCATCGTGCGCTGGAAGTACAGCGGTGCGATGACCCAGCGCGTGGTCGACGAGAAGCTGATCCCGGCGCTGGAGAAGATCGAGAAGGCCCAGGGCAATGCCGGCAGCACGTTGCACACGGCGCCCTGAGCCCATGCGCTGGCTGCTGGCGCTGCTGCTCCTGATGCTGCCGCTGGCCGCGCTGGCACAGCAGCCGCTGCATGATCCGCAGCCGCTGCAGTTCCGCGATGGCGCCGAAGAACGCCGCTTCCACGACCTGGCCGCGCAGCTGCGCTGCGTGCAGTGCCAGAACCAGTCGCTGGCCGATTCCAACGCGCAGATCGCGCAGGACCTGCGCCGCGAGGTGCTGCAGCTGATGCAGCAGGGCCACGACGACGCGCAGATCAAGCAGTTCCTGGTCGCGCGCTACGGTGAGTTCGTGCTCTATCAGCCACCGTTGCAGCCGGGCACCTGGCTGCTGTGGGGCGGTCCCCTGCTGATGCTCGGTGCGGGTGCTCTGGTGGTGCTGGGCATCGTCCGCCGCCGTGGCCGTACGGTTGGCGCCGCAGCGGCCGGCAAGGCCGATGAAGGAGACGGATGGTGAGCCATTGGCTGCCGATGCTGGCCGGTCTGGTTGCTGCGTTGATGGCAGCGCTGGTGCTGTGGCCGCTGCGCCACTCTGGCCGCCGCGGTTTCGTGGTCGGCGTGTTCGCACTGGGCGTGGCCGGTGCCTGCCTGTATCTGCTGGTCGGTGATCCGCGTGCAGCACAGGTGCAACCGACGCCTTCGGTAGCCACCCTGCGCGATGGCGTGCAGGCCCTGCAGGATGCACTGAAGCGTGACCCACAGCGGGCCGATGGCTGGGCGCTGCTGGGCCGGTCGCAAGCCGAACTGGGCAATGCCGCAGCCGCGGCGGACGCGTTCGCGCGGGCCGCCACTCTCGCCCCGGAAGACCCCGGCGTGCTGGTGGAGGCGGCGCAGGCACGTGCGCAGGCCGATGCCGGCAAGCAGTTCGATGACACGGCGATGGCCTGGCTGCAGCAGGCGCGTGCGCTGGCGCCCGATGCCGAGCGTGCCAGCTGGCTGCTGGGTATCGCCCTGCGCCAGCGCGGAAAGAATGCCGAGGCCGCAGATGTGTGGAGCGGCCTGCTGCCACGGCTTGAGCCCGGCGCCGCGCAGGCGCTGCAGGCGCAGATCGCCATCGCCCGTGAAGCCGCCGGTCAGCCGTCCGATGCAGCCGTTGCGGCGCCACCGGCGCTGTTGCAGGTGCGCGTGCAGTTGCCTGCGTTGAAGGGCACCGAGTGGCCGGCCAGCACCCAGGTATTCGTGCTGGCCCGCGCCGTGGGTGGACCGCCGATGCCGGTGGCCGCACGCAAGCTGCCCTTGGCCGGATTCCCGGCCACGGTCGGGCTGGGTGACGCTGACAGCCCGATGCCAACCGCACCGCTGTCGGCCCATCGCGAAGTGGAAGTGCTGGCACGCATCTCGCGCACCGGCAGCGCCAACCGCAGCGAAGATGACCTGCAGAGCGTGCCGGTGAAGGTGAGCCTGCCCCACGACGGTGTTGTGGAGCTGCGCTTCCCGTAACGCGCCGCGGTAGTGCCGGCCGCTGGCCGGCAACCTCATGAATCGTGATGCGCCTGCGAGGTTGCCGGCCAGCGGCCGGCACTACCTGCATCGCCGATGGAAACCAGCGTGTCGCCAGCTCCACATGCGGCCCCGCTAGAATGCCTGCATGACCGAATTCATCCCGCCCGGCACCCGCTTCCACGCCCTGCCCTCGCCCTTCCCGTTCAAGCGCGGCGGCGCCCTGCACGGCGCGCGCGTCGCCTATGAGACCTGGGGAACACTGGCGGCCGACGCCAGCAACGCGATCCTGATCGTGACCGGCCTCTCGCCGGATGCACATGCGGCAGCCAACGACGCCAACCCGGCAGCGGGCTGGTGGGAAGGCATGGTCGGACCCGGCAAGGCGATCGATACCGACCGCTGGTTCGTGGTCTGCGTGAACTCGCTGGGCAGCTGCAAGGGCTCGACCGGTCCGGCCTCGCTCAACCCGGCCACCGGCCAACCGTATCGTCTCGACTTCCCCGAGCTGTCGATCGAAGACGGCGCGCGCGCCGCGATCGAAGTCGTGCGCGCCCTGGGCATCGAACAGCTGGCCTGCGTGGTCGGCAATTCGATGGGCGGCATGACCGCGCTGGCCGTGCTGATGCTTCACCCGGGCATCGCGCGCAGCCACGTCAACATTTCCGGCAGTGCGCAGGCGCTGCCGTTCTCCATCGCGATCCGCTCGCTGCAGCGCGAAGCGATCCGCCTTGATCCACGCTGGAATGGTGGCCACTACGACGACGACGCGTATCCCGAGTCCGGCATGCGCATGGCGCGCAAGCTGGGCGTGATCACCTACCGCTCGGCACTGGAATGGGATGGCCGCTTCGGCCGCGTGCGGCTGGATTCGGACCAGACCGACGACGATCCGTTCGGTCTGGAATTCCAGGTGGAAAGCTACCTGGAAGGCCACGCACGGCGCTTCGTGCGTTTCTTCGACCCCAACTGCTATCTGTACCTGAGCCGCTCGATGGACTGGTTCGACCTGGCCGAGTATGCCGATGGCGATGTGCTGGCCGGGCTGGCGAAGATCCGGGTGGAGAAGGCGCTGGCCATCGGCGCCAACACCGACATCCTGTTCCCGGTGCAGCAGCAGCAACAGGTCGCCGATGGCCTGCGTGCCGGAGGCGCTGACGCCCATTTCATCGGATTGGAGTCACCGCAGGGTCACGACGCCTTCCTGGTCGATTTCGAGCGTTTCGGCCCCGCCGTGCGCGGCTTCCTCGACGCGCTGTAAGTGGCGTGGCGGCGTAACCTCGCGTTGGCCGCGTTCGGCGCGTTGATCGCGCTGATGGTCAGCGGTGTGCTGCCGCTGTGGCTGGGCGGCTGGTGCATGCTGACCAGCGCGGTGTCGTTCGCGCTGTACGGCCAGGACAAGCGCGCGGCGCAGCGAAAGCAATGGCGCATTCCCGAACGCACCCTGCAACTGCTGGCCTTTGCCGGTGGCTGGCCGGGCGCGCTGCTGGGCCAGGCGCTGTTCCGACACAAGCACCGCAAGGCCGCATTCCAGTGGGTGTTCTGGTTGTGCGTGCTGGCCAACGTGGCCTCGATCGCGGTGATGCTGCGCGAGTTCTCGCGGTAACCGTTCGAATGGGTAATGCCGGCCGCTGGCCGGCAATTCCGTGTCCGTATCAGGCGCCATGAGGTTGCCGGCCAGCGGCCGGCACTACCGGTTCACGCTTCGCGGACCAGAGCCCCGTCGCGCAACCGGTACTGCGCATCGACCACGCCTTCGGGCAGGTCGTCGTGGGTGATCATCAACAGGCTGCGCCCGTCCAGCAAACCGGAAAGGTCCTGCAACAGCGCGCGTGCGGTATCCACGTCGAGGCCTTCGGTCGGTTCGTCCAGCAGCAGGATCGGCGCATTGCGCAGCAGTGCACGGGCCAACGCCAACCGCCGCGCCTGCCCGGCCGACATCGTCGCGCCGTTCTCGCCCACCCAGGCCTGCAGGCCGCCGTTGCGCTCGGCCCATTCGCCCAGGCGCACGCGGCGCAGCACCGCCCACAAGGCGGCGTCGCTGGCATCGGGATCACCCAACCGCAGGTTCTCGGCCACGCTGCCGGCAAACACCGGCGCGTTCTGCGGCAGCCACGCCAGTTGCCGGTGCCATTCGGCCTGGGCGAAATCACGCAGGTCGCGGCCACCGTAGGTCAGCCGTCCCTGCTGCGGATCCCACAGCCGCAGCAGCAGGCTCGACAGCGTGGTCTTGCCACTGCCGCTGTCGCCGCGAATCGCGATGCGTTCGCCTGGCGCCAGGGTCAGCTGCAGGCCGGACAACACCGGCCGCGCGCCGCCTGGCCACTGGAAATGCACGTCATCCCAATGCACGCGCGCAGCCGGCGGCACCACCTGTGGCGCCTGCGGATCGTCCACCGTCGGCGGTTGCTCGACGATCGCCTGCAGGCGATCGGCGGCAATGCGCCCGGACTGCAGCGACTGCCAGGCCAGGCCCATGCCGGCCCACAGCTCGACCAACGCCACGGTGAGGAACACCAAACCTGCGGCCATTTCCGGTGCGATGCGCTGCTGCTCGGCCGCGTGCAGGGCCAACGCCAGCATCGCCACCAGGCCCAGCCCCGCCACCAGGCCGTGCAGGGTCGAGGCCGCGATCAGGCGCCAGCGGCGGCGGCGGTCACGCGAGGCCAGCTGCTTGGCTGCCACGCGCACCTTCAGCTGCCACGCTGCATCGGCATGCAGCGCGGCCAGGTCACCCGCACCTTCCAACCCTTCAAAGGCCGCGGTGCGCAATGCGGCACGGTGCGCGGCACGGTCGGCCTCTTCGTCGTCATGGCCACGCACGCCCAGCCACGGCACGCCGAAGGCGATCAGCAGCGCCAGCACCGCCAGCAGCACCGCAGCCGACGGCAGGATCAGTGCTGCCGAAACGATCGCGACCAGCGACAATCCGCCCAACGCCAGCAGCGGCCCGATCGCACGCACCAGCAGGCCGTCCACTTCACCGATGTCGCCGAGCAGGCGCGCCAGAAGGTCGCCGGTGCGCGTAGCCCCCAACCGTGCGGGTGCCAGCGGCAACGCGCGGCGGAAGAACCACACGCGCAGGTCGCGGGCGATGCGCAGCGTGGCGTCGTGGCCGACCAGCTTCTCGAAATAGCGCGACACGATGCGCGCCATCGTCAGCCCGCGTATGCCCGCGGACGGTGAGAAGAAGTTGAAGCCTTGGCCGAGGCCGGCCGCACCAGCCAACGCGGCGGCGGTGAGAAAGCCACCGGACAGGCCGAGCAATGCGGTGCCGGCCAGCATGGTGGTCCACAGCAGCAGCACGGTCAGCAGCAGGCGCGGCCGATGGCGCAGAAACACCGCGCGCAGCGAATCAGGCGAACGGCTCATGCGCGCACCGCCTGTGCCGGTTCGACCAGGCGCCCTTCCGGCAGCAGCAGGCAGCGGTCGGCCCAGGCGATCACCGCCGGGCTGTGGGTGGCGACCACCACACTGCGACCCCGCGCATAGGCAGCCAGGCTGCGCAGCAGTGCGGCCTCGGTATCGGCGTCGAGAAACGCGGTGGGTTCGTCCAGCAACAGGACCTGCGGGTCGCGCAGCAACAACCGGGCCAGGCCGATACGACGGGCTTCGCCGCCGGACAGGCCGAAGCCACGTTCGCCGATCACCGTGTCCAGGCCCTGTGGCAGGCGCTGTGCGAACTGCAGCACCTGCGCGGCCTCGGCCACCGCGCGCAGCCGCGCATCGCTGGCACCGGGATCAGCCAGCCGCAGGTTGTCGGCGATGCTGCCGTGGAACAGGTAGGGGCGCTGGCTGGCATAAGCCACCTGCACGCCAGGCCGCAGCTGCAGCTTGCCGGCGCGCGGCGGCAGCCAGCCGGCCAGCGCTTCCAGCAGGGTGCTTTTACCGGAGCCGCTGGGACCAACCAGGGCCAGGCGCTGGCCCGGCTCCAGCCGCAGGTCCAGATCCTGCAGCACATCCTGCGGCGCGCCCAGCGGGCGCAGCACCAGCCCTTGTGCCTGCAGCGGCGGCAACGCGGCCTCGGCCGGCTCCACCGCCAGCGGTGCAACCTCGTTCTCGACCAGGCCCTGCTCATCGGGCAGCGACTGCAGCAGGCGCTCCACTTCGGCGGCGGCGGCCAGTGCATTGGCGCGATCATGGTAGTGCGCGGCCAGCCGTCGCAGCGGCGCATAGAATTCCGGTGCCAGCAGCAGGCAGAACAGCCCCGCACCCAGCGTCGGCACCGCTGCATGCAGCGACATCATGCCCAGATAGCTCAGGCCCAGGTACAGCGCCACCATCGCCACGCTCACCGAGGCGAAGAATTCCAGCACCGTGGACGACAGGAAGGCAATCCGCAGCACCTTCAGCGTGCGCACGCGCACGCCTTCAGCGGCGGCCTCGATACCCTCCAGCTCGGCGTCACCGCGGCCATACAGGCGTAGCAGGCCCAGGCCCTTGATCCGGTCGGCGAAATGGCCGCTCATGCGTGCCAGCTCACCCAGCTGCGCACGGCCGGCCGCTTCGGCGCCCCAGCCCACCAGCATCATGAAGAACGGCACCAGTGGCGCGGTGAACAGCAGGATCAGCGCCACCACCCAGTCCACCCAGGCCACCGCGGCCAGGATCAGCAGCGGCACCACCACCACTTCAGTGCGCACCGGCAGGAAGCCGCTGTAATAGCTCTCGATCGCATCACCGTGATGCAGCATCAGTTCGCCCAGTTCGCCGGTGCGGCGCTGCCGCAGCCACAGTGGGCCGTGGCCCAGCAGGCGTGCGAACACGCGTTCGCGCAATGCCAGGCGTGCGGCGTCGGCCACGTCACCGGCGGCGGCCTGGGTGGCGCTGCCCAGCAGGGTGCGCAGCACCAGGATCACCGCCAATCCCGCCAGCACCGGCAGGCCAGAGGCCAGCGGCACGCGCTCCACCAGCACCTGCTGCACCAGCCAGGCGATGGCGGCAGCCTGGCCGATCAACAGTGCGCCGGACAGGCTGATGCACAGCGCGGCCAGGCGCTGGCGGCCCCGGGCGGAGCGTGCCAGGTCGGCCAGCCAGGCCGTGCGCACACGCCGCTGGCGGGCGGTTTCAGCTTCCGGGGACAGGCCATCAGGGGTCGTTTCGGCAGCGCTCAAGAGGTCTTCACGGGCAACGGGGGAGACACGGCATTGTAGGCGCAGGCAATAGCCCGCCCCTGCGGCCGGCGGTCGCAGTCTTCATCAGGTTGGCATACGATCAACCGGGGCACCTGTTCATACATTGATCTGGATCAAGGCTGTTTGAAGTAGTCGGTCACATCATTCACGTCGTAGACCACCCTTCCCGCCACCTGCAACGGCACTATCCAACGAGGTAGCCAGGCCATGATTGATCAGACAGTCGTAGAACTGTCGCGGCTGCAATTCGCGCTGACCGCGATGTACCACTTCCTATTCGTACCGCTCACCCTCGGCCTGTCCTTCATGGTGGCCATCATGGAGAGCGTGTATGTGATGACCGGCAAGGAGATCTGGCGCAGGATGACCCTGTTCTGGGGCGTCCTGTTCGGCATCAACTTCGCCATGGGCGTTGCCACCGGCATCGTCATGGAATTCCAGTTCGGCATGAACTGGTCCTACTACAGCCACTACGTGGGTGACATCTTCGGTGCGCCACTGGCCATCGAAGGCCTGATGGCGTTCTTCCTGGAAGCGACCTTCGTCGGCCTGTTCTTCTTCGGCTGGAACCGCCTGAGCAAGGTCAAGCACCTGATGGTGACCTGGCTGATGGCGCTGGGGACCAACCTGTCGGCGATCTGGATCCTGGTGGCCAATGGCTGGATGCAGAACCCGACCGGTGCGGTGTTCAACCCGGAAACCATGCGCATGGAAGTGGTCGACTTCATGGCGGTGGTGTTCAACCCGGTGGCGCAGGCCAAGTTCGTGCACACCGTCAGCGCCGGCTACGTGACCGGTGCGGTGTTCGTGATGGCGATCAGCGCGCTGTTCCTGCTGCGCAACAAGCACAAGGACCTGGCCCGTCGTTCGTTTGCGGTGGCCGCGGCGTTCGGCCTGCTGTCATCGCTGTCGGTGGTCGTGCTGGGTGACGAGAGCGGTTACGCCGCCAGCGAACACCAGAAGATGAAGCTGGCCGCGATCGAAGCGATGTGGGAGACCGAGCGTGCGCCGGCCGACTTCACCGCCTTCGGCATCCCGAACCAGGAGACCCACCAGAACGACTACGCGGTGAAGATCCCCTACCTGATGGGCCTGATCGCCACCCGCTCGTTGAACCAGCCGATTCCCGGCATCCTGGAACTGGTCGAGCGCGCCGAACACCGCGTGCGTGGCGGCCAGCTGGCCTACGGTGCATTGGAACGCCTGCGCGCCAACAAGAACGACGTTGAAGCGCGCGAGATGTTCGACCGTCACTGGCAGGACCTGGGCCACGGCCTGCTGCTCAAGCGCTATCGTGATGACATCCTCAACGCCACCCCGCAGGAAATCTCGCAGGCGGCGATGGACACGGTGCCGCGCGTGATGCCGTTGTTCTGGACCTTCCGCGTGATGGCCGGCCTCGGCTTCTACCTCATCGCTTTCTTCGCCCTGGCCTTCTACTACTCCTGCCGCAACAATTTCCAGGACAAGCGCTGGTTCCTCAAGCTGGCCCTGTGGACGCTGCCGGCACCGTGGATCGCGATCGAGTGCGGCTGGTTCGTGGCCGAGTATGGTCGCCAGCCGTGGGCGGTCGATGGCGTGCTGCCGACCTTCTATGCAGCATCGGGGCTGGCCCTGCATGAAATCGTGCTGACCCTGGCCGGCTTCACTGCCATCTACACCGCGCTGATCGTGGTCGAGATCAAGCTGATGCTCAAGGCGATCCGCAAGGGTCCGGACGAGGTGCTGCCGTCACTGCAGTCGCCCCAGCCGCATGCTTCCCACAATGCCTCGGCGCCGGCCGCCGGCCAGGCCTGAGGCAGGAGAACCAAGATGGATTTCATTCTTCTGGACTACACCACGCTGCGCGTGATCTGGTGGCTGCTGCTCGGCATCCTGCTGATCGGTTTCGCCGTGATGGATGGTTTCGACCTGGGCGTGGGCACCCTGCTGCCCTTCGTCGCCCGCAACGACGCTGAGCGCCGGCTGGTGATCAATACCATCGGTCCGGTATGGGAAGGCAACCAGGTGTGGCTGATCCTGGGCGGCGGCGCGATCTTCGCCGCATGGCCGCCGCTCTACGCGGTCAGCTTCTCCGGGTTCTACCTGGCGATGTTCGTGATCCTGTTCGCGCTGATCCTGCGACCGGTCGGCTTCAAGTTCCGCAGCAAGATGCCCAGCGAGCGCTGGCGCAACACCTGGGACTGGGCGCTGTTCATCGGTGGCTTCATCCCGGCGCTGATCATGGGCGTGGCGGTGGGCAACGTGGTGCTGGGCGTGCCGTTCCACTTCGATGACAGCATGCGCATCTTCTACACCGGCTCGTTCTTCGGCCTGCTGATGCCCTTCGCGCTGCTGGCCGGCCTGCTCAGCGTGTCGATGCTGGTCGCCCACGGTGCCGCCATGCTGGTGCTGAAGACCGACGGCCCGGTGGCCGAACGTGCGGCCCGTTTCGGCAGCATCGCCGCGATCATCGCCTTCGTGCTGTTCGCGGTGGGCGGTGCCTGGGTGGCCTTCGGCCTGCCGGGTTACCAGGTCACCTCGCAGGTGGTCACCGACGGCGCCACCAATCCGCTGCTGAAGACCGCCGAACTCGGCGCCGCCGGTGGCTGGATGCGCAACTACAGCGCCATGCCGGCCACGATCCTGGCGCCGCTGCTGGGCCTGGCCGGCCTGCTGGCCAGTGCGGTACTGCTGCGGGCCCGTCGCGGCGGCCTGGCCTTCATCGCCTCCGGGGCAGCCATCGCCGGCATCATCCTGACCGTCGGCTTTGCGATCTTCCCGTTCCTGCTGCCGTCCTCGAGCCAGCCCACCTCCAGCCTGACCGTGTGGGACGCCTCGTCCAGCCACCTGACCCTGTGGATCATGCTGCTGGCCACGGCGGTGTTCCTGCCGATCATCCTCGCCTACACCACCTGGGTGTACCGCGTGCTGAAGGGCAAGACCACCACCGAAGAGATGGGCAACAACCCGAACGCGTATTGATTGCTTGCACGTGTGCCGACCAACGGTCGGCACCTACCCGGAATGAAGGAGACTGATCATGTGGTATTTCGCCTGGATTCTCGGTGCCGGCCTCGCCTCGACGGTGGCCATCCTCAACGGCATGTGGTTCGAAGCCCGCGAGCAGAACCGCATCGAGAAGGAAAATCGTCGCTGAGCTGTAAAAAAGCCTTGCCGCCTTGGCCTTCACACGGTATCTTAGGCGGCTCCTTCGGGGTGTAGCTCAGTCTGGTAGAGCGCTACGTTCGGGACGTAGAGGTCGCAGGTTCGAATCCTGTCTCCCCGACCACTCACGTGGTCGCATTGAAGCCTGGTGAAGTCGTCCAGGCTTTTTTGTTCCCTGAAGTGGCACTGCTTCGGCAGTGTGAAGAAAACAGCATTCACCCCTTGCCGCCATCGGGGTGAATCGCTAGAATAGGCGGCTCCCTTCGGGGTGTAGCTCAGTCTGGTAGAGCGCTACGTTCGGGACGTAGAGGCCGCAGGTTCGAATCCTGTCTCCCCGACCACTTCGGTGGTCACCAAGAAGCCTGGAAGACATCACTGTCCTCCGGGTTTTTTTGTATCAGGGCACCTGGCCGCCCGCATGACGGGACCTTGCCGGAGCCCGCACGTACAATGGCCGCGCTGCCGGCCCGCCAGCAGCCCCCACCCCCACCTGCCGCTTCGGCGTAGACCGATGCCGGCGCTGCATGCCATTGCACCGGCGTGCGACACCTGCAAGGACCACCGATGAGTTCCTCCACTTCCGATTCGCCGTCGCTGCTGCACGGTCGTGTCCTCGCGTTTGCCGCGATCCTGCTGGCAGCGGTCAACCTGCGCACTGCGGTCACCTCGATCACCCCGCTGCTGGACGTGCTCGGCCAGCAGTTCGGCTTCGGCACCACCATGACCGGCGTGCTGGGCATGCTGCCGACCGCATCGTTCGCGCTGTTCGGCGTGGCCACGCCGGCGCTGGCGCGGCGCCTGGGCCTGGAGCGCACCACGCTGCTGGCGATGGTGATGGCGATGGCCGGCCTGCTGCTGCGTTCCAGCGCCGGCAACGTCGGTACGCTGCTGTTGGGTTCGGTGCTGGCACTGGCCGGCATGGGCATCGGCAACGTGGTGGTGCCGCCGCTGGTGAAGCGCTATTTCGCCAACAAGGTCGGCACCATGAGCACGCTCTACATCAGCGTGCTGCAGCTGGGCACCATGCTGCCCGCATTGCTCGCGGTGCCGATGGCCAACGCCGCTGGCTGGCGCGTGTCGCTGGGCATGTGGGCACTGCTGGCACTGGCCGCAGCATTGCCGTGGCTGGTTCTGGCCAGGCGCGCACCGAAGCCGCAGGCAGATGCCACCGACCCGGCCGCACAGCCGCATGGGAAAGTCTGGCGCACCTCACTGGGCTGGAGCATGACGCTGATGTTCGGCATGACTTCGCTGATGACCTATTCGATGTTCACCTGGCTGCCACGCATCGTGGTCGAGGCCGGCGGCACACCGGCCTTTGGTGGCGTGATGGTGGCGGTGTTCTCGGCGCTCGGGCTGCTGCCGTCGCTGGTCATTCCATCCATGGCAGTTCGCATGCAGAACCCGTTCCCGCTGGTGCTGATCGGCTTCTTCTCGTTCGTGATCGCCTTCACCGGCCTGCTGCTGGCACCGATGAAGGCCCCCCTGCTGTGGGCGTGCCTGCTCGGCGTCGGTCCATCCACCTTCCCGCTGGCGCTGACCCTGATCAACCTGCGCACGCGCACCCCCACCGGCTCGGCGGCACTGTCCGGCTTCATGCAGGGCGTGGGTTACAGCTTCAGCTGTCTGGGGCCGTTCCTGGTCGGCTGGCTGCATACGGTCAGCAACGGCTGGACGCTCCCGTTCAGCTTCCTGTTCGGCTGCGCCACCCTGATGCTGTGCGCCTCCTGGGTGGCCTGCAAGCCGCGCAAGCTGGAAGACCTCTGGTAAGCCGCGCAGGGCCTCGCAACCGGCCCTACCTACCGCTCGTCAGCCCGTCTGCGCATTTTGACACCGGGCTGACAATTCCGGGCGGATAGTGCCCACGAATGCCCATCCTTGCCGCGTGCCGGCATCGGGCATGGGGGCGGCAGCGCCGCCCAGGCCGCCATTCGGTGTGCGGGGGACTCTCGTTTCAGACAAGACATTGCAGGTCGCTGTCCGGGTTTGTATCCGTCCTTGCTGGACGGGAATGCACGAAGGGAGTGACGCGGGCCACGGCCACGCCAAAAGCTGGCATGTGATGTGCGTCACATTTCTCAGGTTGTCTGGTTCGGAAGCCAAGGGGGTCCCCAATGGTTGTCCACCGCCGGCTGGCGCTCTGCGTCGGCCTTGCCTGTACCGCCCTGGCCTGGGCCAGCAGCGCTGCCCCGCCTGACCGCGAGGCGGCCCTGGCCGAGATCGGCCGCTACCGCGACCAGGCCCGCTGGCTGGATGCCCTCGGCGCGATCGAGCGCGCCAGCCAAGAGCAACCCAACGACGACCTGCTGTTCAAGCTGCGCGTACTGACCCTGGGCGACATCGGCAACGCCTGGCGCGCTTGGGAGCTGTACCAGCAGCGCCCGCAGCTGTTCGACGCTGCACAGAAGCAACGCATCGAAGGCGACTACCTGGCCAAGCTGGTGGTCTGGAGCCTGGCCTACAGCAGCAGCGAAGACAGCCGCCTGGAAGAAGCCGAATCGACCCTGGCGCGCATGCAGCGCTACCTGGGCAGCGAAGGCACCCCGCCCGCGCAGGCGCCGCTTCGCGTCCGCATGGACCGGCTGATCCTGCTCAACCGGCTGGGCCGCCATGCGCAGGTGCGCGAGGAAGCCCGCGCACTGCAGGCCGAAGGCCATGCCCTGCCCGACTATGTGCTGCCTGCGGTCGGCGATTCGCTGATGGGCACCCTGCATCCGGAAGAAGCCATACCGGTGCTGCAGGCGGCAGTGGCCGGCGACCCGGCACGCGATGCCTCGCATTCGGAACTGGCCTATGCCTACCTGGAGAGCGAGCAGCAGGAAAAGGCGATCGACCTGCTGCAGGCCTGGCGTGACAAGGAGCCGGCGTGGCGCTGGAGCAACGGCAAGTCACCGTACGCGAACTGGTCACGTTACGAGGCCGACCTGAATCTGGCGATGGTACGCGCCTACAGCGGCGACCTGCGCACCGCACAGCACGACCTGGAATCGATGGTCGACATCGCACCGGGCAACGGCGGCCTGCAGAGCGCGCTGGGCAGCGTGTACATGATGCGCGGATGGCCACGCATGGCACTGCAGCGCCAGCAGATGGCACATGCGCTGGACCCTCGCGACATCGAGCCGCGGCTGGGCATGGAGGAGGCCTACGTCGCCCTGCAGCGCGATGACCTGGCAAGGCCACTGCACGACGATCTTGTCGCACGCTACCCGACCCAACCCGCCGTCGAACGCATGGACCAGGCCTGGCGCGCGCATCGCGGTTGGCAGCTGAAGGCATGGACCGACATTGGTCGCAGCTCCGGCGGTGGCGGCACCTCGCCGCTGGGCAACAACGACCGTCACTACGGCATGGAAGTGCAGACACCGGTGCTCGACGACCGCTGGCGGTTGTTCGCCTTCGCCGACAGGCGCTCGGTCGACTTCCAGGACCAGCGCATCGACCCGCTGTGGCTGGGCGCGGGCGTACGCTACCGCTTTGGCCAGCTGGATGCGGAAGCGGCGGTACTGCGCGCCAACGACCACATTGGCGATACCGGCCTGCGCATCGGCGTGGGTTGGCAGTTCAACGATTACTGGCATGCCGGGCTGGTGGCCGCACGCAATGACCCGGAAGCCTCGATGCAGGCGCGCGTGGCGGGCATCACCGCTGACAGCGTGAGCGCGCAGGTCGACTACCGGCGCAGCGAGCTGACCCACTGGATGTTCGGCGCCAGCCGCTTCCGCTACGACGACGGCAACCACCGCGAGCTGTTCAGCACCAGCATCGAACAGCGCCTGCTGACCCGCCCGCGCTGGTTGATCGACGGCCTGGCCAGTGCCTACACCAGCCGGGGCAGCCGCGACGACGCGCCCTACTTCAACCCGAAGCGCGACCGCATGGTCGAGATCGGGCTGCGCATCGACCAGCAGCTGTGGCGGCACTACGAGCGCCACTTCCGGCACCGCCTGACGGTCTCGCTGGGTGACTACTGGCAGGATGGCTTCGGCAGCGCTCTGGTCCCTTCGGTGTCCTACATGCACGAATGGCAGCTGGGCCAGGGCCGCGTGTTCGAGTACGGCGTGCGCTGGTCGCGGCCGGTCTACGACGGCCACCGCGAGCGTCATATCGGCTTCGAAGCCGCACTGCGCTGGGGAGAGTGACATGGCCCGCATCCTGCGACTGATCGTGCTCCTGCTGCTGGCCGCCACGCCGCCGGCATTCGCGCAGCAGGCCCTGCATCTCGATGCCACTGACAACGGCCTGCTGATCCTCAGCTACCACGACATCCGCGACCGGGTCGCGGCCAAGGGAGACGCCGACACCTACGCGGTGAGCACGCAGAACTTCGCCGCGCACCTGGATTGGCTGGGGGCACACGGCTACCACCCGGTGTCGCTGTCGCAGGTGATCGACGCCTCCCAGGGACGCGCCACGCTGCCACCGAAACCGGTACTGCTGACCTTCGATGATGGCCTGCGCAGCGTCTACGACAAGGCGTTCCCGCTGCTGCAGGCGTACCGCTACCCGGCGCTGGTGGCAGTGATCACCGATTACGTGGACATGGCGCCCGGGCGCACGATCGACTATGGCTACCGGCCGTTCGGCCACGATGACTTCGTTACCTGGGCGCAGCTGAAGCAGATGCACGACAGCGGCCTGATCGAAGTGGCCAGCCATACAGACGACCTGCACCACGGAGTGCTTGCCAATCCGCAGGGCAATTCGACGCCAGCGGTGGTCACCCGCATCTACCGGCCGGCCACGCGCAGCTACGAGAGCGAGGCGCAGTACGAGCAGCGCCTGCGCGCCGATCTCGGCCGCAGCGTGCAGCGCATCCAGCAGCATCTGGGCGTGCGCCCGCGCGCCATCGTCTGGCCGTACGCGGCCTACAACCAGTTGAGCAACGACATCGCCGAACAGCTGGGCATGCCGGTGTCCTTCGATCTGGAAGGCCGCAGCACGCCAGTGGCCAGCGACCTGCATGGGCTGGCGCGCTTCCTGGTCAGCGACAACCCGACCGTGGAGGGCCTGGCCTACGAGCTGCGGCGCGACGTTGCGCTCGACGGCATCCGCGCGTTGCAGGTCGACCTGGATGATGTGTACGACCCGGACCCGGCGCAGCAGGGGCGCAACCTCGATGCGCTGATCGAGCGGGTCAAACGCATCTCGCCCACCCACGTCTACCTGCAGGCGTTCGCCGATCCGGACGGCAACAACACCGCCGATGCACTGTACTTCCCCAACCGGCACATGCCGATGCGCGCGGACCTGTTCAGCCGGGTCGCCTGGCAGCTGAAGTCGCGCGCGGGGGTGAAGGTCTACGCATGGCTGCCGGTGCTCGGCTTCGAGCTGCCCGACCCCGTGCAGCGCAAGGCACTGGCGATCCACAACGGCGATGCCGACGGCATGTACCGGCTGGACTTCACCAATCCGAAGGCACGCCAGATCATGCTCGACATCTACGAGGATCTGGCCGTCAACTCGTACTTCGAAGGCCTGCTCTTCCATGATGATGGCTACATGCGCGACACAGAACTGCCGACGCTGGCGGCCGGCGACGATGGCAGCGCTCGCACCCGGGCGCTGATCGACTTCACCCTGGCCCTGCGCGACAGTGCGCAGCGTTGGCGGCCGAAGCTGGCCACGGTGCGCAACCTGTACGCGGAGCCGGTACTGCGTCCGCAGAGCGAAGCCTGGTTCGCGCAGCGCCTGGACCTGTTCAACAAGGCCTACGACCAGACCGCACTGATGGCGATGCCGTGGATGGAAGGCAGCAGGCATCCGGAACGCTGGCTCGACCAGCTGCTGGCCGCGGTGCGTGCGCACGATCCCCAGTTGCAGCACACCCTGTTCGAACTGCAGACCGTCGATTGGCGCAGCGGGCAACCGATTCCCGCCGAGCGGCTGCGCGCGCAGATCCGCCAGCTGCAGGCGCAGGGCGTGCACCACTTCGCCTGGTACCCGGACGACTTCATCGCCAGCCAGCCTTCCACCCATGATGCCCGCGCGGCGATGTCCGCCGGCAACTTCCCGTACCCGGAGAAGTGACATGGACATGCACCCGCTGCTGCAGGTCCTGTTCCAGTTCGCCTTCTACTACCCGATGGTGATGGCGTTCTTCTGGATGTCGGGCGGCCTGTATTACTACTTCCGGCGCGAACGCCATTCGCGCCCACGCAACGACCCGCCGCTGATGGTCGATCCACCGTTCGCGAGCCTGTTGATTCCCTGCCACAACGAGTCCGCGAACCTCGACGACACACTCGGCGCGGCGCTGGCACAGCGCTATCCGGCCGACTACGAGGTGATCGCCATCGACGATGGCAGCAGTGATGACACCGGCGCCCGGCTCGACGTGCTGGCGGCGAAGCATCCGCGGCTGCGCGTGCTGCACCTGGACCGCAACCTCGGCAAGGCCAACGCGCTGCGCATGGGTGCGCTGGCGGCCCGCTCGGAGTACCTGGTGTGCATCGATGGCGATGCCATGCTGGAGGAACACGCCCTGCACTGGATGGTCTGGCACCTGGTCAGCGGCAACCGCGTCGGTGCGGTCACCGGCAACCCGCGCATCCGCAACCGTTCCACCCTGCTTGGACGCCTGCAGGTGGCCGAATTCTCCTCGATCATCGGCATGATCAAGCGCGCGCAGCGCGTGTACGGGCGCATCTTCACCATCTCCGGAGTGATCGCCGGCTTTCGCCGCACCGCCCTGCACCAGGTCGGCTGGTGGTCGGACGACATGGTGACCGAAGACATCGACATCAGCTGGCGCCTGCAGCGTGCGCATTGGGACATCCGCTACGAACCCAACGCGCTGTGCTTCATCCTGATGCCGGAAACGCTGAAGGGTCTGTGGCGGCAACGGCTGCGCTGGGCGCAGGGTGGCGTGGAAGTGATGCTGCGGCATGCGCGTTCACTGCTGCACTGGAAGGAACGGCGCATGTGGGGCGTACTGCTGGAGTACGTGCTGAGCGTGATCTGGGCCTACACCATGTTGTTCATCGTGGTGCTGTGGGTGCTGGGCAAGCTCATCGACATGCCGCCGCAGCTGTACATCGCCAGCCTGCTGCCGCAATGGCATGGCGTGATCCTGGCCCTGGTCTGCCTGATGCAGTTCGCCAGCAGCCTGATCATCGACCGTCGTTACGAAACACAGATTGGACGCAACTACTTCTGGGTCATCTGGTACCCGATGGCGTACTGGCTGATCAGTCTTTCCACCACCCTGGTGGCGTTGCCGAAGACCCTGCTGCGCCGTCGCAGCAAGCGCGCCACCTGGACCAGTCCCGATCGGGGGATCCGATGAACGCACAACGCCCGTCCAACCGCTTCGACTCGCGGATGATCCGCAAGCCGCATCGCCAACCACGCTTCCAGCGCACCGCCTGGGGCTTCGTCACCCTCGCGTTCTGGGGGTTCTACTTCTACCTGTGGGCACCGTTGGTGACCCTGTTCTCGTGGCTGATCGGCGGCCAGCTGGCCTGGCAGCAGCTGTACGAACGGCAAAGCCAGTTCGACCCCTATGTGCTGGTGGCACTGCCGCTGATGCTGCTGTGTGCCAGCGTGCTGCTGATCGGCTGGGCCGAGTACAACCGCGCGCGCTTCCGTGGCCACGAGCGACGCCTGCCGCGACCGCTGGCCAGCCTCAATGAAGTCGCGGCCGATCTGGGTGCCAGCACCGGCCTTGCCGAGCGCCTGCTGGGCTGCAAGGCCGCCACGCTGCACATGGACGATCACGCGCGGCCGATCGGTATCCGCCGCGAGGTGGTGTGACGCCCCGGTAGTCGCCGACCCGGGTCGGCGCTTGCTTGGGTAGCTGCCGACCCTGGTCGGCGCTTGGGCCTGGTGGGCGCCGACCTTGGTCGGCACCGGGGTCTACCGCGAAGGGCATCCGCGCATCGCGTGGATCTACTTGCGCGTCTGCCCTTCACCGCGCACGACGAATCGTTCGACGGTGAGTGCTTCCAGGCCCATTGGGCCGTACGCATGCAGGCGCGTGGTGGAAATGCCGATCTCGCTGCCCAGGCCCAGCTGTCCACCGTCGGAGAAGCGCGACGAGGCATTGACCATCACCACCGCCGAGCGCAGTGCGTTGACGAAGCGCTCGGCATGGCCGGCGTCTTCGGTGACGATCACTTCGGTATGGTCGGAGGTATAGGCACGGATATGCGCGATGGCCGCATCGAGGTCGTCGACCACCCGCACGGCCAGCACCAGGTCGAGGAACTCGGCAGCGTAGTCGTCTTCGCTGGCGGCGGTGCTGCCCGGCAGCAGCGGCTGCGCGTTCGTGTCGGCGCGCAGCTCCACGCCACGCTCACCGAGCGCCTGCGCCACGCGCGGCAGGAAGGCTTCGGCCACATCACGATGCACCAGCAGGGTTTCCAGCGAGTTGCAGGCCGACGGACGGCTGCACTTGCCGTCCACCAGAAGGTCGATGGCTTTGCCGAGGTCGGCGCTGGCATCCACGAACAGGTGGCAGACACCCTTGTAGTGCTTGATCACCGGCACCCGCGCATGCTCGGAAACGAAGCGGATCAGGCCTTCGCCGCCGCGCGGAATCGCCAGATCGATCAGTTCATGCAGCTGCAGCAGCTCCAGCATTGCTTCGCGGCGCAGGTCGGTCAGCACGGTCACTGCCGCCGCCGGTACGCCATTGGCCTGCAGGGCGACGGCCAGCGCCTGGGCGATGGCGGTGTTGGAGTGGACCGCTTCGGAACCACCGCGCAGGATCACGCCATTGCCGGCCTTCAGGCACAGCGCAGCCGCTTCGGCGGTCACGTTCGGGCGCGCCTCGTAGATCATCGCGATCACGCCCAGCGGCACGCGCACCTTCTGCACGCGGATGCCGTTTGGACGCACATCGTCGCGGGTGATCTGGCCGACGGGATCGGGCAGCGCGGCGACCTCACGCACGGCTTCGGCCATCGCGAACAGGCGTGCCGGGTCCAGCGCCAGGCGGTCGAGCATGGCACTGCCAATGCCTTTCTCGCGCGCAGCGGCAAGGTCGCGCGCATTACCGGCCAGGATCAGCCCGGCATTCACTTCCAGTGCCTGGGCCATTGCCAGCAGCAGCGTGCGGCGCGCCGCACTGTCGAGGCCGGCAACGATCTGGGCCGCGTCACGGCAGGCACGCGCCTGCGCTTCGATTTCGCTCATCGGGGAGTCCTTCAAACCGGTCATGGCAGCACCAGATCGTCGCGATGGACGACACTGCCACCGTAGTTGTAGCCCAGCACGGCCTCGATGTCGCGCGAATGGCGGCCGGCGATCCGGCGCACATCATCGGCCGCGTACTGGCTGACGCCGCGCGCCACGCAGACGCGGCCCTGTGGCGCGTTCCAGCACACCTGCACCATGTCGCCACGGCGGAACATGCCCTCCGCGCCGGTGATGCCGCCGGGCAGCAGCGAGGCGCCCTTCTCGCGCATCGCCTGCGCCGCGCCGGCATCGACCACGATCGCACCCTCGACCAGCGGCGCGTGACGCAGCCAATGCTTGCGGGCCGCCTCACGGCTGCGCGCGGCGTGGATACGGGTACCGAACAGGCGGTCCTGGGCCAGCGCGCGTACCACGTCACCGCTGCGGCCATTGAACAGATAGGTTTCGATGCCGAGACGACCCGCCTTCGCTGCCGCTTCCAGCTTGGTCCGCATGCCGCCGGTACCGGCGCGCGAGCCGGCGCCGCCGGCCATCGCCAGCACCTCGTCACTCAGTTCCGGCACGTCGTGCAGCGGCCGCGCGTCGGCCACGGTGCGCGGGTCGGCGCTGTACAGGCCATCGATATCGGTGGCGATGAACAGCGCATCGGCATCGACCAGCGCCGCCACCGTCGCCGCCAGGTTGTCGTTGTCGCCAAGCTTGAGCTCGTCCACCGACACGGTGTCGTTCTCGTTGACCACCGGCAATGCTCCCAGCCGCAGCAGTTCGTTGAGCGTGGCGCGGGCGTTGAGGTAGCGGCGGCGGTTGCGCAGGTCGTCATGGGTCAGCAGCACCTGCGCCACCGGGCGCTCGAAGAAGCGCTGCCAGAGCCCGATCAGCTGGGCCTGGCCGAGCGCAGCCAGCGCCTGCCGCGCCGCCATCGCCGCGCCAGGCTCATCGGCCCGCGGCAGGATCGCGCGCCCGGCAGCGACCGCGCCGGAAGACACGATCACCACCTCGCGCCCGGCCAGGACATTGGCCGAGACGAACTGCGCCAGGCCCAGCGCGTGGCGTGGTGACAGGCCGCCGCCATCGGCTGCCAGCAGGCTGCTGCCGACCTTCAGCACCGCACGCCGCCATGGCGGCAGCGCTTGTTCGGGGAACGGCGAGGCGACGTTGGCAGCGTGCGGGATCATCGGTCAGTGTCTCAGCGGGTGTTCCATTCGTGCACGGTCAGCTCGGAGGCCTGCATCGTCACCAGCGGATCGGTGGCGACGATGGCCTGCGCCTGCGCCAGGCTGTCCACGTTGCACAGCACATAGGCGCCACCACTGCCGTCGGCGAAACCACCGGTCAGCTGCAGCTTGCCCTGCGCCTGCAACGCATCGAGGAAATCGCGGTGCGGCTGCACCGCTGCATCGTTGAAGTCCGGCCGGCGCATCGCCATCACCAGGTAGACAGTGCCCGCCATCAGGACAGCGCCTGCCAGCGCGCGCGCAGTTCGTCCAGGCGCAGGTCGGCGGCCGAACCCGGCGACACGCGCGCGGCGAGGCTGCCTTCCGGGGTACGCCCCTGCCCTGCACTGTCGGCACCGGCCGCAGCGGCCTTGTAGGCCTCACGGAACGGCACGCCGGCCACGGCCGCTTCCACCGCCACGTCGGTGGCATACATGCCCGAATCGATGGCCGCACGCAGCTTGTCGTCACGCCATTCCAGGTTGGCCAGCAGCGCCGGCAGCAGCTCCAGCGCGGCCAGGCCACGGCCGAAGCCGTGGAAGATGGCACCCTTGGACGACTGCAGGTCGCGGTGGTAGCCCGACGGCAGCGACAGCAGCTGCTCGATCTCGGTGCGCGCTGCGGCGACGCTGGCGTGGGTCGCACGCATCAGCTCGATCACGTCCGGGTTGCGCTTGTTGGGCATGATCGAACTGCCGGTGGTGTACTGCGCCGGCAGCGCGACGAAGCCGAACTCGGCGCTGGTGAACAGCGACAGGTCCCAGGCGATGCGGCGCAGGTCCAGCGTGGCACCACCGAGCGCTTCCAGCGCGGCCAGCTCGAACTTGCCGCGCGACAGCTGTGCGTAGATCGGCGAGATCTGCATGCGCGCGAAACCGAGCGCGGCCGTGGTGTGTTCGCGGTCCAGCGGCAGGTTCACGCCGTAGCCGGCAGCCGTGCCGAGCGGATTGGCATCGACCAGCGCATGGGTGTCACGCGCGCGGATGGCATTGTCGATGAAGGCCTCGGCCCAGCCCGCCCACCACATGCCGGCCGAGGACACTACGGCGCGCTGGATGTGGGTGTAGCCGGGAATCGGCAGGTCCTTCTCGGCCTGTGCGCGGTCCAGCGCGACCTTGGCCACTTCGGCGCTGAGCTGTGCCACGCGCTGCAGCTTCTCCTTCAGCCACAGGCGGGTGGCGACCAGGATCTGGTCGTTGCGGCTGCGGCCGGTGTGGATCTTGCGGCCGGCATCGCCGAGGCGTTCGGTCAGGCGGGCTTCGATCGCCGAGTGGCCATCCTCATACTGGGTATCGAGCACGAAGCGGCCTTCGCGGAAGTCCTGCGCCAGCACCTCCAGTTCGCGCAGCAGGCCGTCCAGCTCGTCGGCACTGAGGATGCCGATGTGCTGCAGGCCTTGTGCATGTGCGGCGCTGGCGGCGATGTCATGCAGGAAGAACTCGCGGTCGAGGATCACGTCGTCGCCGGCGAGGAAGGTCTGGATCTGGGCGTCGACAGCGACGCCGGGCTTCTGCCAAAGAAGGTCTGCCATGGGGGCTCCGGAAGGCGTGTTCAGTGCGGGATGGACATCAGTTCGTCGATGCCCAGCGCGAGGTTGAGGTTCTGCATGGCCTGGGTGGCCGCGCCCTTGAGCAGGTTGTCCAGGGTCGCCACCACGACGACCCGCTTGCCGCCCGGGGCCAGGGTGAAGCCACCGACCTGGGCACCGTGGCGGCCGGCGATGCGACTGACCCACGGCGCTTCATCCACCACGTCGATCAGGGGTTCGCCGGCATAGGCCTGCTGGAAGCGCTCGACGATCTGTTCGCGGGTCTGCACGCGGTTCAGCCACAGGTTGGCGGTAAGCGTGATGCCCCGGAAATGCGGCGCGACATGTGGCATGAATTCAACAGCCACGCCCAGCTGCACCGACACCTCCCGCTCGTGCACGTGGTTGGTCAGCGCGTAGGGCATCAGGTTGTCGGCCAGCAGTTCGACGTTGTTCTTGTCCGACGGCGTGGTACCGGCGCCGGAGTAGCCGGAGACACCGAAGCACTGCGGCGGACCGGCCAGCAGGTCCAGCAGCGGATGCACCGCCAGCTGCATCGCCGTGGCATAGCAGCCCGGGTTGCTGATGTGCTTCTGGCCGTTGTAGCGGCCGCGGGTCAGCTCCGGCAGGCCGTAGTACCAGCTGTTGTCGAAGCGATGGTCGGCCGAGAGATCGACGATGACGGTGTCCGGCTTCGCCGCTTCCAGCGCAGCCACGAACGGTGCGGCCAGGCCATTGGGCAGGGCCAGGATCACTGCGTCCACACCCTTGGCCGCCACCGCGTCGGCGTCCAGGTTCTCGTACTGCAGATCGCCCTGGAATTCCGGGTGATGGTCGGACAGGCGCTGCCCGGCGCGCTCGCGCGAGGAGACGAAAGCCAGTTCCAGCCGCGGATGGGCGGCCACCAGCTTGATCAGCTCGGCGCCGGTATGGCCGCGGGCACCGACGATGCCAAGGGTAAAGGTCGAATCGTTCATGCGTGGCTGTCCAGGCGGTACTGCAGGTGGCGCTTCACGCCCTGCCATTCCGCGTCGATGATGGAGAAGATGACGGTGTCGCGCGGCGTGCCGTCGGCATGCCGCTTGTGGTTGCGCAGCACGCCATCCTGCTTGGCGCCGAGGCGGGCGATGGCAGTGCGCGAGGTGGCGTTGAACCAGCTGGTTTCCAGCACCACGCTGATGCAGCCCAGCGTTTCGAAGGCGTGCTGCAGCAGCAACAGCTTGGCTTCGGTGTTGGCACCGGTGCGCTGCACGCGCGGCGCATACCAGGTGTAGCCGAGGCTGAGTTTCGGCACACCGGCATCCATGTCATAGAAACGGGTACTGCCAACGATTCCGCCAGCCGCATCACGGATCACGAACGGCAGCACCTTGCCTTCGCTCTGCGCCTGCAGCGCGGCCCGCACATAGGTCTCGGCCTGTTCCGGCGACGGCACCTGGGTGTACCAGAGCTGGTCCAGGCCGCTGCCTTCAAGCGCATCGCGCAGGCCGGGCACGTGTTCCATCTGCAGCGGCTGCAGGGTTACGTGCTGGCCGCGCAGGGTGGGAACCGTGTTCCAGGCATCGAGGTTGCTCATTGCTCAGCCCTGCAGGCTCGGGGTGCGCTGCGCGCAATGATCGACATAGGTCTTGATCCGGTCGATGCCATCGGCACCGAACCAGAATACCTTCCAGTGGTCCTGCTTGTAGCAGCCGTCGGATTCGGCGTAGTAGAAGTGATTGATCGGGTTGCCATGGCGCGAGCGCCAGAACAGCTGCGGCGTCTCCTCCAGCATCACGTTCCAGACCGCACGGCCCAGGCCCTCGCCCTGCGCGTCGTCGAGCACGGCGAACTTGTCCAGGTACACGCCCTCTGCCTCGTCGGTGAGGATGACCGCGGTGCGGTAGTTCTCGCTGACGTAGGCACGCAACAGCTTGGTCTTCTCGAAATAGTCCGGCACCAGCGCGCGGCCGAAGCTGGATTCGATCAGGCCCTTCAGGCGCGGCAGGTCCAGTTCGTTCCAGGCGGTGGCGCGCAGCACCTTTTCACCCTTGCGCACCAGCGTGCCCGAACCCTTGTGGGTGAACAGTTCCTTGGCCAGGTCGGCCGGGCGCGTGATCGACACCGACGATTCCAGCGGCAGGCGGTCGAGCAGATCCTTGATCTGTTCGATCTTCACCTTCATGCCGCCGTGGATCCACGGCTGCGCGATCAGGTGGTCGTACTCGGTGGACAGGTTGATCGAATCGATCACGTTGCCCGCCTCGTCCAGCAGGCCGCCCGTGCCGGTCAGGAAGATGATCTTGTACGGCTGCAGTTCCTGTACCAGCTCGTTGGCGGCGAAGTCGGCGTTGACGTTGAGGATCTGGCCGCCGGCGGTCTCGCCCAGGCTGGTGATGACCGGGATCGAGCCGGCGCGCAGGCTGGCCTCGATCGGTGCCAGGTTGACCTTCTTCACCTCGCCGACCAGGCCGTAGGTATCCACATCCAGGTACTCGGCTTCGAACACGCCGCCGGTGATCGAGGTGGCGCGCGCGCCGTTCTGCTGCAGCGCCTCGACCAGCCGCAGGTTGGACTGCTGGAACACCCGGCGCACGATCGCCAGCGCTTCCGGCGAGGTCACGCGCAGGCCGTTCACGGTCTGCTTCTCGATGCCGGCGGCCGACAGTTCGGCATCCAGCTGCGGGCCGGCGCCGTGCAGCACGATCGGGGTCAGCCCGACTTCCTGCAGGAACGACAGCGAAGAGGTCAGCGCGTCGAGGTCGTCGCGCAGCACCGCGCCGCCGACCTTGACCACGGCGAAGCGCTTGGCATCCAGCTGCGAGAAGCGCTTGAGGTACTGGCTGATCTCCTTCGCGCTGGCCATGCTGGAAAGCAGGCGCACGATGGTCTGGCGGGTCTGGCGATGGGGCTGGAGGGCAGGAGACATTTCGGTTTCGTCGGAAAGGGAAGAATCAGGCGCCGGCGGCGATGATGCGGTGCACGGCGTCGGTGTAGCGCTGCAACTGCTCCAGCGTCACGAACTCATCGGCGGTGTGGGCCTGGGCGATGTCACCCGGGCCGAACACCAGCGTGGTGTAACCACCGGCCGAGAACAGCGAGGCCTCGGTCCAGAAGTCCACCGCGTTGCCGATCGGCAGTTCCAGCGCATCGGCCACGTCACGTGCCAGCAGGCGGCGGTTCTCGGCTTCGGCGATGTCGCCGGCCGGCAGGCTGGGGCCACGGAAGGTTTCGGTGAATACCGCCGCTTCCGGCTCGGCGAAACCGGCGAAGGTGGCCAGCAACGCGTCGATGTTCATCGACGGCAGCGGACGGAAGCCGAAGCGCACTTCGGCAGCGGGCGCGATCATGTTGGCCTTGATCCCGCCTTCGACGCGGCCGATGTTGAAGCGCAGGCCCGTCAGCCCACCGAAGCGCGCCGATGCCAGCGATTCCACATGGTCCAGCGCGCGGTTGCCCCAGCGCATCGCCTGGTGCAGCGCGCTGGCAGCCGCATCCTGCTTGCCCGAGGCGTGCCCTGCACGACCGGTGAACTGCATCAGCACCGAGCTGATGCCGCGATGCGCCAGCACCGCTTCGCTCATGGTCGGCTCGGCCACCAGCACCGCTTCGTACGGCAGGCCACGGGCCAGGAACGCGGCGATGCAGCGCGGATCGTTGGCTTCTTCATCGCTGGAGAACAGGAACGCGGCATCACCATCGCTGGCATTGGCCGCAGCCACCAGTGCAGCGGCCGCGCCCTTGATGTCACACACGCCCAGGCCGACCACGCGGTCGTCCAGGCGCCGCATCACATGCGGGTCGGCACTCCAGTGCGGCGAGTCCGGCACCGTATCCAGGTGCACGTTGAACAGGTACTTCGGCGTACCACGCACGGCGTATAGGCTGACCGCGCCCGCGCCATGGTCGATCACCTCGACGTTGAAGCCGGGCAGGTTCGCGCGCAGGTAATCGAAGATGCCACCGGTGGTGATCGCACGCGGCGGGTTGCGGGTGTCGAAAGACACCAGGGCCTGCAGGTGATCGAGCGTCTGTTCAAGCATGTGTCTGAATATCCGTAGGGTTCGAAATCGGTAGTGCCGGCCGCTGGCCGGCTCCGCAATGATCCAGCCGTGCCACGAGCCGGCCAGCGGCCGGCACTACCCTCCATCGACGTTGCGAGGCGCCGGCCAGCGGCCGGCACCCCGTCACAGGTCAACCACGATTGACCTGCGCATAGACAGTGGAGCTCATCCCGAACAGCTTGATGAAGCCTTCGGCCTCTTCCACGCCCCAGTCGGCCGACTGCGCGTAGGTGGCGCCCTTGGTGTTGAGCAGGTGCGGCGACTTCACCGCCACTGCATCGACGCGGCCACCGCGGGTTTCCAGCACCACTTCGCCGTTGACCTTGGCCTGCGAGGACTTCAGGAAGGCTTCGATGTCGGTCTTCAGCGGGTCGTGGTAGAAGCCTTCGTACACCAGCTCCACCCACTTGCGCGCCACGTCCGGCTTGAAGCGGTTCTGCTGCTTGGTCAGCACCGCATCTTCCAGCGCGCGGTGTGCGGCCAGCAGCGAGACCAGGCCCGGGGCCTCGAACACGATGCGGCCCTTCAGGCCGATCACGGTGTCGCCGGTGTACACGCCGCGACCGACACCATACGGGGCGAACAGCTTGTTGAGCTGGGCCAGGATCTGGTCGCCCGGCAGCGCCTTGCCGTTCAGTTCAACGGCTTCGCCTTCAACGAACTTCAGGGTGACGGTCAGCGCCTGCTCCGGCCACTCGCTGCGCGGTGCGCACCAGCCACGAGCGCCCTCGCCCGGGGCTTCCCAACGGTCGATCTCGCCGCCGGACATGGTCAGGCCCAGCAGGTTCTCGTTGATGGTGTAGGCCTGCTGCTTGGCGCGCACGCCGAAGCCGCGCTCTTCCAGGTACTTCTGCTCGTAGGCGCGGGTCTGGGTGTGTTCCTTCTGGATCTCGCGGATCGGCGCGATGATCTGGTAGTCACCCAGCGCCTTCACGGCCAGGTCGAAGCGGACCTGGTCGTTGCCCATGCCGGTGCAGCCGTGGGCGATGATGTTGGTGCCCAGTTCGGCGGCACGCTTCAGCGCGGCATCGACGATCAGGTAGCGGTCCGAGACCAGCAGCGGGTACTGGCCCTGGTAGCCTTCGCCGGCCCACACGAACGGCTTGACGAAGCCTTCCCAGATGGCCGGGCCACCGTTGACGGTGACGTGGCTGGTCACGCCCAGTTCGGCGGCGCGCTTCTCGATGAAATCGCGCTCTTCATCATCCACGCCGCCGGTGTCGGCGAACACGGTGTGCACGTTGTAGCCGCGCTCCTGCAGGTACGGCACGCAGAAGCTGGTATCCAGGCCGCCGGAGAAGGCGAGAACGACGTCTTTGTTGCTCATGGGAGTCAGGTCCACTTGGGGGATGGGAATTCGGTAGAGCCGACCGTTGGTCGGCTGGAATGTTGGATGCGCCGCTGCGGGAGCAGCCGACCAACGGTCGGCGCTACCCCTTGCTCGATCTAGCGCCCGGCAACCGCCGCCATGATCGCCTTCTGTACGTGCAGGCGGTTCTCGGCTTCGTTGATGGCGATGCACTGCGGCGAATCCATCACCGCGTCGGTGGCCTTCACGTTCCGGCGCAGCGGCAGGCAGTGGCTGAACACACCGTTGTTGGTCAGTGCCATCTTCCGCTCGTCCACGATGAAGTGCTTGAACTGGTCGCGGATCGGCTTCTCCGGCTCCCAGTTGCCGAAGAACGGCAGCGCGCCCCAGCTCTTGGCGTAGACCACGTCGGCGCCGGCGTAGGCGCTGTCGATGTCATGGCTGATCTTCAGCGAACCGCCGCTCTCGGCCACGTTCTGCTCGGCCCAGCCCATGTAGCGATCGTCGAGGATGTAGTCGGCGGTCGGGCACAGCAGGGTCACGTCCATGCCCATGCGGGTGGCGATGGTCAGTGCCGAGTTGGCCACGGCGGTGTTCAGCGGCTTGGGGTGGTAGGTCCAGGTCAGCACGTACTTCTTGCCACGCAGGTCCTGGGTGCCGAAGTGCTCCTGCAGGGCCATGACGTGGGCCAGCTCCTGGCACGGGTGGGTGATGGTCTCCATGTTGATGACCGGCACCGGCGAATACTTGGCGAAGCTGTTGAGGACGATGTCCTGGCGGTCGTAGGCCCAGTCGATGAACTTGGGGAACGCACGCACGGCGATGATGTCGCAGTAACGCCCCAGCACCTTGGCCACTTCCGCAATGTGCTCCTCGGTATCGCCGTCCATCACCGTGCCGAGGTTGAACTCGATCGGCCACGCATCCTTGCCCGGCTGCAGCACCACCGCGTGGGCGCCGAGCTGGAACGCGCCCAGTTCGAAGCTGGTGCGGGTGCGCATGGAGGGGTTGAAGAACACCAGCGCGATCGACTTGCCCTTGAGCTGGTCGCCGAGCTTGTTGCGCTTGAACAGCGCGGCCTGGGTCAGCAGCGCGTCAAGATCGCTGCGGCTCCAGTCCTGGGTGTTCAGGAAGTGCTTGGGGGACATCATCTTTCCTTGCGTGGCGGCGCCGGGTTCGACGCGGTGGAAGGGAAAAGCAGGAAGCAAAGGTGGATCGAAAAGGTTGCAGTTGCAGCTTTCAGCACATGCATTTTTGAAGCGCGGAAACGAAAAAACCCAGCCGGCGGGCTGGGTTTTTTTCGGACGAACAGCAGAAAGCTCCGGTTACCCAGCGAGGATGTGGGGTTCCGGTCGACGCGCACGCGAGGTCATGCCCGACGCCTGTCGGGCTGCGCTGCTGTCGTGCTGGAAGTCGGTGAGCTTCATGGCCGCCAATCTTTGCATGCGGCCGGGGCCGACGCAAGGGGCCGGGGTCGCAGAATCAGGGATTACCGGCGGCGCCCTGCTCGGGGCCGACCCAGGGGGTGATCGAAACCCGGATCTTCAGCCGGTTGCCGGGGTCTTCCGGCAGGCGCGACCGGTACTTGGTGCCCTTGTAGACGTAATCCACGTCATAGGCGATCGGCCGGCGGAATTCACGCCCGACCGGCACGATGCGGCAGTCGCGGGTCAGCATCGGGCCGTTGTTGGCCGGTGCCGGGGCAGGCGTCTCGGCGGCGGTCTCCTCGGAGACCTCTTCATCGCTGCGCTTGAACATCGAGCGCACCGAGTCCCAGAAGCGGCTGATCCGGCCCTTGTCCTCGACCGGCTCTTCACCGGTGACGTTGACCGGGGCCAGGGTGCGGGTCGAGATCGGCTCGCAATGCTCCTCGGTGCGGGTCGCGCGCAGGGTCTGGAACACCGGCTCGACGTTCAGCACCTGCGCATAGTCGAACTTCACGTTCTCGACGATCACCACCCGGTTGCGCGGCTCGGCCTCCTGCGCCTGGGCCACGGCGGCCGTCGCCGACAGGCAGGCCAGGGTCAGCAACGCGGTGGATTTCAGTGGCGACGGGAGCAAGGACACGGCAATAGTGTAGGCAGTGACGAGCGCAAGGGGCTGAACATTACCCGTCCACGCCGCTCCTGCCCACCCCACCTTGGGTGGAGCCGGCGTCCACCGGTGGCAATCGGCGCCCCAAAGCGGGCCGACACGTTCTAAAATCACAGGCTTGTCCCCCAGCCACAGCCCCATGACCCTGCGCCTGCACAACAACCTGACTCGCCAGCTCGAACCGTTCACCCCGCTCGATCCGGCCTGTCCGACCCTGTATGTGTGCGGCCCCACGGTCTACAACTACGTGCACATCGGCAACGCCCGTGGCCCGGTGGTGTTCGGGGTGCTGGCCGATCTGCTGCGGCGGCGTTTCGGTGGCCTGCGCTACGCGCGCAACATCACCGACGTGGACGACAAGATCAACACCGCTGCACGCGAGCAGGGGGTGCCGATCAGCACCATCACCGACAGGTTCGCCGCCGCCTACCGTGAAGACATGGCCGCGCTGGGCGTGGTGCCGCCGGACATCGAGCCGGAAGTGACTGCGCACATGCCGCAGATCATCACCATGATCGAGCAGCTGATCGCCAATGGTCATGCCTATGCCGCCGAAGGCCATGTGCTGTTCGCGGTGGCCAGCTTCGACGGCTACGGCAAGCTCTCGCGACGCGATCCGGAAGAGATGCTGGCCGGCGCCCGCGTCGATGTCGCCCCCTACAAGCGTGATCCGGGCGATTTCGTGCTGTGGAAGCCGTCCAGCGACGACCTGCCCGGCTGGGAATCGCCCTGGGGCCGCGGCCGCCCGGGCTGGCACATCGAATGCTCGGCGATGGCGGCCGCCCATCTGGGCGAGACCATCGACATCCATGCCGGCGGTGTCGACCTGCAGTTCCCGCACCACGAGAACGAGATCGCGCAGAGCGAATGCGCGCATGGCGGCAGGATCTTTGCCCGCTACTGGCTGCACAACGGCATGCTCAACTTCGGCGGCGCCAAGATGAGCAAGTCGCTGGGCAACATCGAGCGCGTACACGACCTGGTGCGCCAGCATCCGCCGGAAGCGCTGCGTCTGGCCCTGCTGTCGGCCCATTACCGGCAGCCGCTGGACTGGTCCGATGGCCTGATCGAGCAGTCGGTGCGCACCCTGGACCGCCTGTACGGCACGCTGCGCGAGCTGGCGTCGATCGAAGCCAGCGCGGTGATCCCGGCCAGCGTCGAGGCGACCCTGGATGACGACCTGAACACCCCGCAGGCGCTGGCCGAAGTGGCCCGCATCGCCGCCGATGCACGCCGCGCCACCGACCCGGCCGAACAGGCACGGCTGAAGGGCGAGCTGCTCGGCGCCGGCCTGGCGCTGGGCCTGCTGCAGGCCGATCCGGCGCAGTGGTTCGGTACCGCTGCGGGCGACGGCGGCGACGATGCCCGCATCCAGGGCCTGATCGACGAGCGTGCTGCGGCCAAGAAAGCGCGTGATTTCGCCCGTTCCGATGCCATCCGCGACCAGCTGGCCGCCGAAGGCATCGTGCTGGAAGACACCCCGCAGGGCGTGCGCTGGTCGCGCAAGCGCGGCTGACCTGCCCTGCCCCGTGGCCGGCCCGCCGGCCACGCCCCCACTGCAGAGACTGTTGTGACCGACTCCCCGTTCCCGCTTGAACCTACCGCCGCCGAGGCCCAGACCGCCATCGCCGAGGAATTCGGCTTCTTCGGCGACTGGTCCGAGCGCTACCAGTACCTGATCGACCTCGGCCGCAAGCTGCCCGCCTTCCCGGACGAATGGAAGACCGAAGAGCACCGCCTGCTCGGCTGCCAGTCGATGGTCTGGATCGTGCCGGAAGGCAACGCGCAGTCGCTGCGCTTCCATGCCATCAGTGATTCGGCCATCGTTTCCGGACTGATCTTCCTGGCCCTGCGCGTGTACTCCGGGCGCTCGGCACAGGAAATCCTGGACACCGAGCCCAGCTACATCCAGGACATCGGCCTGGCCCGTCACCTCTCCCCCACCCGCAGCAACGGCGTGGCGGCGATGCTGGCCTTCATCCGCGAGACCGCGCAGGCCCAGCTGCAGCGCGACCCGTCGTGAGCGAGCCTGCCACAGCCGAAGACACCGCGCTGGGCCTGCTGTCCCGGCCCGGTTTCGCCAAGCTGCTGGCCTACCGCATCTTCGCGATGCTGTCCTACCAGGTGGTGGCGGTCACCGTCGGCTGGCACATCTACGAAGTCACCCGCAATCCGTTCTCGCTGGGCCTGGTCGGCCTGGCCGAGGTGCTGCCGTTCTTCTGCGTGGCGCCGTTCGCCGGCTATCTGGTCGACCACCTGCCGCGCCGTCGGCTGGGCATGGTCGCCTGTTCCGGGCTGATCGCCACGGCGCTGGTGCTGACCGGCGTTGCGACGGGTTGGCTGCCGTTTGAGGGCGTGTGGCCCATCTATGCGGCCATCGCCCTCACCGGCATGGTCCGTGCGTTTCTTTCGCCCATCTACAACGCGCTGTTCGCCCGCGTGCTGGCCCGCGACCAGTTCGCGCGTGGCGCCGGACTGGGTGCCGTGGTGTTCCAGGCCGGCATGGTGGCCGGCCCGGCGCTGGGCGGCGTGCTGGTCGGCTTCGGCGGCAAGGGCCTGTCCTACGCGGTGGCTACGGCCTTTGCGCTGGTGGCGATGGCCTGCCTGGCCACGCTGAAAGTGGAGGAGCCGGTGCACACCGGTCCGGCCGCGCCGATCTTCAAGAGCATCGCCGAAGGCGCGCGATTCGTGGTCGGCAACCGGATCATGGTCGGCGCGATGGCGCTGGACATGTTCTCGGTGCTGCTGGGCGGCGTGGTGGCGATGCTGCCGGCCTTCCTGCACGAAATCCTGCACCACGGCCCCGAAGGCCTGGGCATCCTGCGCGCGATGCCGGCGCTCGGTTCGGTGTGCGTGGGCCTGTGGCTGGCCCGCCACCCGCTGCACCGCAATGCCGGCCGCGTGTTGCTGTTCGCGGTGGCGGGGTTCGGCCTGTGCGTGATCGGCTTCGGCCTGTCGCAGCACTTCTGGCTGTCGGCGCTGATCCTGCTGTTCTATGGGGCCTTCGATGGCGTTTCGGTGGTGATCCGCTCGACCATCCTGCAGTTGGCCACGCCGGAAGAAATGCGCGGACGGGTGTCGTCGATCAACGGCATCTTCATCAGTTCGTCCAACGAGCTGGGCGCGTTCTATGCCGGCACGATGGCGCGTCTGCTGGGGCTGGTGCCTGCAGTGGTGCTGGGTGGGTTTGCGGTGCTGAGCGTGGCCGGGATCACCGCGTGGAAGAACCCGACGCTGCGGAAACTGAATTTGCGTGATCTGCAGTGACCCTGCGGAGAGCGCGTTCGGCGGCGCCGGGCGTTTGACTGGCCACGTCACTTTCCCTCGATGAATGGGTTTGTCACTTTCTTTGCGCGCGCAAAGAAAGTAACCAAAGAAACGCGCCGCCATCCGCGAGCCGGTGCTGCGCACCGGTGCCCTGCGCTCCTCGGTGAATCAGGGGACGGCGCCGAACTCGCTGCGCTCAAACAGCGGCGCCTCTTCGCCCCCGATTCCCCTGCGGTGCTCGGCTCGCTACAAGGCGGACCCAAGTCAACGGCCACAACTGCCCGTGCCAGCCACGGTCGCTTACCAACGATCCCCCAACAAAAAACCCGGCCAAGGCCGGGTTTTTCGCATGACCAGACAACGATCTGGAATCAGTCGCCCTGCTGCTTCTGCAGGTGCTCCCAACGCTCCTGGGCGTCGATGGTGCGTTCGGCAGTGAGGCGCGCTTCCAGGCGCTCCAGGCCGATTTCCTCGCCGGTGTCGACGCAGTAACCGTAGTCGCCCGCTTCCAGGCGCTTCAGGGTGCTGTCGATCTTGCCGATCAGCTTGCGATAGCGGTCGCGGGTACGCAGTTCCAGCGAGTTCTCGGTCTCGCGGGTCGCACGCTCGGCTTCGTCGCCGATATCACGCACTTCCTCGCGCAGGTTCTCGATGGTCTGCTTGGACTCTTCCACCAGGTCCGCGCGCCAGTTCTGCAGGCGCTGGCGGAAGTACTCCTGCTGCAGCGGGCTCATGTATTCCTCTTCCGAGGACGGCTTGTAGCCAACCGGCAGGATCGGGCGGCCAGTGGCCTCGTCGGTCTTGTACTCGACCACCTTGTACTTGCTGCGCGGGGCCGGTGCCGCCGAGCGGGCGGCGACGGCCACGGCAACCTTGCCGACAGGGCGCGACACGGTCTTCGGGGCGGAATCGGATTTCACGGCGGTTTTGGCAGGCGATTTCGAAACGGGCACGGGATTCTTGGATTGCGGGGCCTTCGAGGCGGCAGGAGCGGCGGCCGGGGCCGGCTTGGAGGCCGGTTGGGCTGCTGCCACTGCCACGGTCTTGGCCGGGACAGGCTTGGCCGGAGCCGGCTTGGCAGCAGGCTTCGGTGCGGACTTCACTACTGGGGCCGGGGTCGGCTTTACGGCCGGCGCGGCAACATTCTTGGCAACCTTCTTTACAGCGGCAGGCGTGGCGACCGGCTTGGCCGCAGCGACCTTCTTTGCTGCGGGCTTGGCGACCGGCTTGGCTGCAGCCTTCTTCACCACCGCCTTCGGCGCCGGCTTGGTTGCTGCCTTCTTCGCCACTGGCTTGGCGGCAGCCTTCTTCACCGGCGCGGCCTTGCTGGCGGCCTTCTTCACCACCGGCGCCTTCTTGCTGGCAGCGGCAGGCTTGGCCTTGGCGGGCGCAGCAGCCTTCTTGGCCACCGGCTTGGTTGCCTTGACCGGCGTTTTCTTTGCGGTGGCCTTCCTGGCCGCCGGTTGCGAGGACGCTGCCTTGGTCGCCGGCTTGCTGGCCGATTTCCTGGCAACGGGCTTTGCCGCCAACTTCTTCACAACAGGCTTGGCGGTTTTCTTGGCGGCCGTTGCGGCCTTCTTTGCAGTTTTTTTAGCAGCCACGAAACGCTCTTCCTTGGATTCCCCGGGGCCCGGGAAAGCGGGCCTTTATAGCCTACCCGACCCGCAGCAGCAACCTCGGCACCCTGCTCCATTCAGTCCTGGAGTCAAGGCGCCCTTGGAGGCAGTCCGACGAACACGGACCGCCTTGCGCGGTACGGAACCTGGCCAGCACCCGCAGGTGCTGGTACCGGTCGCAGGCCATCGGCGACATGCGACCAACGGCCCATCCTGCACAAATGCGGCCTTCATGCCAACTGGCATAAGATGACTGGGTGATCTCGCGCCTGCTCATTGCCTTGCTGCGCTTCTACAAGCGCTTCATCAGCCCCTTGCTGGGGCCACGCTGCCGTTTCGTGCCGAGCTGTTCTGAATACGCGATGGAAGCCATCTCGCGGCACGGCCCGCTGCGCGGCAGCTGGCTGGCTGCACGCCGGCTCGGTCGCTGCCACCCGTTCCATCCCGGCGGCTTCGACCCCGTGCCCGAGTCTCCCAACGCCCCCTCTTGCCGTTGCACAGGAAAACACTGACATGTCCTCCACCCTCATCACCAACGCCCGGATGGTCAACGAAGGCCGCACCTTCGACGGCGACCTGCGCATCGAGAACGGCCGCATCGCGCAGATCGGCAGCGGGCTGGCGCCGCGCGACGGCGAGCAGGTGGTGGATGCGGCCGGACGCTGGCTGCTGCCCGGCATGATCGATGACCAGGTGCACTTCCGCGAACCGGGCCTGACCCACAAGGGCGACATCGCCAGCGAATCGGCCGCGGCCGTGGCCGGTGGCCTGACCAGCTTCATGGACATGCCCAACACCAACCCGCCGACGCTGGATTCGACCATCCTGGAAGCCAAGTACGAGCTCGCGCGCGGCCGCGCCTGGGCCAACTATGGCTTCTACCACGGCGCCAGCAATGACAACCTCGACGCGATCCGTGCCCTGGATCCGAAGAAGGCCCCGGGCGTGAAGGTGTTCATGGGTGCTTCGACCGGCAACATGCTGGTGGACAACCCGGAAACGCTGGATGCGATCTTCCGCGAATGCCCGACCCCGATCATCACGCACTGCGAAGACACGCCGATGATCGATGCCAACCTGAAGGCCTTCCAGGAAAAGTACGGCGATGCGCTGACCCCTGACATGCATCCGGACATCCGTTCGCGCGAGGCCTGCATCAAGTCGACCCGGCTGGCGATGTCGCTGGCGCGCAAGCACGGCACTCGCCTGCATGTGCTGCACATCTCCACCGCCGACGAGCTGGCGCTGTTCGAGAAGGGCCCGCTGATCCGCGCCGACGGCAGCCGCAAGCAGATCACCGCCGAGACCTGCGTGCACTTCCTGCACTTTGCGCGCCCGGACTATGCGACCAAGGGCAACCTGATCAAGTGCAACCCGGCCATCAAGGAAGTGTCCGACCGCGAGGCGATCACCGCTGCGCTGGCCGACGACGTGCTGGACGTGCTGGCCACCGACCACGCGCCGCACACCTGGGAAGAGAAGCAGAAGCCGTACGCGCAGGCACCGTCGGGCCTGCCGCTGGTGCAGTACGCGCTGGTGGCCGCGCTGGAGCGCGTGCACGAAGGCAAGCTGACCCGCGAACAGGTGGTGCAGAAATTCGCCCACGCGCCGGCACAGTTGTTCGACGTGGAAGAACGCGGCTTCCTGCGCGAAGGCTACTTCGCCGACCTGGTGCTTGTGGAAGACGTGCCGTTCACCGTCAAGCGCGAGGACGTGCTGTCCAAGTGCGGCTGGTCGCCGTTCGAAGGCACGACCTTCCGTTCGCGCGTGGCCTCCACCTGGGTGAACGGCCAGCTGGTGTGGGACGGCAGCAAACTGGTGGGCGAGCCCGCCGGCCAGCGCATGACCTACGACCGCTGATGCGCGCGGCTCTATTTACCGGGGCGCTGCTGCTGGCGGCACCCCTGCTCAGCGTACCGTCGGCTCACGCGCAGGATGCCATCGGCAGCCTGATCGACAGCCGCGTGGTGTTCCCGGCCAGTGCGTCGCAGGGCGCACTGGTGATCGGCAAGGTTCCCGCCGGCAGCCGCGTGCAGTACGCCGGTCGCCAGCTGCGGGTGAGCGGCTACGGCAGCGTGGTGTTCGGCATCGGCCGCGACGAGAAGGGACCATTGCGCGTGCAGGTGCAGCGCCCCGATGGTGGCAGCGAGACCGCGACCATTGCGGTGACGCCGCGCGACTGGCCCACCGAGCGGGTCAACGGCGTGCCGCCGAAGACGGTCAATCCGCCGCCGGCGATTGCCGAGCGGATCAAGCGCGAACAGGCGCAGGTGACCGCCGCGCGTGCCCGCGATGACGACCGCACCGACTTCACCCAGACCTTCATCTGGCCGGTGCAGGGCCGCATCAGCGGTCGCTTCGGCAATGCGCGCGTGTACAACGGGCAGCCCGGTGCCGGTCATTCCGGCATGGACATCGCGGTACCGACCGGCACCCCGGTGAAGGCACCGGCCGCCGGCATCGTCACCTTCGCCGGGCCGGACCTGTACCTGACCGGCGGTACGCTGCTGCTCGACCACGGTTTCGGGGTCAGCTCCAACTTCCTGCACCTGTCGCGCATCGACGTGAAGGTCGGTGACCGCGTCGAGCAGGGCCAGGTGATCGCCGCGGTCGGTGCCACCGGCCGCGCCACCGGCCAGCACCTGCATTGGGGCATGAACTGGTTCGATACCCGTATCGATCCGCTGCTGGTGCTGGAACGCAAGTAACGCGCGCAATGCGCTTTGGTGGGTGCCAACCTTGGTCGGCACAACCTCACAGAGCGTGCGGACCAAGGTCCGCAGCCACCAGAAGCAGTCAACAGCGCCGATCGATCAACCGCGCGCGGCCCACCACACGCGCAACAAGGTGCGCACCGGGGTCGCTTCAATCGGCTTGCCTGCGGCCTGCGCGGCAACGCGGGCGCGCGCCAGGCTGGACCACACACGGCGCGGGCGCGGGCCGGGCACGCGCGTGTCCCAGCCCTTCAACAGATGCTGCGCCCAGCGCTGTGCAGCCGTGCTGGCATCACCATCCAGCAGGCTGCGCGGTACAGCGGCCACGCCGGCATCCTGCAGGCGCTGGGCCAGGGTCTGCAACTGCACCGCGCGACCGGCACCGGTGCGCGGCTTGTCCGCGAACAAGGCCGCCTCGACCGCAGCCACGGCTTCAGCGTAGTTGGCCAGCGCACGCTCGGCACTGGCGGCGTCCAGCGCGACGGTGCGTGCTTCAACCAGATCCGGCAGCGCCTCGGCCAACTGCGCCCACGGCGCACGCACCGGCTCCAGCAGACGGCCCAGTGGATGGCGCGAACGATGCCCGGCCCAGCTGCGCAGCTCCTCGCCCCACCATGCCAGCTTGGCATCGGCCGGCAGCGGATCGCCGCCGGTATTGAGCATGTCGTCGAACTCCTGCAGCAGCGCGAACCACGCCACGGCAAGCTCGCGTTGCGATTCGGCCACGAACGGGGCGGCCACCGACCATTCCGGCCAACGGCTGCGCCACTTGTCGAGGAAACTGTCCAGCGCGGTACTGCTCACTACGTGATTCCTTACGGCTGGGCCGGGGCTGCCGGCCGGGTCGGCCAGAGACTGGCCAGTTGCAGAAGTTCGGCGTTCTCGACCAGCACGTCGGCCTGCCAGGCCAGCGGGTCGTCGCTGTGCAGGCGGTAGCCCCACAGCGCCGCCACCGACGGCATGGCGGCAGCGCGTGCGGCGATGATGTCGCGCTCGTCGTCACCCACGTACACGCAGTCTTCGGCGGCAATGCCAATGGCCTGCGCAGCGTGCAGCAGCGGCAGCGGGTGCGGCTTGCGTTCGGCCAGGCTGTCACCACCGACCAGTACTGCACAGCGCTGCTGCCAGCCGTGCTGCGGCAGGATCAAGCGCGCCAGGTATTCAGGCTTGTTGGTAACAATGCCCCACACCGTACCGGCCTCATCCAGCGCGGCAAGCATGCCGGCCACGCCGTCGAACAGCACTGCGTGCTGGCCGATCAACGCTTCATAGCGCTGCAGGAATTCCGGGATCAGTGCATCGCGCGCAGCGGCATCCAGGTCCGGGAACGCGGCCGAGACCATCGCCCGCGAGCCCTTCGACACCACCGGGCGCAGTGCGGCCGGATCGATGGGTGCACGACCACGTTCGGCCAGCATCGCGTTGCAGGTGGCGACGAAGTCCGGCGCGCTGTCCAGCAACGTGCCATCCAGGTCGAACAGCACCGCACGTGGGAAGCGGGCGGAGGTCATGCCGGCTTGACCGCGTAGGCCAGGTAGTTGATGTCGGTGCGGCTGCTCAGGCGGGCGTGGTTGCGCCACGGCTCGTAGGCCATGCCGCTGACGTCCACCAGCTGCATGTCGGCCTCGCGCAGCCAGCGCGCCAGCTCGGCCGGCTTGATGAATTCCTGGTAGTGGTGCGTGCCCTTGGGCAGCAGCCGCGCCACGTACTCGGCACCGACAATCGCCACTGCGAAGGCGGCAGCGGTGCGGTTGATGGTCGACAGGAACAGGTGGCCGCCCGGCTTCAGCAGGCGCTTGCAGGCCTCGATGATCGCGCCCGGGTCTGGCACGTGCTCCAGCATTTCCATGCAGGTCACCACATCGAAGCTGCCCGGCTGCTCGGCGGCCAGGTCCTCGGCGGCCTGCACCCGGTAATCGACCTTGGCGCCGCTTTCCAGCGCATGCAGGCGCGCGACCTTGACCAGCTCCGGGGCCAGGTCGATGGCGGTGACGTCGGCGCCGGCCTGGGCCAGCGCTTCGCTCAACAGGCCGCCACCGCAACCGATGTCGAGTACGCGTGCGCCGCGCAGCGGAACGCGGTCGGCCACGTATTTCAGGCGCACCGGGTTCAGCGCATGCAGCGGCTTCTGCGGGCCGTCAGCGTCCCACCAGCGGTTGGCCAGCGCGGCGAACTTGTCCAGCTCGGCCTGATCGAAATTGGAGGAAGCGTGGGGGGCAGTCATGAGGGAGTCCTTGCGGCGCCGGGGTTCAGGCGCGGATATGACGGATGCGCTCGCGCCACTGGCGCGCGTTGGCGATGATGCCCGGCAGGTCCATGCCGACCAGCTCGCGCTGCACCAGCTTCGGCTTGCCGGCGATCCAGACGTCGCTGACCTGCTGGCGGCCGGTGGCGTACACCAGCTGCGACAGCACGTTGTGCAGCGGCTGGGTTTCCAGTGCGGACAGGTCGACGCAGACCAGGTCGGCCTGCTTGCCGACTTCGATCGAACCGATGCGCTCGCCGAAGCCCAGCGCGCGGGCACCGCCCAGGGTGGACGCGCGCAGCGTGGTCGCAGCGTCCAGCGCGGTGGCGTCATCGGCCACGGCCTTGGCCAGGATCGCCGCGGTGCGGTTCTCGCTGAACATGTCCAGGTCGTTGTTGCTGGCGCAGCCGTCGGTGCCGATCGCCAGATTCACGCCAGCACGCTGCAGGGCGCAGGCCGGGCAGAAACCGGAGGCGAGCTTCAGGTTCGATTCCGGACAGTGCACCACGCTGACGCCACGCTCGGCGCACAGGTGGATTTCCGCATCGGTCAGCTGGGTCATGTGCACCGCGATCAGGCGGTCATTGACCAGGCCGAGGCGATCCAGCCGCGCCAGCGGGCGCTGGCCATGCAGCTTGATCGAATCGTTGATCTCCTGCGCGGTCTCGTGGGTGTGCAGGTGCACCTGCATGTCGAGCTGGTCGGACAGCATCCGCACCCGCTCGAAGTTGGCATCGTTGACCGTATACGGCGCATGCGGCGCGAACGCGGTGCCGATCAGTGGATCGGTGCGCCACTGGTCATGCAGTTCACCGGCCTTGGCGAAGTACTCGTCGTCGGTCTTGGCCCAGGCGGTGGGGAAATCGATGATGACCGCGCCGACCAGCGCGCGGAAACCATGCTTCTTGTAGACGGCGGCCTGCACATCGCCGAAGAAGTAGTTCTCGTTGGCGCAGGTGGTGCCGCCGCGCAGCATCTCGGCGATGGCCAGGGTGGTGCCGTCGGCGACGAATTCGGGGCCGATCACCGCCGCTTCCACCGGCCAGATGTGCTGCTGCAGCCAGGTCATCAGCGGCAGGTCGTCGGCGACGCCGCGCAGCAGGGTCATCGGGTTGTGCGTGTGCGCATTGACCAGGCCCGGCATCAGCGCCGCCTCGGGGCGGCTGACCACCTGGGTGGCGCGGAACCGTGCGCGCGCCTCGGCACGCGACAGGATGGCCACGATCTCGCTGCCACGCACGGCAACGGCATGGTCTTCCAGCACCACCGCATGCGGCTCGATCGGAACGACGTAACCGGCTTCGATGAGCAGGTCGCAGGCTTCGGGGAGGTGCGGGCTATCGCTCATGCGGGCTCACTGGCTGGGGGGCGGCGAGATACTTCTGGGGGACACGCCCCTGAGTCAGGGGCTGCCGCGAAGCGGCGGGGTCTGGAGACCCGTGAAGCGGGGCCCATGATCTGCCGAAGCAGATCATGGGAGCGCCAGCGCGAACGCGATGGCGCGTATCCGGCCAGCGGCCGGCACTATCGTAATCCGGCTGCGCCGGATTACTTGACGCGTGCGGAGTATTCGCCCGAACGGGTGTCGACGCGGATCACTTCGTCCTGGTTCACGAACAGCGGCACGCGGACCACGGCGCCGGTTTCCAGCGTGGCCGGCTTGCCGCCGCCGCCCGAGGTGTCGCCACGGACGCCCGGATCGGTTTCGGTGATCTTCAGCTCGACGAAGTTCGGCGGCTGCACGAAGATCGGCTCACCGTTCCACAGGGTGACCACGCAGGACTCCTCTCCCTTCAGCCACTTCTCGGCGCCGCCCATGCCGGCCTTGGTGGCCTGGACCTGCTCGAAGGATTCCGGGTCCATGAAGTGCCAGTACTCGCCGTCGCTGTACATGAAGTTCATGTCGGTATCGACGACGTCGGCTGCATCCAGCGAGTCGGTCGACTTCATGGTCACTTCCTGGGTACGGCCGTCCTTGATCAGGCGGTACTTCACGCGGGTGAAGGCCTGGCCCTTGCCCGGCTTGACGTATTCGGTGTCGATGATGACGGCCGGTTGGTTGTTGACCAGGATCTTCATCCCGTTCTTGACGTCGTTCATGCCGTAGCTGGCCATGCGTAAACTCCTGAGTGGCAAAAACGCCGCGGGTGCGGCGAGCCGTTAGAATGGAAAGCCCACCGGATGCCGGTGGGCGACTGTTTTTCTGCCCCCATGATAACCGCAGGCCCCCTCTCCATGCAGCTTTCCGCCTTCCCCCGGCCCCAGTCGCCAGGCGCGCCCGCGCGCTGGCAGCAGCTCTGGCGCCAGGCACTGCGCGACCCGCAGGCGCTGCTGGCCCGGCTGCAGCTGGACCCGGCGGCACTGGGCGTCTCCGAAGCGGCCATGGCCCAGTTCGCGCTGCGCGTGCCGGAGGGGTTCGTGGCCCGCATGCGCAAGGGCGATCCGGCCGATCCGCTGCTGCGGCAGGTGCTGCCGATCGACGAGGAAATGCGCCCGGCGCCCGGGTTCAGCTTCGATGCGGTGGGTGATGGTGCGGCCAAGAAGGCCACCGGCGTCATCCAGAAGTACCGTGGCCGCGCCCTGCTGGTGGCGACGGGCAGCTGTGCGATCAACTGCCGCTACTGCTTCCGCCGCCACTTCGACTATGGCGCGGAAAACGCTGCCAAGGGCGGCTGGCAGGAGGCCGTAGCCGCCATCGCCGCCGACCCGGACATCGACGAGGTGATCCTGTCCGGCGGTGACCCGCTGTCGCTGGCCACGCACAAGCTGGTCGAGCTGACCGACGCCCTGCGCGCGATCCCGCATATCCGCCGCCTGCGCATCCATACCCGGCTGCCGATCGTGCTGCCCGAGCGCGTGGACGAGGAACTGCTGGCCTGGCTGGGTGGCCTGCCGTGGCCGCTGGCCATCGTGGTCCACGCCAACCACGCCAACGAATTCGACGCCAGCGTGGACGCGGCGATGGCCCGCCTGCGCGGCATCGGCGCCCAGCTGCTGAACCAGGCGGTGCTGCTGCGCGGGGTCAACGACAGCGTGCAGGCCCTGCAGGACCTGAGCGAGCGCAGCTTCGCCGCCGGCGTGCTGCCCTACTACCTGCACCAGCTGGACCGGGTCGAGGGCGTGGCCCACTTCGAAGTGGACGACACCCGGGCCAAGGCATTGATTGCCGGGTTGACCGCGCGCCTGTCCGGCTATCTGGTCCCGAAGCTGGTGCGCGAACTGCCCGGCGACCCGAGCAAGCGCCCGGTGTAATTCCGTAGCGGGGTCAGATCCCTTTTCCTGCGGAAAAGGGATGACCCCCGGCACAACGTCAATCGGTCAAACGCCCGATTCGATCATCCGCACCACTTCGGTGGCGGTGACCGGGTGGCTCAGCCAGTAGCCCTGCCCCAGATCGCAGCCGCGCTGCGCCAGCAGTTCGAACTGCGCCTGCTGCTCGATGCCCTCGGCCACCACCGTGATGCCCAGCGCGTGGGCCATGGCGATGATCGCCGTGGTCAATGCGAGGTCGTCGGGATCACGCTGCATGTCGGCCACGAAGCTCTTGTCGATCTTCACGCCGTCCACCGGCACCTGGCGCAGATGACTGAGCCCGGAGAAGCCGGTGCCGAAGTCGTCCAGCCATACCTTCACGCCGGTGCGGTGCAGCTTGTCCAGCAGCTGCGCGGCGACCATCTCGTCACCGATCACCGCGGTCTCGGTCAGCTCCAGATGCAGGCGCGACGCTGGCAGCCCGGACTCATGCAGGCATTGCGCGACCAGCGCCGGCAGTTCGCCGCCGCGCAGCTGCCGCGGTGACACGTTCACCGACACGAACAGGTCGTCCCCGGCCGCCCCGCGCGGCCACTGCGAGGCCTCCATGCAGGCCGCACGCAGTACTTTCGGGCCGATGATCTCGATCAGACCACTCTGCTCGGCCACCTCGATGAACACCGATGGCGGTATCGTGCCCAGGGTCGGATGCTGCCAGCGCAGCAGCACTTCGACGCCGACCATGCGGCGGTCGCGCATGCGGAAGATCGGCTGGTAGGCCAGGCGCAGTTCGCCTCGCTCCCAGGCGCCGCGCAGCTCCTGTTCCATATGCACGCGACGTTCGACCGCGTGGTCCATCGCCCGGCTGTAGTAGCGATAGCAGTTCTTGCCGGCCATCTTCGCCTGGTACATGGCGATGTCGCCGTTTTTCAACAGGGTGGTCGCATCGGCCGCATCGTCGGGGAACAGGGTCACGCCGATCGAGGTGCCCAGGAACAGCTCCCTGCCCTGCACCACCAGCGGCCTGCCCAGCTCGCGCACCAGCACTTCGGCCAGCAGCCGCGCGTTGGCGGCCACATCACCGTCGCCCACCAGGATCACGAACTCGTCACCGCCGAAGCGGGCCAGCAGGGCCTCGTCGCCGCCTGCCTCCGCAACGGCGCGGCCGATGCGCTGTGCGAACTGCAGCAACGCCTCGTCACCGGCCTCATGGCCAAGCGTGTCGTTGACCCGCTTGAAATCGTCGATGTCGGCGAACAGCAGGCCCAACCGGTGATTGGCGGCACGCGCGGCCATCAGCCGATGGTCCAGCGCTTCGCGGAATGCCAGCCGGTTGGTCAGCCCGGTCAGCGCGTCGGTATAGGCCATGCGCCGCACTTCACGGTCATGGCGGGCGATCGCATCGCGCATGCGGGCGAAGCCGCGCACCAGCTCACCCACTTCGTCGTCACGGGTGTTCTCGGCCAGGGGCGTCTGGTAGTCACCGGCCTCGATGCGGCGCGCGGCCGCGGCCAGATCGCGGATCGGCGCGACCAGCGTGCGCTGCACGTACAGGATCACCACCACGCCGATCACCACCAGCAACCCCAGCATCAGCAGCAACCAACCCAGGTGGCGGCTGCCGACCAGTTGCAGGCGCTCGCCAAGGGTGGCGTTGGCCGCCTGCTCGCGTTGCTGTACTTCGTCCAGCGCCATGCCGACGCGGACGCCGCCGATGCGCTGGTTGCCGACCATGATCGGCATCGTGTTGTCCAGCACCTTCGGCGATTCCTGCACCAGCAAGGCCTGCGCCGCCGCAGCCTTGGGCGCCAGGGGATCGGCCATCGGCTGGCCGAATCCCGGGACCTCGACCGAGCCGTCGTGCACCAGCCGGCCACGCTCGTCGAACACCAGTACATAGCGCACCACCGGCTGTCGCGCCGTGCTGCGCACCAGCACGCCGACCTGGTCCAGGTCGCGGTAATACAGCGGGTTGGCCAGCGCATCGGACAACTCGCGTGCCATCGCCTCGCCGCGGCTGCGCACGCTGCGGTCGAACAATTCATGGATGACGCCACCGCTGAGGGTGCGCACCTCGCTCTGCATCGCCGTCTGGCGCCCCAGCAGCACCGCCAGGATGGCGACCACCACGACCATCGCTCCGCCCATCGCCAGCAGGAACCGGGCCTGCATCCCCGAGCCGAGCCACTTCATTCCACTTCCATCCGCACGCGCGTCAATCCTTGTTTCAATTCATCCAACCGCTGCTGCGCATGCGCATCGACACGGTGGAAACCGGAAGTGCCAAAAAACCGATGCAACGCGCCCTGTGCCTGCGGGTCGCTGGCGGCCTGCAGCAGGACTTCCTGCAGGCGGTCGCGCACCCGGGCATCGAGGTCGGCGCGGACCATCTCCACCGCACGCGGATAGGGTTCGGTGCGCAGCAGTTCGCGGAAATCGCGCCGGAATGCAGCCGGCACCCGCCGCTCGTCGTTCCAGTCCACGCTGCTCACCGCCCCCACATCCGCCATCCCCTTGTGCACGTACGTCGCGATGTTCAACTCGCTGCGCGCGAACACATACCCCACGCTGTCACGCCCTGGCACGTCCCAGACCCCGGCCAGGATCTGCGGCGACAGGCCATGGTTCAGCAGAGTCATCACCGGTACCAGGTAGGCGCTGGTGGATGCCGTGTTCTGCAGGGCCAGGCGATGGCCGCGCAGATCCTGCACCCGCTGGATGGGACTGTCGCTGCGCACGAAGAACACCGTCTGGTATTCGCGCACCCCGTTGCGCTCGGTCAACAGCAGCGGCCGCGCACCACTGCGCTGGCCCAGTGCCACCGCCGTACCGGAGGTTTCCGTGACCCAGTCGACCCGTCCCCGCCGCAGATAGCTGGCCATCTGCTGCGGGTCGCGGGCCATCAGTACCCGCCCCTCCTGGATGCCGACGTCATGCATGCGCGCCACCACGTAGTCCAGCAGGGGTTGCAGCTGCTCGTAGTGAGCCTGGGGGTCATCGCTGATCCGGCCCAGCACCAGCACCGGATCCGGTGCCGCATGCACGGCTCCGGCCAGCAGGACCATGGCCAGGCTCAGCAGTCCCCCCTGCATTGCCTTTCGCAGACCCGACACAGACGTCATCCCCCCTGGGTATCCAGACAGACTACCCGAAAAAATGAGAACGTCGTCAGCTGTCCTTGCTGCCGGCCTGGGCCAGACGCGCCATGCGCTGGGTATCGGCGAGGATGCCGCGCAACAGGCGCACTTCCTGCTCGCTCGGCTCGCTGCGCAGGAACAGGCGGCGCAGCTTGCGCATCGCCGATTCCGGCGCGCGGCCCTTGTGGAAATCGATCTCGTCCAGGGTGTCGCCGAGCTGGGCGAAGAAGCTCTCCATCTGCTCATGGCTGGCGGCCTGTTCGCGGAAGCCCGGCTCGGCGTCGGCGGCCGGCTGCGCGCCCAGCAGCTGCATGCGCGTTTCGTACGCCAGCACCTGCACGGCGGCGGCCAGGTTGAGCGAGCTGAACTCCGGGTCTGACGGGATGTGCACTGCGGCGTGGCAGAGCTGCAGCTCCTCGTTGGTCAGGCCGGTGCGCTCGCGGCCGAATACCAGTGCGACCTCGGCACCTTCGCCCGCCTTGGCCACCGCACGGGCAGCGGCATCGGCCGGCAGGTACTCCTCCAGCTGGACGCGGCGGGCACGGGCCGTGCAACCCAGTACCAGGCGGCAATCCGCCACGGCCTCGGCCAGGGTAGCCACCACCGGAGCGTCCCCCAGCACGTCTTCGGCACCGGCCGAGCGGCGGAAGGCCTCCTCGTCCAGCGGCTTTTCGGGGGCGACCAGCACCAGGCGGGCCAGGCCCATGGTCTTCAGGGCGCGGGCGGCAGCCCCCATGTTGCCGGGGTGCTGGGTACCGACCAGGACGAATCGGAGGCGGGTGGCGGCGGGAAACTGGGACATGAACAGGGAAAAGGTCGAGCTGGACGATGACCAATGGTAAACTGTGCGGCCGGCCACTGCGCCGGACCCGCTCTTTTCCCCCGCCAGTCCATCTCTTCTGCCTTTCCGGGAGCCCACGCCATGCAGAAACCCGCCGTCACCGTCATGGTCAAGGCCGCCCGCCTCGCCGGCAACGTCCTGTTGCGCAACATCAACAAGCTCGAGGCACTGAACGTGGTGCAGAAGGGCCGGATGGACTACGCCAGCGAAGTGGATGCGGACGCGGAAAAGGTCATCGTCAAGGAACTCAAGCGCGCCTACCCGGATTACGGCATCTTCGGTGAAGAAGGTGGCGTGCAGGGCGAGCGCCGCCAGATGTGGGTCATCGACCCGCTGGATGGCACCAGCAACTACCTGCGCGGCGTGCCGCACTACTGCGTGTCGATCGCCCTGGTCGAGAACGGCGAGCCGACCGATGCCGTCATCTTCGATCCGCTGCGCAATGAACTGTTCACCGCCAGCCGTGGCGCCGGCGCCGTGCTGAACGACCGCCGCATCCGCGTGGCCGACCGCAAGGATCTGGAAGGCACGATGATCCACACCGGCTTCGCCCCGCGCGAACGCAGCCGCGCCAGCGCGCAGCTGAAGTCGGTCGACACCCTGCTGGTCCAGGCTGAGGACATCCGCCGCACCGGTTCGGCCGCGCTGGACCTGGCCTACGTGGCCTGCGGCCGCGCCGACGCCTATTTCGAAGCCGGCGTGAAGGCGTGGGACATCGCTGCCGGCCTGCTGCTGGTCCGCGAGGCGGGTGGCAAGGTCTGCGACTTCAAGGGCGCGACCCTGGGCCGGATGGACAACCGTGGCCCGGAGACCCACCAGATCGTTGCCGGCAACCTGAAGGTGGCCGAGTCGCTGCAGAAGGTGCTGGTGAACACTGGCTACGCGGCGGAGTTCGACGCGAAGTTCTGAGGTTTCGCGTAATGCGGTTCATGGAGACGGCACCTGCGAGGGTGCCGTTTTCGTTTGTGCGCACGGAGAGTCATTTCCGCGACCGCGGAGGGGTGTCACTTTCTTTGCGCGCAAAGAAAGTAACCAAAGAAACGCTCCGCCAGCCGCGAGCCGTCGCTACGCGCCGGTACCCTGCGCTTCTCGGTGAATCAGGGGACGGCGCCGAACTCGCTGCGCTCAGACACCGGCGCCTCTTCGCCCCTGATTCCCCTGCGATGCTCGGCTCGCTCAAGGCGGACCCAAGGTCAAATGCCACAGCTGCACCCAGTAGATCCACGCCATGCGTGGATGCTGTTGCCCTTGATCTTGATTTTCCAGTCCGCCTTCAAGCGAGCCGAGCACCGCAGGTCCGGCGAGGGCGAAGAGGTGCGGGTGTCTGAGCGCAGCGAGTTCCCGCACCGTCCCTCGACGGGCCGAGGAGCGTAGGGTACCGGCGTGCGCAGCACGTCGGCTCGCGCCCTGGCGGCGTGTTTCTTTGGTTACTTTCTTTGCACGAGCAAAGAAAGTGACACCTCCCCGCAGGCGCGGAAACGATCCGCCGGGCACGATCCGGCATCAGCAATGCACCGCGCAAACAAAAACGCCCGGCGCGGGGCCAGGCGTTCCTGCACTACCGTAGAAGTACGGAGACTTACGCCACCGTCGACGCCCGCAGCGCGGCGATGCGCTCTTCCAGCGGCGGATGGCTCATGAACAGCTTCTTCGCCGTCGAACCAGCAATACCGAAAGCGGCAATCTGGGTCGGCAGCGTGCTCTGGCCGTGGTTCAGCTGCAGCCGCTCCAACGCGGCGATCATCTTCTGGCGGCCGGCCAGCGAGGCACCGCCGGCGTCGGCGCGGAACTCGCGGTGGCGCGAGAACCACATCGAGATCATGGTGGCGAACAGGCCGAACACCATCTCCAGCACGAACACGATGATGTAATAGGCGAAGCCACGGCCGCCGCCTTCGCGGTTACCCGACAGCGCGCTGTCGATGATGCCGCCGACCACGCGGGCCAGCACGATCACGAAGGTGTTCAGCACGCCCTGCAGCAGCGCCATGGTGATCATGTCACCGTTGGCGACGTGGGCGATCTCGTGGCCCAGCACCGCTTCGGCCTCGTCTTCGCTCATGTTGTGCAGCAGGCCGGTGGACACCGCCACCAGCGCGTTGTTGCGGTTGGCGCCAGTGGCGAAGGCGTTGATCTCCGGGCCTTCGTACACCGCTACTTCGGGCATGCCGATACCGGCCGCCTTGGCCTGGCGCTCGACGGTGGCCAGCAGCCAGCGCTCGGTCTGGTTGCGCGGCTCGGTGATCACCACCGCACCGGTGGAGCGCTTGGCCATCCACTTGGAGAGCAGCAGCGAGATGAAGGAGCCACCGAAGCCGAAGATCGCGGCCATGACCAGCAGGCCGCTCATCTGGCTTGGATTGACCCCGAGCAACGACATCACGATGCTGGCGAGAATCAGGACCGCGAAGTTGGTCGCCAGGAACAGGGCAATGCGGGTAAACATGGGAAAATCCGGCTCGGAAGGGGTCGATACCGGTCAATTTGCGGTGTGGTCAGCTTGAATTCAAGCGCCAACCTGACCGACGATTCAGCCAGCATGACCTCCCCTATTCCCTGCGGTCGTTTCGCGCCCTCGCCGACCGGCCTGCTCCATCCCGGATCCCTGCTCGCCGCCTTCGGCAGCTGGCTGCTCGCGCGACATAACGGCGGCCTGTGGCGGCTGCGCATCGAAGACGTCGATCCACCACGCACCGTGCCCGGCGCCGCCGAGTCACAGCTGCGGGCGCTGGCAGCGTTCGGCCTGGTCCACGATGGCCCGATCCTCTGGCAGAGCACCCGCGGCGAGGCCTACCAGGCCGCGCTGGACGTGCTGCTGGCCAGCGACCAGGCCTTTGTCTGCCACTGCAGCCGCAGCGACCTGGCCGCCAACGGCGGCATCCACCATCGTTGCGTCGCCCGGCAACTTCGACCGGACCCTGCCGTCCGCTTCCGCGTGCCACCGGGCAGCATCGTGCACTTCGACGATGGCCTGCGCGGCCCGCAGCAGCAGGACGTGCACGCCGAAGTCGGCGACTTCGTGCTGCGCCGCGCCGATGGCTGCTGGGCCTACCAGTTGGCGGTGGTGGTCGATGACGCCGCGCAAGGAGTGACCGAAGTGGTGCGCGGCGCCGACCTGCTCGACTCCACGGCGCGGCAGATCCTGCTGCAGCAGGCATTGGGGCTGGCGGTGCCGCGCTACTGGCACCTGCCGCTGCTGCTGGATGCGCCGGGCCACAAACTGTCCAAGTCGCTGGCGGCGCTGCCGGTGGACAGTTCGCACCCGCTGCCCGTGCTGCGCCAGCTCTGGAAGCTGCTCGGCCAGGCACCTGGGGCGCTGGAACCTGCGCACGACCTGGATACGCTGCTGGCCACCGCTCGGCAGGCCTTCGACCCGGCACGACTGCCGCGGACCGACATCCTGTTGCCAGCCGGCGCACTTTCCGCGCCGATGTTGCAGAATCCCCCTTCCCCCACCCGACACCCGGACAACACTCCATGACATCTCGCGTCGCACTGGTCACCGGCGGAACCGGCGGCATCGGCACCGCCATCTGCCAACGCCTGGCCGACCAGGGCCACCGGGTCGCCACCAACTACCGCGACGAGGCCAAGGCCCGCGCCTGGCAGCAGGCAATGACCGAACGCGGCTACAGCGTGTCGATCTTCCCGGGCGATGTCTCCGATCCAGGCAGCGCCGAAGCGCTGGTGCGCGCCGTCGAGGCCGAGCTGGGCCCGGTCGAGATCCTGGTCAACAACGCGGGCATCACCCGCGACACCACGTTCCATCGCATGCGCGCGGACCAGTGGCACGATGTGATCAACACCAACCTCAATTCGGTGTTCAACGTCACCCGCCCGGTCATCGAGGGCATGCGCCGCCGCGGCTGGGGCCGGGTCATCCAGATCAGTTCGATCAACGGCCTGAAGGGCCAGTACGGCCAGGCCAACTACGCGGCGGCCAAGGCCGGCATGCACGGCTTCACCATCTCGCTGGCACGCGAGAACGCCGGCTTCGGCATTACCGTCAACACCATTTCGCCCGGCTACGTCGCGACCGACATGGTGATGGCGGTGCCGGAAGAAGTGCGCGCCAAGATCGTCGCCGACATTCCCACCGGGCGCCTCGGCAAGCCGGAGGAAATCGCTTACGGGGTGTCCTTCCTGGTGGCGGAGGAAGCCTCGTGGATCACCGGCAGCAACCTGGACATCAATGGCGGCCACCATATGGGTTGGTAAGCCGCGCCGGCGGCCGTGGCGGCCTCGGCGGCGCACGCCCGCCGCCCCTGCCGATGGTCATGCTGCGCAGCACGCAAACCCTTGTTGCGCAACATGATCCCCTGTGAAAGCCAAGCCTGGCGGGGGCTGAGGCGGTTGCAACGGCTGCTGCACTGCGCCATGCTTCGCATCTACTGTGACGAGTGACCGCTTCAATGGCTGCGACCCGCATCATCAAGAAGTATCCGAACCGCCGTCTCTACGACACCGAGATCTCCAGCTACATCACCATCGAGGACGTGCGCCAGCTGATCCTGGACGGTGAAGACTTCGAAGTCCGTGACGCCAAGAGCGGCGACGACCTCACCCGTTCGGTCCTGCTGCAGATCATCGCCGACCAGGAACAGGACGGCGAACCGATGCTGTCCACCCAGCTGCTGAGCCAGCTGATCCGCTTCTACGGCGATTCCCTGCAGGGCTTCATGGGCAACTACCTGGAGCGCAGCATGCAGGTCTTCCTCGACCAGCAGCAGCAGTTCCGCCAGCAGATGGGCAACCTGCTGGGCCAGACCCCGTGGGCGATGATGAACCAGTTGACCGAGCGCAACCTGGAGCTGTGGCAGGAATTCCAGCGCAGCATGGGCACCGGTTTCGGTGGTCCGCGACCGGGTGGCACCGGTACCGGCACCGGCAACAAGCCCAACGAACCCGGTACCGGCACCGGCGGCAAGACCCGCCGCTGAGCCGATGTACCGGCGGATACGAAAACGGCGCGCCCAATGGCGCGCCGCTTTGTTTTGTGCCCCCGGCGGAGCATCAACGTTTCGCTTTGCACCCCGTGCATACGCGTTCGGCCTTGTAGCCCTTCGCCTTCAGCTTCTCGACCACGCCGTCACCGCCCAGAAGGTGCAGCGTACCGACCACCACCAGCGTGCCACCCTGCCCGGCCTGCAGGTACGGCAGCAGCTTCGGTACCCACGCATCGTTGCGCCCGGTGTTGATGCGCTGGTAAAGCTGCGGGTACTGCTGGCGCATTTCCGCGGCCATCTTCGTCCACAACACGCGCTCATCGCCTCGCCGCCAGGCATCATGCAGCTGGCGCGCCTGCTCATCGCCCTTGCCCGCCTGATCCAGCGCCTCGGACAGCATCTGTCGCTGCTCCTGCACGGTCATGCCGTCGAGCATGCCGATCTGGGTATCGATGTCTTCCAACCCAGCGGTCCTGCGGCCGGTCTTCTGCGCGCGCTCCATGAAATGACGGTCCAGGCCCAGCGCCGGGTCCAGGCCCATCTTCTGCATCTGCCCGACCGAAATGCTCAGGCCGACGAACCAGGGCTTCATGCCCTGCATCTGTGCCAACGGAAGCTTGTTCTCGGATGCGAACGCCTGCAGCTTCTGCCAGGTGGCCGCGTCGAGATCGCGCTTGAGCTCGCTGCCATCGGTGCGCACGGCAGCCTGCACCATGCGGCTGGCCAGCTGCGGCGACTGCATGTCCTCCGGCGACAGTTCGAACACGACCCGCTGCGAGGCCTCGAAGGCCTGCTCGACATCGGGCGACAGCGGGTAGTCCTGCGGTTTCAACAGGTGGAAGGATCCAAGCAGGTATACGCGTGAATCACCCGGGCCGGTCACCTTCCACAGCAGCGGCACCGGCGGCTTGGCCGCCGCCGTGGCCGCGGCGTCGGTGGCCGGTGCATTGCGCGCCGGTGCCAGCGGTGCGATTGCAAACGCTGCCATCAGCAGCGTTGCACGGAACAGTCCCTTCAACGGCATCTCAGCCCTCTCCTTCAGACAGGTGGTAGGCCTTCTCGCCCGCTTCCATGCGCAGGTCCAGCCGGTTTTCCGGCGGCGCCAGCGGGCACGTGGCATAGGCGGTGAATGCACACGGCGGGTTGTAGGCATGATTGAAATCGATGCGTAGCGTGCCGTCGGCTGCCGGCGCATCGGTATCCAGGTAGCGCCCGGCCGGATAACTGCCGCGGCCACTGGTGCGGTCGGCAAAGATCAGGAACAGCGGCTGCCCGGTGGCTCCGATCGCCTCCAGCCGCCATGTGCGGCCGTCGCGTTCGAATTCGACCGCGCCCGCATTGGGCATCTCGGTGGTCAGGCCGGTGATGTCGACAATGGGCAGGGTCTTGCCCACCGGATGCGGGATGAAGCGTGCCTGCACCTGCCAGTCCGGGCCACCCGGCCAGTACTCCAGCCCGGCGAAATCACGGCGCGCCGGCGCATCGGCATGCTTGACCCGCAGCGCATCGCGCGGCCCGCGCCGGATGATGCTGAGCTGGCCCCTGCCACCGTCGAAGGCCAACAGGGTTGGCTGCGGATCCTTGTCGGTGTCGATGCGGATGCGGCCGCGCACCGGCTGGCCATCATGGCTGACATCCACACCGGCTTCGGGCGTGAACCACCACTGGCTGCCCTCGCGACGCAGCAGGCCCAGCTTGTCCGGGCCAACCGTCAGGCGGATGCCGTTGGTGGCACCACTGCCGACGAAGTGTGATTTGTTCTGCAGCCAGTGCAGGCCGACCAGGGCCGTCCAGCCATCGGGCCGGGTCAGGTCCTGGTAGCGGGCCACCCGCCATTGCTGCTGCGCGGCCGCATAGGCCGGATCTTCGGTAACCTTCGGCGCCGGCGGTGTTGCCGGACTGCACGCGGCCAACAGCAAGGCGGCCAGCAGGCCGCCCATTCCCCGATAACGCATCGATGCTCCCCTCAACGTCCGCGCAGGAACCAGCGGTCGATCTCCGCCAGCGAAAAACGGGCCCAGGTCGGCCGGCCGTGGTTGCACTGGCCAGACCGTTCGGTGATTTCCATGTCGCGCAGCAGCGCGTTCATTTCCGGCACGGTCAGGCGCCGGTTGGCACGCACCGCACCGTGACAGGCCATGGTCGACAGCAGTTCGTCACGTGCGCTGGCCACGCGGCGGCTCTGGCCGTGCTCGCGCAGGTCGGTCAGCACATCGCGCAGCAGCCCCTCCGGTTCGGCATGCGCCAACAGCGCTGGAATACTGCGCACGTGCAGCGATCCGGGACCGGCACGGGTCACCTCGAAGCCGAGCGCCGCCAACGTTTCGGCTTCACTTTCGGCGGTGTCGGCTTCGCGCTCGCCCACGGCGAGTGTGATCGGCACCAGCAGCGGCTGCGACTGCAGGCCGATACCGTCGTGCGCGTTCTTCAGGCGCTCGTAGCCGATGCGCTCGTGCGCGGCATGCATGTCGACCACGATCAGGCCTTCTGCGTTCTCGGCCAGGATGTAGATGCCGTGCAGCTGCGCGATCGCGTAGCCCAGCGGCGGTACGCCGGCGTCGGCACTGGTCACCGGCAGTCCGTTCTCGGCCGGCATCGGCGGCAGCGCAGCACCGCGTTCGGCACCGGCCGGCGCGGCATACAGCGCGGCATAGGCCGCCGGTGCATCGGCCACCTGCAGTCCAAGGGGCTGCTGCGGGCGCCAGCCGGAAAAACCACCACCACCGCCACCCGAGCCGGCACCGGGCGCAGGTCCACGCGCCAGCCCGAAACCCGATGCGCCCGCGCTCGATGTCATCGGTGCAGCAGCGGCGTCCACCGGATGCACCGGACCCGCACCGATCTCCTGCGCCGACATGCCGGCGCGGGTATCAGCCAGCGCGTCCTTCAGCGTGCGGTAGACGAAATCGTGCACCAGCCGCGAATCACGGAAGCGAACCTCGTGCTTGGCCGGGTGCACGTTGACGTCAACGCGGGTCGGGTCGAGCTCGAGGAACAGCACATAGGCTGGCTGGCGGCCGTGGTACAGCACATCGCCGTAAGCCATCTTCACCGCATGGGCGACGCTGCGGTCGCGCACCGAACGGCCGTTGACGTACAGGTACTGCTGGTCGGCGCTGGCGCGCGAATAATGCGGCTGCGCGATCCAGCCGTGCAGGCGCAGGCCGGCACCACTGTGGTCGACGCGCACGGCCTGGTTGGCGAAATCCTCGCCCAGCGTTTCGGCCAGGCGCGCATCGGAATACAGATCGCCCGGCTTGTAGCGGCGCGAGGCCTTGCCGTTGTGCGACACGCGCAGCTCGACATCCGGTCGCGCAAGCGCCAGCGAACGCAACCACTCTTCGATGTGCCCCAGTTCGGTACGCTCGGCGCGCAGGAACTTGCGCCGCGCCGGTACGTTGTAGAACAGCTCGCGCACTTCCACGGTGGTGCCGGGTGCATGCGCACGGGGCGTCACTTCGCCGATCTTGCCGCCTTCGATCTGCAGTGCCGAACCGTGTTCGTCATGTGCGCGACGCGAGGACAGGGTAAAGCGGCTGACCGAGGCGATCGACGGCAGCGCTTCGCCACGGAAACCGAGCGTGGCCACCGATTCGAGGTCGTCCAGATCGGCGATCTTGCTGGTGGCGTGGCGCGAGACCGCCAGCGGCAGCTGTTCCGGCGCGATGCCACTGCCATTGTCGCGGATGCGGATCAGGCGGACACCACCCTCTTCAAGATCGATATCAACGCGGCTGGCACCGGCATCGATCGCGTTCTCGACCAGCTCCTTGACCACCGACGCAGGACGTTCGACCACTTCGCCGGCGGCGATCTGGTTGATCAGGATTTCCGGCAACGGCCGGATCGGGCGCGGTCCGGGCGCGCTCATGGGAGAGGATGGGCAGCAGACTTCATGGGTTGATGATAGCGGAGGCTGCGCATGTAGAGTCGACTGTCAGTCGACTGCCCTCCGCCGGGCGGCGAAAACCCCGCGCTGCGCGCGTAGTCGACTGACAGTCGACGCTACAGAAAGCAGCAACCTGCCTTCGGCGGGTTACTTGCTGCCGCCGGCCATGGTCCCGGCAGCGTCGATCTCGGCCTGGGCACGGGCTGCGTACAGCGTGCCCGGCGGTGGCTGGCGGCTGAAGAAGGTGTGCACGCCATCGAGCACGGCGCCGGCGATCTTGCGCTGGTAGGCCGGGTCGATCAGGCGGCGCTCTTCGTCCGGGTTGGAGATGAACGCGGTTTCCACCAGCATCGCCGGCATGTCCGAGGTGCGCAGCACGGCGAAGTTCGCACGTTCGATGTTCGGCTTGTGGTTGTTGCCGATCCGCTTCAGGCCGCCCAGCACGTGGCCGGCGGCATCTTCAGACGCCTTCATGTAACCGCTCTGGGCAAGGTCCAGCAGCACGTTGGCAAGCGTGCCTTCGGTCTGCTGCAGGCGCACGCCACCCACCAGGTCGGCCGCGTTTTCCTTGTCCGCCAGCCAGCGGGCGCGCTGCGAAGAGGCGCCCTTGGTCGACAGCACGTATACCGACGAACCAGTGGCCGAACGGTTTTCGGCCGCGTCGGCATGGATCGAAATGAAGATGTCGGCCTTGTTTGCACGTGCCTTCTGCGCACGCATCGGCAGCGGGATGAACACGTCGCTGTCGCGGGTCAGATAGGCCTTCAGGCCCGGCGTCGCGTTGACCTGGCGGGCCAGCTCACGCGCCACCGCCAGGGTGACATCCTTTTCGCGCTTGCCGGTCGGGCCGATCGCGCCGGGATCCTGGCCACCATGGCCGGGATCGATGGCGACCACCAGATGACGCATGCCGGCCTGCATGCGGATGCGCGAGGCATCGCTGGGCATGGCCGGGCGCGGCGGTTCCACCGGCGTCGGCGCCGGTGCAGGCACGGTAGCCGGCGGCGTGGTCACCACGGCGGCGGTGCGCTGGCCGGCCAGGATCGCGGCCGGCGAGGAAGAAGGTGAGCTGCTGGCCACGGTACCGGCCGCCGCAACCTGGGCCGGCGCGGTGGACGGCGCCGGGGTCGGCGTGGCCGGTGTGGCGGCAGTGGCACTGGCCTGCTGCCGCACCTGCGCGGTCAGCAGTGCGGTCGCACGTGCGGCATCGGAACGCGACTGTGCGCTTTCAGCCGGGGTCGGCCCGGGCGTCGCCACCGGTGCCTGCGGCTGCACCGCCGGTGTCGCTGCCGGACGGCTGGCGGCCACGGCCGGGCCATCGCCCGGCCATTCGATCACCAGCTTGGATTCATTGCCCTCCCGCTGCATCTGCGGGCGGAACGGCGCCACCGATTCAGCGAGGTCGAAAACGACACGGAAGGTCCCCGGCACCGGCTGTCCGGTACGCACCGCCGTAACCACGCCCTGCGCAGCCGGCATCTTCAGGTTGCGTATGGCGCTGGAGTCAGGGAAGTCGACCACCAGACGGTTCGGACCGGCCAGAGAAAGCGTCTTGTAGCCGCCACTGCCGACCAGCGAGATCTCGGCACGGGTGCCGGTGGCGCCGGTATTCAGCAGGACCTGGCGGACTTCACCGGCCCACGCACTGACGCTCGCCAGACCCAGTCCGACGGCGGCACAGATAGCGATGAGACGGTTCCCCGGGCGCATGGCTCAGGATTCAATCACCGCGCTGAACGGAATGCAACACCTTTTTCCTTAATAATCCGTAACCTGCCGGTCTTTGTTCTCGTCAGCCGACAGAAATGGCCTGCAAGTCGCCCCCTTGGGGAAGCCGCTTCAGCCACTCATGTCCGACGTCGCTGGCTCCGGTGAGACGGGCGCGACGCCCCTGCCCCTCGATCTCCAACGCCACCACCAGGTCGGTCGGCGGCAGCGCGCCAGCGCCGCGTTCCGGCCATTCCACCAGCCACAACACCGCGCTGCCCTCGTCCAGGCCCAGGAAATCGAGTTCGCCGGCCTGGCCGATCCGGTACAGGTCCAGGTGCCAGGCCTCGCCACCGCTGGCAAGCGGATAGCGCTCGACCAGGGTGTAAGTGGGGCTGCGGATGGCGCCCTGCACGCCCAGTGCGCGCAGCAGCGCGCGTGCGGTGGTGGATTTGCCGGCGCCGAGGTCACCGCGCAGTTCGATCAGCGCCTGCGGCGGTCGGGTCGCCGCCAGCCACTGCCCGAGCAGTTCGGTGGCATCGCTGTCGGCAAGGAAGAATTCAGTCATGAAGAGCGTTCCGGGTTGGCCAGTTGCCGCAGCGGCACCAGCAGATCAGTGGGAAGCATGCCGCGCGCGCCGTCGGCGGCCGCAGCGTCGCCGGCGAGCGCGTGCAGCAGTGCGCCAGCGGCGGCAGCGTCGAAGGCGGCCAGGCCCTGCGCGCGCAGGCTGGCAATGATGCCGGTGAGCAGGTCGCCCATGCCCCCCACGGCCATGCCGGGGTTGCCTGCAGCAATCAGCCGTGGCACCTGCCCGGGCGCCGTCACGATGCTGCCCGCGCCCTTCAGCACCACCACGGCGTGGAATCGCTCGGCCAACGCCTGCGCACAGCGGTAGCGATCGGCCTGGATGTCAGCGGTACTGCACTCGAGCAGGCGCGCGGCCTCGCCCGGATGTGGCGTAAGGATCGCCTCCGGCAGCGCGCGCGGATCCTGCGCCAGCAGATTCAGCGCATCGGCATCAACCACCAGCGGTTTGTCGCTGTCCAACACCTGCGCAAACATTGCGCGTGCCCATTCGTCCTGGCCCAGGCCGGGGCCGATCGCCACCACCCTGGCCTTGTCCAGCAGTGCCGGCAGCACATCGCCATCTTCAAGCGCATGGGTCATCGCCTCGGGAAGCCGGGCCAGCAACGGGCCGACGTGATCGCGCCGGGTGGCCAGGCTCAACAGTCCCGCGCCGGCACGCAGTGCCGCTTCGGCCGCCATCGCGATGGCCCCACCGCTGCCATGGTTGCCGCCGACGCACAGCACGTGCCCGGATTCGCCCTTGTGGGTATTGGCACGACGCGGCGGCAGCAGTGCCGGCAAGCGAGCCTGGGTCCAGTGCTCTGCGGCGGGTGACACGCCCTGCCATGCGGCCGTGGGTAGCTGCAGCGGCGCCAACACCTTCCGCCCGCAATGATCCAGCGCATCGCCGGTATACAGCCCGCGATGCGGCACGATGAACTGCAGGGTCAAAGCAGCCTTCACCGCCTCGCCCGGTACGGCGCCCCGGTCGGCATCGACGCCACTGGGGACGTCCAGCGCCAGAACCGGTGCCGTCTGCGCGTTGAGGGCGGCGATCAGCGCCTGCGCCGCGCCTTCCGGCGCACGGTCGAAGCCCAGACCGAACAGGGCATCAACCCAGATATCGGCCTCGGGCAGCGCGCCGTCGAAATCGGTGATGGTGCCGCCGTCGGACGTGAATTCCGATGCTGCACGCTGTGCCAGCGACGTCGCCGGTGGCTTGCCCGGCAAGGCGATCACCGTCACCGCGCGCCCGGCCTTCCGTGCATGGCGGGCCAGCACCTGGCCGTCGCCACCGTTGTTGCCTGCTCCGACCACCACGCCGATCCGCTGCGCCTGCGGCCAATGCTGCAGCAGGCACTGCCAGGCGGCCTGGCCGGCCTGCGCCATCAGGCCCCAACCACCCTCGGCGGCCAGCGCAGAGGCCTGCGCATCAAGCGCACGCGCGGCAGCGGAATCGAAAAGATCGGCAAGGTTGGCCATGCAGGGATTTTATACTGGTGCACATGTCCCCCGCCCCCATCCCCGTCGATCCGGCCCAGGCCGTGCAGCGCATCCGCGAACTGGCGCGTGCGCATGGCTTCCAGCGCTGCGGTATCGCCGGCATCGAGCTGGGCGAGGACGAGGCGCACCTGGCCGACTGGCTGGGCCAGGGCCTGTACGGCACGATGGACTGGATGGCGCGCCACGGCACCCTGCGTGCGCGCCCGGCCGAGCTGCTGCCCGGCACCGTACGGGTGATCTCGGTGGGCATGGACTACAGCCACAAGGACGACACCGAAGCCTGGGCAACCCTGGCCGACCCGGGCCGCGCCTACGTGGCCCGTTACGCCTTGGGCCGCGACTACCACAAGCTGATGCGCAACCGCCTGCAGAAGCTGGCCACGCAGATCAACGATGAAGTGGCACCGCTGGGCTACCGCGTGTTCGTCGATTCGGCGCCCGTGCTGGAACGCGCACTGGCGCGCAATGCCGGCCTGGGCTGGATCGGCAAGCACACCTGCCTGATCGACCGCCATGGCGGCTCCTGGTTCTTCATCGGCGAGATCTACATCGATATCCCGCTGCCGATCGATGCACCGGCCACGGCACACTGCGGCACCTGCACGCGCTGCATCGATGTCTGCCCGACCCAGGCCATCACCGGCCCGCAGCGGCTGGACGCGCGGCGCTGTATTTCCTACCTGACCATCGAGCACGACGGTGCCATCCCCGAAGACATGCGGCCGTTGATCGGCAACCGCATCTACGGCTGTGACGACTGCCAGCTGGTCTGCCCCTGGAACAAGTTCGCCAAGCGTACCGACGAAGCCGATTTCCGCGCGCGCAACAACCTCGACACTGCCCGTCTGGACCAGCTGTTTGCCTGGGACGAAGCTGAATTCCTGCGCCGTACCGAAGGCAGCCCGATCCGGCGCAGCGGCCATGAACGCTGGCTGCGCAACATCGCCGTGGCACTGGGCAATGCACCGTCCTCGGCCGAAGCGTTGGCCGCGTTGCATACCCGCGTCGATGATCCCTCGCCGCTGGTGCGTGAACACGTGCAGTGGGCGCTGGGCCAGCACACGGTGCGCTGACGTGCGATCCTGAGCCCCCGTTCCGCCCGCAGCACGCCGTTCCCATGCAGCCACGCAACAACGACATCCTCACCCCCAGCCAGCTCAACACCCTGGCCCGCGACCTGCTGGAAGGCAGCTTCCCGGCGATCTGGGTCGAGGCCGAACTGGGCAGCGTGGCGCGTCCCGCCTCCGGGCATCTGTATTTCACCCTGAAGGATGCGCGTGCGCAGCTGCGCGCGGCAATGTTCCGGATGAAGGCGCAGTACCTGAAGTTCGTGCCGCGCGAAGGCATGCGCGTGCTGGTGCGCGGCAAGGTGACCCTGTACGACGCCCGTGGCGAGTACCAGATGGTGCTGGACCATATGGAGGAAGCCGGCGAAGGCGCACTGCGCCGCGCCTTCGAGGAGCTGAAGGCACGCCTGGAGGCCGAAGGCCTGTTCGACCCGGCACGCAAACGGCCGCTGCCGACGCACGTGCAGCGCCTGGCGGTGATCACCTCGCCCACCGGCGCCGCCGTGCGCGACGTGCTGAGCGTGCTCGGCCGCCGCTTCCCGCTGTTGGAGGTCGACCTGCTGCCGACCCTGGTGCAGGGCAGCAGCGCCGCGGCGCAGATCACCCGGCTGCTGCAGGCCGCCGATGCCAGTGGCCGCTACGACGTGATCCTGCTGACCCGTGGCGGCGGTTCACTGGAAGACCTGTGGGCCTTCAACGATGAAGCACTGGCCCGCGCGATCGCCGCCAGCCACACCCCGGTAGTGTCGGCGGTGGGCCATGAAACCGACTTCAGCCTCAGCGATTTTGCCGCCGACCTGCGCGCACCAACGCCGTCGGTGGCAGCCGAGCTGCTGGTACCGGACCAGCGCGAACTGGCCCTGCGCCTGCGCCGCACGGCCGCGCGCATGGTGCAGCTGCAACGGCATGCGATGCAGCAGGCGATGCAGCGTGCCGACCGCGCCCTGCTGCGCCTGAACGCACAGAGCCCGCAGGCGCGGCTGGACCTGTTGCGCCGCCGTCAGCTCGATCTGGGCCGGCGCCTGCATGCGGTCTTCAACCAGCAGCAGGAGCGCCGTGCCGCACGCCTGCGCCATGCGGCCGCGGTACTGCGCGGGCACCATCCGCAACGCCAGCTCGACGCGATGCAGCGCCGCCTCGCCGCCCTGCGCGGGCGGCCGCAGGCAGCGATGCAGCGCCTGCTGGAGCGCGATGCACTGCGACTGCGCGGGCTGGCCCGCTCGCTGGAAGCGGTCAGCCCGCTGGCCACCGTGGCCCGCGGCTACAGCATCCTGACCCGCACTGACGATGGCACGCTGGTACGGAAGGTCGACCAGGTGCAGCCCGGTGACGCGCTGCAGGCCCGCGTTGGCGACGGCGTGATCGACGTGCAGGTCAAGTAAAGGGGTGGTCGGCAGGGCTGCGCCCTGCACCTGCAGAGGCTTCAAGCAACGGCCGAAGCAACAGCCAAAGCGGCTCTGGATTGCTGATGGTTTGGCGGGGCGGTGTGGCTGTGCAGGACACGCCGTAAACCCCGCTCCGCGGTCCGGCCCAGCCGCTGGCGGCTGTGCGTTCGGGCGCTTGCGAAGCAGTGCTTCGCAAACGAAGCGCCCTCACCCCTGGGGGCTCGATGGCGCCATCCATGGCGCCAACGGTCCTGCACAGCCACACCGCCCCACCCTCGACAGTTTCCCGATGACGGTCGGTAGATCCACGCCATGCGTGGATGAATCCCTGTCAGATATCGAATCAATTCGGGGTCAGATCCGTTTTCCGTAGGAAAACGGATCTGACCCCACGCCATTCCGACAGATCGCGAGAATCTGTCGAAGGCGGGGTGGGTCCGGTTGAGGGGGCGTGAGCCGCATGGATGCGGCGACCGAGCTTACATGGACGTACTTGCAGCGCCCCCCTCAACCGGACCCACCCCGCCATCCCACGGAATGCACGCTGCTGCTGTTGCTGTTGCTGTTGCTTCGGCAGGTGCAGGGCTGCAAGCCCTGCCGACCAACCCCCTACTTTGCCTGCTCGCAGAACTTCTGCCGGTACTCGAGCGCCTTCGGCATCAGCGCCTGCAGGTTCTGGATGCGGGTGCCCGGATTCGGATGGGTCGAGGCGAACTCCGGTGGCGACTGGCCGCCGCTGGCCTGGCCCATGCGCTGCCACAGCGGCACCGCCTCGCGGGGATCGAAGCACGCCGCTGCGGCCAGCATCAGCCCCACTTCATCCGCCTGTGTCTCGTGGCTGCGCGCATACGGCAGCAGATACCCATAGCCCATCGCCGACATCATCATCTGTTGCTGCTGCGCATCCATGCCGCTGGCGGCGCCGGCCACCTGCCCGATCTGGGTCAGCTTCTGCTGGGCCATGCGCTGTGCACCATGGCGCAGCAGCGCATGGGCGATCTCATGCCCCATCACCACCGCCATCGCATCGCGGGTGCGTGCTACCGGCACCAACCCGGTGTAGACCGCCATCTTGCCGCCCGGCAGGCAGAACGCATTGGCCTGGTCGGACGGAATCACATTCACTTCCCACTGGAAATCCCGCGCGAAATGCGCCGGCTGCACGCCGTGCTCCTGGGCCAGCGCGGTCTCCACCACATCGACCTTGGCAATCAGGCGCTGGGCGATATCGCGCACGTCGCGCGCGATCGGTGCATTGGGGTCCATCGGCCGTTCCTGCGACAGGATCTGCTGGTAGGCCTGCAGCCCCAGCGCGGTTTCCTGGCGCGCGTCCAGGCTGCTGTCGATCATCACCTTCTCGCCGGTGTACGGATCGACCGTGCGGTTGGAGAACCAGTAGAACAGCGCATAGCCGGCGGCCAGCAGCAGCACCCACCAGCGGATGTTGCCGAACAGGCCACGCCGCTGTGGGCCTTGCGACGAGCGGGAGAAGGGATCGTTGCGCATCGGGGGACTTCCTGCTGGCCCCGCCGGCTGGCGGGCACGGCGCAATCTTAGTGCGCCGCTGCCCGCAGCGGGTGAAGCCGGGTGCCGCTCAGATGCCGCGCACCAGGCGGAAGCCGATGCGGGCGTTGGTGGTATCCGAATCCTGGGATTGCCGCCAGGCCGCGCGGGTCTGCTCGGGGGCATTGGCCCAGTTGCCACCGCGGATCACCCGCGACCGGCAGCCCGGGTTGAACCAGGCGACGCCATCGGACGGTGCGCGGCGGTAGCTGGCATGCCAGCAGTCGGCCACCCATTCGCTGAGGTTGCCGCCCATGTCGTGCAGACCGAAGGCATTGGCCTGGAAGCTGGCCACCGGCGCCGGCCCCCACCAGCCATCGCCGTACCCGATAAACGCGTTGTGCCAGTGCCGTCCCGAAGGCGAAACGTCCTTGCTGCCGGTGAAGTTGCCGCTGCCTGGCGGCGGCACGCCGGCATCGCCCCACGGATAGCGGCCACTGCTGCCAGCGCGCAGCGCGTACTCGAACTCGGCTTCGCTGGGCAGCCGGTAGCTGCGGCCAGTCTGCTCGGACAGCCACGCTGCATAATTCTCGGCATCACGCACACTGACGTGCATCACCGGCGAGTTGCCCAGCGCGCGACCGCCGTCGTAGTCGGAACGCCAGTCCACGCCGCTGCGGCGGATGAAATTGCCGCTGCGTTCGTCGTAGACCACCGAATGGCCACGCCGGGTCGCGCGCGGGCGCGCATTGGAGGCTTTCACGTAGCGCTCGAAATCGCTGACGGTGATCTCGGTGATCGCCATGGCAAAGCCGCGATCGAAGCGCACGTAGTGCGACGGACGCTCGGCATCACTCGAGCCCGGCTCGGCATCGCCTGCACCCATCTGGAAGCCACCGTGGGGCACCACCACCATCTGCGGTCCGCGCCCCCCATCGCGCATCGCATCACTGAACACCTGTCCCGGCCGGAAGCTCCCGTAATGGGTGGCCAGGTCGATGCGCTCGCGAAGCTGTCCCACCACTGCATCACCCGGCAGAGCGATGCGAAGCGCCTCGGCCAGCTTCTCGCGCGCCGGCTTCAGGCCTTGTGGCGTGGCAAGGTCACGCAGTCCGTCATCACGCAGCTGCAGCAGCGTGGCGGCGCGGATCTGCTCGATGCGTTCGAAGGCATCGGCGATCGTCGGTGACGAATCGCGCACTTTGCTGGCTTCGGCCAGCCAGGTACCCGCACTGGCAAAATCGCGCGCCCGAGCAGCCTGTTCGGCACGGCGGATCAACCCGCTCTCGGCTGCGGCCAGGCCCTGCCGTGCGCGGCTGTTGTCTTCATCCAGCGCCAGCGCTTCACGGAAGTTGCCGATGGCACCGTCGCCATCCTCACCGATACGGTCCGAGCGCAGGTCCTCCTCGCCAGCACGGTTGTAGGCCACCACCCGTTGCGCCAGCTCCGCCCGCGCCTGCAGCGCACGCACCTGCTCGTCCTTCGGCGACAGGGTCAGCAACACCAGTGCCTGGCGGCTGGCCTCGGCCAGCGCCTCGCGCTGCTTCAGCGGCCGCACCAGCAGGGCATCGGCCAGCTGCTGCAGTCGCTGGCGGGCACGCTGCAGGCCCAGCCGGGCCTGGCGGTCATCCGGGTCTTCTTCCTGCACCGCCAGCCACAGCGGAATGGCGGCATCCGCATCTTCATAGAGCCGGCCTTCAGCGAACGCCTGCTCGGCGGCGCGCCGCAACTGGGCAAGGCTGCGGCCCTGGCGGTCCACCCGTGGCGGCGTCCACTGCTGTACGTCCTCGGCGGCATCTTCACCGGCGATGGTCACGCTGCCCTGCCCGGCCTGCGAACTGGCATTGGCGCCGGTGTCGGCGCCCTCGGCCGCGCGCGCCTCTTCGCTGGCGGCCCGTTCCGCCGGCGCGGACGGCGACGGCGTGCAGCCGGCCAGGGCCACGGCCAGGGCGGTGCACAACACGGGCGACAACGGAAAACGCAAGCAGAGCCTCCTTCGGCACAGACGCGGACCGACGTTAGGCTATTCTCCCCTGCCTGAGCAAACCCGAGTAGTAGGCCCTGACCCGTGGCAACCTGGATCACCACCCCCGCCGAGCTGGAAGCGTACTTCCAGCAGCGCCCGACCCGCATCGGCCTGGACACCGAATTCATCCGTGAACGCACCTACTGGCCGCAGCTGGCCCTGGTGCAGATGGCGGTCGGGCAGGACATCCTGCTCATCGACCCGCTGATTCCCGGCATGACCGAGGCGCTTGCGCATTGGCTGGCCGATGAATCCATCACCAAGGTCATGCACAGCGCCAGCGAAGACCTGGTTGCCTTCAAGTGGGCCTGCGGCGTGCTGCCGCGACCGCTGTTCGACACCCAGATCGGGGCATCGCTGGCCGGCATCGGCGGCGGTATGGGCTACCAGAAGCTGGTGGCGGAGATCACCGGAGTGGCGCTGGCCAAGGGCGAGACCCGCTCGGACTGGATGCGCCGCCCGCTGTCCGAGTCGCAGCTGCAGTACGCCGCCGACGATGTCGAGCACCTGTTCGCACTGCACGACGCCATTGATGCCAGGCTGCAGGCGCTCGGCCGCCAGCAGTGGTTGCACGACGATGGCGAGCGCCTGCTGGCCAGTGTCGCCAACGATGAAGATCGCTGGCCGCACCTGGCGATGCGCTCGGCACAGTTCCTTGATGACGCCGCGCAGCACCGCCTGTTGCGCCTGCTGCGCTGGCGTGATGTGCAGGCACGCAGCAGCGACCGCCCGCGAAGCTGGATCCTGGACAACGAACTGGCCGCCACTCTGGCGCGCACGCCTCCGGCCGACGAGGCAGCGCTGGGCAAGCTGTTCGAGCAGTTCCCAAAGGCACCGCGCAAACTGGCCGGCGCCGTGTGGCAGGCGCTGTCCACGCCGCTGGCCGACGAAGCCGACGCGCCGCTGGCGCTGCCGGCCAACGACAGCAACAAGCAGGCGCTGAAGAAGCTGCAGGATGCCGTGGCCGAACGCAGCCGCGAACTGGGACTGCCAGATGGCATCCTTGCCTCGCGCAAGCACCTGGAAAGCTATCTGGAACGTCGCCAATGGCCCGCCGCACTGGCCGGCTGGCGCCAGCAGGAACTGGAGTCGCGCCTGCAGGCGCTGCTGCCGGCGAACTAGCAACCCGCATCGGCCGCCTCACGGGGCGGCCCTGCCAATGCTCGACAAGGACATTGCTGCGTGCCTGCATGGCCCTCTTCCTGCATGTCACGATGGATGATCCGCTCGCTGCTGCTGGCCAGCAGCACCCCTGCATGGATCGCAGCAGCCAGCTCAACGCCTACGCGGCACTGACGGGCGGGCTGGATCTGGCCCGTTCGGTTCACTACCTCGCGCTTGCGGCACGCCTGATCGAACAGGCCCCCGCTGCCAGCGAGCAGGACAAGCTCGAACCCTGGCTTCATCCGTACGCCCTGATGCACGGCTATTTCCCGGAATCGAGGCGTAGAGACAGGGCCAGGGCACACTCGCCTACCGGCCCGAGCTGCTGCTTGCCTTTCCGCTGCACATGGACGATCCGCAACGCGAACGCCTGTTCCGGGTGACGGGATTCACCTTCAAGCCTCCTGCTGAATGCCACCGACATGGCAGCCGCATGTCCTGCTTGCCGCCGCTAACGACCGCGCTTCTAATGTCCAGCCTCGTACTCGCTGGATTGCAGCAATGACAAACGGATTTGCAAAAGACGGGCTTTCCCCCGAAGACCTTGCCTGGCGCGTGCAGGCGCGCACTGCGCTGCAGGAACGGCGCTATGCCGAACTGGATGCGTTGCTTGCTCCACATGAGCTGGCCTGGCTGCAGGGAGAGAATGCGCTGCCCGGCATCCGCTGGCGGCTGCGCAACCTGCACGACGCCACGCTGACGCTGGAAGCCCGCCTGCAACAGGCCCAGCAGTGGGCCTCGGCCGCCCCCGGCAGCTACTACGCCTGGCTTTGCCTGGGCGTCTGCTGGCAGGACGCTGCCGGCGAACTGCGCAGCGCCGATGTTGCAGCACTGGTCGAAGACAGCCAGTGGCTGGCGGCGCAGCTGGCCCGCGACCATGCCGTGCACGCCTACCTGCAGGCGATGCCGCTGTCGCCACGACCTGCGTTGGCGCTGGATGGCATCAAGCGCATCACCAGCTACCTGCGCGAACCGAACTGGCTGCGTGCGCTGCAGGCCGGGGAACCCGCCGCATCCGATGACGCCACGCTGGCCGAGCACTACCCTCAAGCCTGGCCAAAGGCATTGCAGCTGCTGTCGCGCTTCGGCACGCCGTTGCAGACGCTGCCGGATACGCTGCCCCCGTTGCTGCGCGAGCGCAGCCAGGACGATTTCGACGCACCACTGGCGTACTGGATGCGCCTGGTACTGGAGCAGCGCCCGGACGATCTGGCCACGCTGGAGGACACCCTGTACTTCCTGTACCCGCGCTGGGGCGGCAGCCATGAGGCGATGGAGAACTTCATCGAGGGTAGCTGGTGCCGTGGCCTGGAACTGGCGCAGAGCAACGCGCTGCGGTGGCACAAGGAGCAGGACTGGATGGGCGATCTGCCCCACCGTGAGGATGCCGAGGCCGTGGCCGCGCACGAGCGCGCCTACACGCAGATCCTCGACTGGCACCTGGACCGCCACCTGCGCGCGCAGGTGCTGGCCCAGCGCGCCGGGCTGCGCTACCGTCTTGGCCGCGTTGAAGACAGCGAAGGCGTCGTGCAGTGGGATCCGGACCACATGCAGGCGGTGCTTGAAGATCTGCAGCAGGCATGGACATTGGACCGCGATGTGGTCCTGCATGAGGGGCTCAGCAACCTCGAGGCCTGCACCTGGTTCGCCCATGTCGACGGTGCCGAAGCACTGTTCGCACAGGTGGTGGACTATGCCGCGCGCGAAGGCGATTCGGCGATCGGCCTGCTCTGGGCCGCCACCGCCATCGAGCATGGCCTGCTCGGCCAGGCCAGCGACCCGACACGCGCCAGTGTCCTGCTGCAGCGCGCGTTGAAGCTTGCGCAGCAGGACGACACCTCGGCGGTGACGTTCGCCGCCAATCTGTTCTGTGATGTTTCGCAAGCCGCAGGCCTGTCGCTGCTGCAGCGCATGGCGGACGATGGCGACGCCGGCGCGATGTCGGCGCTGTGCGACCTGTACAAGGGCCGCCTCGGTGGCCGCGACCAACCGCAGTTCGCCGATGCGGAAAAGGCCGCCTACTGGCAGGAGCGTGCGGTGGAAGGCGGCGACCTGATCGCCACCTACAACCTGGCCGTACGCCTCGTCGCCGCAGGCGGCGCGGAGAATGAAGCGCGTGCGCGCGAGCTGTACCTGCGCTGCCTGGATGAGGCCGAGGCCGGCGAGCGCGTGTGGGGCCCAACCTGCCGCAACCTGGCCTGCCTGGCATTCGATGGCCGGAACGACGCGCACAAGCGCGAAGCGGTCGAACGCGCCTTGATTCCGCTGTGGTGGCGCGGCGACGACGACGACAAGCTGTGGGCTGCCGGCTATCTGGCCGACATCTACCACTTCGGTAACGGCGTCCCGGCCAATGCATTCCTCGCCCTGACCTGGCTGCAGCGTGCCAGCGAGATCGATCCGGAGTATGTGGACGTGGTACGCATGGCACCGCTGATCAACGGCGAAGGCCGCTGGTTCGGTGCCAGCCGCGCACGCAAGCAGCAGGAACAGGACCGGCAGCAGGTGGACAGCGCCACCTGGGCCCTGACCTTCGGCCAGCGCAGCCAGGACAGCAACCTCACTGCGGTCTGAAGCAACGAAAAGGGCGGCCCGGTAATCCGGGCCGCCCTTTGCATTCCAGCAGTGCGATGGCGGGATGCTCCGCCGTCGCGACAGCGCATTACCAGTTCATGTTCAGCGAGACACCGACGGTACGTGGTTCGTTGTAGACCGCGGCCATGTAGTTCTCGATCACACCCTTGAGGTTCTTCTCGTTGGTGATGTTGCGCGCGAACAGCGCCACTTCGTAGGCACCGTAGTTGCCCGAGTAGCCGATCTTCAGGCCACCCTCGAAGTCACCCTTGGAGTTGAACTCCTTGCTGTCGTACAGCACGAAGCTGGTGTAACCCTGCTTGTTCCAGTCGGTGGACACGAACATGGTGCCCGCGTCGCTGACCGGGAAGTCGTAGCGGGCGGCCAGGTTGACGTTGTACTTCGGCGCGTTCGGCAGCGGGTTGCCGTCGATCTGGGCGAAGGTGTTGGCACCGACCTTGATGGTCGGGTCACCGACGGTGCAGACCACCTGGCCGTTGAGGCCGCAGACCTGCGCATACACGCGCTTGTCCTTGATCTCGCTGTGCAGCAGGCTCAGGCCGGCGCTCAGGGTCAGGTTCGGGATCGGGCGCAGCTCCATGTCCGCTTCGAAACCGTAGGCCTTGGCCTTGTCGGCATTGAACAGCACGCCATTGCCGTCCGAATCGTTGCCGTTGAGCTGGATGTCGTTGACGGTGTAGGTGAACGCGGTAGCGTTCAGGCGCAGGCGGTTGTCCCACAGGCTGCTCTTCACACCCGCTTCCCAGGACAGGATGGTCTCGGAATCGGCGGTGGTGAAATCGGCGTTGAACACCGCCGAACGCCCCTGGATGGTCGGGCCGCGGAAGCCACGCGCGACCTTGGCGTAGACGCTCACGTCCGGCGTGATCTGATACATCGCGCTCAGATCCCAGCTCGGGGTGGTGTCGGACATCCTGACGTCGGTGCGGCCCTTGTAGGTGACCACGCCAGCGGCAGTGTCAGCGGTCTTCAGCAGGCGGGTGTGCTTTTCGTCCTTGGTCTGGCGCAGGCCGGCGGTGACAGTGAACTTGTCGGTGAAGGCGTAGCTCAGCTGGCCGAAACCGGCCCACGAGGTGTTCTTGTTGCGCAGGCGCACCCAGTTGTTCGGATTGCGGGCCGCGCCCTGCAGGAACCACGCGCGCTGGTAGAAGTCGGTGGTGTCGCTGCCGTTGAAGTAGAACGCACCGGCCTGCCACTGCAGGGCGCTGTCATCATGGCTGGCCAGGCGGAATTCCTGGGTCCACTGGTCCAGGTCACGGATGCGGCCCATCGACTGGCCGTAGCCGTTCGGCACGCCGTTGACCGGGAAGTTCACCGCGGCGCCGCCGTCGGTGTCGCCGCGGCTGTAGCCGGAGGTGGTTTCGTAGGCGGTGATCGAGGTGAAGTCGATCGCGCCGAAGTCATAACGCGCCTTCACCGAACCGCCGTAGGTCTTGTAGGCCTGCGGGTTGTTGTCGGCTTCGTCGTAGGCGACCTTGTCACGCGGCACGTCGGTCTTGTTCGAGCCCTTGGTCAGCGCACCGCGCAGGAACAGGGTCGAGGTGCCCTCGTAATCACGGGCGTGGGCCGAGGCCAGGATCGAGAACTGGTCGCTCGGGGTCAGCAGCAGCTGCGCGCGTACGTTGCGGTCATCGAAGCCGCCCATGGCGTTCTTCTTTGGGCTGACCGTGCCGTCGGCGCTCGGGCCGCGGTAGGTGTTGTCGACGTAGTCGTCGCGGTGCTGGTACAGGGCCGACACGCGGAACGAGGCGATGTCGTTGATCGGGCCGCCGAAGCCGCCGTCGATCGACACGCTGTTATAGGTCGCATAGCTGGCACTGACGCGGCCGGTGTAATCCTGGGTCGGCTTCAGGGTGTCGAACTTGACGATGCCGGCGGTGGTGTTGCGGCCGAACAGCGAACCCTGCGGGCCGCGCAGCACTTCCACCTGGTCGACGTCATAGACCGGGTTGGACTTCAGCACCACGTGCTCCAGCACCACGTCGTCCTGGATGATCGACACCGGCTGCGAGGCACCCAGGTAGAAGTCGATGTTGCCCAGGCCACGGATGTAGAAGCGCGGGAAGATGCGGCCGGTGGTGGTTTCCGCATACAGGCTCGGCACGCGGCCGGACAGCGCCAGCAGGGTGTCGTCGCCGCCGGCGGTGAAGTCGCGCATGCGCTCGCCCTGCACCACACCGACCGAGACCGGCACTTCCTGCAGGTTCTGCTCGCGGTGTTCGGCGGTCACGGTGATCGTGTCCAGCCCGGTCGGGGTCGGCGCGCTGTCCTGCGCGGCGGCACCGAAGCTGCCGACCAGGGCCAGGCCGGCACAGGCCAAGGCCAGCGGGTGGCGGCGGAAGGAAACAAGGGAAGACGACAGACCCGACAGGCGGCGGGAATCGGTATGGGAGGGCATGCAATGCTCTGAGGAGGCGTCCGTGCGGCCTGCGCGGGCCGGGCGGCAAAAAGGGGGAAAACTGCGCAAGCGGCCATTATCCCCCAAATTGTTACGATTTCGTTGCGCGACCCCCAAACCCGGCGAAACAAGCGGTTTCGGCACAGTCAGCCAGCACCGCCTGGGGTCAGATCCGTTTCCCAAGGGAGAACGGATCTGACCCCGGATCTCAGGGCAACGGGGTCAACGCGACATCGACCATCGCCAGCAGGCGCTCGCGGCTGATGCCGTCACGCGCCTGCACCGAGATGCCATGCAGCACCGTGGCGAAGTGGTCACCCAGCGCCTGCACCGCCGCGTCGTCGGCCAGCTCACCCTCGGCCTGCGCCTGCTGCAGCCGCGCGATGATCGCCGCCGTGCGCTGGCGACGATGGCTGGCCAGCCAGTCCCGCACGCCCTCGCCATCAGGCGAAACGCTGCTGGCCGAGGACACCACCAGGCAGCCATGCGGACGCCCACGGCGGGTGTAGGTCAGCACCGCCTCGCGCAGCATGGACCCGATCGCCTCGCGCAGCGTGGCCTGCTCCAGCGCGCGCGGCGCGAAACCACCCTCGCCCTCTTCGTACAGCGCAACGGCTTCGCGGAACAGCTGCTCCTTGCTGCCGAACGCGGCGTAGATGCGTGCAGAGGCAATGCCCAGCGTTTCGACCAGTGCCGACATCGACGTGCCTTCGTAGCCGTGCTGCCAGAACAGCAGCATCGCCTTGCGCAACGCCTGGTCCCTGTCGAATTCGCGCGGTCGCCCTGCCATCTGCCTGCCTGCTCCAGTGAGGCGCGCAGTGTAACGCGGGTGTTGACCATCGCGAGGGTCGCGCCTATTCTTTGTCGACCGACAAACAATTGGAGCAACACATGCAGACCCTCAAGGGCCCCAGCCTGCACCTGGCGCAGTTCGCCGGCGACCAGGCCCCGTTCAACTCACTTGCCAGCATTGCCGAGTGGGCCGCTGGCCACGGTTTCAAGGCACTGCAGATCCCGGCCTGGGATGCACGCCTGTTCGACCTGGCCACCGCCGCCGACAGCCAGGACTACTGCGACGACATCCGCGGCACCCTGGCTGAGCACGGCCTGCAGGTCAGCGAGCTCACCACCCACATCCTCGGCCAGCTGGTGGCCGTGCATCCGGCCTACGATGAACTCTGCGATGGCTTCGCGCCGGAAGCACTGCGCGGCAACCCGAAGGCGCGCAGCGATTGGGCGCAGCAGCAACTGCACCTGGCCGCCCGTGCCTCCCGCCGGCTGGGCCTGCAGGACATGGGCACCTTCTCCGGCTCATTCGCCTGGCCGTATCTGTTCCCGTTCCCGCAGCGCCCGCCGGGCCTGATCGACGCGGCCTTCGATGAGCTGGCACGACGCTGGCGGCCGATCCTCGATACCTGCGAGGACAACGGCATCAACCTCTGCTACGAGATCCATCCCAGCGAAGACCTGCATGACGGCACCAGCTTCGAGCGCTTCTTCGAGCGCGTCGGTCAGCACCAGCGCTGCCGCATCCTGTTCGATCCCAGCCACTTCGTGCTGCAGCAGCTGGACTACCTGGAGTACCTGGACATCTACCACCCGCTGATCCGCATGTTCCACGTCAAGGATGCGGAGTTCCGCCCCAGCGGCCGCCAAGGCATCTATGGCGGGTATGCCGACTGGACCGAACGTGCAGGTCGCTTCCGCTCGCTGGGCGATGGCCAGGTCGACTTCACAGTCGATCTTCTCCAAGCTGGCCCAGTACGACTACCAGGGGTGGGCGACGCTGGAGTGGGAGTGCTGCCTGAAGGACCAGGAAGCCGGTGCACGCGAAGGCGCTGCATTCATCCGCGACCACATCATTCCGGTCACCGACAAGATCTTCGACGACTTCGCCGGTGCTCCGATCAGCACCGCGCAGATGCAGCACATGCTCGGCATCGCCTGAGCCCCCACGGAGCACTCCCCCATGACCCCTTCCCTTCCCGCTGGCGCTGCCGGCGACGACGCCCTGCGCCACCACTACCTGCGCATCGATGGCCAGCGCGTGCATTGCGTCTCCGCCGGCCACGGCGAACCGGTGCTGTTGATTCCCGGCTGGCCGCAGACCTGGTATGCCTGGCGCCATGTGCTGCACGCCCTGGCCCAGGCCGGTTTCGAAGCCATCGCGGTTGATCCGCCGGGCATCGGCGAATCTGACCGCCCTGCCCACGGCTACGACACCGGCAGTGCCGCCGCCGTCCTGCACCAGACCATGCGGGCGCTGGGCCACGAGCGCTACCAGGTGGTCGGCCATGACATCGGCATGTGGATCGCCTATGCACTGGCCAGCGACCAGCCGCAGGCGGTGCGCCAACTGGCGGTCACCGAAGCGGTGATTCCCGGCCTGGCGCCGGAACCGGGCATCTTCGCCGCACCGGCCGACAACATCTTCCTCTGGCATTTCATGTTCAACCAGGTGGCCGACCTGCCCGAGGCACTCATCAGCGGTCGCGAGCGCGCCTACCTGGAATTCATGTTCGACCGCTGGTCGTACCGCCGCGACGCGGTGGCTGCCGATACCTACATCGCCGCCTACAGCCGCCCCGGCGCACTGCGGGCCGGCTTCGCCTGGTACCGCGCGATTCCGGAAACCATCCGCCAGAACAAGGAACGTGCGCAGCGCCGGCTGGCGATGCCGGTGCTGGCCATCGGCGCCGAGCACGCCACCGCCGATGCGCCGATGCTCACCCTGCAGCCACATGCCGATGACGTGCGCGGCAGCATCGTGCCGGGCTGCGGCCATTTCATCATGGAAGAAGCGCCGCAGGCATTCCTTGCACAGCTGCTGCCGTTCCTGCAGGAGGCACACCATGCAGCTTGAACCGGCGCTGCAGCAGTTCGTCGACGCCGTGGCGTCGCAGCCATTGCCCGACGACCTGCGGGAACTGCGTGCGATCAGCGAGAGCGCGCTGCCCCAGCTGCAGGGCGCGCCGCAGCCGGTTGCGCATGTGATCGAACATGCGGTGATCGCACGCGACGGGCATGCATTGGAAGTCCGCCTTTACACACCGGAAGGGCTGCCCGATGGACCGGCGCCGGCCCTGCTGTTCGCGCATGGCGGCGGCTGGTTCCAGTGTTCGCTGGCGGTCTACGACGGTCCCTGTCGCGCTTTGGCCAATGCCGGCGGCTGCGTGATTGTCGCCGTGGGCTACCGGCTGGCGCCGGAACATCCGTTCCCGGTTCCACTGCATGACGTCGCCGACGCCTGGCACTGGTTGCAGGACAACGCCAGGCGCCTCGGGCTGGACCCACAGCGGCTGGCGATCGGTGGCGACAGTGCCGGCGGCAATCTGGCAGCCGCCTGCTGCCTGCGGCTGCGCGATCTCGGCCTGCCGCAGCCACGCCACCAGTTGCTGATGTACCCGGCACTGGATGCCGGCATGGGCAGCGACTCCTATCGCGAGTACGCCAGTGGCTACTACCTCAGCGCCGAACTGATGCAGCGTTGCTGGCAGGCCTATCTCGGTGATCCTGCCACACCGCCGGCACTGGCCTCGCCTGCCCATGCAACGGATCTGCATGGACTGGCACCAGCCTCGGTACTCAGCTGCGAGCACGACCCGCTGCGTGATGAGGCCGAACAGTACGCACGGCGGCTGCAGGCGGCAGGTGTCGACTGCACGCTCGAGCGGCTGCCGGGGATGATCCATGCCTGCATCCACCTGCACGCGGTCAGTGCCAGCACCGACGTGGCGGCACATTGTGCCGGCGCGCTGCTGCGCCGGGCCCTGTCCTGAACCAGTCAGGGGCGGTAGCCGACGCGGCGCGACCACCGTCCCGGCCCGGCGCTTGGCAAGCCCGGCAGGCAGCGCTACACTGAAACCCTGCCGTGGGGCCATAGCTCAGCTGGGAGAGCGCGTCGTTCGCAATGACGAGGTCAGGAGTTCGATCCTCCTTGGCTCCACCACTTTTCAGAAGAACCCGCAGATCCTCGCGATCTGCGGGTTTTTTCTTTTCCGGGTGCTGGCTCAGGCAGGCTCCTGGCCGCCATCCTTGCGCTGCGGGCTGCGCGAATGCGTATCGCGCACCTCTTGATCGCGCTGCCCCGGCCGCTGCCTGGCCACATCGTCCTGCTTCCTGTCCTGGCGGCTTTCCTGCACGCCCTGCTTCGGATCGTTCTGGCGGTTGCTGCGCACGTTCATCGAACACTCCCTCGCCGGCGGAAAGCCCGCGCTGGCCTCCACGCTAGAGACTGCCGGGTAAGCCGCAGGTCAACCTGCCGCCAACGCCGCGTGCAGCCGCGCACTCAGGTCCGCGTGATCGACACCCCGCCCTCCACGCGCATCGCGGTGCCGGTAACGAAACTGCTTTCGTCGCTGGCCAGGAACAGCGCCGCGTTGGCGATCTCCTCCGGCTCGGCCATGCGCTTCAGTGCGTGCAGCGAGCGCACGAAGTCGCGCGCATCGCCGGTCGGTGCCGCCTGCCGGCCCATCTCGGTATCGGTGCCACCGGGCAGCAGCACGTTGCTGCGCACGCCGCGCGCACCGTATTCGGCGGCGATCACCTGGCTCAGGCCGATCAACCCGGCCTTGCTCGACGCATAGGCCGCCATGCCGGGGAAGCCCACGGTGTGGCCGACAAAAGTGCCAACAAACACCAGCGAGCCGCCGCCGCGCGCCAGCAGTGCCGGCAACTGCGCACGTGCGGCATGGAACGCGGCATCCAGATTGGTCGCCATCACCTCGCGCCAGGCGTCCACCGGGAACTCCGCTGCCGGCACGCCCGGCCCGAGCATGCCGGCATTGTTGAGCGCGATGTCCAGGCCACCAAATGACTGCCGGGCCAGATCGACCAGTGCCGGGGCCGTGGCCGGATCCGCCACGTCGGCGGCATGCACCACCACCTCGCCGCCGGCGGCACGGATCTGCTCGGCCAGCGCCTGCAGCGGCTCCGGCCGCCGTGCGTTGAGCACCAGCTTCGCCCCTTCGGCGGCGAAGCGCAGCGCGCTGGCGCGGCCGATGCCGGCGCTGGCTCCGGTGATGAGGGCGATCTTGTTGTTCAGGCGCATGGTGGCAGTACCGGTTGTGAAGTGGCCGCCACGATGCCGCGCCTCTCCCCTGCCGACACTCCGTTTCCGGGCCTGGCCCGTCGGTGCAGGAAACGGAGTTTCCGCAGAACCGGCACGTGCCAGAATCCGGCCATGGACAGTACCGCCACCACCGCCTTCGATGCCCGCGTCGAACGGGTCTGCCGCCACCTTCAGGCGAGCCTCGACGAACCTTCGCTGCAGGAGCTGGCCGACATCGCCGGCTGCAGCCCGACGCGCCTGCATCGTATGTTCAAGCAGGCCACCGGGCTGACCCCCAAGCAATACGCCGCCGCGCTGCGCGCCGACCGCCTGCGCACCGGACTGGAACAACAGGAGCGCATCACCGATGCCTTCCACGATGCCGGCTTCGGTTCCAGTGGGCGCTTCTACGAGAACGCACCGAAGTTGCTGGGCATGACGCCCAAGCAATGGCGCGCAGGTGGTCGCGGCGAAGTCATCCACTTCGCGCTTGCCGAAAGCTCACTGGGCAGCGTGCTGGTGGCCAGCAGTGCCACCGGCGTGGTTGCAATCCTGCTCGGCGACGATCCGGAGACACTGCTGCAGTCATTGCAGCAACGCTTCCGCCAGGCCGAACTGGTCGGTGCCGACCAGGGCTATGAGCAACTGGTGGCACAGGTGGTAGGCCTGGTCGAGGATCCTTCGCGCGGCGCCACGCTGCCGCTGGATATCCGCGGCACCGCGTTCCAGCAACGGGTGTGGCAGGCACTGCAGCAGATTCCGCGCGGGCAGACCGCCTCATATGCGGATGTCGCCGCGCGCATCGGCGCCCCGCGCTCGAGCCGTGCGGTGGCCCGCGCATGCGCGAGCAACCCGCTGGCGGTGGCGGTGCCCTGCCACCGCGTGGTGCGCCGCGACGGCGACCTGTCCGGCTATGCGTGGGGCGTAGCGCGCAAGCGCGAACTGCTGCGCCGGGAAAAGGCCTCGACTGCCTGAAGCAGGTGCCGACCTTGATCGGCACGCTCAGCTTCCGGTAGGTGCCGACCTTGGTCGGCACGCCGCCAAGCCCTCAATCCAGCTTCACCACCAGCTTGCCGAAGTTGCGCCCCTGCAACAGCCCAAAGAACGCCTCCGGCGCATTCTCCAGCCCTTCCACCACATCTTCGCGGTACTGGATGCGACCTTCGCGCAGCCACTGCCGCATCTCGCGTTCGAAGTCCGGCCACAGGTGGTTGAAGTCGTGCACGATGAAACCACGCACGGTCAGGCGCTGGCGCAGGATCTGGCTGAACAGTGCGGGCAACCGGTCCGGGCCGGGCTGCTCGATGCCCCGCTCGTTGTAGGTGGCGATGGTGCCGCACACTGGAATGCGGGCGAAGTCGTTGAGCAGCGGCAGCACCGCATCCAGCACGTGCCCGCCCACGTTCTCGAAATACACGTCGATGCCCGCGGGCACCGCCGCGCGCAGCTGTTCGGCAAAGTCGGCCGCACGATGATCCAGCGCCACGTCCACGCCCAGCGTCTGCAGGTAGGCACGCTTGGCTTCGCCACCGGCGATGGCGACCACGCGCGCGCCCTGCAGCTTGGCCAGCTGGGCGACGGTCGCGCCCACCGGCCCGGTCGCGGCAGCCACCACCAGCGTCTCACCCGGCTTCAAACGGGCGATTTCGTGCAGGCTGGAATAGGCGGTGAAGCCGGGCATGCCATATACCCCCAGCGCGGTACTCAACGGCAGGCCGGCCGGATCCAGCCGACGCCCCAGCGCCTTGGCCGGCAGCACCGCATGGGTCTGCCAGCCACCCGGCGCCAGCACCAACTCACCTGTGGTTACGCCCTCGGCGTTCGACTGCAGCACCTCGGCCACGGTCTGCCCTTCCATCACCGCGCCCACCGCCACCGGCGCGGCGTACGACGGGCCCTCGTCCATGCGTCCACGCATGTACGGGTCCAGCGACAGGTAGCGGTTGCGCAGCAGCACTTCGCCATCCCCCAATGCCGGCAGCGCAGCCTGTTCCAGGCGGAAGTTGGCCGCGCTTGGTGCGCCCTGCGGACGCGAGGCCAGCACGATACGGGAGGTAGCGAGGGAATCGGGCATGGTGACCGGCTCTGCTGTTGCCAGCATCAGGAAAGGAATGCCGACACTACGCTGCAACGATCGCCGGCAACGGCCATGAAAACAGCGTTCCATGGACCAGCGCGGCGCGGGTCCGGGCGCAGCCCTTGGCCTTGCAGCTTTGGCGATCGCGGCGATCTGCTGATTTCCACCGCAGACGATGATCGACTGACCACGCCCCCGTCCCACAACGGAGGATCAAGCACTTGCGAGCCCGCAGACGGCAATGTGAAGAAATCTTGGCAAAACGCTTGCCGAAGGCAGCCGACCTCCGTAATATACGCGTCCTTGGCAGCGACCTCGCTGCAACGAAACATGTGGCCGAGTAGCTCAGTTGGTAGAGCAGGGGATTGAAAATCCCCGTGTCGGCGGTTCGATTCCGTCTTCGGCCACCACTTTCGAAGGCCTGCAGAAATGCGGGTCTTTTTTTTCCGGAAACCGGGTTTGATCACGGTTGCCACACAATTTGGCCGAGTAGCTCAGTTGGTAGAGCAGGGGATTGAAAATCCCCGTGTCGGCGGTTCGATTCCGTCTTCGGCCACCATCTTCAGAGACCTGCAGAAATGCAGGTCTTTTTTTTGCGTGCGGCCTGCCATCCACGCATGGCGTGGGTCTACCTGGCGCTGGCCCCTTCCATGGCCTCGATCCATGCCGGGCCACCGCCGTCTGGTTGACGAAACATTTACACCGGTACCCGCCGCGGCACCTACGCTGCAGATTCCTGCCGGAGCCTGCCGATGCAATTGCGCCCCACCCTGCTCGCCTGCCTGCTGCTGGCCGCCGCCCCGGTGATCGCCGCCGAACCGGTGCGTGCAGTCGACACGCTGGACATCGACCGCTATGCAGGCCAATGGCACGAGATCGCTCACCTGCCGGTGTCATTCCAGAAGCAGTGCGTCGGCGAGATCACCGCCAACTACGGGCTGCGCCGCGATGGCCGCATCAGTGTCACCAATGCCTGCCGCAACGCCGACGGAGAACGCGTAATCGCCGAAGGCGTTGCACGCCCGGTGGCTGGCCATCCCGGCCAACTGCAGGTGCGCTTCGTTCCGGACTGGCTGAGCTGGGTGCCACTGGTCTGGGCCGACTACTGGGTGTTGGCGCTGGACCCGGACTACCAGTGGGCCCTGGTCGGTGAACCGGACCGTAAGTACCTGTGGATCCTCTCGCGCCTGCCGGAAATGGATCGCGCCCGGTTCGAGCAGTTGAAGGAAAAAGCCGAAGCCATGGGCTACGACCTGCGCCCGCTGCGCCTGATGGCCCCGCTTCGCGATACGCCCGCCGATTGAGCCGCAGTTCAATCCGTACGCGCACCGTGCGCCCGAAGATCCAGCGCTGCGCACGCCCCGCCGCCATTTTCACGCGCTACCCTCTGCGACGGCTCGCCACAGGCGATCCAAACGACCATACGCCGTAGTATGCTTATTCCAACGCACCGCCTCCAGAGGACCTGCGCCCATGCTCCACCGTTTCCGTATCGCCTTGATCGTCCTGAGCACCCTCGCCCTTGCCGCCTGTGGCAACGGCATCGTCAAGCGTGTTTCGGAACCGGCGGCCAGCCTGCAGCAGCTGACCGTGCGCGCCGACGGCAACTGGACCGTGGCGCTGCGCCTGCAGAACTACAGCTCCATGCCGATGACCTTCGATGACGTCTCGCTGGCACTGACCGTCGGCGACAGCGACGCCGGCACCCTGCAGGCCAAGCCCGGTATCTCCATCGGCGGCACCTCCGCGGATGTCATCAATGTCGACCTGGTGCCCAGTTCGGCCGCACGCCTGGTGGTGGCCGATGCACTGGCCGGCAACCGCACCCTGGCCTATGGCCTGAAGGGAACGGTCGCGGCCACGCCGCAGGAAAAGAAGCAGCGCAGCTTCGATATCAGCAGCCGCAGCACCCTCAACCAGGCCCCGGGCCTGCCGGGCGTGCTGCGCTGATTTCCACCTTCCGTCGCGGCGCCTGGCGCCGCTCTCCCCTGCCCTGATCAAATCGAGACGTACCGATGAGCAGCTACACCGCCCCGCTTTCCGACCTCCGTTTCGCCCTGCACGACGTGCTCAAGGTCGAACCCCTGTTCGCCCGCCTGGGCTTCACCGACGCCACCGCCGACGTGGTCGATGCCGTGCTGGAAGAAGCCGGCCGTTTCAGCGCCACCGTGCTGGCCCCGCTCAACAGCGTCGGCGACGAGATCGGCTGCGTGCTCGACCAGGCCACCGGTGAAGTGACCACCCCGCCCGGCTTCAAGCAGGCCTACGACCAGTTCGTCGATGGCGGCTGGACCGGCCTGACCGCCTCGCCGGAGCTGGGCGGCCAGGGCCTGCCGCACACCCTTGGCGTGCCGCTCAACGAAATGATCAATGCTGCCAATCTGGCGTGGGGCAACTTCCCGCTGCTTTCGCACGGCGCCATCGAAGCGCTGAAGCAGCACGGCGAGGCCTGGCAGCACGAGGCCTTCCTCAAGCCGCTGATCGAGGGCCGCTGGACCGGCACCATGTGCCTGACTGAGCCGCACTGCGGTACCGACCTGGGCCTGCTGAAGACCAAGGCCGAGCCGAACGCCGATGGCAGCTACTCGATCACCGGCACCAAGATCTTCATTACCGCCGGCGAGCACGACCTGACCGAAAACATCGTGCACCTGGTGCTGGCCAAGCTGCCCGACGCCCCTCCGGGCGCCAAGGGCATCTCGCTGTTCGTCACGCCCAAGTTCAAGGTCGACCGCGAGGGCAATGTCGGCGAGCGCAACGCACTGCGCTGCGGCTCGATCGAGCACAAGATGGGCATCAAGGGGTCGGTCACCTGCGTGATGAACTTCGACGGTGCGCAGGGTTACCTGGTCGGCCAGCCGCACAAGGGCCTGCAGGCCATGTTCACCATGATGAACACCGCGCGCCTGGGCGTCGGCCTTCAGGGCATCGGCCTGTCCGAGCGCGCTTACCAGAACGCACTGAAGTACAGCCGTGAACGCCTGCAGTCGCGCGCCCTGAGCGGTGCGAAATTCCCGGACAAGCCGGCCGACCCGATCCTGGTCCACCCGGATGTGCGCCGCATGCTGCTGACGGTGAAGTCGCTGGTCGAGGGCAGCCGCCTGCTGGCCCTGCACGCCGCCACCCTGATCGACGTTGCCCATCACGCCGAGGACGCCGCCGAGCGCGAGCGCGCCGACACCCTGGTGAGCTTCCTGACCCCGATCTCCAAGGCCTGCCAGACCGAATGGGGCATCGAGAACACCTACAACGCCCTGCAGTGCTTCGGTGGCCACGGCTATATCCGCGAACACGGCATGGAGCAGCTGGCCCGCGATGCGCGCATCACCACGCTGTATGAAGGCACCACCGGCATCCAGGCGCTGGACCTGATCGGCCGCAAGACCGCCTCCAGCCAGGGCGCCGGCCTGAAGCTGATGCTGGCCGAGATCGAAGCGTTCGCCAAGGCCAACGAGGGCAACGAAGCGCTGGCCGAGTTCATCGGCCCGCTGCGCGCCAAGGCCGCCGAGTGGGGCAAGCTGACCCTGGACGTGCTGCAGCGCGCGGCCGCCAACCCGGACGAACTGGGCGCAGCCAGCTACGACTACCTGTTCTATTCGGGCTACGTGGTGCTGGCTTACTGGTGGGCCCGCAGCGTGGCCGCCGCCGATGCCAGCGCGCACGGCGCCGCTTTCGCCCAGGGCAAGCGCGAGACCGCACGGTTCTACTTCGCCCGCGTGCTGCCGCGCACCCTCAGCCACGCCGCCGCCATCCAGGCCGGCGCCGCCCCACTGATGGCGATGGACGACGAGCGCTTCGGCGCCTGAGCCGGGCTGCGCCCGGCACCCGCGGTACTGCCGGCCGCTGGCCGGCAACCGCAACAGCTGGCTTCCTGCGGGATGGCGGGATGGGTCCAATTGCGGGGGGCGGCGCAAGTCCCCCTCCGGGGCCCGGCCCAGCCGCTGGCGGCTGTGCGTTCGGGCGCTTGCGAAGCAGTGCTTCGCAAGCAAAGCGCCCTCACCCCTGTAGCCTCGGTCGCGCCATCCATGGCGCTCACGCCCCCGCAACCGGGCCCACCCCGCCCTCGACAGATTTCTGCTGCTGGCAGGTGTCGACCTTGGTCGACACCGTAGATCCACGCCATGCGTGGATGGAAACCCCCGAAATCCCTCTGGAGAAGAGCCCCCCTTTGTTAAGGGGGGCGCACCGACAGGTGCGGGGGATAGGTGGAATGCGCGGACCTGAATGTTGACGATTTGCGTATCGCCGACAGGCGATACACAAATCGTCAACATTCAGGTATAAGCTGTTCTCCCGATGGAGACAGACACTACACGCTTGGGTCTGATCGAAGCCGGAGCTCCGTTTTCTGCTCCGGGCGCCGAAGCATCGCCCAACGCCACGACGCTGCATCGCCCCGGTTCGGTCCGGCTGCTCTCGCTTGATGCCCACGGACGCGTACTGGACTGGATCACCTGGCAGGATGCGGCGTGCCTCTACGCCCGCGAAGCGGTGGCCTGGACGCTGGGCGATCCCTGCCTGCACATCCACGGCGGCACCAATCGCTTCAGCGGCCTGCAGAGCGGCATGGACCTGCACCCGATCATCGCCGCGCGTGGCCATGCCCGCTCCCGCGCGATCGACCCCACGCCGAACCTGACCAACCCGGCCCTGTTCGCCCGCGACGCCCACCTGTGCATGTACTGCGGCCAGCAGTTCAACCGCCCCACGCTCACCCGCGACCACGTCGTGCCACTGTCCAAGGGCGGCCTGGACTGCTGGGAAAACGTGGTCACCGCCTGTTTCCACTGCAACTCGCGCAAGAGCGACCGCACCCCGCAGCAGGCCGGAATGCCGCTGCTGGCCGTGCCCTACCGGCCCAGCTGGATCGAGCACCTGATCCTGTCCAACCGCAACATCCTGGCCGACCAGATGGCCTTCCTGAAGGCGCAATTGCCCAAGCGATCGAAACTGAGCACCTGAACGCCTGAAAATGCAACCCTCACCGTCCTGTCACGGACGGCGGCGTTTGCTTGCCCCACCCCCGTTTGAGGGCGAAAATGGGCATTCAGAAAAAGTGCGAACATGATGATCGACTCTGCCCGCTATCCCCGCCTCGCGCGCATCCAAACGCCGGATGACCTGCGCACGTTCGACGAATCCGAACTGAGGGCGGTTGCCGACGAACTGCGCGCCTACCTCATCGAATCGGTGGGCAAGAGCGGTGGCCACTTCGCCGCCGGCCTGGGCGTGATCGAACTCACCGTGGCCCTGCACTACCTGTACCAGACTCCGGTCGACCAGCTGGTCTGGGACGTCGGTCACCAGACCTACCCGCACAAGATCCTGACCGGGCGCCGCGACCAGATCCACACCGTCAAGCAGAAGGACGGCGTCGCGCCATTCCCGAAGCGCGAGGAGAGCGAATACGACACCTTTGGCGTCGGCCACTCCTCCACCTCGATCTCGGCGGCACTCGGCATGGCCATTGCCCGCCAGTCCGAAGGCGACGACCGCAAGATCGTGGCGGTGATCGGTGACGGTGCGATGACCGCCGGCATGGCCTTCGAAGCGCTGATGCACGCCGGCGGCATGGACCCGGAACCGAACCTGCTGGTGGTCCTCAACGACAACAACATGTCGATCTCCGAGGCGGTCGGCGGCCTGACCAAGATGCTCGGCCGTGCCACCGGCAGCCGCACGCTCAATGCGCTGCGCGAAGGCGGCAAGAAGATCCTCGGTGACAAGAAGAACAACCCGGCGCGTTTCGTGAAGCGCTGGGAAGAACACTGGAAGGGCATGTTCGTGCCGTCCACGATGTTCGAGGAGATGGGCTTCCACTACACCGGCCCGATCGACGGCCACGACATGCCCGCCCTGCTGTCCACGCTGAAGACGCTGCGCGCCTCCAAGGGCCCGAAGCTGCTGCACGTGATGACCACCAAGGGCAAGGGCTACGAGCCGGCCGAAGGCGACCAGATCGGTTACCACGCCGTGGGCCCGTTCGATCCGGACAAGGGCCTGGTGGCCAAGGCCGGTGCCAAGAAGCCGACCTATACCGATGTGTTCAGCGACTGGCTGTGCGATGCCGCCGCCGCCGAGCCCCGCCTGTACGGCATCACCCCGGCGATGCGCGAAGGCTCCGGCCTGGTGCGTTTCAGCAAGGAATACCCGCAGCGCTATTTCGACGTGGCGATTGCCGAACAGCATGCGGTCACCCTCGCCGCCGGCATGGCCACCCAGGGTGGCAAGCCGGTGGTGGCGATCTACTCGACCTTCCTGCAGCGCGCGTACGACCAGCTGGTACATGACGTGGCGATCCAGGACCTGGACGTGCTGTTCGCGATCGATCGCGCCGGCGTGGTCGGCCCGGACGGTGCGACCCATGCCGGCAACCTCGACCTGAGCTTCCTGCGCTGCGTGCCCAACCTGGTGGTGATGGCACCGTCCAACGAAGCCGAGTGCCGGCAGATGCTCAGCACCGGCCTGCAGCACCCGGGCCCGGCCGCCGTGCGCTACCCGCGCGGCACCGGCACCGGCGTTGCAGCCGGCACCGACCTGTCCACCCTGCCGATCGGCAAGGGCGAACTGCGCCTGCAGGGCAGCCGCATTGCCCTGCTCGCCTTCGGCAGCACCGTGGCCGCCGCCGAGCAGGTCGGCCGCGAACTCGGCCTGAGCGTGGTCAACATGCGTTTCATCAAGCCGCTGGACCGCGAGCTGGTGCTGGCTGTCGCCGCCCAGCACGAGGGCCTGGTGACGATCGAAGACAACGTGGTGGCCGGTGGCGCCGGTTCAGGCGTCGGCGAGCTGCTCAATGCCGAAGGCGTGCTGCGCCCGATCCTGCACCTGGGCCTGCCCGACAGCTACCAGCACCATGCCAGCCGCGAGGACCTGCTGGCCGAAGCAGGTATCGACGCCGCGGGCATCCGTGCGGCCGTGCTCAAGCGTTGGCCGCAGCTGGCCACAGGTACCCCGCCGCTGAGCGCGGCGGGCTGAGACCGATTGCCACCCAGTGGATCCGCGCATGGCGTGGATAGCGGGGCCAGGAAACAGGACCTGGCCGGAAACCCCCGCCCTCAGCCGTAGCTGACCGCTTCCACGAAGGCGCCGCTGGCTTCCACGCGCACGGCAGCGCGCTGCCCGGTATCGACAAAGTGCAGGCGCGCCAGGGTTTCAGCGAAGTCGAACGCGCGGGCACCGTCGCGGAAATCGATCGGCTCCGGCCGGTCCGGATGCAGCACGCGCCATTGGCGCTGTTCGCATTGCAGGCGGATCAACATGCGGCTCACTCCTTGAGGCAGCGTATCGACGGTAGCGGAACATTCCTGCCGATCACGGCAGGCATCGTCGCAACAGATCAGGGACACACAGAGATGCCCTGATCGCAGAAGATACGGCAATTCAAAATGTGAGCTGTATCAGATTTTTCTGATTTTAGAGGGGCACGCTCAGTTCACCTGGAACTGTGCCCGGCAGCCGTCGCTGACCCAGATGCCACGACGATCCCAGCCCCAGGTCTGGCCCTCGATGCAGGCACTGCGCGAATCCTGGCGAACCAGGCGCACGCCGCGGCGGATGCGGGCGTCGCAGTACTCCTGGCGATGCCCATTGGAATGACAGGTGATCACCTCACCGCCGCCCCAACCGTTGCCGTTGCCGTTGCCCCAGCCCCCCCCATTGCCCCAGCCACCGCCACGACGGTACTCGCCGACGAACTCGGCGCGGCAGCCCTGGGTCACCCAGACGCCATAGCGCGACTGGCCCCAGGTCTCACCTTCCACGCACGGCGAGCCGGACAACTGGCGGATCATCCGCGCGCGGCCCTCCAGACGGCACTCGTTGCTACGGTTCTTGATCGACTCGCAGCGCACGATGCCGCTGCCTTCGCGGCCACCGTAGCGGTCGTCGTCATAGCCGTAGCCATAGCTCTGCGCCTGGGCGCCACCCGCCGCCAGCATCGGCAGCAGGGTGCAGGCCAGGGTACGCCAGGTGAGTGCCTTGCCCATCGAGATCTCCAGATGAATACGATGGCGCAAGCATCCGGGATTCGCGGCACGGCGCACAGGGGGGCGCGTGACGCCGGTTTTTCCCCATTCAAACAACGCAACCGTAGCTGACTGCACCGCAACGACCGGCGTCAGTCTCCTACGTGCAGGGCATCCACCGCGCTGCCGAGCGCCTCGACCCGCACCGTGCTGCGCTGGCCGGTGCGACGGTGGTGCTCGAGGGCCCGCGCCGCGGCGACATCGAAAGCCTCGGCGCCCCGCGCATATCGGGTTGCGTCATGCACCTGCGGATCCAGCACGGACCAGTGCCGGGCGTTGCGTTGAACGGTAATGACCATGAGGGGCTCCTGCGGATGGAAGGATGCGACGGCAGGCGGACGGTCCACGTGCCGGTACACCTTCAGGCTAGCGATCACCTCAGGGGTGGCCCATCAGATTTGTACGAAAATGCCGCGCCCTCCGGTCAGCCCTTGCCTGCCCTCACATCCCTGAGTCCATTTAGCCTGTTCATTCCGTGATTCTTGTCACGGAGTCAGCCGGGCTTCACACTACCGTCATCAACAGGGGCCCCTTCCACATGCGCACCTTCTTCTCGCAGCAGCGTTGGACGCTGCTGAAGTTCTATTTCGTGGCCAGCTACCTCGTGCTGATCGAGGAACTGATCCGCGCCGCCATGCATTGAGCGCTTGCTGCAGGGCTATTTGCGACAGACACTGTCGCTTTAGGCATGGAGCCCGCCCGATGAAAGCGCTTCTTCTGATTCCAGCCCTGCTGGTGCTCTCCGCCTGTGCCAACCAGCATCAGGCCGCTGCGCGTGCCGATACGGCGGCCACTTCACCCGCCACGCCGAAGGTCGGTGGCGACCGCGATGCCCACGGTTGCATCGGTTCGGCCGGCTACCAGTGGTGCGAGCACAGCCAGCGTTGCGAACGTCCGTGGGAACTGGCGCAGGCACAGGGCCTGGCCAACACCGCCGAAGCCATCGATGCCTACTGCGCGAAGCCGGCCAGCCCGGCGCGCAAGTGAGTCGGGCCGCCCATGGCTGAGCTGAGTCCGCTCCCCACCCTGGCCCCAGGCCGCTACCGCCACTTCAAGGGCGGCGAGTACGAAGTGCTCGACATCGTCCGCAGCAGCGAGACCCTGCAGCCGATGGTGCTGTACCGCGCGCTGTATGGCGGAGGTGGCCTGTGGGTACGCCCGTACGCCATGTTCGTCGAGCAGGTGCCCGGCGAGCACGGACCGCAACCGCGTTTCGCCCGCGTCGACGCATGAGGGTTCCGCTGCCGGCCATGGCCGGCAGCGCGCGGTAACGCGGCGGGCCTGCGTTACAATCGTACCGTCCAGTCGGTTTCTTCCCGCCATGTCCGCATCCCCCTCCCGTTCGCGCCGCAAGGCGCCCGACAGCGTGCGCCAGTCACTGCTGCAGGCCACCATGGAAGTGATCGGCCGTAACGGCCTGGCCGCGCTGACCGTGCAGGACGTCGCGCAGGCCGCCGGTGTCAGCAAGGGTGCGTTGTTCCATCATTTCAGCAGCAAGCAGGGGCTGGTGGATGAAGCCATCGGAGCGCTGATTGGAGAATTCGAAGCGCGCGTGCGCGCCCTGCTGCAGGAAAACCCCGAAGGCCATGGCCGTTTCAGCCGCGCCTATGTGCAGGCCAACTTCGAGCATCTGCTGCAGCAGGAGCAGGACAACGACATCGGCCTGACCTTGGGCAACCTGATGGAACCGGGCCTGCTTGCGCACTGGCGCAACTGGAAGCGCGCGATGCTGGCCGAGTTCCCTGGCGAAGCCGGCGACCCACGGCTGTACGCGGCGCGCTGCGCTGCCGATGGCTACTGGGCCACGGCCTATGGGCGTCCGCTGGACGAGGAAGAACGTGCCAATGCATTGGCCATGGCCGAACAGGCCCTGAAACTGTGCGACCCGCAGTGAGCTGGAGCGCTCGATGAATCCCTACTTCTACCTTGCCGCTGCCATCGTGCTGGAAGTGATTGCCACATCACTGCTGAAGGCATCCGACGGCATGAGCCGGCTGGCGCCGACACTGGGCGCACTGGTCGGCTACGGGCTGTGCTTCTACCTGCTGTCGATGACCATGAAGTCGATCCCGACCGGCATCGCCTACGCAATCTGGTCCGGCGTCGGCATCGTGCTGATCTCACTGATCGGGCTGGTGGTGTTCAAGCAGCGCCTGGATGCACCGGCGTTGATCGGCATCGGCCTGATCTGCGCCGGCGTACTGGTGATCAACCTGTTCTCGCGCAGCAGCGCGCACTGAGCACGCTGCTGCGCGATCAACGCTAGCTGACCTTCTTCGCTACGGTCATGCCGAGCAGGAACAGCACCACGGCGATGATGATGCCGGCCCAGAACAGGAACTTGGCGATACCGACCGCGGCACCGGCAATGCCACCGAAGCCGAGCACGCCTGCGATCACACCGATGACGGCGAAGATGATGGCCCACTTGATCATGTCAAACCTTTCCCTGCGGGGACTGCGTACTGGATGATCAGGCTAGGCCGTGGCCGATGCGGCAATCGTGAACAGGCCGCGTGCGCGGCGTGAATCAGCGCGGACGGAAGCGCAGCAGCGCGACGGCAAACGCCAGGAACACGCTGCCCACCAGGCGCTCGAACCAGCGTCGCGCAAACGGCTTGGCCAACCAGCGGCGAAGGCCATGGCCACCGGCCGCATACATCACGTACCAGAACAGTTCGCACGCGGCGAAGGTGGCCACCAGCACGCTGTACTGCAGCGCCTGGCCGCGTGACGGGTCGACGAACTGCGGCAGGAACGCCGCCGCGAACAGCAGCAGCTTGGGATTGCTCAGGCCCACCAGAAGGCCACCACGGAACACCTTCCACGCGCCCAGCGAGGCCGCAACCGGCGGCGTAGCATCGACCGTCACCGGCGGTGCCGGCCGGCAACTGTCTCGCCATGCCTTCAGGCCCAGCCAGGCCAGATAGGCCACGCCCAGATAGCGCAGCACCTCGAACAGCATCGGCGAGGAATGCAGCAGCGCACTCAGGCCTGCTGCGGAGGCCGCCAGCACCAGCAGCATCGCCAGCAGGCAGCCGGCCATCGCCGGCACACTGCCACGGAACCCCAGTCCGACGCTGCGACCGAGGATATGCAGCATGTTCGGCCCCGGCGTACCACACAGAACGAACACCGTGGCGAGGAACCACCACCAGGTATGCAGGGCCATAGCGCACATCCACTTCAGAAGATCCAACCAGCATAGAGTGCGCCGGGCCTGGCGCGGCACACACAGCGCAGCACGGATGTGGTGGTTACAGATCGCCGCCATCGGCAACCGGGCACCATCTGTGCTGCAATGAGGGCTCCTGGCACGGAGCGGCGCATGAAGACCCTTGGCCTGATCGGTGGCATGAGCTGGGAAAGCTCGGCCCAGTACTACCGGCTCATCAACGAGGAGGTACGGCGGCGGCTCGGCGGTGCGCACTCGGCACAGCTGCTGCTGTGGTCGGTGGATTTCGCCGGCATCAAGCAGCTGCAGCACGAGGGCGACTGGGACACCCTGGGTGACCACATGGTCGATGGCGCGCGGCGCCTGCAGGCGGGCGGCGCCGACCTGCTGCTGATCTGCACCAATACCATGCACAAGCTGACCGATCGCATCGAGGCGGCCTGCACGCTACCGCTGCTGCATATCGCCGACCCCACCGCCCAGGCCATCGTGCAGGCAGGCGCACGCAAGGTGGGCCTGCTCGGCACCGCCTTCACCATGGAACAGGACTTCTACCGCGGCCGGCTGCAGGATCGCTTCGGGCTGGAGGTGCTGGTACCCGAAGCCGATGATCGTCGCAGCGTGCACGACATCATCTACCAGGAGTTGATCGCTGGTGTGGTCAGCGAGCACTCACGGCAGGTCTATGCCGGCGTGATCGCGCGACTGGTGGCGCGCGGTGCCGAAGCAATCATTCTTGGCTGCACCGAGATCATGCTGCTGGTACGCCCGGAGGACAGTGCAGTGCCGCTGTTCGATACCACCGCCCTGCATGCGCGGGCCGCCGTGGACACGGCCCTGGCTTGAATCAATGCGCGCAGGAGCGCGGAATCAGTCCGCGCCCTGCACCTCCAGCGCGGTGATCAGCCACTCGACCACCGCCGGTGAATCGCACAGGAAGAAGATGGCGTCACCGGAGCGTGCTTCGGTAAGCAGCCGATAGATCGTGATCGCCACCGCCGACTGGTTGGCGATGAACACTTCCGGGCTGCGCGGCCCTTCACTATGCCCGGCAACAGCATGCAATGCCTTGCGCGCAGCCACAGTGGCAGCCGGGTCCGCGCTGCGGGTCAGTTCCGGCCCGCGCAGCCCCCAGGCAACGAACACATGCTTGCCCTTGAACGTAGTGTCCAGGACCCGCACCTCGGCGCCACCTGCGTCGGCCGAGCGATGAATGACGGTACTGCTGATCAACGCAACCCCCTGTGGTCGTCGTGGTCCGCGCATCCTCCCCCGCAGGCCGCCCGCACACCAGTGACGGCAGCCACAGGCTGCGCCGACAGGCGTGGAAGACATGTAAGAAGGTGTAAACCGATGCGATCGGATGTGCAGCGATGATACGGGATGTAAGCCTCTGCATGGGCTGGTGCGCACTACTAAATCCCTCCTGAGCCGCTTCCGGAACGATGCGTTCCGACGGCCCCGTGCTGGGTCATTCTTGCCGCCCGAATACCCGCCCGAGGCTCCCCCATGACCCTTCGCCCGCTGCTGCCGATCACCGGCGCCGCCCTTGCCCTGCTGCTGACCGCCACCGCCGTGGCCGCCCAGGACTACGACACTGATCACATTCCAGCGCTGCGCTGCGAATCCCAGTTCAACAAGACCGAGCAATGCCCCATCGAGGGACCGATGCGCCTGGCCAGGCAGCTGTCGGTGACCCGTTGCGTGGAAGACCAGAACTGGGGCCAGAGCCGGCGCATGCTGTGGGTGACCGACGGCTGCCGCGCCGAGTTCGTCGCCGACGAACACGGCCGCTGGCCGGGACGTGGCCGCAGCCGTGATCGCGACAACGAGGGCGAACGCCTGGTCTGCGAGTCCTACGAGAACAAGGACAAGGAGTGCCGGATTCGCGTGCGCCATGAGGTACGGCTGGTCAGGCAGAAATCGGTGACAGCCTGCATCGAGGACCGCAACTGGGGCTGGGACCGCCGTGGGGTGTGGGTCAGCGACGGCTGCCGTGCCGAGTTTCGTGTGTATTGACTGCCGGCCGCGCGCTGGCTGCATCGAGCAGGCGTGCGTGCCAGGCGGAGTCGATAGACTATGGCCTGCACGGCAGGGAGCACGACATGGAACGATGGTATCTGGCGACGCTGCTGGCGTTGATCCTGCATCAGATCGACGCTGCGTTCTGGCAGGAATGGGCCATGTTCCATGTCCCCGGTGGCATCCAGGGCTTCCTGCTGTTCAACCTGTTCGCAGTCGGCGCCGTGCTTTGGGGTTATCGCCAGATCGTGCTGGGCACATCCACGGCGCGCAGCTATGCACTGGCTTGCGGGGGACTCGGCATTGGCACGGCACTGATCCATCTGGCCTTTGCCCTGTTCGGTCGCAGTGAATTCCACCTGCCGCTGTCGATTGCCGTCCTGCTCGCCTGCTTTGTGTCGGGTGGCGGCCTGTTGCTGAAGCTGCGCCCGCGATGAACCGGGCGTCCTCTTCTCCGCACCTGCGCGACGGCATTCCGCAGGACGCAGATGCCTTGATCGCGCTCGACAGCGTGGCAGCCACTGATCCACGGCGGATCATGCAGATTGCCGACTGGCTGGCGCACGGCGTCGTGCAGGTCGCCGAGCAGGACGGCAAGATCGTCGGCTACCTGGTCATCCATCACCACTTCTTTGGCGAAGCCTTCATTGAAATGTTGATGGTGGCGCGCGAACAGCGCAGCCAGGGCATCGGCGCCATCCTGCTGCGGCACGCGATCAGGTGGCGCGGTGGCGGCAAGCTGTTCACTTCGACCAATGCCTCCAACACGGGCATGCAACGCCTGCTCGCTGCCGCCGGCTTCGTGGGCAGCGGCATCGTGCATGGCCTGGATGAAGGCGATCCGGAACTCATCTACCGCTTCGCGGAAAACTGATCAGATCTGCAGAACGCACAAAAAAGCCCGCGCATTGCTGCGCAGGCTCCTTGATTCATCACAGTGGTCGGGACGGCCGGATTCGAACCGACGACCCTCTGCCCCCCAGGCAGATGCGCTACCAGGCTGCGCTACGCCCCGACTGATGCTGCGATGTGCCCGCCAGTGCGGCGGGCCGTGAAGTATAGCGGATTACGATGGAAATGGGATCAGCGGCGCAACAACTGCAGCACTTCTTCCAGCTCCATGCGCACCTGCTTGATGATCTGGTTGCTCAGCGCCGATTCCTCGCGGGCATCGGGGCCATCCAGGCGCAGGCGGGCACCACCGATGGTGTAGCCCTGTTCGTACAGCAGGCTGCGGATCTGCCGCACCATCAGCACGTCATGGCGCTGGTAGTAGCGGCGGTTGCCTCGGCGCTTGGCCGGCTCAAGGCTGGGAAACTCGGTTTCCCAGTAGCGCAGGACGTGCGGCTTGACGTCGCACAGCTCGCTGACCTCACCAATGGTGAAGTAGCGCTTGGCCGGGATCGGCGGTAGTTCGCGGTTACTGCCCGGATCCAGCATAAGCCTCCACCCTCTCCTTGAGCTTCTGGCCCGGACGGAAGGTGACCACCGTACGGGCGGAAATCGGAATTTCCTCGCCGGTCTTGGGGTTGCGACCCGGGCGCTGGTTCTTGCGCCGCAGATCGAAATTACCGAAGCCCGACAGCTTCACCTGACGTCCCTGTTCCAATGCTTCACGCAGCACATCGAAAAACGCGTCGACGAATTCCTTGGCTTCACGCTTGTTCAGACCGACTTCGTCGAACAGCTTTTCCGCCATCTCCGCCTTGGTCAATGCCATTGCCTGCTACCCCCGAGTGCTGCCCGCTCAGCCGCGGATCCGGGCGTGGTGTTCACGCTCGATGGCAGTGACCGCCTCGGCCACCACCGCATCCACGTCGCGGTCCGTCAGAGTGCGCGACTTGTCCTGCAAAATCAAGCCCATAGCGAGACTCTTGAAGCCCGGCTCGACGCCCTGGCCAACATAGCGGTCGAACAGGTTCAGGTCGCGCAGCAGCGGGCCGGCGGCCTGGCGGACGGTCGCCGCCAGGTCGGCCCAGGCCACCTGCTCAGGCACCAGGAACGCCAGGTCGCGGCGCACCGCCGGGAAGCGCGACAGCTCGCCGGCACGCGGCAGGCGACGGGCGGTCAGCGGCTCCAGGTCCAGCTCGAAGGCGTACACGTCGGCCTCGATCTCCATCGCCCGCGCCAGGCGCGGATGGATCTGGCCGATCCAGCCGATGGCCACGCCATCGCGGAACACCTCGGCCGAACGCGCCGGGTGGCCGTAGGCGCGGGCCGACGGACGGAACTCCAGCTGCGCGCCACTGGCAGCCGCCAGCGATTCCAGGTCGCCCTTCAGGTCATGGAAATCGACCTTGCGGGTCGGCAGGCCCCACTGCACCGCCTGCGCCTCACCGCAGACCGCAGCGGCCACGCGCGGGGTTTCCAGCGGCGCCGGTTGGCCGTCTCCGCCCTGCTGGGCAAACACACGGCCGATCTCGAACAGGCGCACGCGGCCCAGCTGGCGCGCGGCATTGCGGCCAAGCGTGGCGACCAGGCCCGGCAGCAGCGACGGACGCATCACCGCCAGTTCCGCCGACAGCGGGTTGGCCAGCGGCACCAGACCGTCGCGCAGCTGCCACTGGGTCAGCAGCGCGTCGTCGACGAAGGCGAAGTTGACGGTTTCCTGCTGGTCACGGGCGATCAGCTGGCGGCGCACGCTCAGCGCGTCCAGCTGCGTCTCGCTCGGCATCGCCACGCGCGAGGCACCGCCCGGCAGCGTGGTCGGGATCTGCTCGTAACCGTGGATGCGGGCCAGCTCTTCGATCAGGTCTTCTTCGATGGCGATGTCGAAGCGGCGGCTCGGCGCCGTGACCTGCCAGCCCTCGGCGGTGGCAACCACGTCCATGCCAAGCGCGCGCAGGATGCGCTCGACTTCGGCATCGTCGATGCTGATGCCGAGCACGCGGGTGATGCGGGCGCGGCGCAGCACGATGGTCGCCGGCTGCGGCAGATCGGCTTCACGCACGGCCTCGGTGACCGGTGCCGGGGTACCGCCGGCCAGGTCCAGCACCAGGCGGGTGGCGTACTCGATCGCGGTGCGCGGCAGCGCCGGATCGACGCCGCGCTCGAAGCGATGGCCGGCATCGGTGTGCAGGCCCAGCTTGCGGCCACGGCCCATGATCGCGGCCGGCGCGAAGTGCGCGGCTTCCAGGAACACGGCGTTGGTCGCGTCGGTGACGCGGGTGTCGAAGCCACCCATCAGGCCGGCCAGGCCGACCGCACGGTCAGCATCGGTGACCACCAGGAAGCTGTCGTCCAGCGCAGCATCGCGGCCGTCCAGCAGCTTCAGCGTCTCGCCCGCGCGCGAACGGCGCACGGCGATGCTGCCCTGCAGGGTGCCCAGGTCGTAGGCGTGCATCGGCTGGCCCAGCTCCAGCATCACGTACTGGGTGATGTCGACCAGCAGCGAGACCGGACGCACGCCGCTGCGGCGCAGGCGCTCGGCCATCCACAGCGGGGTCCTGGCGGCAGCATTGACACCTTCGATGACACGGCCCAGGTAACGCGGCGCTTCGGCGCCGGCGTCGAGCTGGATCGACAGTTCGCGGTTGCCAACCGGCACGATGGCATCGGCGGCGAAATCCAGCACTTCACTGCGGGTGGCCGCAGCGACGTCGTAGGCGATGCCGCGCAGGCTGAAGCAGTCGGCGCGGTTCGGGGTCAGCTTGATCTCGATGCTGGCGTCCGGCAGGCCCAGGTACTCGACCAGGGTCTGGCCGATCGGGGCATCGTCCGGCAGTTCCAGCAGGCCGGACGCATCGCTGTCCAGGCCCAGCTCCTTGGCCGAGCACAGCATGCCGTTGGACTCGACGCCACGCAGCTTGGCCGGCTTGATCTTCAGCTCGCCGATCTGCGCACCAACCATCGCCAGCGGCGCGACCAGGCCCGGGCGTGCGTTCGGTGCGCCGCACACGATCTGCAGCAGTTCGCCCTGCCCGGCATCGACCCTGCACACCTGCAGGCGGTCGGCTTCCGGATGGCGCACGGCTTCAACGATGCGTGCCACGACCACGTGATCGAGGCCTTCGCCAAGCGCGGTTACTTCTTCCACTTCCAGGCCGATGGCGGTCAGCACCGCGCTCAGCTCATCGCGCGAGGCGGAGGTCGGGACGTGGCTGCGCAGCCAGTTTTCGGAGAATTTCATGGTGTCACCCTGGTGGGCCCGGCGCATGCGCCTGGGCCTGCGAATTTAGAAGCAGTCGAGCAAGCTCGACGCTACGGACTGGCGCTTACGCGAACTGTTTCAGGAACCGCACGTCGTTCTCGAAGAACGCGCGCAGGTCGTTGACGCCGTAGCGCAGCATCGCGAAACGCTCCACGCCCATGCCGAAGGCGAAGCCGGTGTAACGCTCCGGATCGATGCCGACATTGCGCAGCACGTTCGGATGGACCATGCCGCAGCCGAGCACTTCCAGCCAGCGGGTGCTGCCATCGGGCTGCTGCCAGGCGATGTCCACTTCCGCGCCCGGTTCAACGAACGGGAAGTAGCTGGGGCGGAAGCGCATCTCGAAGTCGCGCTCGAAGAACGCGCGCACGAACTCGGCCAGCGTGCCCTTCAGGTCGGCGAAGGTCGAATGCTCGTCGACCAGCAGGCCTTCCACCTGGTGGAACATCGGCGAGTGGGTCTGGTCGCTGTCGCTGCGGTACACCTTGCCGGCGGCGATCATGCGCAGCGGCGGCGCGTGGTCGCCCATGTAGCGCACCTGCACACCGGAGGTATGCGTACGCAGCAGGCGGCCGTCGCCGAAGTAGAAGGTGTCATGCATGGCGCGCGCCGGGTGGTGCGGCGGGAAGTTCAGCGCCTCGAAGTTGTGCCAGTCGTCCTCGATCTCCGGCCCTTCCGACAGCTCGTAGCCCAGCCGGCCGAAGATGCCGGTGATGCGCTCCAGGGTGCGGGTGATCGGGTGCAGGCCGGCACGGTCGCCATTCCGGCCCGGCAGGGTGATGTCGATGGCTTCGGCGGCCAGGCGCGCATCCAGTGCCGCGTCTTCCAGCAGCGCCTTGCGCTCGCCCAGCGCGCGGGTCAGCACGTCGCGGGCCTGGTTGATCGCTTCACCGGCGGCCTTGCGCTCGTCGGCCGGCAGGGCACCGAGCTGCTTGAGCTGCGAGGTGATGCTGCCGCTCTTGCCAAGCAGGGCCACGCGCAGCTGCTCCAGCACGTCGGGGCTCTGTGCGGCGGCCACATCGGCCAGCGCCTGGGTGGTGAGGGATTGGATGTCGCTCATGGGGGGCTGGAACTCCAGTCGATCTGCCATCGCGATGCGCGAAGGGCCGACCCCTGTCGCCACCGCCGTCCCCGCGCTGCCGTCGTGGCCTCGCCGGGACCCAAAAAAGAATGGGGAAGGACTTGCGCCCTTCCCCATGCATTGCCTTGACCTGACACCGTCCGAGTGAACGGTTACGGCATCGGGAAGGACTTATGCCGCCAGCGCGCCCTTGGCCTTTTCGGCCAGCGCAGCAAAACCGGCTGCGTCGTGCACGGCGATGTCAGCCAGGACCTTGCGATCCAGGGTGATGCCGGCCTTCAGCAGACCGTTCATGAAGCGGCTGTAGCTCAGGCCGTTGATGCGGGCAGCCGCATTGATACGGGTGATCCACAGCGAACGGAAGTTGCGCTTCTTCTGCTTACGGCCGATGTAGGCGTACTGCTGTGCCTTGATGACCGCCTGCTTGGCGACGCGGAAGACCTTGCGGCGGGCGTTGTAATAGCCCTTGGCGAGATCCAGGATTTTCTTGTGGCGGCGACGCGCCTGTACGCCACGCTTAACTCGTGCCATTTTTCAGTTCCTCAGAGGTAAGGGAGCATGCGGTCCAGACGGCCTGCGTCTTCTGCACGGACATGGCCCGTCTGACGCAGATTACGCTTACGCTTGGTCGCTTTCTTCGTGAGGATGTGGCTACGGTTGGCGTGGCCGCACTTGTACTTGCCCGAGGCGGTCTTGCGGAAACGCTTGGCCGCTGCCCGGTTGGTCTTGATCTTGGGCATTGCAATGTCCTTGATGGGATATGACCCTGGTTTCTGACTGATCTGGCGGCGGCCTGGGCCGCTCTTTCCGTCCTGCCATGATCGGCGTACGACCCGTCCTGGGTGGGTCGAGCCGGGCATGATACAGGCAAAACCGCCCTGCCACCAGCCCCTGCAACCCTTTACCGGCGATTCACCGGCGTCCTGCAAAAGCAAAGGGACGCCAGCGGCGTCCCCTTACCCTGAACCCTTCAGCCAGGCGCCCCGGAAGGCGGCCCGTCAGGCCTCAGGTCTTCTTCTTCGGCGCGATCATCATGACCATCTGACGCCCTTCCAGGCGCGGACGGGATTCAATGACGATGTCCTCGCCCAGATCGGTCTCGATCCGGTTGGCCATTTCGCGGCCCAGTTCCTGGTGGCTCATTTCACGGCCACGGAAACGGATGTTGACCTTGATCTTGTCACCATCTTCGAGGAACCCGCGCATCTTGCGCAGCTTGATCTGGTAGTCGCCCTCGTCCGTGACCGGACGGAACTTCACTTCCTTGATCTCGACCTGCTTGGTCTTCTTCTTGGCCTCGCTGGCCTTCTTCTGCGCTTCGAACTTGAACTTGCCGAAGTCCATGATCTTGCAGACCGGCGGATCGGCCTGCGGCTGGATCTCGACCAGGTCCAGGCCTTCATCTTCGGCCATGGACAGCGCTTCGTCGCGCGACAACACGCCGATCATTTCTCCGTCACTGCCGATCACGCGGACGCGCGGCACACGGATTTCCTGATTCTTGCGGTTCTGTTTGTTGTCAGGGGTGCTGATATTACGTTCTCCCAAGGGTATCGAACCGGTCCGGGTGCCTGTGCGCCCGGACCGGACCTTTGCTTACGCGCCCTCGGCGTGGAGCCGCTCGATGAAGGCCTGCAGGCTCATGCTGCCCAGGTCTTCGCCAGAGCGCGTACGCACCGCCACAGCCCCATTTTCCTTCTCGCGGTCACCGATGACCAGCAGGTAGGGCACGCGCTGCAACGTATGCTCGCGGATTTTATAGCCGATCTTCTCGTTACGCAAATCCGAGCTGACGCGGAAGCCTTGCTCCGCAAGGGTTTTGGTCACGCCCGAGACGTAGTCGGCCTGGGCGTCGGTGATGTTGGCCACCACCACCTGGGTCGGCGCCAGCCAAGCCGGGAACTGGCCGGCATGGTGCTCGATCAGGATGCCCAGGAAGCGCTCCATCGAGCCGACGATGGCGCGGTGCAGCATGACCGGGTGCTTCTTCTGGCTGTTCTCGTCCACGTACTCGGCGCCCAGGCGGCCCGGCATCATGAAGTCCACCTGCATGGTGCCCAGCTGCCAGGTACGGCCGATGGCATCCTTCAGGTGGTACTCGATCTTCGGGCCGTAGAAGGCGCCCTCGCCCGGCAGCTCCTGCCATTCCACGCCACAGGCGGTCAGCGCCGAGCGCAGCGCGCCTTCGGCCTTGTCCCAAGTGGCGTCGTCACCCAGGCGCGATTCCGGGCGCAGCGCGATCTTGATCTGGATCTCGTCGAAACCGAAGTGCTGGTAGACCGCCAGCGCCTGCTGGTGGAAGGCCGTCACTTCCGACTCGATCTGGTTTTCCGTGCAGAACACGTGGCCGTCGTCCTGGGTGAAGCCACGCACGCGCAGGATGCCGTGCAGCGCGCCGGACGGCTCGTTGCGATGGCACGAACCGAACTCACCATAGCGGATCGGCAGGTCGCGGTAGCTGTGCAGGCCCTGGTTGAACACCTGGATGTGGCCCGGGCAGTTCATCGGCTTGACCGCGTACGTGCGCTTCTCCGATTCGGTGAAGAACATGTTGTCCTGGTAGTTGTCCCAGTGACCGGACTTCTTCCACAGGCTCACGTCCAGGATCTGCGGGCAGCGCACTTCGCCATAGCCGCTGTTGCGGTAGACCTTGCGCATGTACTGCTCGACCACCTGCCACAGCGCCCAGCCCTTCGGGTGCCAGAACACCAGGCCCGGTGCTTCTTCCTGCAGGTGGAACAGGTCCTGCTGCTTGCCGATGCGGCGGTGGTCGCGCATTTCAGCTTCTTCGATGCGCTTGATGTACGCCTCGAGCTGCTTCTTGTCGGCCCAGGCGGTGCCGTAGATGCGCTGCAGCTGCTCGTTCTGCGCGTCGCCGCGCCAGTAGGCGCCGGAGATGCGGGTCAGCTTGAAGGCCTTCAGGAAGCGCGTGTTCGGCACGTGCGGGCCACGGCACATGTCCACGTATTCCTGGTGGTAGTACATGCCCATCGCCTGGATGTCGTCGGACATGTCCTCGATCAGGCGCAGCTTGTAGTCCTCGCCACGGGCCTTGAAGATCTCGATCACTTCGGCGCGCGGGGTCATCTTCTTGATGACGTCGTAGTCCTGGGCGATCAGCTCGCCCATGCGCTTCTCGATCGCGGCCATGTCGTCCGGGGTGAACGGGCGCTCGGAGTAGATGTCGTAATAGAAGCCTTCGGCGATCACCGGGCCGATCACCATCTTCACGTCCGGGTAGAGCTGCTTGACGGCGTGGCCGACCAGGTGGGCGCAGGAGTGGCGGATGATCTCCACGCCCTCCTCGTCCTTGGCGGTGATGATGCGCAGGCTGGCATCGTGGTCGATGACGTCGCTGGCATCGACCAGCACGCCATCCACGGCACCGGCGATGGTGGCCTTGGCCAGGCCGGCGCCAATCGACTGGGCGACCTCCATGACGCTGACGGGGTTTTCAAATTCGCGGCGGCTGCCGTCGGGAAGAGTAATGTTGATCATCGCAGTGGCTTCGTGCGGGGCCCGCTGGGCGGGCTGGAAAGCGTTCCCGGGGCGGCGCCCGGGCAATAAAAAAGCGCCGCGAGGGCGCCTGGAACACAGGGCCTTCGGGGGCAGGTCAACAGTGGGCGGTGGTAGTGCTCATGTCGCACGCTCGGCCGGCGCTGGACGCGGGCCACCTTGTTCCAGTCAGGGTTCTACGATGATCTTAAACCAGCGCACCGGAAAGCCCAAGGACTACCGTACGGTCGGCTGAATGTGCCTCGCTGGCGGCGTGAAATTGCAATGATTACCATGTCGGCGCAGGCCGCTCCGTGCCAGCCTGCCCGCTTTCCCCCAGGACCCCGTGATGCGCCACCCGCTCCGACCGGCTTCCGCCGGCCCCGCCCGTGCCCCGCGTTCGCCGGCCCGCTGCCGCGCCGGCCGCCCGCAATGATCACCGTCGGCCTTTCCACGCTCGGCTTCTGCAGCCTGGGCATGCTGGCAGCGATGTTCTCGGCGCTGGCCTTCTATGCCACTTCGCCGCATTGCCGCTGGCCGCGCCTGCGCCGCGCCGGCCGCCTGGGCCGCCAGATCGGCCTGGTCGCCGCTGCCGCCGCGCTGTGGCTGTGGATGGCCGAGCTCGGCTTTGCCGCCGGCCTGGTGGCGATGTTGTGCACCTGGATGCTGGCCGCGATGCTGTTGCCGGCGCTGGCCGCCTGGCACCGTCCCGGCACGGAGTCGCCCTGATGTGGCCGCGCGCCTTCGCTGGCGTCGTGGCCGGCTTCTTCCTGGCCGCAGCCGCGACCGGCCTGCTGGCATGGGTACCGCCCGGCCCCTGGCAGCGGGCGCTGGTGCCGACCCTGATCGCTTTCATCCCGCTGTGGATGCTGGCCGCCCTGTGGGCGTTCAGTTTCCGCAGCGCGCTGCGCGCCTGGCTGGTGCTGGGTGGCAGCGCCGCTGCCGGCTTCGCCATGCTCGGGCTGCTGCGCCTGACCGGCGCGGTGCAATGAGACCTCTCCCATGAAGTTCAGTTCGCAGACCCTGCGCACGTTCACCACCCTGCATACCTGGGTCGGCCTGGTGGCCGGCTTCGGCCTGTTCGTGGCCTTCTACGCAGGTGCGCTGACCCTGTTCCATCACGACCTGCCACTGTGGCAGACCCCGGGAGCCGCCACCGCACTGCCCGCCGGGCTGGACGATGCGCAGTACCTGCTGGAAGACGTGCTGGCTGCGCATCCGGAGGCACGCCGCCACGTCGGCATGACCTTCCCCGGCGCCGAACACCCGCAGCCGCTTGCGTACTGGCAGGCCGATGACGGCAGCTGGCGCTATGCCTGGCCCGGCCAGATCGCCGGCAGCCCCACACCACCGCAGACCGGACTGGCCGAACTGGTCAACGAGCTCCATTACAGCCTCGGCCTGCCCGTGGCCGGGATCTACGTGATGGGCATTGTCAGCCTGCTGTACGGCATGGCACTGCTCAGCGGCCTGGTGATCCATCTGCCGAAGCTGCTCGGCGACCTGTTCGCGCTGCGTCCGGGCCGCAACCTGAAGCAGCTGTGGCAGGACGCGCACAACGTGATCGGCGTGCTCAGCCTGCCTTTCCACCTGATGTTCGCGGTGACCGGTGCCCTGCTCTGCCTGGTGTTCGTGCAGATGGCCCTGCTCAACCCGTTGATCTACGACGGCAAGGCGCTGCAGGCGGTGCCGACGGCGATGGACACCGCGCCCGTGCGCGATGCCAGTGGCATTCCGGCACCGCCGGGCAGCCTGCGCGTGCTGCATGCGCGCGCGCTTGAAGTCGCCCGCGCACAGGGCGTGGCCAACTTCGAGCCGGCCTACCTGAAGCTGGCCAATGCCGGCGATGCCAATGCCACCATCGAGATCACCGGCGAATCCACCGGTACGCTCGGCCCGCTTGGCGCGGTGGCGCTGGACGTGGCCAACGGCGACGTTCTGGCCTCGCAGCTGCCGGGCCAGCGCGACGCCAACCACGCCACGCTCAGCGCCGCCTACGCGCTGCACTTCGGCGAATTCGGCAACGGCGTGGTGGTCTGGCTGTACTTCCTGCTCGGCCTTGGCGGTGCGTTCCTGTTCTATTCGGGCAACCTGCTGTGGATCGAGTCGCGGCGCAAGCGTCGCCAGCCGCAGCAGCCGCGCGCCGGGGTGAACATGGCGCGGGCCACGGTCGGCGTGTGCATCGGCCTGTGCGTGGCGATCTCGGTCGCGTTCGTCACCGCGCTGGTGCTGGAGCGGCTGGCGCCGACGGCGGTCGATCGCGGCATCCGCTGGGCCTGCTTCGGCAGTTGGGCGGCCTGTGCGCTGTGGGCCGCGCTGCGACGCCCGGCGCAGGCCGCACGCGAGTTGCTGTGGGCGGCGGCGATCAGTACCGCGCTGGTACCGGTGCTGCACGGCGCACTCAATGGTGACTGGCTGTGGCGCGCCGCCGCGCGTGGGCACTGGCCGCTGTTCTGGGTCGACGCCATCGCGCTGGCCATGGCCTTCGGCTTCGCCCGCCTGGCAGTGGCCAGCCAGCGCCGCGCCCGCAATGGCGATCCCAACAGCGTCTGGGCCAACTGAGCCTTCGCCGGGCATGCCGCGGCGCTACCTACCATTGCGCGCAACGCCCCCTGTAGCGTCGAGCTTGCTCGACAGCTGTTGATTTCGCGCCAAGCACCGTCGAGCAAGCTCGACGCTACCCAAGCAGCATCATGCCTCGCCGGGGTAACGACTCACTTCGATCAGGTTGCCATCCGGGTCGCGGAAATACACCGATTCGATCGGCCCCAGCGCGCCGGTGCGTGCAACCGGCCCCTCCTCCACTGCAACGGACTGCGCCTGCAGGTGGGACAGCACATCGACTGTCGCCATGCGCGTGACCAGGCACAGGTCGGCACTGCCCGGCGTGGGCCGCAGCGCATGCGGCTGCAGCGGGGCACTGGCCGCATGCAGATTGATCTTCTGCTGGCCGAACTGCAACGCGGTACGACCCGCGCCGAAGCGCACGACCTGCATGCCAAGCACGCGCTGGTAGAAATCACAGCTGCGGTCGATGTCGGCGACGGTGAGGACCAGGTGGTCCAGGCGTTCAAGATGGATCATGCCCGCAGCGTAACGCTGCGGGCGTGGCGATGCTGTGCGGGGTTGGGCCAATGGCGTTGCGGCATTGCGCCGGGCATCGCCTGATGCAGCTCAATCGCCGATGCGCGCCTTCTGCCAGGGGCCCAGCATGGCGTTGAGCAGGCTGGCCTGTTCGTCGTCGCCGGTCAGCTCCCACATGAACACCCCGGCCAGGCCCTGCTCACGGGCGAACTGCGCACGCAGGCCGATCGAGCGCGGGTCTTCATAGCTGATGAAGATCTTCTGCCCGGCGTTGTACAGCCACGGGCTCTGCGCCTGCGGCTGCCAGTGTTTCGTCCAACCCGGCTGATCGAGATAGCGCGCCTTGATCACCCGCCAGTCGCCGGCATCGGCCGGCGCACTGTAGGACTGGTACAGCCCATCCGCTGCATCGCCGGTGACCTTGAAACCGCGCCCGTAGAACGGTACGCCCAGCACCAGCTTATCGGCCGGCACGCCGTGCTCGCGGTAGTACTGCACCGCGCCGGCCACGTTGTTCCAGCGCCGCAGCTCCGGGGCCAGCGGATCGGCCGGCACTTCATGCAGCGGCGCATTGAAGGTCGACACCGCCGAGAAACCGGTGCCCATGTCGTAGCTCATCAGGTTGATGAAATCGAACACCTTGGCCAACGCCGGCAGGTCGTAGCTCGCTGCTGGATCGTAGGGGCCATCGGTCTGCAGGCGACCGGCGGCCAGCGCGGCGGTCAGCAGCATCGGCTGTCGCTCCTTGCGCCCGTGCGCGTCGAGTGCCACGCGGAACGCCTGCGCGAGCCTGGTCAGATTGGCGCGATCCTGCGGGCGGTGCGCCAGCTCCTTCGGTCCGCCACTGACCGGGAACTCCCAGTCGATGTCCACGCCATCGAAGCTGCCGGCATGGCGGTCGAAGAACAGCGCCATGCACGAGTCGACCAGGCGCTTGCGGCTGGCCTCGGTCAGCGCTGCATCGGAGAATCCACCTGCGCCCCATCCACCAATTGAGATCAGCGTGCGCAGATGCGGGTGCGCCTTCTTCAGCTCGGCCAGCGCAGCAAAATTCTTCGGCGCTTCGGCGCCGACCGTGCAGCGGCCGTCCTCGATGGTGGAGAACGCGTAGAACAGGTGGGTGAGGCGCTCGGCCGGAATGCTCGACACCGGGTAGCGCGCGGCCGAGCCGCCGGGGTAGTAGGCACCGAAGATCGGCGGCTGCGCGGGCGCGGCATGCAAGGCAATGGGCAGGGCGCCGGCAATCAGCACGGCAAGGACAGCCACGGTCTGGCGGAACATGGGATCTCCCGGTTCGAAGGCGCAGCCACGTTAGCAAACGGATGGGGCTGTGGGACGGTTGTCGCGGCATGTCGTCCAGTGGACAGGCACGCCGCATCCCTTGACGACATCGGGGCAGACATGCGATTGCCGTCATGCACTGCAGCAGGACACACACCGACGCCGGTCTCCCATGCATCGGCTAAGGTAGCCGCGGACCTCCAACCGTGCATGGACATGAGCACCGACCACAACGACATTGACGACGGCGACCTGCTGGACGACGAAATCCTCGACGAACACCAGGCACTGGAGGCACGCGCCTACGCCGTTTTCCGCGAGGGCGACCTGCAGCAGGCAGTGGCGCTGTTCGGCGAGCTGATCGCACTCGCTCCCGAAGTGCCGTATCTGCATTACATGCGCGGATTGGCGCACAAATACCTGCGCGACTGGGCTGCCTCGCTGCAGGACAACCGGCAATCAGAACAGCTGCGCGGCGAGTTCGATGAAGCCACCGCGTGGAATGCCGGTATCGCCGCCACCGGCGCCGGTGACTGGGCCGAAGCGCGCCGCCAATGGGCCCGCTGTGGCATCACCCTGCCCGAGGGCGAAGGTCCGATCGAGGGCAACTTCGGCGTGGCCTGTGTGCGCTTGGCACCGTGGTCCGATGCCGAAGTGGTGTATATGAGCCGCATTGATCCGGTGCGTGCACGCATCGACAACGTACCGCTGCCCGAAAGCGGCTTCCGCTTCGGCGACATCGTGCTGCACGACGGCGCATCAACCGGCCATCGCACCTACGGCGAGCGCCAGGTGCCGGTGTTCAACGCGATGCAGCGCCTGCAGGCATCGGACATGACGACCTTCACCGTGTTCGTGCAGTGTGATTCGGCCGATGACATCGCTGCCCTGGAGGCCATCACGCTGCCAGGCATCGGCATGGTCGAGGACTGGACGGCCACCGTGCGCCGGCTGTGCCGCCGCTGCAGCTACGGCACGCCGCACCAGCATGGTGATGAGGCGCCAGATGAAGACCAATGGAGACGCGAACGTGACCTCGGCGTGGCCGCACAGGGCCGGGCTGCGGTGGAAAAGCTCATGGCGGTGTGGGTCGCTGCAGCCCCCAGCCGGGTGCTGGAGGCCATCGAACAGCGCGAGCACCCGATGAGCGCCCCGGAGCCAGGCCAGGTCTGGTGGCTGGGGGAGGACGAAGAAGGCGCGTAAGTGCAAGGACCAACGGTCCTCATCCACAGGATTCCAGGCAAAGAAAAAGCGGGCCGAAGCCCGCTTTTTCATTTGCGAAAGCGTGAGGACCAACGGTCCTCACCCACCGCACAATCAGCAATACCGATTATTCGGCGCTGGCGGCGTCGCCTTCTTCCACGGCCTTCATCGACAGGCGGATACGGCCCTGCTTGTCGACTTCCAGCACCTTGACCTTGACCACATCGCCTTCCTTCAGCACGTCGCCGACCTTCTCGACGCGATCGCTGGAGATCTGCGACACGTGGACCAGACCGTCCTTGCCCGGCAGGATGGTGACGAACGCACCGAAGTCCATGATCTTGGCGACCTTGCCTTCATAGATGCGGCCCGGTTCGACGTCCGAGGTGATCTGCTCGATGCGGGCCTTGGCGGCCTGCGCAGCGATGGCGTTGACCGAAGCGATGACGATGGTGCCGTCGTCCTGGATGTCGATCTGGGTGCCGGTTTCCTTGGTGATGGCCTGGATGGTCGAACCACCCTTGCCGATCACTTCGCGGATCTTGTCCGGGTGGATCTTGATGGTCAGCAGGCGCGGCGCGTAGTCCGACAGCTCTTCACGCGGAGCGGTCAGGCCGTGGGCCATTTCGCCCAGGATGTGCAGACGGCCAGCCTTCGCCTGCTGCAGGGCCTGCTTCATGATCTCTTCGGTGATGCCTTCGATCTTGATGTCCATCTGCAGGGCGGAAATGCCCTCAGCGGTACCGGCGACCTTGAAGTCCATGTCGCCCAGGTGATCTTCGTCACCCAGGATGTCGGACAGGACGACGAAGCGCTCGCCTTCCTTGACCAGGCCCATGGCGATACCGGCCACCGGAGCCTTCACCGGCACGCCGGCGTCCATCAGGGCCAGCGACGAGCCGCAGACCGAGGCCATCGACGAGGAACCGTTCGACTCGGTGATTTCCGAGACGACGCGGATGGTGTACGGGAAGGCTTCCAGCGACGGCATGACAGCCAGCACGCCGCGCTTGGCCAGGCGACCGTGGCCGATTTCGCGGCGCTTCGGGCCCATCATGCGGCCGCACTCACCCACCGAGAACGGGGGGAAGTTGTAGTGGAACAGGAAGTTTTCCTTGTACTCACCGGCAACGGCGTCGATGACCTGACCGTCACGGGCGGTGCCCAGGGTGATGGTCACGATGGCCTGGGTTTCGCCACGGGTGAACAGCGAGGAACCGTGGGTACGCGGCAGCACGCCGGTCTTCACGGCGATCGGGCGGACGGTGTCCAGCGCACGGCCGTCGATACGGACCTTGGTGTCCAGCACCGAGTCACGCATGGTGCGGTATTCCAGCTCGCCGAATTCCTTCGACAGCTCGGCCGGGTTCCAGCCTTCGGCGGCCACGCGGCCAGCCAGGGTTTCGAACACGTCCTTCTTGATTGCCGAGATGGCGTCACGGCGCTGCAGCTTGTCACGCACCTGGAAGGCTTCGCCCAGGCGCGGGCCGATGGCTTCCTTCAGGGCGGAGATCAGCGCGTCGTTCTTGGCCGGGGCTTCCCAGGTCGACGGCTTGGTGCCGGCTTCGACGGTCAGCTCGTTGATCGCGTTGATGACCTTCTGCATTTCGCGGTGACCGAAGGTCACAGCGCCCAGCATCACTTCTTCGGACAGCAGCGCGGCTTCGGATTCAACCATCAGCACGGCGTTGGAGGTACCGGCGACGACCAGTTCCAGCTGCGAGTCAGCCAGTTCGCTGACGGTCGGGTTCAGGATGTACTCGCCGTTCTTGTAACCGACCTTGGCAGCGCCGATCGGACCCATGAACGGGGTGCCGGCCAGGGCCAGGGCAGCCGAGGCACCGATCAGGGCCGGGATGTCGCCGTCCACGTCCGGGTTCAACGACATGACCGTGGCGATGATCTGCACTTCGTTCTTGTAGTCTTCCGGGAACAGCGGACGGATCGGACGGTCGATCAGACGCGAGATCAGGGTTTCCTTCTCGGTCGCACGGCCTTCACGCTTGAAGAAACCACCCGGGATACGGCCGCCGGCGTAGAACTTTTCCTGATAATCGACGGTCAGCGGGAAGAAGTCCTGGCCTTCGCGCGCGCTCTTGGCGGCGACGGCGGTGACCAGCAGTACGGTGTCGTCCATCTTGACGATGACGGCGCCACTGGCCTGACGGGCAACTTCGCCGGTCTCAAGCGTGACGGTGTGCTTGCCGTACTGGAAGGTTTTGGTGATTTTTGCCACGGAGGGTGTCCTTGGGGATGCTGTCTGCGAATTTGGACCGTCGGCGACCCTTGCCGCCAGCGGGTGGCCGGATCGTTCCGGCCTGAATCGGGGATTGCGGTACTACAAAACAAAACCGCGGCGCATCGCTGCGCCGCGGGGGATTCGTTGCTTAGCGACGCAGGCCAAGCTTCTCGATCAGGGCCTTGTAGCGCTCGACGTCCTTCTTCTTCAGGTAGTCGAGCAGGCTGCGACGGCGGTTGACCATCTGCAGCAGGCCGCGGCGGCTGTGGTGGTCCTTCTTGTGGGTCTTGAAGTGGCCGGTCAGCAGTTCGATGCGGGCGGTCAGCAGCGCAACCTGGACTTCCGGGGAGCCGGTGTCAGCCGAGCTGCGCTTGTTGTCTTCAATGACCTTCTGGGTGTCGATCGACATTTCTTTTTCTCTGTGATGCGTGGCCGGCAGGAACGCGCTTCGCGCACCGCCAGGCTCGCCGTGGACTACGAGGATGAAACCTGCGCCAGGCAGGCTGCCGGAAAACGGCCGCGAAATTGTAACGGTCGGGGGCTTCCGGGACAAGGACCGGGGCTGAACCGCCCGGGCCCGGTCAGAGGTTGAAACGACGCTGCGGGGCCAGCAGGCCGCTTTCGTCGACCTGGCCCAGGCCCTGGACAGCGTCGTCCGGACCAAACACCGCCACCAGGCCACGCGGCCAGGACAGATCGCGCTGGCGCTGGCCGACGCAGAAGCGGTGGGCCTGGTCGGCATCCAGGTCGACCCGCGGGTACTCGGCCAGGCCGGCCGCCAGCGGCAGCAGCAGCGCGTCCATGCCCGCCTCGTCACCCGCCTCGACCATCGCCCGCAACTGGTCCAGGGTGACCATCACCGGCTCACGGAACGGCTCGACCCAGAGCCGACGCAGTGCGCTGATGTGGGCACCACAGCCCAGCGCCTCGCCCAGGTCGCGGGCCAGGCTGCGGATGTAGGTGCCGGAGCCGCAGGTCACGCGCAGCCGCAACCGTTCCGGCTGCTGCTCCAGCACCTCGATGGCGTGTACCTGCACCTCGCGTTCGGGCGCTTCGATGACATCGCCGCGGCGGGCCTTCACATACAGCGGCTCACCGCCCTGCTTCAGCGCCGAATAGATCGGGGCACGCTGGCGGATGTTGCCGGTCAGCGCCGCCAGTGCGGCCTGCAGCGCTTCGGCACTGATGGCCGGCACCGGGCACTGCAGCAGCACCTGGCCTTCGGCATCGTCGGTATCGGTGGTCTGGCCCAGCACGATCTCGGCGTCGTAGGCCTTGGCCGAGCCGAGCAGCAGGCCGGCGATCTTGGTTGCCTCGCCGAAGCACAGCGGCAGCAGGCCGGTGGCCAGCGGGTCAAGGCTGCCGGTGTGCCCCCCTTTCTCGGCGCGGAACAGGCGGCGGGCTACCTGCAGGGCGGCGTTGGAACTCATGCCGGTCGACTTGTCGAGCAGCAGGATGCCATCCAGGCGGCGGAACTGAATTCGGGTCATGGCAGAATTTTGTAGGGTCGAGCCATGCTCGACTGCCGCAGCGCGGTCTGCATCAGACATCGCGCAGCCGGAATGCAACAACGCCGGGCATGCCCGGCGCCACGCGGTTATTCTTCGTCGCTCTCGCGACGCTTCTCCGCGGCCAGCGTATCGGGCAGGTCGCGCAGGATGTTGTCGATGTGCTCACCACGGTCGACCGAGTCGTCGTAGTGGAAATGCAGCTCCGGCACGTGGCGCAGCTTCATCGCGCGTGCCAGGTCCATGCGCAGGCGGTAGCCCAGCTCCTTCAGGCCGGCCACGGCTTCGGCCGAACGTTCCGGCATCAGCGCGGTGACGAACACCTTGGCATGGGCCATGTCGCGGGTGATTTCCACGTCGGACACGCTCACCGAGGGCAACCCGTGCTCGCGCACGGCGTTGTGCACCAGGGTGCCGAGTTCACGGCGCAGCTGGGCGGAGACACGGTCGGTTCGATGGAAAGTCTTGGGCACGAGGAGCTCTTCGTTCAGTTGTCGCCCGACCAACGGTCGGGCGCTACCTTTGATTCGATTGTCGCCCGACCAACCGTCGGGCGCTACAGGTCCATGGTGGGGCCCGACCGTTGGTCGGGCCACCTTGCAGCATTACAGGGTGCGCGGCACTTCGATACGCTCGAAGCACTCGATCTGGTCACCCGGCTTGACGTCGTTGTAGGCCTTCACCGCGATACCGCACTCGGTACCGTTGCGGACTTCCTCGACGTTCTCCTTGAAGCGACGCAGCGATTCCAGCTCGCCCTCGAAGATCACCACGCTGTCGCGCAGCACGCGGATCGGCTTGTTGCGCCTGACCACGCCCTCGATGACCATCGAGCCGGCAACGGCGCCCAGCTTGGAGCTGCGGAACACGTCGCGGACCTCGGCGATACCGATGATCTCTTCGCGGATCTCCACGCCCAGCAGACCGGAGGCCACCTGCTTCACCTGATCGATCACGTCATAGATGATCGAGAAGTAGCGCAGGTCCACGCCGTTGGATTCGATGATGCGACGGGCCGAAGCATCCGCACGCACGTTGAAGCCGATGACGGTGGCCTTCGAAGCGGCCGCCGAGTTGGCGTCCGATTCGGTGATGCCGCCCACGCCGGAGTGGATCACGTTGATGCGGATGTCTTCGTTGGACAGCGCCACCAGCGCCTGGCTGAGGGCCTGCACCGAACCCTGCACGTCGGCCTTGATGACCAGGTTGAGGACCTGCTGGCCCTCGCCCTTGCCCAGGGTCGCCATGATGTCTTCCATGCGGCTGCCGGCGGTGGCGACCAGGCGCGATTCACGGCGCTTGGTCTCACGCTGCTGGGCAACGTCCTTGGCCAGGCGCTCGTCCTCGACCACCACGAAGTCGTCACCGGCTTCCGGCACGCCGGACAGGCCCAGGACCTGCACCGGGATGGACGGGCCGGCGAATTCCGGCTGCTTGCCGGTTTCGTCGAACAGCGCACGCACGCGGCCGTACTGGATGCCGCACACCAGGTAGTCGCCCTTCTTCAGGCGGCCCTGCTGCACCAGCACGGTAGCGACCGGGCCGCGGCCCTTGTCCAGCGACGATTCGATCACCACGCCCGAGGCGCGGCCTTCGTCGACGGCCTTCAGTTCCAGCAGTTCGGCCTGGATCGAGATGGCGTCCAGCAGGTCGTCGATGCCCAGGCCGGTCTTGGCCGAGATCTCCACCATCTGGGTGTCACCACCGAAATCTTCGGCCACGACCTGCTCGGACAGCAGTTCGTTCTTGACCCGCATCGGGTCGGCGTCGGACTTGTCGATCTTGTTGATCGCCACGATCAGCGGCACACCCGCCGAACGGGCGTGCTGGATCGCTTCCTTGGTCTGCGGCATGACGCCGTCATCGGCGGCCACGACCAGCACCACGATATCGGTCAGCTTGGCGCCGCGGGCACGCATCGAGGTGAAGGCAGCATGGCCCGGGGTATCCAGGAAGCTGATCACGCCCTTCGGCGTATCAACGTGGTAAGCACCGATGTGCTGGGTGATGCCGCCGGCTTCGCCGGTGGCGACCTTGGTGCGGCGGATGTAATCCAGCAGCGAGGTCTTGCCGTGGTCGACGTGGCCCATGATGGTGACCACCGGCGGACGCTGGGTGGCTTCGCCCTGGTTTTCACCGGTCGAGGCCAGCAGTGCGTCCTCGGCGTCGTTGTCGTTGGCACGGATCGCCTTGTGGCCGAGTTCTTCGGTCACCAGCGCGGCGGTGTCGTGGTCGATGGACTGGGTGATGGTGGCCATCACGCCCATCTTGAACAGCGCCTTGACCACCTCGCCGCCCTTCAGCGCGAGCTTCTGCGCCAGGTCGGCCACGGTGATCGTGTCGCCGATCGCCACTTCACGCACCACCGGTGCGGTCGGACGCTCGAAGGCGTGCGGGCCGGCATTGTTGCCACCGCGCGACATGTCGCGACGGCCACCGGCCTGGTTACGGCCGCCCGGCCGACCACGGGTGTTGCTGTTGTTGCTGTTGCCACGACGCGCACGGTCGGCAGCCGACAGGTGCATCTGGCCGGCGAAACGGTCGCCCGGGCCACGCTCGTTGCGCGGCGCGCTGCGGTTGTTGCGGTCGTCGTTGCGCGGCGGCGGCGGCGCACTGCGCGGCGCAGCCGGAGCGGCGGCCGGCGTGCGCGGCGGACGCGGCGCGGTTTCATCGATCGGAGCGCGCTTGGGCTTGGCGGCCGCCAGTGCCTCGGCAGCCTTGGCGGCGGCCGCAGCTTCCTCGGCAGCCTTCTTCTCGGCCTCTGCGCGTTCCTTGGCCGCAATCTCTTCCTCACGGGCACGGACGATGGCTTCGTCGCGCAGACGATCCTTCTCGGCCAGGGCCTGCTGTTCGGCGAGGTTGCGGGCGCGCGACTCTTCCAGCTTGCGCAGGATGTCGGCGCGCTCTTCGTCCGGCGTCATGGCGCGCGCACCATCCTTGACGTAGGTGCGCTTCTGGCGCACCTCGACATTCACGGTCGTCTTGCTGCGACCGGAATTGACCGTCACTTCCTGCTGCTTCCGGCGGTTGAGCGTGATCTTCTTTGCAGACTGATCGCTCTCTTCCGGGGCCTGCTCGGGCTTGCCGTGCGAACGACGAAGGAAGCCCAGGAGCTTCACCTTCTCGGAGCTGGTCACGACCTGGTCGGGACCGCTGAACTTCATGCCGGCACCGGCCAGCTGTTCCAGCAGTTTTTCGACCGGCGTGTTGACCAGTTCGGCAAGCTTGCGGATGGTGGTTTGCTGCGACATTCGGATCCTATGATCTTGTGGGCGCCCCCCCGCATCTGGAGGTGGCGCGGATTCTACGCCCTGAGCGGCTCAGGGCCCTGTTCATTGCCGGCTCATTCGCCGCGTTCCAGTCGGGCGATCTCTTCGGCACGGGCGGCCAGGATCAGCGCAGCGGCGCGCGCCTGATCCAGTCCTTCGATGCCGAAGTCCATGACCTCGTCGGCGGCCAGGTCGGACAGGTCCTCGCTGGTACGCACGCCGTGGCCGGCCAGCGCATATGCGGTGGCTTCGTCCATGCCCTTCAGGGACAGCAGGTCCTGCGCCGGCTGGCCGTCTTCAAGGCCTTCTTCGACTGCCAGGGCCTCATTGAGCAGCGCATCGCGGGCACGAGCGCGCAGCTCTTCGACGATGTCTTCGTCGAAACCTTCCACGGCCAGCAGTTCGCCGACCGGGACATATGCGATTTCCTCGACGGTGCCGAAGCCTTCGCTGACCAGGATGCCGGCGATTTCCTCGTCCACTTCCAGCTTGTCCATGAACAGCTGGCGGGCCGAAGCCTGCTCGGCCTCCGACTTGGCGGTGACCTGGTCCTGGGTCATCACGTTGAGCTGCCAGCCGGTCAGGCGGCTGGCCAGGCGCACGTTCTGGCCGCCCTTGCCGATCGCCTGGGCCAGGCGGTCTTCGGCAACGGCCAGGTCCATCGAGTGCTTGTCTTCATCGACGATGATCGACTGCACTTCGGCCGGCGCCATCGCGTTGATGACGAAGTTGGCCGGGTTGTCGTTCCACAGCACGATGTCCACGCGCTCGCCATTGAGCTCGTTGGACACGGCCTGCACGCGCGAACCGCGCATGCCGATGCAGGCACCGATCGGATCGGTGCGCTGGTCGTGGGCGAGCACGGCGATCTTGGCGCGGTCGCCCGGATCACGGGCGCAGGCCTTGATTTCCACCAGGCCCTGGCCGACTTCCGGCACTTCCAGCTTGAACAGCTCGATCATGAATTCCGGGGCGGCGCGGCTGATGAACAGCTGCGGGCCACGGGGTTCCGAACGGACTTCGGCCAGGTAGCCGCGCACGCGGTCACCAGCGCGCAGCACGTCGCGCGGAATGCCCTTGTCCTTCGGAATGAAGCCTTCGGCATTGCCACCGAGGTCGACATAGATGTTGCCGCGCTCGGCGCGCTTGACCACACCGGTGATCAGTTCGCCGACGCGATCCTTCCACGCATCCACGACCTGCTGGCGCTCGGCTTCACGCACGCGCTGGACGATGACCTGCTTGGCGGCCTGGGCGGCGATGCGGCCGAAGTCCGGGTTCTCGATCTGCTCTTCGATGTAGTCGCCGACGTCCACGCCTTCGGCTTCGTCGACGGCGTCCATCAGGCGGATCTGGCGGTCCGGCGATTCCATGACCACGTCGTCGGCCACCACTTCCCAGCGGCGGAAGGTTTCGTAGCTGCCATCCTTGTGGTCGATGACCACGCGGGTCAGCACTTCCTCGTCGGGATAGCGCTTCTTCGCTGCCGAGGCCAGGGCGGCCTCGATGGCATCGAAGATCACTTCACGCGGCACGCCCTTCTCGTTGGCGACCGCGTCGACTACCAGCAACAGTTCCTTGCTCATTGGCTCACTCCGCGCGCGGCTTCTTTGCCGCCGGCTCGTTGGAAGAAGAATTCGTGTTCGGCTTCGGACGCTTCGGCGCCGGACCGGTCGGCTTGCTCGGGGCCAGCCCCAGCGCCACCCAGTCGGGCATGATCCGTGCCTTGTCGATGTTGTCGGCCGACACCACCACTTCGGTCTTGTCGACGATGAAGGTGATGGTGCCTGCGGCCTCGTCGGTTGCCTCGATACGGCCCTGCAGGCGACGACGGTTGTCCTGCGGCAGCTTCAGCGTGACCTTGGCCGATTCGCCCTGGTGGCGAGCGAACTGCTCCAGGTTGAACAGCGGGCGATCCACGCCCGGCGAGGACACTTCCAGCGTGTAATTGCCGCTGATGGGGTCTTCGACGTCCAGCTGCGCCGACACTTCGCGGCTGACCCGCTCACAGTCGTCGACATTGATGATGCGCTCGGGCTGTTCAGCCAGCGGCACGTCGATGTAAAGGCGCAGGGTCGCACCGCCGGGGGCCGGCAGATACTCAACGCCCAGCAGCTCCAGGCCCAGCGACACAACGGTCGGGGCGAGCAGATTCGCGATGTCGGTTGCCTTGTCGCTCACAGCCTGCCTTGATCTCTTGGTTGGGTGCCGGCCTTGGCCGGCGTGAAAACATGACGCCCCGGAAACGACAAAGGGCCCGCTGGGCCCCTTTTCCGGAAAGACTCCGGTGACTGGATTCCGGTTGCAACCTGCAGTGCCTGCCGGTTGCGGCCCTCCTTCCGGGTCCGGACTCCCGCTGGGAGGCCGCCTTCAGGGGTACTGCTAGGCCACTGATGATAGCGGCTGCACCGCGCTGGTGCAAGGTGCGGACCTGGGGTCAGATCCCTTTCCTGCGGAAAAGGGAGCTGACCCCGATCACGCAGAAACGACGCAGCCGCCCAAAGAAAAACGCCTTCGAAGCAGGACTTCGAAGGCGATCTCTTTACTTGGTAGCGGGGGCAGGATTTGAACCTGCGACCTTCGGGTTATGAGCCCGACGAGCTGCCAGACTGCTCCACCCCGCATCAGAAGCGGAATTATGAGCGTTGGCTCCAAAAAATGCAAGCTTTCCCTCATTCATCAAACCGGTTGGCGCCGATCTGAAGTTGGTAGCGGGGGCAGGATTTGAACCTGCGACCTTCGGGTTATGAGCCCGACGAGCTGCCAGACTGCTCCACCCCGCACCGGAAGTGTTTGAACTGCTGCCCTGCTCTCTTTTCGAGGAGGGCTACCGCAACGATGTTCTGGCTGAATCGCTGCAGTGACAACTCAGGCTGCGCATATTACACGAATCGCGCAGCTTTGTGTCAACTTTTATGCAAGATGCGCAAATGCCTGCTGGCACCAGACCATGATCGGGTTCCAGGCCAGGCCCAGCGCCAGCAGCGCCAGCGCGTTCACGCCCAGCACCAGGCCCAGCACGCGGTCGTTGCTGCGCGGCATGGCCTCGCCCACCGGCTCATCGAAGTACATGACCTTGATGACGCGCAGGTAGTAGAAGCAGCCGACCACTGCACACAGCACGCCGAGGATGGCCAGCCACAGCAGGCCCCCGTTGACGGCCGCGCCCAGCACCGCCAGCTTGGTCCAGAAGCCCAGGAACGGCGGAATGCCGGCCAGCGACGCCATGATGCACAGCACCAGGCCGGCCATCCACGGGTTGCGGGCATTGAGGCCCTTGAAGTCCTCGATGTTCTCGGCTTCGAAACCGGCACGCGACAGCGCGATGATCGCGCCGAAGGCGGCGGTGGACATGATGGCGTAGGCCAGTGCGTAGAACAGCGCGGCGGCATAGCCCTGCGCGCCACCACCGGCGATGCCCATCAGCAGGAAGCCGATGTGCGAGACGGTGGAGAACGCCAGCATGCGCTTGAGGTTGCTCTGCGCGATGGCCATCAGGTTGCCGATGACCAGCGAGACCGCGGCCAGGCCGGCGATCAGCAGCTGCAGCTCAGTCGACAGCGGACCCACGCCCATTTCCAGCAGGCGGTAGGCCATGCCGAAGGCGGCCAGCTTCGGCGCCGAGCTGATGAACAGTGCGATCGGTGCCGGAGCACCCTGGTACACGTCCGGCAGCCACATGTGGAACGGTGCGGCACCCAGCTTGAAGGCGACGCCGGCGATCATGAACACCGCACCGGTGATCAGCAGTACGCGCTCTTCCGAGTGCGGGATGGCGTCACGGATGACGTCCAGGTGCAGGCTGCCGGTTGCGCCGTAGATCAGCGACATGCCGTACAGCAGCAGGCCCGAGGCCAGCGAACCCAGCACGATGTACTTCATCGCCGCTTCCGAGGCCAGACCGTTCTCACGGTTGCTGGCAACCAGTGCGTAGGAGCACAGCGCCAGCAGTTCCAGGCCCAGGTAGACCATCAGCAGGCTGCCGGCCGAGACCAGGATCATCATGCCGGCGGTGCCGAACAGGATCAGCACCGGGATCTCGCCCTGGAACAGGTTGCGGTCACGCAGGTAGCGCCAGCCGTAGACCAGGGTCAGGCCGCTGAGCAGCACGATCCCGGTCTTCATCACGTCCGCGGCGGTATCGCGCACGAACATGCCATGGAAGACCTCGCCCTGCCCGCCCACGCCGGTGGCCAGCATGAACAGCACCACGGCCAGCGCAGCGAGCGAGAACAGGTGGGTGACGATCTTGTTCCGGTTGCTGACGAACAGGTCGAGGATCATCAGGGCGAAGGCGCTGCCGATCAGCACCAGCTCGGGAGCGAGCGGTGGCAGGTCAGCGGCGGTCAATGGCAGCAGCGGCGAGGTGGTCATCATCAAATCCTGGAATTACAGCAGCTTGCTGGATGCGATCTGCATCGCCAGCTTCGCGATCGAGGGCTCCATCAGGTCGGTCAGCGGCTTGGGGTAGATGCCCAGGGCCAGCACGCCGATGGCGAACACGCCCAGCACCAGCCATTCGCGGCCGTTGATGTCCTTCAGTTCGGCCACGTGGCTGTTGGCCACTTCGCCGAAGAAGATTCGCTTGTACAGCCACAGGGTGTAGGCGGCGCCGATGATCAGGGTGGTGGCCGCGCCCAGTGCGATCCACGGATTACGCTGGAAGGCCGACAGGATGACCATGAACTCGCCGACGAAACCGCTGGTGCCCGGCAGGCCCGCATTGGCCATGAAGAACAGCATGGCGAAGGTGGCGAACCACGGCATCACGTTGACCACGCCGCCGTAATCGGCGATGCGGCGGCTGTGCATGCGGTCGTACAGCACGCCGACACAGGAGAACATCGCACCGGACACGAAGCCGTGCGAGATCATCTGCACCATGGCGCCCTGCAGGCCCAGGCGGGCAGCATCGGCGTTGCCGGCTTCACGCACCAGCCACAGGGCGATGAAGGTGCCCAGGGTGACGAAGCCCATGTGCGCGATCGACGAGTAGGCGATCAGCTTCTTCATGTCGTCCTGCACCAGGGCGACCAGGCCGACGTAGATCACCGCGATCAGCGACAGCGCGATCACCAGCCAGGCCCATTCCTGCGACGCGTCCGGGACGATCGGCAGGTTGAAGCGCAGGAAGCCGTAGCCACCGATCTTCAGGGCGATGGCGGCCAGGATCACCGAACCGGCGGTCGGCGCTTCCACGTGGGCGTCCGGCAGCCAGGTGTGGACCGGGAACATCGGCACCTTGACCGCGAAGGCGATCAGGAAGGCAAAGAAGATCCAGGTCTGTTCCTTGGCCGACAGCGGCAGCGCGTACAGGTCGGCCAGCTGGAAGCTGCCGCCCTTCATGTACAGGTAGATCAGCGCCACCAGCATCAGCACCGAGCCGAGGAAGGTGTACAGGAAGAACTTCAGTGCTGCGTAGATGCGGCGCGGGCCACCCCAGACACCGATGATCAGGAACATCGGGATCAGCATGGCTTCGAAGAACACGTAGAACAGCATCGCGTCCGTCGCGGCGAAGATGCCGACGGTGACGCCTTCCAGGATCAGGAAGGCCGCCACGTACTGGTTGACGCGCTTGTCGATGGCGCTCCAGGCGCCGATCAGGGCAAGCACGCTGACCAGGGTGGTCAGCAGGATCAGCGCCACGGCAATGCCGTCCACGCCCAGGTTGTAGCCGATCTTGTACGCCGGGATCCAGGCATGGGTCTCGACGAACTGCAGGCCGTCGATGCCCGCGTTGTAGCCGCTCAGCAGCGAGAGGCTTGCAACGAAGGTGAGCACCGCGACGCCCAGCGACGCCCAGCGGGCAGTCTGTGCATCACGGATCGCAAGGATCAGGGCGCCACCGATGATCGGCAGCCAGATGAGGACACTGAGTAGAGGCCAGTTCGACACGTCTTCTTATTCCGTACAGGTCATCAACGCAGGTAATGCATCAGCACGCCCAGCAGGGCAATCAGGCCGATGATCATCGCGAAGGCGTAGTGATAGAGGAAACCGGATTGGGTACGACGCAGCACGCCGGCTGCAACGTCCACAACACGTGCCGAGAGATTGACCACGCCGTCGACGATGTTGCTGTCGATCCAGCGCGAGACCTTGCCCAGCTTGACGCTGCCACCGGCAAAGCCATCGATCCACAGCTTGTCGAAGCCGTACTTGTTTTCCAGCACCGAAACGATCGGGGCGAAGGTCTTGCGTGCCTTGCCCGAGAGGTCCGGCTTCCACAGGTAGAACAGCGCAGCCAGCAGGAAGCCCGCCAGGGTCAGCCAGAACGGCGGCAGCATCATGCCGTGCAGCGCGAACGCCACCGGGCCATGGAACTCTTCACCCAGGAACGCGACGGTGTTCTTGGCCGGATCGTAGAAGTCGACGATGCCGGTGAAGAACGTCTGCGCCTGGCCCTTGATCGCCTCGTGCGCATGGTTGCCGGCCCAGTCGGTGCCGTGCAGCATCGGACCGATGCTGAAGAAACCGATGGCGATCGACGGGATGGCCAGCAGGATCAGCGGCAGGGTCACCACCCACGGGGTTTCATGCGGTTCATGCGGACCGTGGCCATGGCCGTGGTCGTCATGGGCATCGCCATGGTGGGCATCGGCGGCGTGGTGATCGTCATGGCCGTGGCCATGATCGTCGTGCGCGTCGCGGAAACGCTCCTTGCCGTGGAAGGTCATGAACAGCAGTCGGAAGCTGTAGAAGCTGGTCACCAGCACGCCACCCAGCACCGCCCAGTAGCCATAGGTGGCCACCCAGCTGTTCTGCATGTGGGCGTGGATCTCGGCCGCCTCGATGATCGTGTCCTTCGAGTAGAAGCCGGAGAAGAACGGCGTACCAACCAGGGCCAGCGTACCGATCCACATGGTGATGAAGGTGATCGGCATGTACTTGCGCAGGCCGCCCATCTTGCGCATGTCCTGCTCGTGGTGCATCGCGATGATGACCGAGCCGGCGCCCAGGAACAGCAGGGCCTTGAAGAAGGCGTGGGTCATCAGGTGGAACACGGCGGCCGAGTAGGCCGACACGCCCAGGGCGACGGTCATGTAGCCCAGCTGCGACAGCGTGGAGTACGCGACGACGCGCTTGATGTCGTTCTGCACGATGCCGATCAGGCCGGTGAAGAACGCGGTGGTGGCACCGATGAACAGCACGAAGTTCAGCGCCGTCTGCGACAGCTCGAACAGCGGCGACATGCGGGTGACCATGAAGATACCGGCGGTCACCATCGTCGCGGCGTGGATCAGTGCCGAGATCGGGGTCGGGCCTTCCATCGAGTCCGGCAGCCACACGTGCAGCGGGACCTGGGCCGACTTGCCCATGGCGCCGATGAACAGGCAGATGCAGATGACGGTGGCGATCGACCAGATCACCGGCTCGTTCAGCAGCTGCATGCCCAGGAGCGTGCCGTCCCAGATCTGCAGCTGGGCGCGCGGGTCAGCCAGCATGCCGGCCTGCGAGAACACCTGCGAGTAGTCCAGGGTGCCGAACACCCACAGCACGCCGGCGATACCCAGCAGGAAGCCGAAGTCACCGACGCGGTTGACCAGGAACGCCTTCATGTTGGCGAAGATCGCGGTCGGACGCTTGAACCAGAAGCCGATCAGCAGGTACGACACCAGGCCCACCGCTTCCCAGCCGAAGAACAGCTGCAGGAAGTTGTTGCTCATCACCAGGGTGAGCATCGAGAAGGTGAACAGCGAGATGTAGCTGAAGAACCGCTGGTAGCCCGGGTCGTCCTGCATGTAGCCGATCGTGTAGATGTGGACCAGCAGCGACACGAAGGTCACCACCACCATCATCATCGCGGTCAGCTTGTCGACCATGAAGCCGACGTGCGCCGAATACTGGCCGACTTCGAAGAACGTGTAGATGTTCTGGTTGAACGGCTGCGCGCCGCCCCACATCAGCTGGTAGAACGTGTACATCGACAGGCCGCAGGCTACCGCGACGCCGAGGATGGTGATGGTCTGCGCGCCGAAGCGCTTGACCTGGCGACCGAACAGGCCGGCGATGATGCTGCCGAACAGCGGTGCAAGCACCACTGCGATCAACAGACTCTTGGAGAGAGTGATTTCCATCTGTGGATCAGCCCTTCAACGAATCGACTTCGCCGACATTGATCGTGCGGCGGGTACGGAACAGGGTCACCAGGATCGCCAGGCCGATGGCGGCTTCCGCGGCGGCGACGGTCAGGATGAAGAACACGAACAGCTGGCCGGACGGATCGCCCAGCTGACGCGAGAAGCCGACGAAATTGATGTTCACCGACAGCAGCATCAGCTCGATCGACATCAGCAGGACGATGACATTCTTCCGGTTGAGGAAGATGCCGGCCAGGCTGATGGCGAACAGCACCGCGCCAAGCGCAAGCATGTGGCCAAGGGTAATCACGGCTGGGTCTCCTCGCCGGTGGCCGGCTTGCTGTTGCTGTGCACGACCGGTGCTTCGGCGCCCATCTTGACCATGCGCAGGCGCTGGCCGGCCTTGACCATGGTCTGCTCACCCGGGTTCTGGCTCTTCACGCCGGTACGGCGACGCAGGGTCAGCATCACGGCGGCGACCACGGCCACGGTCAGGATGACGGCGGCGAACTCGAACGGCAGCAGGTATTCGGTGAACAGCGTGCGCGCCAGCCAGGTGACGTTGGAGCTGTCGGCAGCGACCGCAGCGGCGTTGTCGGCCGGGAACGGAGTGACCGCCCTGCCCTTCACGCCGATGAGGATCAGCATCTGCACCAGCATCGCCACTGCCACGATCAGGCCGACCGGCAGGTAGCGCACCCAGCCTTCACGCATCTTGGTGGGGTCGATGTCCAGCATCATCACCACGAACAGGAACAGCACCATCACCGCGCCGACGTAGACCAGCACCAGCGCCACACCGAGGAACTCGGCGCCCACCAGCAGCCACACGCAGGCAATGGAGAAGAAGGTCAGCACCAGGCACAGCACTGCATGCACCGGGTTGCGCACGCTGATCACCGCACCGGCCGAAACCGTTGCCGCGATGGCGAACACCCAGAAAGCGATATTTACCCAATCCATCTCTCGACCTCAGCGGTAAGCGGCATCGGCGGCACGACGCTCGGCGATCTCGTTTTCGAGACGATCGCCAAGGGCCAGCAGCTGCGGCTTGGTAACGATGTTTTCGCCACGGTTCTCGAAGTGGTACTCGAGGATGTGGGTTTCGACGATCGAGTCCACCGGGCAGCTTTCTTCGCAGAAGCCGCAGAAGATGCACTTGAACAGGTCGATGTCGTAGCGGGTGGTGCGGCGGGTGCCGTCCTCGCGCTTGGCCGAGTCGATGGTGATGGCCAGGGCCGGGCACACCGCTTCGCACAGCTTGCAGGCAATGCAGCGCTCTTCGCCGTTGGGGTAACGGCGCAGCGCGTGCAGGCCACGGAAGCGCGGCGACTGCGGGAACTTCTCCATCGGGTACATCATCGTGTACTTCGGCTTGAAGCTGTACTTCAGCGTCAGCCAGAGACCCGCCAGCAGTTCGAGCAGCAGCAGGCTCTTGAAGTAATGGGTAATCCTGTTCATCACTTTAGACGCCCTTTTGAATCACGCCGAAGAACACCATGACGGCGGTAACCGCGATCCACAGAATGGCCAGCGGGATGAAGACCTTCCAGCCCAGGCGCATGATCTGGTCGTAGCGGAAGCGCGGGAAGCTGGCACGGAACCAGATGTAGGCACTGGCGAAGAAGAACACCTTGACGAACAGCCACGGTGCACCGCCCTTCCAGATCCAGTCGACCAGCGGCGAGACATCGCCGAAGTTGACCCAGCCCTGGACCGGGCTCAGCCAGCCGCCGAGGAAGAAGATCGAGATCAGGAAGCTGATCAGGATCATGTTCGCGTATTCGGCCAGGAAGAACAGCGCGAAGGCACCGCCGGAGTATTCGACCATGTGGCCGGCGACGATTTCCGATTCGCCTTCCACCACGTCGAACGGCGCGCGGTTGGTTTCAGCCACGCCCGACACCCAGTAGATGACGAACAGCGGGAACAGCGGCAGCAGGAACCAGTCGAAGAAGCCGGAGCTGCCGGCCTGCGCCATCACGATATTGCTCAGGTTCAGGCTGCCAGCGGCGATCATCACGCCGACCAGGGCGAAGCCCATGGCGATTTCGTAGCTGATCATCTGCGCCGAGGCGCGCATGGCACCCAGGAACGCGTACTTCGAGTTGGACGCCCAACCGGCCAGGATGATGCCGTAGATGCCCAGCGAGGTCATCGCCAGCAGGTACAGCAGGCCGGCGTTGGCATTGGACAGCACGATCTGCGAATCGAAGGGGACCACCGACCAGGCCGCGAAGGCCGGGGCCAGGGTGATCAGCGGTGCCAGCAGGTAGATCGCCTTGTTGGCGCTGCTCGGCTGGACCACTTCCTTGAACAGCAGCTTGAAGACGTCGGCGAAGGCCTGGAAGATGCCCATGCCCACGTACATCGGGCCGTGGCGGACGTGCATCCAGCCGATCAGCTTGCGTTCCCAGACCACGTAGAAGGCCACCGAGATGATCACCGGAACGGTGATCACCAGGATCTTCAGGATGATCCAGATCAGCGCGCCGATGTCACCGAGGCCAAGCAGCCACTGGTGCAGCGGGTCGACCGCGTTCAACAGCAATTCGTTCATGCAGCCACCACCGTTACGCGAGCGGCACCCAGCGGCGCGGTCGCGCCGTGGCCCGATTCAATCCAGACCGAACCCGCAGCGACGCGGGCGTCGACCACCACCGGCAGGGTGGCCTTGCCGGCATCGGTGCCGACCTTGGCCATCTGCCCTTCCTGCAGCTGCAGGCGAGCGGCATCTTCAGCGTTCAGCACGATGCGCGGGGCGTTGTTGAGCGGATGCGACTGCAGCGCCGGGGCGCGACGGACCACCGCATCGGTGCGGTAGATCGCGGCGGTCGAAGCCACTTCCAGGCCTTCGCCGGCAATCACCGGCTGCGCCGAAGCGGCAACGGTGACCGACACCGGGGCCAGGCTGGCACGCAGGCCGGCCAGGTCGGTGAAGTCGAAACCGGTCAGCGCCATGTCGCCGCCCAAGGCGCGCAGCACGCGCCAGCCTTCACGGGCCTCGCCCGGCAGCTTGCCGCCGGCACGGGCCGACTGCTCGCGACCATCGAGGTTGGTCAGGGTGGCGTCGATTTCCGGCAGCGCACCGATCGGCAGGATCACGTCGGCGACGTCGCGGGTCGAGGCACAGGCGAACTGACTGAAGGCCACCACCTGGGCACCGGCCAGCGCCTTGCGCGCGGCAGGTGCATCGGCGAAATCCAGGCCCGGCTCCAGGCCGTACACCACGTAGGCCTGGCGCGGCTGCGCCAGCATCGCGGCGACGTCCTTGCCGGCCGGCAGCACGCCGGCGCGGGTCAGGCCCACGGCGTTGGCGCCCTGCGGGATGCGGCACAGCTTGGCACCGGTGGCGGCGGCGAACTCACGCGCAGCGGCGCGGATCGCGGCAGCCTGCGGGTGGTTCTCGGCGATGCCACCGACGATCAGCACGGTGTTGTTGCCGCCCTGCACTGCCGAACGCAGCTCGGCGTTGGCCAGCGCGTCGACGAACTTCGACGGGGCGACGATCTGCTTGCCGGCAATGCTGAAGGCGAAGTCGAAGTCCACCGGGTTGACGACGTGGATCTTCGCGCCCTTGGTGGTCTGCGCCTTGCGCAGGCGGGCGTGCAGCAGCGGCAGTTCGTGGCGGATGTTGCTGCCCAGAACGACGATGCGGTCGGCGCCTTCGATTTCGGCCAGCGGCAGGCCGAACACTTCGGCGGTTGCAGCGTCGGAGAAATCGCGGTTGTTGATGCGGTGGTCGATGTTGCTCGAGCCCAGGCCCTTGGCCAGGCGGGCCAGCAGCGCGCCTTCCTCGTTCGAGGTGGACGGATGCACCAGCACGCCCAGGTTGTCGCCCTGGTTGACCTTGAGGATCTCGGCGGCCGCGGCCAGGCCTTCGGCCCAGCTCACTTCCTTCCACTCACCATTGACCTTGCGCAGCGGCTTGACCGCACGGTCTTCGCTGTACAGGCCCTGGTGCGAGTAGCGGTCACGGTCGGACAGCCAGCACTCGTTCACCGCTTCGTTGTCGCGCGGCACGGTGCGCAGCACTTCGCCGCGACGCACGTGCAGGAACAGGTTCGAACCCATCGCGTCGTGGTAGCCCAGCGACTCGCGCGCGGTCAGTTCCCACGGGCGGGCGCGGAACTGGAACACCTTGTTGGTCAGTGCGCCGACCGGGCAGACGTCGACGACGTTGCCGGACAGTTCGGTGGTCAGCGGCTTGCCGTCGAAGGTACCGATCTGCAGGTTCTCACCGCGGTACATGCCACCCAGTTCGTAGGTACCGGCGACGTCGGCGGTGAAGCGGACGCAGCGGGTGCACTGGATGCAGCGGGTCATCTCGGTGGCGACCAGCGGGCCCATGTCCTCGTCCGGCACCACGCGCTTGCGCTCGTTGAAGCGGCTGACCGATCGGCCATAGCCCAGCGACACGTCCTGCAGCTCGCACTCGCCGCCCTGATCGCAGATCGGGCAGTCAAGGGGGTGGTTGATGAGCAGGAACTCCATCACCGAGCGCTGGAACTTCAGTGCCTTCTCGCTGCGGGTGGCGACCTTCATGCCATCCATCACCGGAGTGGCGCAGGCCGGCGCCGGCTTCGGCGACTTTTCCACGTCCACCAGGCACATGCGGCAGTTGGCGGCGATCGGCAGCTTCTCGTGGTAGCAGAAGCGCGGAATCGAAATGCCGGCCTTGTCGGCCGCCTGGATGATCATCGAACCCTTGGGCACGACCAGGGACTTGCCATCGATTTCGATGGTCACGTGATCCGGTGGCACGTTCGGGTTTACGGGTTGCGCGCTCATGCGGCGGCTGCCTCCACCTTCTTGCCGTCAACCATCGAATGACCGTTGACGATGTAGTACTCGAATTCGTCCCAGAACTGGCGCAGGAAGCCCTGGATGGGCCATGCAGCCGCTTCACCGAACGCACAGATGGTGTGGCCTTCGATCTGGCCGGCCACCGCCTTCAGCTGGTGCAGGTCTTCCATCGTGGCCTTGCCGGCGACGATGCGCTCCAGCACGCGGTGCATCCAGCCGGTGCCCTCACGGCACGGGGTGCACTGGCCACAGGATTCCTTGTGGAAGAACTGGCTGATGCGGCAGGCGAACTTGACGCAGCAGACGCTGTCGTCGAGCACCACGATCGCGCCCGAACCCAGGCCGGAGCCCAGCGCGCGGATGGTGTCGTAGTCCATCGGCAGGTCCTTCAGCTCGGCCGCGGTCAGCACCGGCATCGACACGCCGCCCGGGATCGCGCCCTTCAGCGTGCGGCCCGGACGCAGGCCACCGGCCATTTCCAGCAGGTCGTGGAATTTGGTGCCGAGCGGCACTTCGAAGTTGCCGCCATTCTGCACGCAGCCGGACACCGAGAAGCACTTCGGACCGCCGTTGGCGGTCAGGCTCAGGCCCTTGAACCACTCCGGACCGTTGCGGATGATCGCCGGCACCGAACCATAGGTTTCGGTGTTGTTGATCGTCGACGGCTTGCCATACAGGCCGAAATTGGCCGGGAACGGCGGCTTGTAGCGCGGCTGGCCCTTCTTGCCCTCCAGCGATTCCATCAGCGCGGTTTCTTCGCCGCAGATGTACGCGCCGGCGCCCAGCGCGCCGTAGATGTCGATGTCCACGCCGCTGCCGAGGATGTTCTTGCCCAGCCAGCCGTTCGCATAGGCGTCGGCCAGGGCCTGCTCGAAGTGCTCGAACGGCTCGTGGTGGAACTCACCGCGCAGGTAGTTGTAACCCACGGTCGAACCGGTGGCGTAGCAGGCGATCGCCATGCCTTCCACCACCGAATGCGGGTTGTAGCGCAGGATATCGCGGTCCTTGCAGGTGCCCGGCTCGGATTCGTCCGAGTTGCAGAGGATGTACTTCTGCATGTTGCCCTTGGGCATGAAGGACCACTTCAGGCCGGTCGGGAAGCCTGCGCCACCGCGGCCGCGCAGGCCCGAGGCCTTGACCATCTCGATGACCTGCTCCGGCGGGATCTTCTCTTCGAGGATCTTGCGCAGGGCGGCGTAGCCACCGGTCTTCAGGTAGCTTTCGTACGACCACGGGGTGTCGTAATGCAGGGTGGTATAGACCACCTGGTGCGGCAGCGGCGCGGGGCCGACCGGACCCTTGGATTCGTGGTGATGTGCCATGCCCTTACTCCAGCCCGTCCAGCAGCTCGTCGACCTTTTCCAGGGTCAGACGCTCATGGTAGTGACCGTTGATGACCATCATCGGCGCGCCACCGCAGCCAGCCAGGCACTCTTCCTCGCGCTTGAGGTAGACGCGGCCGTCCGGGGTCGATTCACCGTGCTTGATGCCCAGCTTCTTCTCGCAATGGCGCACGATGTCCTCGGCGCCATTGAGCCAGCAGCTGATGTTGGTGCAGATGGCCACGTTGTTGCGGCCGACCTTCTCGGTCTCGAACATCGAGTAGAAGCTGGCGACCTCGTAGGCCCACACCGGCGGCAGATCAAGGTACTTGGCCACGCCGGCGATCAGCTCGTCGGTCAGCCAGCCCTGGTTCTGCTCCTGGGCCGCATGCAGGCCCTGCAGCACGGCAGAGCGCTTGCGGTCCGGCGGGAACTTGGACAGCCAGTGATCGATGTGAGCGCGGGTCTTGTCGCTCAGCACCACCATCGGGTCGACGTCGCGCGCCGCCTCGAAATTACCTGTCGCCTTCATCGGCCGACCTCAGCGAAATGCATAACGTGAAATTCCAGAAACTGCGGCGCCGGCTTGCGCCGGCTGCCTGCAGCGGGCGTTGGCGTGGCGGACGGCATTACCGGTCAACCTCGCCGAACACCAGGTCGTAGGTGCCGATCATCGCCACCACGTCGGCCAGCATGTGGCCGCGCACGATCGAATCGATCGAGGACAGGTGGGCGAAGCCCGGCGCACGCAGGTGCACGCGGAACGGCTTGTTGGCGCCATCGGAGACCAGGTAGCAGCCGAATTCGCCCTTCGGGGCTTCCACCGCCGAGTAGGTCTCGCCGGCCGGCACGCAGTAGCCTTCGCTGAACAGCTTGAAGTGGTGGATCAGCGCTTCCATGTCGTCCTTCATGTCCTCGCGCCTGGGCGGAGCGACCTTGAAGTTCTTCACCATCACCGGGCCCGGGTTGGCCTTCAGCCACGCCACGCACTGCTTGATGATGCGGTTGGACTCGCGCATTTCGGCAACGCGGACCAGGTAGCGGTCGTAGCAGTCGCCTTCCTTGCCCAGCGGGATGTCGAAATCGACGGCATCGTACTTGGCGTACGGGCGCTTCTTGCGCAGGTCCCAGGCCACGCCCGAGCCACGCAGCATCACGCCGGTCATGCCCCACTGGTGCGCCAGTTCCGGCGTCACCACGCCGATGCCGACGGTACGCTGCTTCCAGATACGGTTGTCGGTCAGCAGGGTTTCGTATTCGTCGATGCGCTTGGGGAACTCGACGGTGAAGTTCTCCAGGAAGTCCAGCAGCGAGCCCTCGCGCGAAGCATTGAGCTGCTTCAGCGCCTTGCCCTTGTGCCAGCGCGACTCCTTGTACTTCGGCATGTGGTCCGGCAGGTCGCGGTAGACACCGCCCGGACGGTAGTACGCCGCGTGCATGCGTGCGCCGGAGACTGCTTCATAGCAATCCATCAGCTCTTCGCGCTCGCGGAAGGCGTACAGCATCACCGCCATCGCACCCAGGTCGAGCGCGTTGGAGCCCAGCCACATCAGGTGGTTGAGGATGCGGGTGATCTCGTCGTACATGGTGCGGATGTACTGCGCACGCTCCGGCGCCTCGATGCCCATCAGGGTCTCGATCGCGCGCACGTAGGCGTGCTCGTTGCACATCATCGACACGTAATCCAGTCGATCCATGTAACCGATCGACTGGTTGAACGGCTTGGACTCGGCCAGCTTTTCGGTACCACGGTGCAGCAGACCCACGTGCGGGTCGGCGCGCATGATGGTTTCACCGTCCATTTCCAGGATCAGGCGCAGCACACCGTGAGCGGCCGGATGCTGCGGGCCGAAGTTCATGGTGTAGTTGCGGATTTCCTGCCGGCTTTCGGCGGCGTTGCTGGCGAATGCTTCGCCGGCCTGGTGTACGTGGCTCACTTCACTGCCTCCTGCGCGCGCTCACCTTCTGCGGTCTGCAGACGGGCGTCGTCGCGGATCACGCGCGGCACGCCGACACGCGGCTCCACCGAGGTGACCGGTTCGTAGATCACGCGCTTCTTTTCTTCGTCGTAGCGGACTTCGACATTGCCGATCAGCGGGAAGTCCTTGCGGAACGGATGGCCGACGAAACCGTAGTCGGTCAGGATCCGGCGCAGGTCCGGGTGGCCTTCGAAGATCACGCCGTACAGGTCGAACGCTTCGCGCTCAAACCAGTTCAGGCCCGGCCAGATGCCGGTCAGCGAGGACACCACCGGCAGTGCTTCGTCAGGGGCGAAGCAGCGCAGGTGCATCATCAGGTTGTGCTGGTACGAGCGCAGCTGGGCGACCACGGCGAAACGCTGGGTCGGCATGTGCTGCGGGCGGGCACCGTCGGCACCGTTTTCCTCGGTGGGGAACTCACCCCACGCGAAACGGCCCTGGGCCTTGCCTTCGACGCCACGGCTGAAGCCCTGCGAGGACACGTCGGCGGTGTCCCATTCGTCGGAGCCATAACCCAGGTAATCGACGCCGCAGAGATCCACGGCCTGCTCGAAACCAAACTCGTCACGCAGCGCCAGGGCGGTGGCGTGCCACTCGGCGGCAGGCACTTCCAGCGTCACTTCGCCGCGGGGTTCGACCACGATGACCTTCGCACCAGCGAAACGTGCGGAGAGTCGGTCGATGAAGGATGCTTGCTCTGCCATGGGGGCTTGGCGCGCTCTTGTCAGGTGAAGGGGTCAGCGGGCGATGGTCTGTGTACGCCAGATCTTCTTCTGCAGCTGCAGGATCCCGTACACCAGCGCCTCGGCGGTCGGCGGGCAACCCGGGACGTAGACGTCCACCGGCACCACGCGATCACAGCCGCGCACGACAGAATAGGAGTAGTGGTAATAGCCGCCACCATTGGCGCAGCTACCCATCGAGATGACCCACTTCGGGTCCGGCATCTGGTCGTAGACCTTGCGCAGCGCCGGGGCCATCTTGTTGACCAGGGTACCGGCCACGATCATCACGTCGGACTGGCGCGGCGACGGGCGGAACACCACGCCGTAGCGGTCAAGGTCCAGGCGCGCGGCGCCGGCGTGCATCATCTCGACCGCGCAGCAGGCCAGACCAAAGGTCATCGGCCACATCGAGCCGGTGCGCGCCCAGTTCAGCAGTGCATCGACGCTGGTGGTGACGAAGCCCTTTTCCAGCAGCGGGTTGTCGCCTTCCGGCCGCAGGATGTCATCAACCCGGCCTTCCGGCGTGGGGTTGTTCATGAGGCCATCGAGAGTCTGAATCACTCCCATTCCAGCGCTCCCTTCTTCCAGACGTAAATGAAACCGAGGAACAGCATGCCGACGAACAGGCCCATGGTGACGAGCGAACGCGCGCCCAGCTCCATGAAGACCTGGGTCCACGGCACGATGAAGATGATTTCCAGGTCGAAGACGATGAACTGGATCGCGATCAGGTAGTAGCGCACGTCGAACTTCATGCGCGCGTCTTCGAAGGCCTCGAAGCCGCACTCGTACGGCGACAGCTTTTCCAGATCGGGGCGGCGGGGACCGAGGAATCGACCAACCAGCATCAGCGTAATGCCGATACCGGTGGCAACGATCAGAAACAGCAGAGACGGCAAATATTCGGCCAGCACAGCGATTCTCTCTTGCCTCTGCCGCTGCGCCTGCAGGCGCTTTGGCATGGGGGAGTGGACGGGAATCTACCTGGCGCCTTGCGCGCCAGGCGAACCCGCTTTACTTACAAATGGTGCCCAAGAGGGGACTCGAACCCCTACGACCTAAGTCGCTACCACCTCAAGGTAGTGCGTCTACCAATTCCGCCACCTGGGCAAACGATCACATCAGACTATCTTCCCGATGCGCCGCGTATTGTAACCGGCTTCAGTGTTTCTGGGAGCCTTCCGAAGGCTTTTCTTCACCAGAAACCGAAGATTCCGCCTGAGCCGGCACATTCGCGGCCGGAACCGGGGCGGCCGGGACCGCATCAGCCTTCGGAACGGCCGGCAATTCGCCTGCCGGAGCCGCCGGAGCGACCGCCGCCGGGGCGGACATCAAGCCCAGATCCTGGTCGGCCGCCGGACGACTGCCATGACCGGCATACCAGGCCATGAAGAGGCTGATGCCGAAGAACACGACGGCCAGCCACTTGGTCGACTTGGACAGGAAGTTCGAGGCGCCACGCGCACCGAACACCGTACCCGAGGCGCCGGCACCAAAGCCCGAACCCGCCGCCGCACCCGAGCCACGCTGCATCAGGATCAGCGCGATCATGGCCACAGCGACCAGCACGTAGACGACATTGAGGATCAACATCAGCATTGGAAACCGCCCTCGGACAATACTTCTAGGATTAGTTCGCGGCCGCCGCCCTTGCGATGGCCAGGAAGTCCGCAGCCACCAGGGAGGCGCCGCCGACCAGCCCACCATCGACATCCGGCTGCGCGAACAGTTCCCCGGCATTGTCGGGCTTCACGCTACCGCCGTAAACAATGGGCAGTGAATCAGCGATTCTAGCATCGATACGCGCGACTTCGCCACGGATGAACGCGTGCACCTGCTGTGCCTGCTCCTTGGTGGCGGTACGGCCGGTACCGATGGCCCAGACCGGCTCATAGGCGACCACAGCCTGGGCGAAACCGGCCGCGCCAACCAGCTCCAGCACCGGTGCCAGCTGGCTGGCGATGACCGCTTCGGTCTGCCCGGCCTCGCGCTGTTCCAGGGTCTCGCCCACGCACAGCACCGGCACCAGGCCGGCGTGCTGGGCGGCGGCGAACTTGCGCGCGACCAGCTCGCTGCTCTCGTGGTGGTACTGGCGGCGCTCGGAATGGCCGACCAGGCCATAGCGGGCCCCGACCTCGACCAGCATGGCCGCGCAGACCTCGCCGGTGTAGGCGCCCTTCTCGTTGCTGCTCACGTCCTGCGCGCCAAAGGCCAGGCCGGTCTCGCCGAAGTCCTCGACCAGCTCGCCCAGGTACGGCAGCGGCGGCAGGATCACCACGTCCACCCCCTCCAGCGGCAGCCCGGCAGCCACCTGCCCCAGCAGTTCATTGGCGAATTGACGGCTGCCATGCAGCTTCCAGTTTCCGGCGACGATCTTGCGGCGCATGAGCGGGTGGCTCCTGTGTGAAGTCAGCCGGTCATGATACCCGCTGCGGCAAAAATCCGTTTCCTTGTAAGCGGTTACATGGATTTTCAGCCAACGGCGCAGCCCCTCGTGGCGGGGGGCGGGTTGGTCGCGTATCACCGGTTGGATTGGTGAGATTGGCCGGGCGGGTGAGGATGCCGGGGGACGCCGTAAACCCGTCCCTGGGGGCTTGGCCGCGGCATCCATGCCGCGGACACCCCCGCCATCCCCACCCGCCCGGCCTCTGACACAGTCCGGCGGTTCCGCCCGCCACGGAAAGAAAAAAGAAGAGCAAGAGCAAAGGCAAAAGCTGCATTCCGGGTTGCTGCCGGCTGGACCAACCCCTACCCCACTTCGATCCGACAGATCTCATCCACGCAAGGCGTGGATCTACCGTGTCGACCAAGGTCGACACCCACCAACCGTCACCGGGAAACTGTCGAAGGCGGGGAGGTGTGGGTTGGCAGGACCGTTGGCGCCATGGATGGCGCCATCGAGCCCCCAGGGGTGAGGGCGCTTTGCTTGCGAAGCACCGCTTCGCAAGCGCCCGAACGCCCAGCCGCCAGCGGCTGGGCCGGTCTGGGGGTTCACGGCGTGTCCTGCCAACCCACACCGCCCCGCCCAACACGCAGAAACCCAGAGCTGCTTTGGCTTTGGACTTGCCGGCCAGCGGCCGGCACTACCGCGGGTGCAGAGTGCAACCCTGCAAAGAAAAAGGCCGCCTTTCGGCGGTCTCACTTTTCTTTACTTCAGCTTGATCTCGCGCAGGCGCTCCTCGAGGAAGCCGTGGGCGGTGATCGGCTCCGGGTACCGGCTCGGGTTCTCCGGGGTGATGCACGAGGGCAGCACGTCGATCAGGAAATCCGGGTTCGGGTGCAGGAAGAACGGCACCGAGTAGCGCGGCTGGCGGGCCAGCTCGCCCGGGGGGTTGACCACGCGATGGATCGTCGACGGGTACACATGGTTGGTCAGGCGCTGCAGCATGTCGCCGATGTTGACCACGATGGTGTCCGCGTCCGAGGTGAACGGCACCCACTCGCCCTCATGCGACTGCACCTCCAGGCCCGCGGCGCTGGCGCCGACCAGCAGGGTGATGAAGTTGATGTCGCCATGCGCGCCGGCACGCACGTTCGGGATGTCGTCGGTGGTGATCGGCGGGTAGTGGATCGGGCGCAGGATCGAGTTGCCGAAGTTGGTCTTGTCGGCGAAGAAGTCTTCCGGCAGGCCGATGTGCAGGGCCAGCGCGGACAGCACGCGCGAACCCAGGTTGTCCAGCGCCTGGTACAGGCCGTAGCCGCGCTCACGGAAGCCCTCGACCTCGGTCGGCCACAGGTTCGGTGCCATCACATCGCGGTACTTGGAGTCGTCGGCGATTTCACGACCGATGTGCCAGAACTCCTTCAGGTCGAAGTGCTTGGAGCCCTTGGCGGTTTCCACGCCGAAGGGGGTATAGCCGCGGGCGCCGCCGCTGCCGGCCACGTGGTACTTGCGCTTGACCTCTTCCGGCAGGGCGAAGAAGGCCTTGAAGGCATCGTAGGCCGCGTCGATGTCGGCCTGCGGAATGCCGTGGTTGCGGATGCCCGCGAATCCCCATTGGCGGTAGGCCGCGCCCAGCTCGGCCACGAAGGCCTCGCGGTCGCTGTCGAAACGGGTGATGTCGAGGGTGGGGATCTGGCTCACAGCAATTCCTGGCTTGTCATTGGGTCTGGGGGGCCTGCGCATTCATGGCCCGCCTGAACATTGTGACAGATCACCCGGCGGACGCTACTCGATCCTCGGAAACAAATCGATACAATGCGCCACCTGCGCACAATTTAACGAATCCATCACGTTGGCAGCGCAAGCCCCGACCGCGCCTCCCCGACCCGACGCACCATGCCCGACGCCCCAGCCGCCATCGCCCTTCCCTCTGCGGGCCCTGCCCTTCGCTGGCGCCGGCTTGCGTGGTGGTCCCTGTTCGTCCTGGGCAATGCACTGCTGGCGACGATGATCACCCTCGGCAACGTGCCGCTGTACGACAACCCGGGCGGCCACCAGGGCCTGGCCTATCTCGCGATTGCCCTGCCCGGGCACCTGCTCGCCTTCGGCGCGCTGGCCGGCGCGCTGCCACTGCTGCTGGGCCTGTGGCCGCGCAGCGCGCGCACGCTGAGCATCAGTGCGGTACTGCTGCAGGGCTTGTGGTTGTGCCTGCTGCTGGTCGACGCCAAGGTGTTCACCCTGTACCGCTTCCACCTCAATGCCATGGTCCTGAACATGGTGTTCGGCGGCGCCCTGCAGGACCAGGTTGCGTTGTCGTGGAAGACCTGGGTGCAGGTCGGCCTGCTGGTGGCAGCCATCTTCACCGCCGAGGGCATCCTGGCCTGGGCGTGCTGGAAGCTGCTGCCGGCCGCGCCACGCCGGCGCAGGGTGCTGCAGGCCTGGGCGGTGGTCGCCCTGCTGATGGCGAGCGGCCAGGTGGCCACCGCCTACTACGACGCACGCGGCGACCGTGACGTGATTGCCCAGTGGAACTACCTGCCCTGGGCCCAGCCGATCACCGCCAAGAGCTTCATGCGCAGGCTGGGCGTGGTCAGTGAACAGCAGGTCGGCCTGCCCGATCCTCGCCATGCGCAGCTGCTGTATCCGCTGCAGCCACTGCGCTGCCAGAGCCCACAGCGGCCCAATGTACTGATGGTCGTGCTGGAATCGCTGCGCCACGATGCGCTTACTCCGCAGATCATGCCGAACACCTCGGCACTGGCGGCCTCCGCTCGTGTCTACGACCGCCATTTCAGCACGGGCAACGCCACCCGCTATGGCCTGTTCGGCCTGCTCTACGGCCTGCCGGGCGGCTACTGGCAAAGCATGCTTGACGAACAGCGCGGCTCACAGCTGTTCAAGGTGCTGGGCCAGCAGGGGTACGACCTGCATCTGTACGGCAGCGCGCCGATGTACAGCCCGGAATTCGACCGCACTGCATTTGCGGACGTCCGCGACCGGCTGCACCAAGGCCCGCCCGGCCTGGGTTCGGAAGGCCGTGACAGCAGCATCGTGGCCTCGCTTCAGAAGGACATCCGTGCCAGCCAGGCAGCGCACACGCCGTGGTTCGGCTTCGTCTTCCTCGATTCCACCCACGCGCCCTACCACATGCCTGCAGGTTACCCGCCGCTGGCGACCCCGATGGCGCAGGAAATCGACTTCCTCAAGTTCGGTCCGGACCACGACCCGGCCCCGGAACTGAACCGTTACCGGACCGCCGTGCATTACGCCGACAGCCTCGTCGGCACCCTGCTGGACGATCTGCGCGCGCAGGGCCTGGATCAGAACACCATCGTCCTGGTCACCGGCGACCACGCCGAGGAGTTCAACGACCTGAAGCTGAACTACTGGGGCCACAACGGCAACTTCTCCGACTACCAGCTGCAGGTGCCGTTCGTGCTGCACTGGCCCGGCCAGGCCAGCGGCCATGAGACACGCACCAGTTCACATGAGGACTGGGTGCCGACGTTGATGCGCCACGCCCTGGGCTGCGAGAACGCACTGAGCGACTTCAGCACCGGCCAGGATCTGCTGGCCGAACCCGCAGGCGAGCGCGCACTGGTGGTGGAAAGCTGGTCACAACGCGCCGTCCGCCATGGCGATGCCATCTACGTGTTCGACAAGTTCGGCAACGCCACCGCGCTCGACCGGCACTACCGCCCGCTGCCGCGCCAGGCCCCGGATGCCGGCGCCGTCCGTACCGCATGGGAAGCGCTGACCCGCTTCCGCAACCGCTGACCACAGAGGATGGATTCCATGAAACGCTCGCTGCGGATCCTGCATACCGAAGCTGCCCGGGGAATGGGCGGCCAGGAGATCTACATCTTCCGCCACATGCAGGTGATGCGTGCGCGTGGGCACCAGGTGTCGCTGCTGTGCCAGCCCGATGCCCGCCTGGCCCAGCTCGCGCGCGACGATGGCTTCACCGTGCATACCCTGCGCATGGGCGGCCTGGCACGGCTGCTGCGCGGCATCTGGTCGGTGTCCCGCCTGGTACGCCGCGAACGCTACGACGTGGTCAACACCACCAGCCGCCGCGACGCACTGATCGCCGCGGCCGGCGCACGCCTGGGCGGCACGCCACTGGTGGTGCGCTCGCGCCACCTGATGAGTCCGGTCAATTCGTTACTGACCTATACCGGTCTTCCGCACCGGATCATCACCGTCAGCGATTTCGTCAAGCGACTGCTGGTCGACCGCGGCATTGCCGCCGAGCACATCGGCATCGTGCCCCCCATGGCGACGCCGCCGCGCTGGGGCATGACCGAGCAGGGCGATCCCTGGGAGAACCTGCAGGCCACCCGCGCACAGGTCCGCGCCGAACTCGGTTTCGCCGAGCGCGACATCGTGGTCGGCTGCGTGGCCGTGCTGCGCGAGCCCAAGGGCCATGCCGAGCTGCTGCGCGCCATGGCGCCACTATGCAAGACCAATCCCGACCTGCACCTGGCCGTGGTCGGCGACGGCGAGCCGGTCATGGGCCGCCTGCAGGCCCTGCGCAGCGAACTCGGGCTGGAGCGCCAGGTGCACCTGCTCGGCTTCCGCAGCGACGCACACCGGCTGATGGCCGGTTTCGACATCTTCGCCCTGGCCACCCACAAGGAAGCCTCGGGGACCGTGTTCCTCGAGGCGGCGCAGGCGGCACTGCCGATCGTCTCGCATCGCGTTGGCGGCGTGCCTGAAATGGTGGTGGAAGGCAGCAATGCCATCCTCACCCGGCTGGGTGATGACGCCGCCCTCACTGGTGCGTTGCGGCTGCTGGTGGATGATCAGGAACGTCGCCGGCAGATGGGCCGCGCCGGTTGGGACTGGATCCGCAGCGCCAAGCAGTTCAGCGCGGCCGGCCACGGAGAGGCCACTGAAAACTACTACCTCCAATGGTTGAAGGAGCTGGGTCATGGCTAACGCCAGAACCGTACCGGTGCTGATGCACCACCATGTCAGCAACTCGCCGGGAATGATCACCGTATCCCCGGAGAACTTCGAGAGCCAGATCGCCTGGCTCGCACGGACCGGCTGGACCTCGCTGACGCTGGACCAGTACGCCGGCTTTCTCGCCGGGAAGCCGGTGCCGCGCAAATCGATCGTGATCACGTTCGACGACGGCTACCTGGACAACTGGGTCTACGCCCATCCGATCCTGCAGAAATACGGCATGCATGCGGTGGTGTTCGTGGTCACCGGCTGGATGCACGAAGGTCCGATCCGCCCGCATGCAGGCATCGAAGGCGCCGAGCTGCCGGCCACGCCGGAACATCGCGCCTGCGAGGACCTGATCTACAAGCAGGGCCGCAGCGACGAAGTGATGATGCGCTGGAGCGAAGCGCGTGCGGCAATCGAAGCCGGCACGTTCGAGGTCCACTGCCATACCCACAGCCACACCCGTTGGCTCAAGCGCGATGACCTGGACCGTGCGCAGCGCCGCGAAGGCATCAGCGGCGACCTGGCCATGGCGAAGCAGACGCTGCTGGAGAAGCTCGGCGAAGTCTCCGATACGCTGTGCTGGCCCTATGGTGACTTCGACGATGACTACATCGAAGTGGCACGCGAACAGGGCTTCCGCTACCTGCACACCACCCATCCCTTCGGCCGCAACGTGATTGGCGGCGATCCGGAGCGGATCTATCGCTTCGCGATCCGCAACCGGCCGGCCAGCTGGCTGCGCAAGCGCATCGCATGGAGCTACAACCCGTTGATCGCGCCGATCTTCAACGGCTTCAAGGCGCGGCAGAAGAAGATGGTGCCTGGCCCTTAGGAGGCCACGTTCATCTTGATCGCGGCAGCACCCGTTTTTCGAATGGACTCAAAGGAACAGTGAAGGCAATGAACGTACTGGTGACCGGCGGTGCTGGCTACATCGGCTCGCATGCATGCGTGGAGCTGCAGCAGCAGGGGCACTGCGTGGTCATCGTGGACTCGCTGTGCAACAGCGACGCCAGCGTGGTCGAGCGCATCGGACGGATCACCGGCACGGCACCGGTGTTCGTGCAGGCTGACATCCGGGACCGGCCGCGCATGGCCGCCTTGATGCAGGAGCACGCGATCGATGCCGTACTGCACTTCGCAGCGCTCAAGTCCGTGGGCGAATCCCAGAAGATTCCACTGCAGTATTTCGACAGCAACATCAGCGGTTCGATTGCCCTGCTCGGTGCCATGCAGGATGCAGGCGTGCAGTTGCTGGTCTTCAGCTCTTCGGCAACGGTGTACGGCAACCAGGACCAATGCCCGGTGGCCGAGACCGCTTCAACCTGTGCGATGACGCCCTATGGGCGCACCAAGCTGGTGGTCGAGCAGCTGCTTGCCGACCTGGCGGCAACGGGCCAGGACCTGCATATTGCGACGCTGCGCTACTTCAACCCGGTCGGCGCCCACGCCAGCGCGCTGATCGGCGAGCTTCCGCATGGCACGCCGAGCAACCTGATGCCCTACATCGCGCAGGTCGCCGCCGGGCTGCTGCCGGAGGTCCAGGTCTTCGGGGACGACTATCCGACCCATGATGGTACCGGCGTGCGCGACTACATCCATGTGCAGGACGTCGCCAGCGCCCACGTGCTGGCCCTGCAGTTCCTTCGCGACCAGCGGCGCAGCATCACCCTCAACCTTGGCACCGGCCAGGGCCACAGCGTGCTGGAACTGATCCAGGCCTTCGAACTCACCACCGGCGTGCGGGTTCCGTTCCGCATCGTACCGCGGCGCGATGGCGACATCGCGGTCAGCTTCGCCGATGCCTCGCTGGCGCTGCGCGAGCTGGGCTGGAAGGCGCGTCACGATCTCACCGACATGTGCCGGGACACCTGGAAGTGGCAGCGGGCGATGTCACGCGCCGCACAAGGTGCAATGCCAGAGCACCTGCCCGCGCGCTGATGCGGGCAGGACCCAGCGGTCGGAAACGCCCGTACACGACGCGTCACAAGGTGCGCAGCCGCAGCTGAACGCGATCGCGGGTCGCGCACGGTTGAGTCCCCCTCCCAGAAAAAAACATGGCCGCATACGCGGCCATGTCGGGTGCAACACGCGGGATTGCCACGCTGCTCAGGCAGCGGCTTCGCGCACCGCAGCGGACAAGCGATCGAGTGTCTCCTGCATCAGCGTGGCGTCATCGGCTTCGACGGTAACCCGCACCACCGGCTCGGTACCCGACGGGCGCAGGAACGCGCGACCGCGGCCGGCCACCGACTGCTGCGCGGCTGCCAGCGCGGCCTGCACACTGTCGGCCTGCACCGTCGCCTTGGCCGAGACATTGCCCAACCGCACGTTGACCGTTTTCTGCGGCACCCGCTCCAAACCCTTCAGCGCCTGGCGCAGGGTCTGGCCGCCGTTGCGCAGTGCCACCAGTACCTGCAGGGCACTGACAATACCGTCGCCGGTGGTCGCCCGGTCCAGGCACAGCAGGTGGCCCGAGGCCTCACCGCCAAGCACGCCCCCGCCTTCGACCAGCGCCTGGTGCACGTATCGATCACCAACGTTGCTGCGCACGAACGGGATCTGCAGATCGGCGAAAGCTTTCTCCACGCCGTAGTTGCTCATCAGCGTGCCGACCACCGGGCCGCGCAGGCGGCCTTCGTCCTTCCAGGCGCGGGCCAGGATGTACAGCAGGTCATCGCCGTCGACCGGGTTGCCCTGGTCGTCGGCCATCAGCACACGGTCGCCATCACCATCGAAGGCGATGCCGAGATCGGCGCGGGTCTCGCGGACTTTGGCCGCCAGGTTGTCGATATGGGTGGAACCCACACCGGCGTTGATGTTGACGCCGTTGGGCTCGGCACCGATGCCGATCACCTCGGCGCCAAGTTCGCGGAACAGCAGCGGTGCGATCTGGTAGGTGGCACCGTGCGCGCAATCCAGCACCAAGCGCACGCCACGCAGGTCGAACGCGCGCGGCACGCTGGCCTTGCAGAACTCGATGTAGCGGCCGACCGCTTCGCGCGCGCGCGAAGCCTTGCCCAGCTTCTCCGACTCGGCGGTGGTGAACGGAACGTCCAGCGCCGCTTCCAGGGCCAGTTCGGTGGCGTCGTCGAGCTTCTCGCCCTGGGCGGAGAAGAACTTGATGCCGTTGTCGTAATGCGGGTTGTGCGAAGCGCTGATGACGATGCCGGCGTCCACGCCCAGCGTGCGGGTCAGGAACGCCACCGCCGGGGTCGGCATCGGCCCCAGCAGCTGCACGTCGGCGCCGGCAGCGACCAGGCCGGCCTCCAGCGCCGCTTCGAACATGTAGCCGGAAATGCGGGTGTCCTTGCCGATCACCACGATCGGCCGGCGCCCGTCCTGGCCGCGCTGGGCGACCAGGACACGGCCCAGGGCGTTGCCCAGGCGCAGCACGAAATCGGCCGAGATCACGCCTTGGCCGACCCGCCCACGGATGCCGTCAGTACCGAAGTACTTGCGGCCTCCCATCAAGCCACCTCCGGCGCCGGCTGACGGCCCAGCATTGCCAGCAGATCGGACAGGCGGTCGCGCATCTCGCGGCGGTCACAGATCTGGTCAATGGCACCGTGTTCCAGCAGGAACTCCGAACGCTGGAAGCCTTCCGGCAGCTTCTCGCGCACGGTCTGCTCGATCACGCGCGGACCGGCAAAGCCGATCAGTGCCTGCGGCTCGGCGATATTGATGTCGCCCAGCATCGCGAACGAGGCCGACACGCCACCGGTGGTCGGGTGGGTCAGCACCGAGATGTACGGCAGGCCCGCTTCACGCAGCTTGCCCAGTGCGGCCGAGGTCTTGGCCATCTGCATCAGCGAGAACAGGCCTTCCTGCATGCGCGCGCCGCCGCTCTGCGAGAAGCACACGTACGGGGCACCGATCTCCACTGCGGTTTCGGCGGCCAGCGCGAAACGCTCACCCACCACCGAGCCCATCGAGCCGCCCATGAAGGCGAAGTCGAACGACGATGCGACCAGCGCACGGCCCTTGAGCAGGCCGCGCATGGCGATCAGCGCGTCGTACTCACCCGTGTTCTTCTGCGCGATCTTGATGCGCTCGCTGTACTTCTTCTGGTCCTTGAACTTGAGCAGGTCGGTCGGGCCCAGGCGCGCACCGATCTCGGTGGTGCTGTCGGCGTCGAACAGGGCGGCCAGGCGCGCACGCGCGCGAATCGCCATGTGGTGGCCGCACTTCGGGCAGACCTCCAGGTTCTCTTCCAGTTCCGGACGGTACAACGCGCTGCCGCAGTTGCTGCACTTTTCCCACAGGCCCTCGGGGACACTGCGCTTCTTGCTGGGGGTGTTGTCGGTGCGGATGCCGGACGGCATCAACTTGCTGAGCCAACTCATGCGGGAGGACACTTCCGTTCAGGGCGGCCCGAGGGCCGCAAAGGCGGACAGTCTAGCTCCGCTTTCCCCGCCCGTGCACCCCCTTGCCGGCCACGGGGCCGCCGGAAAAAACCATGCTGGGACGTACGTTTAGGTGCTGGGTCATGCCGGCCGCTGGCCGGCAGCCCCCTACGTGCAGACCCATGGGTAGTGCCGGCCGCTGGCCGGCAGCACTTGCATGTGGCCGTCAGGCAGATGCCGGCCAGCGGCCGGCACGACCGTTACGCGTCCAGCGCCTGCCGCAGCGGGGCCAGGAAGTCTCCAGCACGCTGCGCGGCCTCTTCAGCCGAGCCCGCTTCGGCCAGCACCGCCACCAGTGCACTGCCGACCACCACGCCATCGGCCTGGCGCGCCATCGCCGCCGCACTGGCGGCGTCCTTGATGCCGAAGCCAGCAACCACCGGCACTGAAGCGCGCGCGCGCAGGGCCTGCAGGCGGGCACTGGCGGCGTCGCTGTCCAGGCGTTCGGACGCGCCGGTGACACCGGCAAAGCTGACGTAGTAGAGGTAGCCACGGGCCAGCGCCAGCAGCTTGTCGGCCCGCGCTTCGCTGGTGGTCGGCGACGCCAGCAGGACCAGTGCCAGGCCGGCTGCATCGAAGGCCTGCTGCGCTTCAACCGCTTCTTCCGGCGGCAGGTCGACCAGCAGTACGCCGTCCACGCCTGCGTCAACGGCGGCCTTGGCGAAGACCGCGTAGCCATGGATCTCCACCGGGTTGAGGTAGCCCATCAGCACCACCGGGGTCTGCGCGTCGCGCTCGCGGAACTGCGCCACGGCCTGCAGGACGTAGCGGCTGCCAGCCCCCCGTGCCAGCGCGCGCTCGGAGCTGCGCTGGATGGTCGGGCCATCGGCCATCGGGTCGGAGAACGGCACGCCCAGCTCGATCACATCGGCACCGGCCTCAACCAGCGCGTGCATGACCGGCACGGTGGCCTCCAGCGAGGGATCACCGGCAGTGATGAAGGGAATCAGCGCCTTGCGCTGCTGCTCGCGCAGGCGCTGGAAACAGGCATCGAGTCGGGATACAGGCATCTCAGGCACATCCTTCAATTAGTTCAATCGCATCACTGGTCCCCCAGTACATCTGGATGACCTTCCCTTCAAACAGTTCCACCCGGATGCCAAGGGCCGAGCCCGGGTCCTGCCAGGTGAGGTACTCGCCCTGCTCACCATCGTAGGCATGCGCGCTGGACACAGGCGGCTTCGGGAACCGGGCAATCGCCTGGGCGCGGGTCATGCCGACGCGCAGGCCGAATGGACCTGGCTGCTGGGTCGGCGCCCCACTTTCCGGATCCAGGCCGAGGTCGAAACGGACCACCCGATCTTCATCGGTCATCATCGACACGCCGGGCGGCAGCCCCTTGCCGTCGTAGTATTCGCAGCTACCGCCGATGGCTTCGACAGCCCCTTGTGCCGTCCACGGCCCGAAGGCCTTCAGATCGGTCATGTGCTGCCCGATCAATACCTCACCGGCATGGTCCAGCGCCACCGAGGCCACCGCTGGTGCGTCATCGCTGTCGGTATCGTCCACAGACGGCGGATCGTCGATCGGCGTGCGCGCCATCGGGTCGAGGTCATCATTGGCGGCGGGCTGCTGCGCCGGCTGCGTGGTGGCCTTGGCGGCCGGCGCCAGTACCGGTGGCTCCGGCGGCTGGCACGCGGCCAGCCCAAGCGCCAGCAGCAGCACGCCGCTGTTCCGCAGCCGCGCGCTCACAGCACCAGCCCTTCGCGCGCAGCGATGGTGTGCACGTCCTTGTCGCCACGGCCGGACAGATTGCACAGCACGATCTGGTCACGCGGTCGCTCGCGCGCCAGCTTGATCGCCTGCGCCAACGCATGGCTGGACTCCAGTGCCGGCAGGATGCCTTCGGTATGCGCCAGCAGATGGAAGGCCTGCAGCGCTTCCTCGTCGGTGATGCCGAGGTAGCGTGCGCGACCGGTATCGGCCAGGAATGCGTGCTCCGGGCCGACGCCCGGATAGTCCAGGCCGGCTGATACCGAGTGGGTCTCGATGATCTGGCCGTCGTCGTCGCACAGCACATAGGTGCGGTTGCCGTGCAGCACACCGGGGCGACCGGCAGCGATCGACGCGGCGTGGCGGCCGGTGTTGATGCCGTCACCGGCGGCTTCGGCGCCGACGATCTCGACCTGGCGGTCGTTGAGGAAGGCATGGAACAGGCCGATCGCATTGCTGCCGCCGCCCACGCAGGCAGTAATCGCATCGGGCAGGCGGCCGTATTCGGCCAGCATCTGCTCACGCGCTTCGCGGCCGACGATGGCATTGAAGTCACGGACCATGCGCGGATACGGATCCGGGCCGGCCACGGTGCCGATGATGTAGAAGGTGTCCTGCACGTTGGTCACCCAGTCGCGCATGGCTTCGTTGAGTGCGTCCTTCAGGGTGGCCGAGCCGGAAGTGACCGGCACCACCGTCGCGCCCAGCAGCTTCATGCGGTAAACATTGATCTTCTGCCGCTCGATGTCGGTGGCGCCCATGTACACCACGCATTCCAGGCCCAGCCGCGCGGCAACCGTGGCACTGGCCACGCCATGCTGGCCGGCACCGGTCTCGGCAATGATGCGCTTCTTGCCCATCCGCGCGGCCAGCAAGGCCTGGCCGATGGTGTTGTTGATCTTGTGCGCGCCGGTGTGGTTCAGGTCCTCGCGCTTGAGCAGGATCTGCGCGCCACCGACGTGATCGCTCAGGCGCTGGGCGTGATAGATCGGGCTCGGCCGGCCCACGTAGTGCGCCAGATCGCGGTCATAGGCCAGCTGGAATGCGGGATCCTGGCGCGCCTGGTCATAGGCCTGGGCCAGTTCCTGCAGCGGACCGACCAGGGTTTCGGCAACGAAACTGCCGCCATAGCGGCCGAAGTGGCCCTGGGCATCCGGGAAGGCGTGATAGTCGGCAATGGGGGAGGCAGACATGGATACGACCGGTGGTTCAGACAGGTGGATACTCTAGCGCACGGGTCATGACCGGAAAATGGATATTATCTGGCGCATATCGTCAGGAAATCTCACATGAGCCGTTCCCTGCTGCCTCCCCTCAATGCGCTGCGCGCGTTCGAAGCGACGGCCCGCCTTGGCGGCGTTGGGCGCGCCGCGCAGGACCTGCACGTCACCCACGGCGCGGTCAGCCGGCAGTTGAAGCTGCTGGAGGATCACCTTGGCCTGGCGTTGTTCCAGCGGGCCGGCCGTGGCCTGCGCCTGACCGCTGCGGGCACGCGCCTGCAGGCAGCATGCAGCGAGGCCTTCAGCGGCATCGAAGACTGCGTGCGCGAACTGCGGCGACCGACAGCAGCCCCGGCGCTGGTACTGGGCTGCAGTGGCAGCGTGCTGGCGCGCTGGATGATTCCACGACTGCCAGCATTGCAGGCTGCCCTGTCCGGCGTGCGCCTGCAGTGGTCGGCACTGGATGGCAGTTTCACCGAAGCGCAGGCGGCGCTGGACGCGGTGCTGCTGCTGGCGCAGGGCCCGTGGCCACGAGGCTGGCAGGTACGCGAGCTGGCGCCGGAACGGGTCGGCGTGGTGGTGGCGCCGTCGCATCCGGCCGCGCAGCGCCTGCGGCATGCACCGCCGTCGGCGCTGCTGCAGGAGACGCTGCTGCACACCAGCTCACGGCCGCAGGCATGGCCGGCATGGGCACAGGCGCACGATCTGGACGTGTCGAAGCTGCAGCTGGGCACCGCCTTCGAGCACCTGTACTACCTGCTGGAAGCCGCGGTAGCCGGGCTGGGCCCGGCGATCGCACCGGAGCCGCTGGTGGCCGAAGATCTGGCAGCAGGCCGGCTGGTCGCACCGTGGGGATTTACCGCCACCGGCGGCTTCTGGGTGCTGGCGCGGCCGGATGGCCCGGCCGATGCACGGGTGGACGCCCTGGCCGACTGGGCAGCAGCACAGCTGCGATGAGACAAGGCTCCGGGTGGCGTTCGCCCCCGAAGCCGGCAACACAAGCCTCAGCGACCGCCCATCGCGACCCGCTGCTGCTCCTCATGCACCTGCTGCTGGTGCGACGGATCTGCCAGCAGCTTGGCACTGGTCTGCTCCAGCGGCGGTGGCGCCTGAGCCAGATCGATGGCGGTGCGGAAGCCCGGCGTCGTGCCGATCACGAACGCCTTGCCATCCTGCACCGTGATGCTCTGCAGCTTGTCGGCCGCATCGATACCGTGATTACATTCCGTTGGAAAACACGTCGAGCACGTCCGCACTGACCCAGCCCTGCGCGCAGTTCCCGGCGTAACGTCCCGGCGCCGCCACATGGCAGGCCTCGCCCCCCGTGTTCGCCAGGCCAGTGATCGGCCTGTCGCCATAGGTGTCACACAACGTGTTGCCCTTGCACTTGCCGACCGTTGCTGCGGGAACCGCCACGACGTAATAGAACAGCGGATTCTGTCCGGTACGCCCGATGCCCTGCACGCAGACCAGCTGCCCCTTCGACAGCTTTGCGGTCACGCTGGCCTTGCTGCCGGTGGATGGCACCGCATTCAACGTCTCCACGCCCTTGGCGTCGGCTACGCCCGCGAAGAAGCCCTGGTCGCCACAGTCCGGCGACAGTTCGACATCGTAGAAATCACCGCTGTCCACATCGCCGGCCGTGCAGCCGCTGCCCGTATTGGCGTTGCTGCATTTCACGCCACTGGCCTGGATCAGCGCCGCCAGGCCGTCGGCAGCCGGTGCTGCCGCCGGAACCGTCGCCGGTGCTGTGGCGGGTGCGCCTGCCGGTGTGGCAGCGGCCGGTACCGATGCAATCGGGGCGGACGAGTCACCGGCCGCACACGCGCCCAATGCAAGCAGCAGGCCGGGCATGATCGTCAGGCGGGCCAGGCGGAACCGGCGGGAAGAGAGATGGGGCATATCCATTGCGTCCTCGTTCGAAAGCCAAGGCGTATCTCAGGAGTGCGGCCAGCGACACGCACACCACATCGCACCCAGCCAGGTCAGGCTGGGCCCATTGTGTCCGATCAGATGCTCGGGGGTGTCGACTTCCTGGCGCTGGTTCCTGAATTACCCGAAAGTGGGATGCTCACCGCATTCAGTAGACGTCCGCCTTCATGGCACGGCACGCGACAGGCAAGGACACAGACCCGGCGGAATGCACCGTCGGCGATGACGTTCCGGGTGCCCCCTCAGGGGGCGCGGATCACTCCAGGACCGTGCAGTCCGCGCGGCGCACTTCCTCGACGAAGGTGCGCATCCTGTAACCGTCCTTGATGCCCGGCTCCAGTTCGATGCCGCTGGACACGTCCACGCCCCAGGGAAGCGTGGCCAGCACAGCGTCGTAGACGTTTTCCGGGTTCAGCCCACCGGCCAGCAGGAACGGCCGGTGCAGGCCGGTCGGGATACGGCCCCAGTCGAAGGCCACGCCGGTACCGCCGCCGCCGCCGGGAGCGTGGCTGTCGAACAGGAACCCCGCCGCGCTCGGGTAACGCAACTGCAACGTGCGCGCATTGACCTCTTCCCGCCCCCCCATGGCGATCGCCTTCAGATAGGGCATGTTGAAGCTGCGGCAGAAGCTCTCGTCTTCCTCGCCATGGAACTGCAGCAGGGTTGGCCGCACCGTGCGCAGCACCTCGCGCACCTCTTCCTTGCTGTTGTTGCGGAACAGGGCCACCACATCGACCATCGGCGCGATCGCCTGGCGCATCGCGCGTGCTTCGGCAGGCGCAACCCGGCGGCTGCTCTCGCGGGCAAAGATGAAACCCACTGCGTCCACGCCCAGCTCACCGGCCAGGCGGACATCGCCGGCACGGGTCATGCCACAGAACTTGATGCGCGTGCGGTAGTAGGAGCGGCTCATAGCGTGACCTCGGCGGGCAGATGCCAGTTGTCGGGGTACAGGGGCCCAAGGAACACCAGGCCCTGCGGCGGTGCGGTGGGACCGGCTACGGTGCGATCGCGCCCGGCCAGCAGTTCGGCGATCCATTCCACCGGTTTTTCACCGCTGCCCACCAGGATCAACGATCCGACGATATTGCGGACCATGTGATGAAGGAATGCATTGCCCTGCACGGCCACTTCAATCACTTCGCCCTGGCGGCTGACCTGCAGTGATTGCAGCTCACGCCGCGCATGCAGCGCCTGGCACTGCACGGAGCGGAACGCGCTGAAGTCATTTTCGCCGATCAGGGCCTGGCCGGCGGCGTGCATCAGCGTCTCGTCCAGCGCCCGGCGCTCCCAGCTGAGGGTCTGCCGGTCCAGCGCCGGCCGCACCTCGCGGTTGAGCAGGCGGTAGCGGTAGCGGCGCGCGCGTGCCGAGAAGCGGGCGTGGAAATCGTCGGCCACCGGCACGCACCAGCGCACCGCGATCGAGCGCGGCAGGCGGGTGGTGGTGCCCAGCATCCAGGCGCGCGGATCGCGCACCACGTCGGTATCGAAATGGACGACCTGGCACTGGCCATGCACGCCGGCATCGGTGCGGCCGGCGCAGACCACCTGCAGCGGCGAATCGGCCACCGACGACAGGGCCTGCTCAAGGCTGGCCTGCACGCTGGGACCGCCCTCGCCCAGGTTCTGCCAGCCCCTGAAATCGCTGCCGTCGTATTCGACGCCAAGCGCGTAACGCATGTGCCACCTCGATATTGCGTATGGGGCGGCGCTCAGGCCGGATCGCGTTCGGACCAGACCGCCAGTTCGTTGCCACCGGGCTCGACGAACTGGAAGCGGCTGCCACCGGGGAAGGAAAATACCGGGCGCACGATCTCGCCGCCGGCGTCGCGCACGGCGGCCTCGACCGGTGCCAGTGCGTCGGCATACAGCACCAGCAGCGGTGCGCCGCTGTCGCTGGCCCGCTGCGGCTGGCCGCGGAAGAAGCCGCCCTGCAGGCGGCCATCGTCGAACGCCGTGTAGTCGCTGCCGTAATCGACGAACGACCAGCCGAACACCTTCTCGAAGAAAGCGCGGCTTGCGGCCGGGTCGCTGGAAGCGAATTCAACGTAGTCGATGCGACGCTCGCGGCTCATGGCAGGGTCCTTGTCGGCAGGTTCGGTCACGGCAGGCGGGCCAGCAGTTCGCGGGCCTGGGCCTGGCTGTGCAGGTCACCGCCTTCGGCGACTTCCAGCAACAGGGTGCGCGCGGTCTGCGCGTCGCCCAGATCGAGGTAGGCAATGGCCAGTTCCAGGCGCTCCTGGCCGGCACGCGGCGACCAGCCCGCGTCGCCGACGGGCGCGGCCGCGCTCGGCGCGATATCGTCGGAATGAGAGGCCTCGACGCTGCCATCGTCGATGCTGTCGATGGCTTCCGGACGTACGGTATCCGCCGGAGCCTCGTTCTCATGCGCGTCAGCCGGCAGATCGAACACTCCGCGGAACTGCGGCTGCTGTTCGGCATGCAGTGCGTAGTCCGGCACCGCCACTTCGGCCGGCGCCTGCGGTACAACGCGTTCGTCCTGCAGCGGCTCGGCGACGACACCCTCGTCGCCGGTGGTTGCGGAATCGTCCCAGCGCGGCAGATCGGTCACCGCTTCGGGCAATGCCACCGCGTCCTCGTCGCGCAGTGTCTCGGCCTGCCATTCGGCCCGCACCGCGTGCTCGGCGACGGGTTCGGCGACCACCACGTCGTGCACTTCGGTTTCGGTCGCCCAAGCAGGCATCGCCGGTTCCTGGCGGCCATTGTCGGCAACAGCCGACGACCACGAGGACTGCTCGGCCAGCGTATCCAGCGCCGCACCTGCCGGCACCGCTGCGGCCAGGCCGGCGGCATCGTCTTCCTCACGCAGCGGCGGCAGCGGCGACGGCTTGCGACGACGCAGCAGCCAGGCCGCGCCCGCCGCCAACAGCAGCACCGGCAGCCCCAGCCAGTACCACGGCGTTGCCGCATCACGGGAACCCGGCGCCTGTGCCAGGCGCTGCTGCGCGGCGGCCAGGTCGTTGTCCTTCATCGCGATCAGCGACTGCTGCTGTTCCTTCAGCTTCTCCAGATCGGCCACGCGCTGCTTCAGTTCACCGATCTCGGCATCGCGGGTGGCGATGTCCTCACGCGCCTGGCGCAGTTGTTCATTGCCCAGCATGTCACCCTCGCTGCCGGCAGCGGTGCCGGTGGTTGTGCCCGCATGCGCGGCGTCGGACGCCAGCGCCGGAGCGATCTCAAGTCGTGCCCCGTTGGCGGCAGCCGGGGAAGAAGCGTTCGCGGTTGCCGCCTTGGCGGCCGGCGCGACCGCACCCGCCGGTTGCGGCACGGTACGCGCCTGCCGCCATTGCGCAGCGTGCTCGCGCACCAGCGCGGTGGCCTCGGCGGCATCGACAGCGGCAAGCGCATCGCTGCCCGGCACGCGCAGCACCGCGCCCTGCTTGAGCAGATTGACGTTGCCACGGATGAAGGCTTCGGGATTGGCGCGCAGCAGGGCGATCATCGCGCGGTCGCGGCTGACCTGGTTGCCACGCGCCACCGCGCTGGCGATCTGCGACAGGGTCTGACCGCGCTGCACGGTGACGCTGCCATCGGCCGCCGGTGCAGCGACCGGCGCGGAGGCCGCACGCGGGCGTGCCGGTGCAGGCGCCACCACAGGTGGCGGCGTAGTGGGCGCCTCTGCCGCTGGCACCGTTGCCGAAGCCGGTGCAGGTTCGCGCACGATGGTATTGGAGAGCGTGCCTGCCGGCGCGACGATCTCCGGCTCGGCCACGGCCAGCGCGCTGGACGGCGCGTCGACCAGCGCGGAGTACTCGCGCACCAGGCGGCCCTGGCCCCAGTCAGCTTCGATCAGGAAGCTCAGCGATGGCGTCTCCACCGGGGCCTGCGAGGTGACGCGCACCACCGCCCTGCCCTGCGCATTGCGGGTCAGCTCGAACTGCAGCTCGCTGACCAGCCCGGTCGGCCGTTGCAGGCCGACGCGTTCGAAGGTGACCGGCGAGGCCAGCGCCACGCGCAGGTTTTCCAGTTCGGACGGGTCCGCCGACACCACCGGGATTTCGGCCAGCAATGGCTGCCCCGGCTTGGACAGGACACGGATGTCTCCCAGGCCCAATGCGAGTGCCGAACTGCTGGCCAGGGCCAGCAGCGCGGTGGAAAGATAGAGGAGCGGGCGCTTTGCGCCCCTGGCCCGTTTATTCATGGGCGACACTATAAAGCGTGCGGACCGGGGTCCGCACCCACCGGAAAGACCCTTGAGGTAGTGCCGGCCGCTGGCCGGCATGCACTCCGGCACAAGGATCACGGCAATGCCGGCCAGCGGCCGGCACTACCGGTGAGGCAACCGCTGTGATCAGCGCTGCTCGGCGGCGACCAGCTCGGCCAGCTGCACGGCATTCAACGCCGCGCCCTTGCGCACGTTGTCCGACACGATCCACAGGTTCAGGCCGCGCGGGTGCGAGAGGTCCTCGCGGATGCGGCCGACGTACACCGCGTCCGTGCCCGAGGCGTGGGTGACCGGGGTTGGGTAACCACCGGCTTCGTGACGATCCACCACTTCGATGCCCGGCGACTGCTCCAGCAGCGCGCGCGCTTCGGCGACGGTGACCTTGTCGCGGGTCTCGATCGCCACCGACTCGGAGTGGCCGTAGAACACCGGCACGCGCACCGCAGTCGGGTTCACCAGGATGCTGTCGTCGCCGAGGATCTTGCGGGTTTCCCAGATCAGCTTCATTTCTTCCTTGGTGAAGCCATTGTCCTGGAAGTCGTCGATGTGCGGGATCAGGTTGAAGGCGATCTGCACCGGGAAGCGCTGCGGATCGATTTCCTGGAAGCTCAGCAGCTGGCCGGTCTGCTTGCCCAGTTCCTCGGTAGCCGAACGGCCGCCGCCGGACACCGACTGGTAGGTGGAGACGTTGATACGCTCGATGCCGTACTTGCGGTGCAGTGGCGCCAGCGCCACCAGCATCTGCATGGTCGAGCAGTTCGGGTTGGCGATGATGCCGCGCGGACGGTTGGCCACCTGTTCCGGATTGACCTCGGACACCACCAGCGGCACGTCATCGTCGTAACGGAAGGCCGAAGAGTTGTCGATCACCACCGCACCGGCAGCGGCGAACTTCGGTGCGTATTCCTTGGACACGCTGCCACCGGCCGAGAACAGCGCGATCTCGACACCGCTCGGATCAAAGGTGGCCAGGTCCTGCACCTTGACCTTCTGGCCGTTGAATTCGATCTCGCCGCCGGCCGAACGCTCGGAAGCCAGGACGCTCAGGGTACCGACCGGGAAACCACGCTCGGCCAGGATCGACAACATGGTCTCGCCGACCGCACCGGTGGCACCGACGACGGCAACGTGGAAACTGCGCTGTGCATTGCTCATGGGGGAACTCTCACGAAAACGGGAATGGGGAAGAAACACGCACGACAGCTGGGTTCGGGGAACCTCCTCAAGCGGGGCGCGCGGAGGTTCCCTATCGTTTCCCGGTTTTTTTGCCCAGCGTCACGCGCGCGGCCATCGCCGCATCAGCGTTGATCGCGCTCGGCATGCGCGACGGGCCGCCGTCCAGGCCGAGCCCGGCAACCAGATTATCCACGGCCAGCTGTACCATCGCCGTGCGCGTGGCCAGCGAGGCGCTGCCGATGTGCGGCGTGAGCACGACATTGCGCAGCGCCAGCAGTTCGGGGCGCACCGCCGGCTCACCCTCGTAGACATCCAGGCCGGCAGCGGCCAGACGGCCTCGGGCAAGCGCGTCGGCCAACGCCAGTTCGTCGACGATGCCGCCGCGGGCGATGTTCACCAGGGTGGCTGAGGGCCTCATCTTCGCCAGCGCAGCCGCATCGATGATGTGATGCGAGGCCGGCGTGTAGGGCAGCACGGTGACCAGGTGGTCGGACTGCGCCAGCAGCGTGTCCAGGTCCACGTAGGTCGCGCCGAGCGCAGCCTCGGTCTCGGCCGGAAGGCGCGAACGGTTGTGGTACAGCACCTTCATGCCGAAACCATGCGCGCCGCGGCGGGCGATGCCCTGGCCGATGCGGCCCATGCCGAGGATGCCCAGCGTGCTGCCATGGATGTCTGCGCCAAGCATGGTCTGGAACGACCATTGCTGCCACTGGCCTTCGCGCAGCCAGCGCTCGGATTCGGTGATCCGGCGCGCGGTCGCCATCAACAGGGCGAAACCGAGATCGGCGGTGGTTTCGGTCAGGACGTCCGGCGTGTTGCTGGCGAGGATGCCGGCTGCGCTGAGCGCATCGACATCCAGGTTGTTGTAGCCGACGCCGACATTGGCGATCACCTGCAGCTGCGCGGCGTCGGCCACCTGGGCCGCACCGATGCGCTCGTTGAGGGTGATGATCGCGCCGTCGACGCCGGCCAGCTGTTCGGCGATCTGGTCGGGCGACCAGGCGGTGACCGCATCGGTGCTGCGCAGCTGCACGCGATCGCGCAGCGGCGCGATGGCCGCGTCGATCAGCGGCTGGCTCACCCACACGGTCGGCCGCGTGTCAGCCATCGATCTGCCCGGGAATGCGCGGGGTGATCGTGCCGACATCGCCGCACTGCGCGCGATGGCGCAGCGCCTGGTCCATCAGCACCATCGCCACCATCGCCTCGGCGATCGGGGTGGCGCGGATGCCGACGCAGGGATCGTGGCGACCGGTGGTGACCACCTCGACCACGTTGCCGGCGGTGTCCAGCGACGGGCCCGGCAGGCGCAGGCTGGAGGTCGGCTTCAGGGCGATCGAGGCGACCACCGGCTGGCCGGTGGAGATGCCACCGAGGATGCCGCCGGCGTGATTGCTGGCGAAGCCCTGCGGGGTCAGCAGGTCACGGTGTTCGGTGCCCTTCTGTGCGGCGCTGGCGAAACCGTCACCGATCTCAACGCCCTTCACCGCGTTGATGCTCATCAGCGCGGCGGCCAGTTCGCCATCGAGCTTGCCGTAGATCGGCTCGCCCCAGCCCGGCGGCACGTTGTCGGCGACCACGTCCACGCGCGCGCCGACCGAATCACCGGACTTGCGCAGCGCATCCATGTACGCCTCCAGCTCGGGCACCTGCGCGGCATGCGGCCAGAAGAACGGATTGTCTTCCACCGCCGACCAGTCGAAACCAGCCGGAGTGATGTCGCCCAGCTGCGACAGGTAACCGCGCACGGTGACGCCGAAGCGTTCGGCCAGCCACTTCTTGGCGACCACGCCGGCGGCCACGCGCATGGTGGTCTCGCGCGCCGAGGAACGACCGCCACCGCGCGGGTCACGGATGCCGTACTTGTGCCAGTAGCTGTAGTCGGCATGACCTGGCCGGAACTGCTGGCCGATGTTCGCGTAATCCTTGCTGCGCTGGTCGGTGTTGCGGATCAGCAGCGCGATCGGGGTGCCGGTGGTCAGGCCCTCGTACACGCCGGACAGGATCTCGACCTCATCGGCCTCGCGGCGGGCCGAGGTGTGCCGGCTCTTGCCGGTCGCGCGACGCTGCAGGTCATGGGCGAATTCGGCCGCGTCCAGCGCCAGCCCCGGAGGGCAGCCATCGATCACGCAGCCGATGGCCGGCCCGTGCGACTCACCGAACGTGGTGACGGTGAACAGCTTGCCGAACGAATTGGAGCTCACGGGCGCTGCGCCGCCAGTTCGGTGATGCGCGCGCTGTGGGCGATCAGCTCGCGGCACTCGACCGCGAAGATGCCCATCTGGCCGACCTTGAACTCGATCCAGGCGAAGTCGACTTCCGGCAGCAGCTTGATCAGGTGCTGCTCGGATTCGCCCACTTCGCAGATCAGCAGGCCGTCCTCGCTCAGGTGCAGCGGGGCGTCACGCAGGATCTTCAGCACCAGGTCCAGGCCGTCGTCGCCGGCACGCAGGCCCATTTCCGGCTCGTAGGAGTACTCCTGCGGCAGGGCATCGGTCTCGTCGTTGGTGACGTACGGCGGATTGGTGACGATCAGGTCGTAGTGGCGACCGGTCAGGCCGTTGAACAGGTCCGACTTGAGCAGGGTGACGTTGTGCGCCTGCAGGCGCTCCTTGTTTTCTTCGGCAAGCGACAATGCATCGTCGCTCAGGTCGACGCCGTCCACTTCCCAGTTCGGGTAGTAGTGACCCATGGCAATGGCGATGCAGCCCGAGCCGGTGCACAGGTCCAGCGCACGGCTGACATCGCGGCCGGCCAGCCACGGCTCGAAGCCGCATTCGATCAGTTCGGCGATCGGCGAGCGCGGCACCAGGGCGCGCTTGTCGCTCTTGAAGCTCAGGCCGGCGAACCAGGCCTCACCGGTCAGGTAGGCGGCCGGGATGCGTTCGTCGATGCGACGCTGGAACAGCTCCAGCACGCGCAGCTTCTCGGCCTGCAGCAGGCGCGCCTGGCCATAGGCCGGGCCGAGGTCGTGCGGCAGGTGCAGGCTGTGCAGCACCAGCTGGGTGGCCTCGTCCAGCGCATTGTCGTAGCTGTGCCCGAAGGTCAGTCCGGCTTCGTTGAAACGGCTGGTGCCGTAGCGGATCAGATCGATGATCGTGTGGAGTTCGGCGGCCGTTTCAGCGGTCATGGCGGTACTGCGGGCAAAGTGGCCCCCGATTATAGGGGCTGGCGCCCGTGGCGGCATCCGTTGCGGCGGAAACGATTCGGGCCACAGCCGGTATGATGGGGCCCACTTCGCGCGGGAGCCCCCATGTTCAATCGCAACGCCGGCATCATCCTGCTGATCGCCCTGGCGGCGGGTCTCGGCCTGCTGGCCGCCCAGCAGCTGTTCGCGCCGAAGCCGCCGGCCAATGCCCCGGCCACCGAAGCGATCACGCTGTACCCGCAGCCGCGCGAACTGCCCGACTTCAACCTGGCCCAGTCCGACGGCACCCGCCTGATCCCGGGCGAACTGAAGGGCCACTGGACCCTGGTATTCCTGGGCTTCACCTTCTGCCCGGACGTCTGCCCGACCACCCTGGCCGAGCTGGCCGGCGCACAGAACCAGTGGGAAGCCCTGCCCGACAGCCTGCGCCCGCGCGTGCTGTTCATCTCGGTCGACCCGGACCGCGACAGCGCCACCCGCCTCGGCGAGTACGTGCACGGCTTCCACAAGGACACCCTGGCCGCCACCGCTGACGTTCCCTCGCTGGAGCGCTTCGCCACCTCGTTGGGCTTCGTGTTCCAGAAGGTGCCGGGCAAGCATTTCGACGAGAACCCCGAGGATTACACCGTCGAGCATTCGGCCAGCCTGGCCGTGCTCGACCCGCAGGGCCGCCTTGCCGGCCTGGTACGCCCCCCGTTCAACGCGCCGGCCATTGCCCGCGACCTGCAGAAGCTGACCGAGAAAACCGCCCCATGAGCCTCACCACCGCCCTGACGTACGCCCTGCCACACCGCCTGCTGTCCTCGATGGCGCGTTCGCTGGCGTACTCGGACGATCCGCGCGTATCGCGCTGGCTGATCGACACGGTCACCCGCAAGTTCAACGTCAACCTGGACGAAGCGGCCAACCCGGACCCGCGCAGCTATGCGACGTTCAACCAGTTCTTCACCCGTGCGCTGAAGCCGGGTGCGCGCGTGGCTGACGCCGATCCGCGCAGCCTGGTGATGCCGGCCGACGGCCGCATCAGCCAGCTGGGGAAGATCGAGGCCGGCCGCATCTTCCAGGCCAAGGGCCAGTCATTCACCGCTGCCGAACTGCTGGGCAGTGACGAGGACGCCAAGCCATACAACGATGGCCTCTACGCCACGGTGTACCTGTCGCCGCGCGATTACCACCGCGTGCACATGCCGTGGACCGGCACCCTGCGTGAGACCGTGCACGTGCCGGGGCGCCTGTTCAGCGTTGGTCCGGCGGCAGTGAACGGCGTACCGCGCCTGTTCGCCCGCAACGAGCGCCTGGTCTGCCACTTCGACACCAGCTTCGGCCCGATGGTCAGCGTGATGGTCGGTGCGCTGCTGGTGTCCGGGGTGGAAACCGTGTGGAGCGGCGAAGAGATTCCGCACTACGGCGACCGCATCACCCGCAAGGACTACCGCGGCCAGGGCATCAGGCTGGAGCGCTTTGCCGAGATGGCGCGCTTCAACTACGGCTCCACCGTGATCGTGCTGCTGCCGCCGGGCGTGGCTGACTTCGCCCCGCAGTTGGGCGCTGAAAGCCCGGTGCAGCTGGGCCAGGCGCTGGCGAAGCTGCGCTGAGGCTTCGGCAGTGCCGGCCGCTGGCCGGCATCTCCGCTGATCCAACGCGTCGAGCATTGCCGGCCAGCGGCCGGCACTACCGGTACGCGCGTTACTGCAGGGACGGGGCCGGACCGACGTCCATGCCGTCGTAGTCTTCCACGCCCTTCTCCGCGGCCAGCGCTGCGAATTCCTGGTTGCGGCGGTCAAGCGAGGCTTCGTCGTGGATCTCCACGCGCTCCACATGCAGCACGTGGAACGGCGCGTCGCCCTCTTCCGGATCCTGTTGGAACAATTCCACGAAGGTGTAACCCTGCGCCTGCAGGTGCTGTGCCAGTGCCTGCAACGGCTCGGCAGTGGAGTGCACGAAGAAGTACCCCCACAGCAACGGGCCGGTGATGTCCCAGTCGGTGTTTTCGCGGAGGTTGGCGAACAGGTTGCGGGTGTCTTCGAGGTCCATGCGGATTCCAGGGTCGGGGGGATTACTTGTCGCAGCCCTGCAGCTTCAGCGTCTGGCCGTGGCGCAGGCTGTAGGCCGGGGCCTTCAGGCCATTGGCGCGGGCCAGGGTGGGCACGTCGCACTGGAACTTGGCCGCGATGGCGCCCAGGGTTTCACCCCGGCCCACCTTGTGGCTGCGCACCGGCTTCGGGCGCGCCGCCGGGCGCGGCGTGGCCACCGGAGCGACCGGCGTGGTCGGCACGCTGGTGGACGCGGCCGCATCGGCCACCGGCACCAGGCCGCCCACGGCCACGCTTCCGGTGTAGCTGGTCGCGGCCGGGCGCTTGATTGCTGCGTTCAGATCGGCGGTGATCAGCGTGCGGGCCAGGTCGGCACGCGGGCCACTGACGCAGTTGCGCTGGTACAGGCCGGCGATGCGGGTGGTGGCATTGATCAGCGTGCCGGCCGGGATCCAGCCATCGGCCTCATAGCGCGGGTTGAGGTTGCGCAGCGCGCGCATGTAGCCATCGCGGGTGCCGTGGCTGCCCAGGCAGATGGTCAGTTCGTAGATGGTGGTCGACTTGGCCAGGCGCAGCGTGGTCGGCTGCGCGCTGATCTTCGGGAACTCCACGCCGTATTGCTGCGGGTGCAGGAAGATCCAGGCCGCGGCGATCACCATCGGCACGTAGTCCTTGGTCTCGCCGGGGAACTGGTTGTAGACGCTGTCGGTCCAGAAGCTCTGCCCGGCGCTCTGCTTGAACACGCGCGCGGCGCGGCCTTCGCCACCATTGTAGGCGGCCACCGACATCTCCACGTTGTTGTTCAGTTCGCGCAGGCGTTCGTTGAGGTAGCTGGCGCTGGCCTCGGCCGCACTGCGTGCATCGAAGCGGGTGTCAAAGCCGGTGCCATCCGGGCCGAGGCCGAAGCGGCGGCCGGTGGCCGGCATGAACTGCATCAACCCGGCGGCGCCAGCGCGCGATGAAGCATGCACGCGGCCATTGGACTCCTTGGCCATGATGCCGAACAGCAGCGCTTCAGGCAGGCCACGCTTCTCCCACTCCGGCCACATCACCGCACGCAGGTTCTGGTAGTTCTCGTAGCTGGTCAGCAACGCCGGGCGCATGTCGGTCAGCCAGCGGCGGATGCCGGCCTGCACCGCCGGGTTGTATTCGACCATGCTGTCGAAGGCGTGCCGCTTGTCGTTCAGCAGCGCGGCAGCGCGCGCGGCCTCCGGTACGTCGGCGGTAAGCGGGCCGATGTGGTCGGGGTCGGCTTCCAGGCGATCACCGCCCTCGTCGGCCACGTCATCGCTGGCGGCCGCGTCGGCGTCGTGCTTGAGCAGGCGCTTGTAGCTGGCCAGCAGGGTGCCCATCTGGCAGCCCTTCTGCTTCACGCAGTCGTTGAGGACATCTTCCATGTCCTCCAGCGCGGCGTCGGCTTCGTTGCTGCCCTTGGGGTCGGCATTGGCGACCAGCAGCAGCGCATCGCTGTAACGCTTCTCGGCGACGGTCATGCGCTGCTGCAGCGCATCCACCCTCACCTTGTCCCGGGCCGAAACCCGCTGCGCATGGGCGTCGGGCGCCAGGGAAACCAGGCCGGCCAGGGCCAGCAGCGGCCAACCGCGGGAAATCAGGACAGGAACGGGCATTGATGGCACTGTGTGCGAAACAGGCAGGCAGAGTAGCGGCGCCGCCAAGGTCCGGGCAAGCCGATCTTCGGACCGTCACCGCCGGCGGTTAACATTGGGCTATTCACCACAAGGGCTGGACCATGGATCCGATTCTGCTCGGCAAAGGCATCACCGACGATGTGGCCGTCACCCTGCTGCCGAAACTCGGCAACCGCCACGGCCTGGTGGCCGGCGCCACCGGTACCGGCAAGACCGTGACCCTGATGACCCTGGCCGAGGGCTTCTCGCGGCTGGGCGTGCCGGTGTTCCTGGCCGATGTGAAGGGCGATGTGTCCGGCCTGGCGGTGCCCGGCACCGGCGCCGAGAACCTGCTCAAGCGCGCCGCCGAGATCGGCGTGGCCGACTACGCACCGGCCGCCAGCCCGACCATTTTCTGGGACCTGTACGGCAAGCTGGGTCACCCGGTGCGCACCACGGTCAGCGAGATGGGCCCGACCCTGCTGGCGCGCATCCTCGAGTTGAACGACACCCAGTCCGGCGTGCTCGACATCGTGTTCAAGCTGGCCGACGACCGTGGCCTGCTGCTGCTGGACATGGACGACCTGCGCGCCCTGCTCGGCCTGGTGGCCGAGGAGCGCAAGGACATCTCCACCGAGTACGGCCTGGTCAGCGCGCAGTCCATCGCTGCGATCCAGCGGTCGGTGCTGCGCCTGGCGCAGGATGGCGGCGAGAACTTCTTCGGTGAGCCGGCCCTGGAACTGGCCGACATCATGCGGGTCAATCACGACGGCCGCGGCATGATCGGCATCCTTGCCGCCGACCAGCTGGTGCTCAAGCCGAAGCTGTATTCCACCTTCCTGTTGTGGCTGCTGTCGGAGCTGTTCGAGCAGCTGCCGGAGGTGGGCGACCTGGACAAGCCGAAGCTGGTCTTCATCTTCGACGAAGCGCACCTGCTGTTCGACGATGCACCGCCGTCGCTGGTGCAGCGCATCGAGCAGGTGGTGCGACTGATCCGCTCCAAGGGCGTGGGCGTTTACTTCTGCTCGCAGTTCCCCGATGACGTACCGGGCAACATCCTCGGCCAGCTCGGCAACCGCGTGCAGCATGCGCTGCGTGCATTCACCCCGCGCGACCAGAAGGCAGTGAAGACTGCTGCCGAGACCTTCGTGCCGAACCCGAAGCTGGACGTGGCCAAGGTGCTCAGCCAGCTCGGTACCGGCGAAGCGCTGGTGTCCACGCTGCAGGACAAGGGTGTGCCGATGCCGGTGCAGCAGACGATGATCGCGCCGCCGCGCTGCCGGATGGGGCCGATCACCGACGCCGAGCGTGCCCAGGTGCGTGCCGGCAGCCCGGTCGGCAGCCGCTACGACACCGCGATCAACCGCGAATCGGCCGCCGAACTGCTGGCCCAGCGTGCGCAGAAGACCGTCGAACAGGCGCAGGCACCGGCCGCGCGCAGCCGCGAGCAGGACGAAGCGCAGGAAGGCGGTTTCGGCCAGGCGATCAAGGACGCGATCTTCGGCACCAAGCGCCGCCAGGGCATGATCGAAACCATGGCCAAGCAGACCACGCGCACCGTCGGCACCAAGCTGGGCAACCAGATCGTGCGTGGCATCCTGGGTGGCATCTTCGGCGGCAAGCGCTGATCCGCCACTACTGGGGTCGGATCCCTTTCCTGCGGAAAGGATCCGACCCCATCGTTCCCCTGAAAAGAAGTCGCACCACATGTCGCGTTGGCGTCCCCCTGCAGAAAAGAGTACCGCCCTGATCACCGCCTCCGGCCATGCCCGGCTGAAGGCCGAGCTGGATGACCTATGGCGTGTGCGCCGCCCCGAGGTGGTGAAGGCACTGGCCGCGGCCGCTGCGGAAGGCGACCGTTCGGAAAACGCCGAGTACACCTATCGCAAGAAGCAGCTGGGCGAGATCGACCGTCGTGTGCGCTACCTGACCAAGCGGTTGGAATCGCTACGCGTGGTTGATACCACGCCGACCGATCCGCTGGCGGTGTTCTTCGGCGCATGGGTGGAACTGGAGAACGTGGACAGCGGTGAGACCAGCCGCTATCGCATTGTCGGGCCGGATGAGACCGATGCTGGGCTGGGTTGGATCAGCATCGATTCCCCCCTGGCGCGTGCGCTGCTGAAGAAGCGGCTGGATGATGAATTTTCGGTGGAACTGCCCGGCGGCCAGTTCACCTTCGCGGTGATCAGCGTGGAATACGAACCGCTGTAGCGTCGACTGTCAGTCGACCACCGCGCGAAGCGCGGCACAAACCTCCGCAGCCGGACGGTAAGCGCACCGTGCTCCTCATCGCGGTTGATGACTCGCCGAAGCCTTCTGTCGGGCGTTCACGGCCTCGGAACGAAGAGCAGTCGACTGACAGCCGACTCTACATAGCCCCGTGCAACGGCGGCGGGTACTGGCGGCCGGCACGCAGCGGGCGGAAGTACGCGGCATCTGCATAGAAGGCGGCATCCTGTCCCTGGTGCCAGCCCGGGATTCCCGCCAGCGGCAGCGGACGCAACTGCAGGGGATCGGTCACTGCCCTGCCCTCGACGATGGCCGAAGCCACTGCGTCAACGCAGGCATCATCGACTTCGCCGTGCACCACCACGCACTTGCCGACCAGCAGGCGCCCCGGTAGCAGCGCGTGCTCCATCAGCGCGTGCCCGAATATCGCAGCGATAGCGATGTCACCACTCTGCCAGCGCGCAGGCTCGAACAACGCCGGCCAATCATGCACGTCCCATGCGGCCAACACGTCCTCATCGCGCACACGCACGATCACACCGGTTTCGTCGAACTGGGTCAGCGCGGCCTGCGCGCGATTGCGCTGGCCCGGCGGCATGGATGCGATATGCCTGCACTGCTGCACATTGAGCGCCTGCTTGAGCTGCGGGTAACGGGCCCACACCAGTGCATTGAACAGGTCATGCCAGTTGTCGACGCGGGTGGCGATGCGCCCCTGTGCGATGCGGGCTTCGTAGTGCAGGCCGTCGGCCAGCAGCGCGGCATCCTGCTCGACCAGATGCTTGCCGGGCAGCGCGAGGCGTGCCTCGAGCGCTGCAATGGACGGCCACTCGGGGCTGGCCAGCAGGTCATGGACGTCGCGCAACCCGGCAAACACCGGGTGCGCGAACACCTGCGGATCGACCGCCGCACGCGGCGGCGGCACGAAGCGGCGGACACCGCTGCCGTCACCGGCGGCGGTCGTCGCTGCGGTCACAGCATCTTGAGATCGAATGCCGGGCGGGTAGCGGCCGGCAGCGCATCGCCGTACAGGTCGTGCTCGTCGCTCTCGGTGATTTCCACGTCGACGAACTCACCCACGCGCAGCGGCACCTGGTCGGCATTCTGGATGTGCACCAGGCCGTCGATCTCCGGCGCATCGGCCTTGGAACGGGCCACGGCGATATCGCCTTCGATGGCGTCGACCAGGCACTGCTGCACGGTGCCGATCTTGGCCTCCAGGCGCGCAGCTGAAATCTGCGCCTGCTTCTCCATGAAACGGGCCAGGCGCTCCTGCTTCACTTCTTCCGGCACCGCATCGGGCAGATCGTTGGCGGTGGCACCCTCGACCGGCGAATAGGCGAACGCGCCCACGCGGTCCAGCTGCGCTTCGTCGAGGAACGACAGCAACTCTTCGAACTCGGCCTCGGTCTCGCCCGGGAAGCCAACGATGAAGGTGGAACGCACAGTGATGTCCGGGGCGATGCGGCGCCAGTTCTGCACGCGCTCCAGGGTCTTTTCGACCGCACCGGGGCGCTTCATCAGGCGCAGGATGCGCGGGCTGGCGTGCTGGAACGGGATGTCCAGGTACGGCAGGATGCGGTTCTCGGCCATCAGTGGCACCACCTCGTCCACGTGCGGGTACGGGTAGACGTAGTGCATGCGCACCCACGCATCCAGCTCGGACAGACCTTCGCACAGTGCCTTCAGGCGGGTCTGGTAGGCCTTGTTGCGCCACATCTTCTCGGCGTACTTCACGTCCACGCCATAGGCCGAGGTGTCCTGCGACACCACCAGCAGCTCGCGCACGCCACCACGCACCAGGCGCTCGGCCTCACGCAGCACCTCGTCGACCGGGCGCGAAACCAGCTTGCCGCGCATCGACGGGATGATGCAGAAGCTGCACTTGTGGTTGCAGCCTTCGGAAATCTTCAGGTAGGCATAGTGGCGCGGGGTCAGCTTGATGCCGTAGTCCGGCACCAGGTCCACGAACGGATCGTGCTTGGGCGGCAGTGCTTCATGCACCGCTTCCATCACGCTCTGGTAGTCCTGCGGGCCGGACACCGCCAGCACGTTCGGGTAGGCCTCGCGGATCTGCTCCGGGCGCTTGCCCAGGCAGCCGGTGACGATGACCTTGCCGTTCTGGTTCATCGCCTCGCCAATCGCGTCCAGCGACTCGGTCACCGCCGAATCGATGAAGCCGCAGGTGTTGACCACCACCACGTCGGCCGAATCGTAGGACGGGACGATGTCGTAGCCCTCCGAGCGGAGCTGGGTAAGGATGCGCTCGGAATCGACAAGGGCCTTCGGGCAGCCAAGGCTGACGAAGCCGACTTTGGGGTTCAGCTGGGACATGGAATCGCGGGACTCTGGGGGCCTGGGCCCCTGCCGGCATGGCAGGGGTTCCTGGGGGCCGGGGCCTGAAAGGGCGCCAGTATACCGGGGTTGGCGGCCGGGCTCTGAACGGCCAGCCGCCCGATCGCGCACAGCCGCTGACACCGCGCTAACCCTCGCAGCACCGACAATGCAGTCCTGTCCCTGCAACGAGAGTAGATGAAGATGGCCGAGTGGATCACCCTGGATACGCACCACGGCCCCGTCCGGGCCTGGCAGGCACTCCCCGAGGGCACCGCGCGAGGCGGGCTGGTGGTGGTGCAGGAAATCTTCGGCGCCAACCCGCACATCCGCGGCGTGGCCGAGCGCTTCGCCGCCGAGGGCTATGCGGTGCTGGCACCGTCGTTCTTCGACCTGGTCGATGGCCCCGATGCCGACCCGGACGCCCTGCCCTACGACGCCGACGGCGTGAAGCAGGGCCTGGAACGGGTCAGCGCGCTGGGCATGGAGAAGGCGCTGGAAGTGGTCCGCGCGGCAGCCACCCGGCTTGCCCCCTACGGCAAGGTCGGCACCGTCGGCTACTGCTGGGGCGGTACGGTAGCGATGCTGTCCGCAGTGCGCCTGGGCCTGCCCTCCGTCAGCTACTACGGCGCGCGCAACGTCCAGTTCCTCGATGAGACGCCGAAGGCGCCGGTGATCTTCCACTTCGGCGCCCAGGACCGCAGCATCCCGCCGGAAGCGGTCCAGGCCCATCGCGAGAAGCTGCCGCAGATGGCCACCTTCGTCTATCCGGCCGACCACGCCTTCAACCGGGAGGTCGGACATGCGTATGATCCAGACAGCGCCGCCCTGGCGCTGCAACGCACCCTGGACTTCTTCTCGGAGCATCTTGGATGAGCGAATTCGAACTCGATTCACGCCTGGCCACCGATAGCGTGCTGGTGGCCGAAGGACCGTTGTCGCAAGTGCGGCTGATGAACGACGAACGATTCCCGTGGCTGGTACTGGTACCGCGCCTGGCCGGGGTCACCGAGTGGATCGAGCTGGACGGCGAGCAGCAGGACAAGCTGCGCACCGAGCTCAACCGCGCCTGCAAGGCCCTGAAGGGCGCCGACGGGGTGGAGAAGATCAACATCGGCGCGTTGGGCAACATCGTGCGCCAGCTGCACTTCCACGTGATCGGCCGCCATGACGGTGATCCGGCCTGGCCGGGCCCGGTCTGGGGCAGCGGTCCCGCGCACCGCTACGAAGCGGCCGCACTGGACCAGCATGTCGCCTACTGGAAGGAACGGCTAGGATATCCGGCCCACACCTGAGCCTTCGCCGACCCGATGCGATTCAACCTCGTTGCCGCCATCCTGCTGATCCTGATCGGCCTGTTCATGCTCGCCAGCAACCTCGGCTGGACGCACCTGAACCTGTCCAAGCTGCTGCTGACCTGGTGGCCGGTGGCGCTGGTGGGTGTCGGGATCGCGATGCTGTTCGGGCGCGGAAAATAACGAAGGCGGCGCATTGCGCCGCCCTCGTTCATGCAGAGCCGAGCCATGCTCGGCTGCCCCGCCTTGAAGCCGAGCATGGCTCGGCTCCACAAACCGCCTGCAATCTTCAGGTCCGCGGCAGGGTCACACCGGTCTGGCCCTGGTACTTGCCGCCACGATCGCGGTACGACGTCTCGCAGATGTCATCGGCCGCGGCCTGGAAGAACAGCATCTGTGCAACGCCTTCGTTGGCGTAGATGCGCGCCGGCAGCGGCGTGGTGTTGCTGAATTCCAGGGTGACGTGGCCTTCCCATTCCGGCTCCAGCGGCGTCACGTTGACGATGATGCCGCAGCGCGCATAGGTGCTCTTGCCCAGGCACACCACCAGGGTGTCGCGGGGGATGCGGAAGTACTCGACGGTACGCGCCAGCGCGAAGCTGTTCGGCGGAATGATGCACTCGTCGGCGGTGATGTCGACGAAGCTGCCCGAGTCGAAATGCTTGGGATCGACGATGGTCGAGTTGATGTTGGTGAACACCTTGAACTCGCGCGAGCAGCGCACGTCGTAGCCATAGCTGGACGTGCCGTAGCTGACGATGCGCTCGCCGTTGGCCTGCTTGACCTGCCCGGCCTCGAACGGCTCGATCATGCCGTGCTGCTCGGACATGCGGCGGATCCAACGGTCACTCTTGATGCTCATGCTTTGTCCTGGGGGATACGAGGGGCGCGAGGATTCTAGCAGGGGGCCGGGCATCGCCGACGGCACCGGCCGAGGTGCTTACAGCAGCGACGACAGGATCGGAATCGACGCCCGCGGGCGCTTGCCCACTTCCTCGATCAGGCGCTGCGCGGCATGGCGGTAGGCCTGCGCCGGCACCGAATCGGGCTGCGCCACGGTGATCGGGGTACCGCTATCGCCCTGCTCGCGGATGCCGATCTGCAGCGGCAGCGATCCCAGCAGCGGCACGCCGTACTGCGCGGCCATGCGCTCGCCACCGCCCTCGCCGAACAGATGCTCGACATGCCCGCAGTTGCTGCAGGTGTGCACGGCCATGTTCTCGACAATGCCCAGCACCGGCACCTCGACCTTCTCGAACATCTTCAGCGCCTTCTTCGCATCCAGCGTGGCGATGTCCTGCGGCGTGGTGACGATCACCGCACCGGCCAGCGGGATCTTCTGGGTCAGAGTCAGCTGGATGTCGCCGGTGCCCGGCGGCAGGTCGATCAGCAGGAAATCCAGGTCATCCCACAGCGTGTCGTTGAACAGCTGGGTCATTGCCGAGGTGGCCATCGGACCGCGCCAGATCATCGGCGTGTCCTCTTCGATCAGGTAACCGATCGACATCGTGTCCACGCCGAACGCGCGCAGGGGCTCGATGCTCTTGTTGTCGGGACTTTCCGGCCGCCCGGACAAGCCCAGCATGGCGGGCACGCTGGGGCCGTAGATGTCCGCGTCCAGCACGCCGACACGTGCGCCCAGCTGCTGCAGCGCCACGGCCAGATTGACCGCGGTGGTCGACTTGCCCACGCCGCCCTTGCCGGAGCCGACCGCGATGACATTGCGGATGCGGGCATGTGGCGTCAGTCCCTTCTGGACCTGGCTGGCATGGGGGCGGCGGGGGGAACTGTTCACAACGGGCACCAGCTGTATCAGGGGGAATAACCCAACATCATACAAGCTGGACGTAGCCTGACTGAAATTCAGGATTGCTACAGATTCGTGCACAGATTGTTAAGTTCATGTTACGTTCCTGAAGCACTGTTTTGGGCTGCGGAGCTGGTTTCCAGCGCGCACGATGGCGCATGCGCAGTGCCGATTTTTGTTTTTGCTCTCTATTGGAACTACATGAAATACGCAAGCAACACCGCACGTCGCAACACGCTCGCCGTCGCCCTGATTTCCGCCCTGATGGCCGCCGCCCCGGCAATGGCCCAGGACAAGGCGACCAACCTGGACAAGATCACCGTCACCGGTTCGCTGATCCCGCAGACCCAGGTTGAAACCCAGACCCCGGTGATGTCCATCACCGCCGAAGACATCCAGACCCGCGGCTTCAGCAGCGTTGCTGAAGTGCTGCAGCAGTCCTCGCTGACCACCGGCGGCCTGCAGGGTGGCCAGACCTCGGGTTCGTTCACCCAGGGCGCTGAAGCAGCCGGCATGTTCGGCCTGAACCCGGGTTACACCAAGTACCTGATCAACGGCCGCCCGATGCTCTCGTATCCGGCGCTGTACAACGGTAGCGACACCTTCAACAACATCAGCGGCATTCCGATCGACATCGTCGAGCGCATCGAAGTGCTGCCCGGTGGCCAGTCCTCGCTGTACGGCTCGGACGCGATCGCCGGTGTGGTCAACATCATCCTGAAGGAGCGCATGGACGGCGGTACGATGACCGTCCGTGGCGGCACCTACACCGAAGGCGGCGGCAGCAATATCCGCTTCAGCGCAGCCAAGGGCTTCAACGCGTTCGACGACCGCTTCCACGCGCTGGTCAACGTGCAGATCGAGAACGGCAGCCCGATCTGGGGCTACCAGCGTGACATCACCAAGCAGAACAACCCGGTCGGCTACACCGCGCAGGTGCCGTCGAACGACTTCGCCGTCATCACCAATGCAGACAACAAGCTGCTGATGATGGACCCGAGTCGCTGCGCCAACGTGGCAGGCCTGTACGACGGCACCACCGTCGTCGGCAAGCGCGCGTCGGGCGAGTCCTGCGGTTCGGTGTACAGCGCCGGCTACAAGACCCTGAAGAACGGCAAGAACAGCGGCCAGTTCTACTCGTCGATGACCTTCGACGTGAACGACAACTTCCAGCTGTTCGCCGACGTGCTGTACAGCAAGGAAAAGACCGAGTTCACCTCCGGCTCCAGCGCCCTGTGGTGGGGCACGAAGTCGGTCATGGGTGGCTTCTACGACCAGGGCGCAGGCAAGGTCGTGAACCTGCAGCGCGCCTTCGCGCCGGAGGAGATCGGCGCGGGCGACTACAACAACATCCTGAACTCCGATGAGAGCCGCGCCTACCAGGTCACCTTGGGCGGCAAGGGCATGGTCGGCGACTGGGATTACAGCGCCAGCTTCACCCGTGGCGAGTACCGCCTGGACCAGAACCGCTTCGTGCGCTGGAAGGACAAGATCGAGGACTTCTTCGGCCAGACCGTGCTGGGCCCGCGCCTGGGCACCTACACCGACCCGAAGGACCCGACCGCCACGTTCGGCATCTACAACCCGAACTACGCTGCCTTCTACTCGCCGATCACCCCGGACCAGTTCGCCAGCTTCACCGGCTACGGCACCCACCGCAGCAAGACCTGGCAGAACCTGGGTCGCGTGCAGGTGACCAACGGCTCGCTGTTCAGCCTGCCGGGCGGTGACGCCGGCCTGGCCGTCGTGCTGGAAGGTGGCAGCGAAGGTTGGGACTACTCGCCGGACCAGGCCTTCGTCGACGGCAACGTGTGGGGCACCACCGCCGTCGCGGGCGCCGGCCACCGCAGCAACTACGCGGTCACCAGCGAACTGCGCATGCCGCTGCTGGAGAAGCTGACCGTCAGCGCCTCGGGCCGTTATGACGCTTTCAAGATCGCCGACAAGACCGTCGACAAGGCCACTTACAGCATCGGCCTGGAATTCCGTCCGATCGAGAGCCTGCTGCTGCGCGGCAAGTACGGCACCGCCTTCCGTGCACCGACCCTGTCCGATGCCTTCCAGGGCATGAGCGGCTCGTACTCGTCCGGCCAGAATGACTACTACCGCTGCAGCCAGCTGGGCTACGGCCTGCGTGACGAGGCCTGCTCGTTCTACAAGAACACCTCGGTGTACAGCGAAAAGTCCGGCAATCCGGACCTGAAGCCGATCACCGCCGACGTGTGGAGCGCAGGCGTGGTGTGGGCCCCGGTGAGCAACTTCTCGCTGTCGGCCGACTACTACAACTGGAAGATCAAGAACGAGGTCAAGACCCTCAGCACCGACCAGCTGCTGCTGGCCGAGTACCAGTGCCACAACGGGCTGCCGAACAACACCTCGGCCAGCTGCCAGAACGTCACCGACTGGGTGTCGCGCGATGCCGGCGGCAACCTGACCCGGGTGTACACGCCGAAGCTCAACGTCGCCAGCCAGAACCTGGAAGCGGTGACGGTGGCGGCCAAGTACCAGCAGGATATCGGTCGCTTCGGCTCGCTGATGTTCTCCGGCAACTACACGAACATGCTGAAGCGTGAAGTGCAGCCGATGCCGGGCGCCGCCAAGCTCGACCTGCTGAGCGATCCGTACAACATGTGGTACTACGACAACTTCGCCAAGGTCCGTGGCGATCTGTCGGTGGCCTGGAACATCGCCAAGTTCACCACCACCGTGTACGCCAACTACGTCGGCAGCACCCCGAACTACCTGGCCTACACCGGCCGCAGCTACGGCTATGTCCACTCTTCCGGTGCCAAGGCCGGCAAGTGGGGTTCGTACACCACGTACAACCTGAGCATGAACTACCAGGCACAGGACGATCTGGTCCTGTCGCTGATGGTCAACAACGTGTTCAACAAGCTGCCGGAAGGCCAGCGCTACAACTACCCGGGCAACGAATCGACCCCGTTCAATGACGGCTTCTACAGCGTCTACGGCCGCCAGATCTCGGCCCAGGTCAAGTACAACTTCTGATCCCGTCGTTTCCCGGACTTCGTGTCTGGACCAGGCCCCGCTTCGGCGGGGCCTTTTTTTTCCTTCTATGCGGCATGGGGAAAGCCCGCGACGTATCGATTATTAATGTCAGTTGAATTTATCAAATATTCATTTTCACTGCTTTCCGATAATCCGGAAAACGGCAGAAATGCCTGTGGAGAAGGGGCTTTTTACGAAGCGCGCAACCGTCCGTCACCGACCGTTACAGAACTGCGCAAGGCACGTTAAGCGTGTGTTACGTTGACTCCACGCCGCCAAACCGCATAGGCAAGGCAGCTGAACAGAATCGAAATCCCAGGAAAGGGATACACGCGTCATCACGATCACACGGAGTAATCGCATGTCTCGTCGTCGCTTCGCATTCTCGCACCACCCGCTCACCCACGCCGTCGCCTGCGGCTTGTTGCTGGCCGGCAGCAGCGCCACCGTACTCGCCCAGGACAGCAGCAAGGCCGCGACCAACCTCGACCGGGTCACGGTCACCGGCTCGCTGATCCCGCAGACGCAGATCGAAAACCAGACGCCGGTGCTGACCATCAGCGCCGAGGCGATTCAGGCGCGCGGTTTCTCCAGCGTTGCCGAAGTGTTGCAGCAGTCCTCGTTGACCACCGGCGGCCTGCAAGGCGGCCAGACCTCGGCATCCTTCACCCAGGGTGCTGAAGCGGCTGGCATGTTCGGCTTGAACCCGGGCTACACCAAGTACCTGATCAACGGCCGCCCGATGCTCTCGTATCCGGCGCTGTACAACGGCAGCGACGCGTTCAACAACATCAGCGGCATCCCCATCGACATCGTCGACCGCATCGAGGTGCTGCCGGGTGGCCAGTCATCCCTGTACGGTTCGGACGCGATCGCCGGCGTGGTCAACATCATCCTCAAGGAACGCATGGACGGCGGCACGCTGAACGTGCGCGGCGGCGCCTATTCCGATGGCGGTGGCGCCAGCTTCCGCGTGAGCGGCGCCAACGGCTTCAACAGCAAGGACGATCGCTTCCGCGCCCTGGTCAATGTGCAGTATGAAAAGACCAACCCGATCTGGGGTTACCAGCGCGACATCACCAAGCAGAACAATCCGCATGGCTACACGCGCCAGCTGCCCTCGAACGACTTCCTGGTCTTCGACGCGGATACCAATGATTTCCTGATGATGGATCCGAACAACTGCGCCGGCGTTTCCGGCCAGTTCGGCGGCACCACCATCCTCGGTACGCGCCGCGCTGGACAATCCTGCGGCTCCGCGTTCGGTGCGGGTTACAAGACGATCAAGAACAGCAAGGAAAGCAGCCAGTTCTATTCGTCGCTGACCTACGATGTGAATGACAACCTGCAGCTGTTCGGCGATGTCCTCTACAGCTACGAAACCGTCAAGTACAACACCGGTGCCGGCTACAACTACTGGGGCACGGACATCAGCATGGGTCCGTTCTTCGATCAGTCCAGTGGTCGCTATCTGGGGCTGCAACGCGTGTTCGCACCCGAAGACATCGGCGGCATTGGCTACCGCGACATCATGAATACCGACCGCAGCAAGTCCTATCAGGTCACGCTCGGTGCACGCGGCGCGATCGGCAGCAACTGGGACTACGAGGCCAGCGTCACCCGCGGCGAGTACAAGCTCAACGAGCGTGGCTATGCACGCTGGAACGACCCGATCAACAACTGGTTCGCCGACAACGTGCTGGGACCGGTGCTGGGCCAGACCGACGACGGCTACAACATCTACAACCCGAACTGGGGTGCTTTCTATTCCCAGCTGCCGCAAGGGGCCTTCCAGAGCTTCACCGGCTTCACCACCAGCCGCAGCCGCACCTGGCAGACCCAGACCCGCGCGCAGATCACCAACAGCTCGCTGTTCAAGCTGCCCGGTGGCGACGCCGGCTTTGCCGCCGTGGTTGAAGGCGGCAGCGAAGGGTGGAACTACACGCCGGACGTGCGCCTGACCGACGGCACAGTGTTCGGTACCACCTCGGTGGCGGGCAACGGCCATCGCAGCAACTACGCTGTCACCAGCGAACTGCGTCTGCCGTTGCATGACATGCTGACGGTCACCGCTTCCGGCCGCTACGACAACTTCAAGATCGCCGGCCATACCGTAGACAAGCCCACCTACAGCATCGGCCTCGAGTTCCGCCCCTTCGAAAGCCTGCTGGTCCGCGGCAAGTACGGCACCGCGTTCCGCGCCCCGTCCCTGCCCGATGCCTTCCAGGGCAAGAGCGGCTACTACGCCAATGGGTCCAAGGATTACTACCGCTGTGGCCAGCTCGGGTTCGATCCGTCCAACACGGTCGACTGCCGCTACGGCAGCGTGTCGGTGTTCGGCACCCAGTCGGGCAATCCGGAGCTGAAGCCGATTACCGCCGATGTGTGGAACGCGGGCCTGGTGTGGGCGCCGATCAACAACCTGTCGGTGTCCCTGGACTACTACAACTGGAAGATCAAGAACGAGGTCAACACCCTCAGCTCCGACCAGTTGCTGCTCGCCGAGTACTACTGCCGCAACGGCCTGACCAACACCGCTGGCGCCACCTGCGAGGAAGTGGCCAACTGGGTCACCCGTGATGCCACCGGCGCGCTGGAGGAGATCTACACGCCGAAGCTGAACGTGGCACGGCAGAACCTCGAGGCGGTCACTGCCAGCTTCAAGTACGTGCAGGACATCGGTCGCTTCGGTTCGCTGCAGTTCTCCAGCAACTACACCAACATGCTCAAGCGTGAACTGCAGCCGCAGCTCAACGACCCGTTCCTGGATCTGCTGGGCAACCCGTACGCAATGTGGGTGTACGACTCCTACGCCAAGGTCCGGGCTGACGGCTCGATCGGCTGGGCGATCGACAAGTTCACCACCACGCTGTACTTCAATTACATCGGCCGCACGCCGAACTACCTGTCGTACCTGGGCCGTGGCTATGACTATGTCGATCCGACGTCCGGCTACAAGGCTGGCAAGTGGGGCTCTTACACGACGTACAACCTGAGCGTGAACTACCGCGCGATGGACAACCTGACGTTCTCGCTGATGGTCAACAACCTGTTCAACAAGGTGCCGGACAACCAGCAGCACTCCTACGCGGGCAACATCGACGTGCCGTACAACAACTCGCTCTACAACGCCTACGGGCGCGCTATCTACGTCCAGGCCCAGTACGACTTCGGCAGGAAGTAAGCACAGCCAAACGCACATGGAAGCAGAGGCCCCGCTCCGGCGGGGCTTTTTTTTGCCTGCGTGGGTCTTCCACCGCTTCTCTCCGGATGCTGCGCGTCGGTGACCATCCTTGATCGTTCGCGGCTGGATTCATGAATGTCAGAAAAATATGACAATTCCACCTCATGCAGCGATCGCGCCACCCATCACATGACAATGATTTTAGATGTATTTTCGCAGAACTTAGCTTCAATATTGCGTTTTTTTACCAACCCGGAGTTTTTCCAAGTCTTGTCACCTAAAAAATTTCATTCAGGATTCATTGCATTTTTGTTCACGAGGCATTTATAAATGAGGCACGCCGTTTGTGACCGCATTCCTGTTTGGCCACGAGGCGCACCCACTACACCCCGGAGAGAGTCCTGATGCAAACGAAGTTCTGGCGCCGCGCGGCGCTGGCTACCGCCCTGTCTGGTTGCCTTTTCTCGATCGCCCACGCTCAGTCCGTGACCGGTTACATCTACGGCCAGGCGCCGGCCGGCGCGGGTTCGAGCGTGGTTGTCCGCAACCTGGGGACCGGCGCCACGCGCACCCTGCCGGTTGATGCCAATGGTCGCTACCGCGTGTCCGACCTGCCCAACGGCCGCTACTCGGTGGAACTGCGCCGTGACGGCGCCACGGTCACGACACAGAATGACGTGGCGGTCAACATCGCCTCCGGCACCGAGGTCTCCTTCGCCGGCGGCAAGGCGACTGATCTGGACGGCATCGTGGTGCGCGCCGCGTCGATGGCATCGATCGACGTTTCGCAGGTCGATACCCGGACCGTCTTCAGCTACGAAGACCTGCGCAGCCTTCCGCTGCCGCGCGACATCACTGCTGTTGCCCTGCTGGCACCCGGTGCGATCGCCAGCAACAGCTACAGCGGCGTACCCAGCTTCGGCGGTTCTGCTGCGTCGGAGAATGCCTATTACATCAACGGCTTTGCGGTAACCAACCCGCTGACCAGCATCGGCTCGACCACACTGCCCTTTGAGGCCATCGCCCAGGAACAGGTCCTCACCGGCGGCTATGGCGCGGACTTTGGGCGCTCCACCGGTGGCGTGGTCAACATCGTGACCCGTCGCGGCACCAACGAATGGAAGGCCGGTGCGTACGAGATCTGGAGCCCGGAATCGCTGCGCGCATCTCCGCGCAACATGTATTACGCCAACACCGGCCACTTCACCGCCAATGATCCGCGCGGCGCGGCTTACCAGACCGATGGCAAGCTGTATCAGTACCGCAACAAGAACAACTCCTGGCAGAACACCACCGGTGCCTATGTCGGCGGCCCGATCGTCCAGGACAAGCTGTTCTTCTTCGTCAACGGCGAGTTCACCAAGACTGACGGCACCAGCGCCCGCTACGCGACCAACACCAGCCCGGCCAACCTGACCCGCGGTTGGAACGAGTACACCTATGAATATCCGCGCTGGACGGCGAAGATCGACTGGAACATCACCGACAACCACGTCATCGAGCTGACAGGTGTGTCTGACGTTACCAAGTACGACGCCGAGTACTACTCGTTCGACTACAACAAGTTCACACATGGCGACGTGCAGACCGGCGGCATCAGCACCAAGGAAGACTCCAAACTCTACATCGGCAAGTACACCGGCTACCTGACCGACAACCTGACCCTGTCGGCGCTGTACGGTCGCCAGAAGATCGAACACTCGCAGGGCCTGTACAACTACGACGCAAGCTGCCCGTACATCAGTGCCGGAACCACTGCACGCGTGCCGGGCCTGAACTACAGCGGCTGCCAGAGCACGACCTCGCTGGTCAACGCCGACGGCGCCTTCGACGAGACCAAGGGCGGGCGTATCGACCTGACCTGGCGTCTGGGCAACCATGAACTCCGCTTCGGCTTCGACCGCCAGGATGCAGAGTCGCTGACCGGCACCGAGTATCCGGGCGGCTACGGCTGGATCTATCGTCGCTCCACCAACCCGAACACCCCGATCGATGCATCGCACGGCGTGAGCTCGGCAGCTTCCGGTGGCGGCCTGGGCGCACAGGGCTACTACGTCTATCGCCTGTACAGCACCAAGCTGGCACAGCCGAAGACCGAGCAGGCCTCGCAGTACATCGAAGACCGCTGGCAGGTTTCGGACAACGTTTTGCTATCGCTGGGTCTGCGCAACGAACAGTTCACCAACTACACCGGCACGGGCGAGAAGTATGCGAGCCAGAAGACGCAGCTGGCACCGCGTCTGGGCGTGGCCTGGGACGTTCATGGCGACTCGTCGCTGAAGTTGTTCGCCAATGCCGGTCGCTACCACCTGGCCATGCCGAACAACGTGGCAGTGCGTGCAGCCTCCGGCTCGCTCAACACCAACGAGTACTTCACCTACACCGGCGTCGATCCGACCACCGGTGCACCGACGGGGCTCAATTCCATTCCGGTCGATGCCTCGAAGGGGTACCTGTGCCCGGGCACCAACGCTGTCGCCAGCAACCTGGAATGCGGCAATGCGCCGAATCCGCGCACCTTGGCCGCAGTGGACATGAAGTCGCACTACCAGGACGAGTACATCATTGGCATGGAGCAGCAGCTTGCGGCTGATACCGTCTGGGGCGCGAAGTTCACCTACCGCGAACTGAAGAGCGCGATCGACGACACCTGCACCCCCGCGCTGGGCGGCGCATGCTTCCTGTTCAACCCCGGCGTGGGCAACACCTTCTGGGAAGAACAGGCCGATGGCAGCTACGAGAAGGTGCACTATTCGGCAGCTGACCTTGGCCTGCCCAAGCTCAAGCGCAAGTACTACGCGCTGGACCTGTTCCTGGAGAAGCGTACGGACAACTGGTACGGCAAGGTCATGTACACCTTCAGCCGCAACTACGGCAATACCGAAGGCCAGCTGAACTCCGACCTGGATACCGGTACCGGTGGCCAGGAAGATGTGTCGGTCACTCAGGACTGGGATCTGCCGCAGCTGATGCAGGGCGCCAATGGGCTGCTGCCGAACCACCGTGGCCATGTGCTCAAGGCGTTCGGCTACATGAAGCTGACCCCCGAGTGGCGCGTGGGTGGCAGCCTGACCGTTGCCGAAGGTCGTCCGAACAACTGCACCAGCATGTACCCGACCCCAGACAAGGGCCTCTACGATGGCTCCTACTATTGGTACTGCGGCCTGCCGGGCAGCGGCACCACACCGGGCACGGCCGGTTACGTGCCGCCGTCGGCGGACTACGGTTCCTCGCCGCGCGGTTCGCACGGCAAGGCGCCGTGGCAGTTCAACCTGGGGCTGAATGTCGCGTACACGCCGGATTGGGCGAAGGGCCTGACCCTGCAGGCCGATGTGATCAACCTGCTGAATCGCCAGGTGGCTGGCAGCACGTACTCGCGTTACGCCGCCTCGCCGTACCGCGGCGCAGCGGACTACAACCCGGAGTACGGTCGTGACCTGAACTACTCGACCCCGCGCTACTTCCGCTTCACTGCCCGATACGATTTCTGATCATCCGGCAGCATCGTTGACCCGGAGGGCCCGTGCGATCCGCACGGGCCCTTCTTTTTTCCTTTCGTGGCGCGTCGCCGTCGGCCCCTTGCGCCCGGCCATGACCTTCGACACCCTTGCAGGGCAGGCCGGCGGCGTATCGTTCGGCCCACGGCCGTCCCTGCGGCCCTTCCCTGACTCACTCGGCCTGGAGGCCATCAAAGTGACCCGTACTCCCAAGATCGTGCTGCTGACCCTGGCCGTTTCGGCCGCGCTGGTTGGCTGCGGCAAGAACGAAACCCCGGCCAAGGACGCCACCGCCTCCACGCCGGCTGCGGCCGAAGCCACAAACTACACGCTGGACGAGAGCAAGCTGCCGGCCTACAACGCCTTCCAGCCCAGCGACCTCGATACCAGCAAGGACGCCTGCGGCGCCTTCGGCGACTACGTGAACAGCAAGTGGCTGGCCGCCAATGAAATCCCGGGCGACCGCACCAGCTGGGGCGCCTTCACCATCCTCGACGAGCGTTCGGTGGCCGTGCAGCACCAGCTGGCCGAGCAGGTGGCACAGGTGAAGACCCCGAACCACATCGAGAAGATCGTCGGTGATCTGTGGGCCACCGGCATGGACGAGGCCAAGATCAACGCCCAGGGCATCGAGCCGCTGAAGGCCGACCTGACCGCGATCGATGGCCTGCAGGACAAGGCAGCCATCGCTAATTACCTGCGCTCCAGCGCCGCCAAGGGTGACAACGTTCTGTTCGGCTTCGGCGCCGAAGCCGACTTCAAGAACTCGGCCGTGAACATGGCCTACGCCAGCCAGGGCGGCCTGGGCCTGCCGGACAGCACCTACTACACCGATGCCAAGAACGCCGACAAGCTGAAGGCCTACCAGGCGCACGTCGCCAAGGTGCTGGAGCTGTCCGGCGTCGCCGCTGCCGACGCTGCCAAGCAGGCCGAGGACGTGGTCAAGTTCGAGACCCGCCTGGCCAAGGCGTCCAAGTCGCGTGTCGAACTTTCGCGCAACGTCGAGCTGTACTACAACCCGGTCACCGTGGCCGACGCGGACAAGCTGACCCCGAACTTCAGCTGGACCGAGTTCTTCAAGTCGCAGGGCGTGGCCGCACCGGAGAAGTTCTCGCTGGCCATGCCTGCCTTCCATGAGGAAGTGAGCAAGGCGCTGGGCGACACCGATCCGTCGGTGTGGCGTGCCTACCTGCGCTTCCACACCGTGGACAGCGCCTCGCCGTACCTGGCCGATGCCTTCGTGCAGGAGAACTACGAGTTCTACGGCAAGACCCTCAACGGCCAGAAGGAGCAGAAGCCGCGCTGGAAGCGTGTGCTGGGCACCATCGAGAATGACGCCGGTGAAGCCTTCGGCCAGCTGTACGTGAAGGTGGCCTTCTCGCCGGAAGCCAAGGCGAAGATGGAAGAACTGGTGAAGAACCTGGCCGCCTCGCTGAAGGACCGCATCCAGGGCCTGAGCTGGATGAGCGATGAAACCAAGGCCAAGGCCATCGCCAAGTGGGAAACCTTCACCCCGAAGATCGGCTACCCGGACAAGTGGCGTGACTGGTCGGGCCTGCAGACCCAGCGCGACAGCTTCCTGGGCAACGTGCGCGCGGCCAACGAATTCAACTACAAGTTCAACCTGTCCAAGATCGGCAAGCCGGTGGACAAGACCGAGTGGGGCATGACCCCGCAGACGGTCAACGCCTACTACAACCCGCTGCAGAACGAGATCGTGTTCCCGGCCGCCATCCTGCAACCGCCGTTCTTCGATCCGAAGGCCGACGACGCACTGAACTACGGCGGCATCGGCGCGGTGATCGGCCACGAAATGACCCACGGTTACGACGACCAGGGCGCACGTTTCGGGCCGACCGGCAACATGGAAGACTGGTGGACCGCCGCTGACAAGAAGAACTTCGAAGGCCTGACCGGCAAGCTGGTCAAGCAGTTCGACCAGTACAAGGTCGACGGCCAGGCGGTGAACGGCCACCTGACCCTGGGTGAGAACATCGCCGACCTGGGCGGCCTGGCTACCGCCTACGATGCCCTGCAGAAGGCCAGCGCCGGCAAGGACGACCCGAAGGTGGACGGCTTCACCCGCGACCAGCGCTTCTTCTTCAACTGGGCCACCGTGTGGCGCACCAAGTACACCCCGGAGAACGCCAAGGTCCGCCTGGCGACCGACCCGCACGCCCCGGCGCAGTTCCGCGCCATGGGTGCGCCGTCGAACCTGCCGACCTTCGCGGCCGCGTTCCAGTGCAAGGCCGGTTCGCCGATGGCCCGCAGCGGCGACCAGCAGGTGGTGATCTGGTAAGCCACGGCTGACGCCGCGGCAGACCTGCAGAGGCCCGGGAATTCCCGGGCCTTTGTTTTTCCGGGGTGTTTTTCATCCACGCATGGTGTGGATCCAATGATCTCGGCGCTCCCCGCTAGCGGCCGACCCTGGTCGGCGAAAGCAGCGTGATGCGTGCATGCCGCGTCGATGCGCGGCTTGCTATAGTGCGCGCGCCCTCAATCCATCACGGATTCGTTCCACATGCCCAATTTCCGTCCGCTTGCCATCGCCCTGGGCATCAGCCTGGCGACCCTGGTCCCGACCCATGATGCGTTCGCCGCCGCCAAGAAGAAGGCCGCGCGCGCCCCGGCCGTCAGCGCCCAGTGCAGCGACTTCTATGACGCCACCAACGCAGGCTGGCTGAAGGCCAACCCGGTGCCACAGACCGGTGCCACCACCGCGCTGGGCCAGTTGGTCGACCGCAGCCGTCAGCAGCAGCGTGAACTGCTCGACGCAGCGATGAAGGCGCCGCAGGGCAACGTGCAGAAACTGCTGGGCGACTTCTGGGCCAGCGGCCTGGACGAAGCCGCCGTGGAAGCCGACGGATCCAATCCGATCGCCCCGCTGCTGACCCGCATCAACGCGATCAAGAAGGCCAAGGATGTGCCGGCCTCGATCGCCGCGTTGCACCAGGTCGGCATCCCGGTGGCCTTCAACTTCGGCCCGGACGTGGACCTGAAGGCGCTGGACCGCCACATCGGTTACTTCATGCAGGGCGGCATGGGCCTGCCGGACCCGGCGTTCTACACCCGCACCGACGCCGACACCGTGGCGCTGATGGGCCGCTACCGCGCCTACGTCAAGCAGATCCTGGCGCTGACCGGCACCCCGGCCGCCAAGCTGGATGCCGAGTCGCAGGCGGTGATCGCGCTGGAATCCGAACTGGCGCGCAATGCGCAGTCGCTGGCCGGCATCAACAACCCGTTCAACAACTACGCGCCGATCTCCACCAAGGAGCTCAACAGCCGCTACCGCAACCTGCAGCTGGATGCCTTCCTGAAGGCCCAGGGCGTGGACGACGATCTGGTCTCGCTGGCCGACCCGGGCCTGTTCAAGCAGCTCGATGGCATGGTCACCAAGCTCAAGCCGGACCAGTGGAAGGCCTACCTGCGCTGGCGCGTGGGCGACTCGATGGCGCCCTACCTGTCCAAGGCCTACCGCGACGCCGAATTCGAATTCCGCGGCCGCGTGCTGCGTGGCGAAACCCTGCCGCCGCAGCGCTGGGAAGACGTGCTGGAGGCGATCAACGTGGCCGCCGGCCCGATGCTCGGTCGCGAATACGCCGCCCGTTACCTGTCGGCCGAAGACCGTCGCCAGGCCGCATGGATCGTCGACAAGGTGCGCGAAGTGCAGATCGAAGCGGTCAAGAACAGCAGCTGGATGAGTGCCGAAGCCAAGACCGAAGCGCAGGCCAAGCTGGCCGCGCTGAAGATCGAGATCGGCACCCCGTTGCGCGACCTCGACTACAGCGTGCAGCCGATGGGCCGCGGCTCGTTCGGCGGCAACATGCTGATCGCGTCGACCTGGCGCCATCGCGAGGAAATGAAGCGCATCGGCAAGGGCAACGCCGACCGCCGCTGGGACGTGCTGCCGCAGCAGCCGTCGCTGGCCTACGATCTGGCGCAGAACCGCCTGATCGTCACCGCTGCGATCCTGCAGGGGCCGGTGTTCAACGCCAAGGCCGACGCTGCCGACAAGTTCGGCAGCTTCGGTGGCCTGGTCGGCCACGAGCTGACCCGTGCGATCGATGCCAAGGGCGCACTGGTCGATGCCAAGGGCGAACTGCGCAGCTGGTGGACCCCGGCCGACAAGACCGCCTGGACCCTGCTCGGCAATCGCGTGGCCGCGCAGTACAGCGCGTACGACTTCCCGGGCGTGAAGGGTGCCAAGGTCAACGGCACGCTCACCCAGGAAGAGAACCTGGCCGACATCGCCGGCCTGGAACTGGCGTGGGCCGCGTACACCGCGCAGGAGCCGAAGGCCAAGCCGGCACAGCAACAGGGCTTCTTCCGCGCGTGGTCGGCGTTGTGGGCGCAGCAGCTGTCGCCGAACGAGGCCGTGCGTCGCCTGACCGCCGACATCCGTGCACCGGGCCTGTGGCGCAGCAACGGCACGCTGGCCAACCTGCCGGCGTTCGGTGCCACCTTCAGCTGCAAGGCCGGCCAGCCGATGCAGCGCAGCGAAGCCGAGCAGATCAAGGTCTGGCGCTGAGCTAACTGCTGCAACTGGTAATGCAGAGGGCGCCTTCGGGCGCCCTTTTTTCGCTTGGCGACCCAAAAAAGGGACCCCGGCATGGCCGGGGTCCAGGTCGTTTTCTGGAGAGATCGATCAGGTGCTGCGATCAGAAGTCGTAGGACGCACTGACACGAACCGAACGAGGCGCGCTGAAGTAGGTACCCATGCCGTAGGTGTTGGACACCGTGTAGGGGCCATCTTCATAGACCGCGTCAGACTGCACGGCGCGACGCTGGTTCAGCACATTGAAAACATCCAGGCTGAAAGCCAGCTTGTGATCGGCAAACGAAGGGCGATACATCACGCCCAGATCCAGGCGGGTCGTCCAGGGCTGCCGGCCGGCGTCACCCGGACGCGACGGCTTGCCACCGCAATAGTGATAGGCCGCGTCGTAGCCCAGCGGATCACTCTCATCGGTGCCGTAGTAGCCCAGGCAGCTCTTCGGCGCCCCCGACATGATCCGCAGGGTGGCCGACGCCGACCACTCGTCGTTGAACATATAGGCGCCATAGCCCTTCAGCTGGTGACGGCGGTCGTTCGCCAGATAGCCACCGGCGTATTCCATCAGTGCCGCGGCATCCCAGTCCTGGGTCTTGGAGACGTCATCCTGGCCGATATCCGACTTCACCTGGCCTTCGGTATTGCCGAAGCTGCGCGACCAGGTGTAATCCAGACGTCCGTACCACTTGTCGCTCAGCGGGTGCTCGATGAACAGATCGACGGCGATGTAGTCACGCTTGGCCTTCTTGTTGCCGTAACCCCAGTCGGCGGAGCTCATCTGCACCGGCGTGTAACCCGAGCCATCCGCGTGTCGGATCATGAAGGTGTTGGTCTTGCCCGGATTGAAGATCACACAGCCCGGGACATCGAGATTGCTGTCGTCGACGCCCATCGCGGCAAGCTTGTCGTGGATGCGATCGGAGTCACAGGTATCGTCGATGGCCGTCTGCAGGCGACGATAGGTGAACTTGGCACCGGAGCTCCAGCGCTCGCCCAGCGTCTTCTCGAAGCCAAGGATCAGCTCGTCCTGGTACTGCGACTTCAGGTCGGTCGGCGCAATCGACAACGGATCAGGGGTCTGGCCATATTCATTGTTGGCTGACACCGGGCCCGGGCCCAGAGCGGTCAACCCGGTCGGGTTGCCGTTGGCATCAATTCCGCTATAGGTGAAGTACTCGCGGGTGAACGTCGAGGCGGAAGCACCACGAATAGCAACGCTGTTGGGCAACGCCAGGTAGTAGCGGCCCAGGTTGGCGAACACCTTCAGCGACGAATCGCCAAACACATCCCAGCTCGCGCCCAGACGCGGCGCCCACTGGTCACCGCTGTCGACGTAAGGCTTGGCCGCACTGTTGTAGTTGGTGAACTTGTCATTGCGGATGCCGAGGGTCACCAACCAGTTCGGCGTGACCTGCCAGCGGTCCTCCAGATAGTAGGCCTTCTGCTTGACCGACATGCTGGTGGTCGTGGAGAAGATGTACTTCTGCACGAAGTAGCCATTGCCGCCCGGCGGGGTGATATCAAAGCCCGGATTCGGCGACGAGGCCGGATCAACACGACCATAGATCCAGGCATACCCCGGCCCGGTCATCGCCTGACCTTCGTTATGCCCCTGGAAGTACATGTTATCGATACCACCGGTCAGCTCGTGGTTGCCGATGCGGTACTGCAGGTCTACACGCAGGCCTCGGGTCTTGCTGCCCGCATCTGACGACTTGGTATAGAGCGCCGACTGGTCGTTGCGGATGGGGCGGCCACCGGTAATGGACGGATCCTGATTGCCCGGGCTGCTGAGATAGGGGTTGGCCGTATCCAGCGGATTCGACTCCAGATTGCTCTCCTTGCTGCGACCCCATACCGCACTCAGGGTCAGGTCATCGTTCAGGTAGCCGGTGTACTTGAAGATGTCAAAGTCGTCCTTGAGCTTCGTGGTGTTCGGGAACGTGCCGGTGCGATCACCTTCGGCCAGGTCCTCGTAGTCGAACGATCGGTAGTAGCCACCGTTGCGATCGGTGTTCTGCACGCGGGTGTATTCCAGCGTATTGCTATCGTTGATGTTCCAGTCGATCTTTCCATAGAACTTCGGCGCATCAATGGTGTAGTGGTTGCGCACCTGCTGCGTTGCTGCAGAGCTGTTCGTGGACACACCTTCGGTGCGGTCCTTTTCCGCAGCCAAGTGAATGAACAGACGATCCTCGATCAGCGGGCCACTGGCATAGCCACTGTAGGTGGTACGCGTGGCGACATCGTCCTTGCGGTAGCGATAGAGCGAACCAGGCAACGAGTCATCGGTGTAGCTGTATCCATCTGGCAGCTGGCGATTGGGATAGATGACAGTGGCCGCAGAAGCCGACAGCGAGTCCGGGGCCCAGGTGGCCTGCACGCCGAAATGCCATTCATTGGTGCCGCGCTTGCCGAGCTGGTTGATCACACCACCGGTGGAGCGCCCGTATCCCGCTCCGTAGCCGCCCATGAACGTTTCCTGCTGGTCGATCGACCCATAGGGCAGGCTGATACCACCCAGGTTGCTGAGCGGATTGTTGGCCAGGAAGCCATTCAGATAGTAGGCATTCTCAGTAACACTGGAACCACCGAAAGACAGCACCGAACGCGAGCCGTTGCTGAACGCGCCACTGCCTGCGACAACACCTGGCGCGAGCAATGCGATGGCTTCGGCGCTACGCCCCAGTGGCAACACATCCAGTTGCTCGGACGTAATGACCGACTTGGACACCGTATTGGTGACATCGATCTTCGGCACATTCGCCGCGACGACGTTCACGGCCTCCAGCGTGGTGGCGGCACTGCTGCCACCGGCAAACGACACCTCGGTGCCAACGCCGACCTTCAGCAGAACATTCTCGCGCTGATCGACGGTCTGGCCGTCACGCTGCTGGATGATGGTGTACTTGCCCACCGGCAACGAGCCGAGGTTGTAGCGGCCATTGCTGTCGACGGTCGCCGAGCGTTTCAGGCCCGTATCGCTCTGCACGACGATGGTCGTGCCGGCAGGCGCACTGCCGTACAACGAACCGGTCGTGCTCTGCGCGGCTGCGGCGCCGATGAAAGAAGTCAGGACGACCGCCAAGGCGGTACGCTTCAACCTTGCGACGTGCTTGCTGCTGGTCATGGAGTTTCCTTGATTCGGTGAAGATCAGGCTGCAGTTGCAGAATTGCTGCACGGAAGCGACAGCTCCATGTAGCTGAACCAAATATTAATTTCATCAATTCTTAATTTGCAATGGCAGCTGAACAAAAATAACCAATTGAAATTGAAGGAAAAGTTTTGATACAAACATGAACTTTGTTCAAGTTTTGTTTATTAATCAGCCGCTTGCAGCCCGCTCCTCCCGTTTCCGCCCCCAGTCTCCGGTCACCGTGATACCCATCCCGGCTTAACACCCGGCGTGCTATCGCTGCGGCCTCGTCCATCGCGGAGCCCCGACATGGCACACAAGAACACCATCTGTGTCTGGTACGACAACGGCGCGCTCGAGGCCGCCACCTTCTATGCCAGCCTCCTGCCCGACAGCGCGGTCACCGCCGTGCATCACGCGCCGGGCGACTACCCGGATGGCAAGGAAGGCAACGTGCTGACCGTCGAATTCACCGTCTGCGGCGTTCCCTGCGTCGGCCTCAACGGCGGCAGCGCGTTCAAGCACAGCGAAGCGTTCTCCTTCCAGATCCAGACCGAGGACCAGGCCGAGACCGACCGTCTGTGGAATGCGATCGTCGGCAACGGTGGCCAGGAGAGCCAATGCGGCTGGTGCAAGGATCGCTGGGGCATCTCCTGGCAGATCAGCCCGCGCATGTTGATCGAAGCAGTGACCAGCAAGGACAAGGCACTGGCCAAGCGCGCCTTCAACGCGATGATGCCGATGAAGAAGATCGACATCGCCACCATCCAGGCCGCAATCCAAAAAGGCGACGGAGGGGATTAAGTCGTTTCTTCCCATCGCCGCTGGTCCCGTGCCAATTGCGACTTAATCCCCTCCGTCCCTTTTTTCAGAGGTGCTGATGTCCTGGGATGCAATCATCATCGGGGGTGGCCACAACGGTCTGGTCTGTGCGGCCTATCTGGCGAAGGCCGGAAAGAACGTGCTGGTCCTTGAACGGCGCGGCGTGCTCGGCGGAGCGGCGGTCACCGAGGAGTTCCATCCCGGCTTCCGCAACTCGGTGGCGTCGTACACGGTGTCGCTGTTGCAACCGAAGGTGATCGAAGACCTGCAACTGCATGCGCATGGGCTGCGCATTGTCACGCGCCCGGCCAACAACTTCCTGCCATTGCCCGACGACCGCTACCTGTTGTCGGCACCTGGCCGCACCCAGGCCGAAGTCGCTGGATTCTCCGCTCGGGATGCACAGCGCCTGCCAGCGTACGAAGCACGCCTGGAGATCTTCGCCGATGTACTGCGCGCGTGGGCTCTCCGCGCGCCACCGGACATCGGCGTCGCCGGCGGCTGGCGCGGCCTGCCCGCACTTTGGCAGATGGGGAAGCTCGGCCGCGAACTGGCGGCGCTGGATGCACCGCTGCGGCAGGAGCTGCTGGACCTGTTCACGCTGTCGGCGGCGGAATACCTGGACCGCTGGTTCGAGAGCGAGCCGATCAAGGCGCTGTTCGGCTTCGATGGCATCGTCGGCAACTACGCCAGTCCGTACACTCCGGGCAGCGCCTACGTGTTGCTGCACCACGTGTTCGGCCAGTGCAATGGCATGAAGGGTGCCTGGGGCCATGCGATGGGTGGCATGGGCGCGATAAGCCAGGCCATCGCCAGCGCGGCGCGCGAGGCCGGGGCCGAGCTGCGCGTGGATGCCGGCGTGCGACGGGTACTGACCGAACAGGGCCGCGCCGTGGGGGTGGAACTGGCCAACGGCGAAACCCTGCGTGCACGCGCGGTGGTCGCCAACGTCAATCCGAAGCTGCTGTACGAACAGCTGCTGGAGCCGGCGCAGGTACCGGCTGCCACACGCGCACGCATGACGAACTGGCGCTGCGGTTCCGGCACCTTCCGGATGAACGTGGCGCTGTCGCGGCTGCCGGAGTTCCGCGCCCTGCCCGGTCCGGGCGATCACCTCAGCGCCGGCATCATCATGGCACCCAGCCTGGACTACATGGATCGCGCCTGGCTGGATGCGCGCCGCGACGGTTGGTCGCGCGAACCGATCGTGGAAATGCTGATACCCAGTACGCTGGACGATTCACTGGCACCGCCCGGGCAGCATGTGGCCAGCCTGTTCTGCCAGCACGTGGCGCCGGTACTTCCTGATGGGCGTCACTGGGATGACCACCGCGAGACGGTAGCCGACCTGATGATCGCTACCGTTGAACGCTATGCGCCCGGCTTCGCTGACAGCGTGCTCGGTCGTCAGGTGCTGTCCCCGCTCGATCTGGAACGCACCTTCGGCCTGGTCGGCGGCGACATCTTCCACGGCGCACTGAGCGCCAACCAGTTGTTCTCGGCGCGGCCGATGGTCGGCCAGGCCGGCTATCGCGGCGCCCTTCCCGGCCTGTATCTGTGTGGGTCGGGTACCCATCCCGGCGGTGGTGTTACCGGTGCACCGGGGCACAATGCGGCGCAGGTGGTGCTGCGGGACCTGTAGCGGTGTGCCGACCAACGGTCGGCACCTGGGCGTCAAGTGATCCCATTCAAAGCGTGCCAACCAAGGTTGGCACCTACCCGCGTGGGAAAAGGTGTGCCGACCAACGGTCGGCACCTACGGCGTCAAATGATCCTTCGGATCATTTGACGCTGCGCAGATGGTTCGGGCGCTTCGGTGGGCCGGGCGGGCGGCGCTTGTTGAACGGCGGCTGCCCGCGCCAGTAACGGATCAGCAACCAGCCGAACAGCATGCCGCCCAGGTGCGCGAAATGGGCCACGCCCGGCTGCCAGCCGGTCATGCCCAGCACCAGTTCGCCCACGCCGAACAGGATCACGAAGGTCCGCGCCTTCATCGGGATCGGCGGGAACAGCAGCATCACCCGCTGGTTGGGAAACAGCATGCCGTAGGCCAGCAGCAGGCCAAACACGCCACCGGAGGCGCCCAGCACCGTCGCCGGGTTTTCCAGCAGCGTGCCCACCAGCAGCTGGCAGACGCCTGCACCAGCCACGCACACCAGGTAATACAGCAGGAAGCGCTTCTCGCCCCAGGTCTGCTCCAGCGGCGCGCCGAACATGAAGACCGCCAGCATGTTGAAGAACAGGTGGCCGAAGCTGCCATGCAGGAAGCCATAGGTCAGCAGCTGCCACGGCTGGAAGTTGCCGCCCGGCGAGAACGCATCGAAGCCCTGCTGCAGCGGTTGCAGCATGAACGGCTCGAAGGTCTGCATGCCGAGCAGGAACGGCTGCTGCAGCAGGAACAGGATCGCGTTGGCGATCAGCAGGGCCTTGGTGACGGTAGGCAGTCGCGGGAACATGGGAACACCGGCATGGAACGGCCTCCATCATAGCCGCAGCACCGTGTCGTGTTGGCGACCGGCAGGTGCGGCCCGTTCAGTCGCCAGCCGTGCTCAGCCCGGCCCCCACACGGCGGCATCCAGTGCCGCTGCCGGATCAGTCGCCGGCATCCGCACCCGGCCGTTCTCCACCACCACGCCCTCCGCGCGCAACCGCTGTGACTGCTCGCGCCATCCGGCCGACCCTTCTTCCATGGCGATGCGCCCATCCGAGCGCAGCACGCGGTGCCAGGGCAGGTCCGGGTCGTCGTTCTGGCCCAGGATGCGCGCGGTCAGGCGTGCACGCCCGGGCAGGCCCGCGCGCATCGCCACCTGGCCGTAGCCCATCACCTGCCCCACAGGGATCGCGCGGATCACTGCCAGGATGCGGGCACGCGCCTGCTCCGGTGTCAGCGCCGCAGGCGGGTCACCAACAGTACGCCGATCAGTACCAGCACGGTGCCGGCGATCTGCGCCGGCCCCATCGGTTCGTCGAGCAGCCATAGGCTCATCACGATGGTGGAAACAGGGCCCAGCATACCGACCTGCGCGGCCAGCGACGAACCCACGCGCTGCACCGCCAGCATGATCGCCAGCACCGGCAGCACCGTGCACACGGTGGCATTGACCAGCGACAGCCATTGCACTGGCGCCGGTGCCTGCCACAGCAACGGCAGCGGATGGGTCACCGCGAAATGCAGCAGCACCAGCACGCTGGCCACGCAGCTGGCATAGGAGGTCAACCGCACCGCGCCGATGCGTGCGACCACCTGCCCACTGCCGAACAGGTACAGCGCGTAGCTGAGCGCACTGCCCAGTACCAGCAAGCTGCCGACGATGATCTGCCCGCCCTCGCGCTGCAGATCGTGGCCGAAGGCGAGCAGCACGCCGAGGTAACTCAGCATCAGCGCGCCGATCTGCCACCGACCCGGCCGCTGGCGCGTCAGCAGCACGTTGATCAGCAGCACCAGGGTCGGGTTCAAGTAAAGAATCAGGCGCTCAAGGGTCACGCTGATGTACTGCAGACCCTGGAAGTCGAGCAGACTGGACAGGTAGTAGCCGGTGAAGCCCAGCCACAACACGCGGGCACGGTCGGCCCAGGACAGCGGCTCGGCCCGGCGCGCGGCCCACAGTGCCATCAGCACGAACAGCGGTAGCGCCATCAGCATGCGCAGGGCGAGCAGCGTGGTGGCATCCACGCCGTGACGCAGGCCGAGCTTGACGATGATGGCCTTGCCGGAGGCGGCGATGGCGCCGATCGCGGCCAGGCCGATGCCTCCCAGCGCGATGCGTGGGGAAGCGGTGGCGATACGGGAGGCGGGGCTGGACATCAGGACGACGGCGGGCCGCACGGGGCGGCCAGGGAAGGCGTAAGGGCGTCCATTGTCGCATGGGTGCGCCTGATGACCTGGAGAGCCGAGCATAGGCTCGGCTCTAAAACCGTCCAGCTCAGCGCATCAGCACCACTTCCTCGGCCGAGGTCGGGTGGATCGCCACGGTGTCGTCGAACTGGGCCTTGGTCGCGCCCATCTTCACCGCCACCGCAAAGCCCTGCAGGATCTCGTCGGCCGCTTCGCCCAGCAGGTGGATGCCCACCACCCGTTCTTCCGGACCGGCACAGACCATCTTGAACAGGCTGCGCTGAGTGCCATTGGCCAGCCCCTGCAGCATCGGACGGAAACGGCTGTGGTAGACGCTCACCTGATCGAACCGCGCGCGCGCCTCTTCTTCGCTCATGCCCACCGCACCCAGCGGTGGATGCGAGAACACCACGCTGGCCACGTTCTCGTAATCCATCTTCGACTGCGGGCGGCCACCGAACAGGCGGTCCATCAGCCGCCGCGAAGCGGCCACCGCCACCGGGGTCAGGCCGACCTTGCCAGCGATGTCACCCACCGCGTGCACGCTCGGCACACACGTGGTCTGCCATTCGTCCACCTGCACCTGCTGGTGTTCGCCGATACCGATGCCGAGCGCTTCCAGGCCCAGATCGCGGCTGTTGCCACGGCGGCCGGTGGCAAAGAACACCGCGTCGAACACGCTGTCGAGCGGGCCATCATGGCCGAATGCACGTACGCGTTCGCCATCGCGCTGCAGTTCGCGCAGGCGATAGCCGAAATGGATGCGCACGCCCTGCTGCTTCAGGTTCTCGGCCAGCTGATCGGTCAGCTCGTAATCGAAGCGATCCAGCAGCCGCTGGCCACGCACCAGCAGGCTCACCTTGCTGCCCAGTGCCTGCAGCAGGCCGGCCAGCTCCACCGCGATGTAACCGCCACCGATGATCGCCACCTCGGCCGGTGCCGCGCGCAGATCGAAGAAATCATCGGAGACTAGGCCCAGTTCGGCACCGGGGATGTCAGGCCGCAGCGGGTGCGCGCCGGTGGCGATCAGGATGTGTTCAGCGCTGTAACGCACGCCATCGCTGCAGGCCACGGTATGCGCATCGAGCAGATGACCGCGCGCCGGAATGCGCACCACGCCGGTTTCGTCCAGGCGCTTGTGGTAGCTGGTGTGGATGTTGCTGATGTAGGCCTGGCGATGGATCACCAGCTCCTTCCACGACAATGCCGGGCGTGCCTTGACATCGAAACCCATCGCACTGGCCAGGCCGATGCGCTCGTGCAGGTCGGCCGCCAGCCACATGGCCTTCTTCGGCACGCAGCCGACGTTGACGCAGGTCCCGCCCAGTTCACCAGGCTCCAGCAGCGCCACGCGCTTGCCGTGCTGCGCGGCGCGGATCGCGCCAGCCAGGCCGGCGGAACCACCGCCAAGGACGATCAGGTCGTAATCATAGGGTGCAGTGCTCATCGGAATCGCTCGGGTCGGTAAGGGGCAGGATCGATCGCTGGCGTGCGGCCGCAGACGAGATCGGCGATCAGCTGGCCGGTGCCGGCGCTCATGCTGATGCCGAGCATGCCATGCCCCGCTGCAAGCCAGACGTGAGGATGCGCGGGCGCGCGGCCGATCAACGGCACGTCGTCCACGCTCATGGGGCGCCACCCGCACCACTGCTCCTGCAGCCGCGCACCACGTGGCGCGCGCAGGTAGTGGTCGGCGGCCTGCTGCAGGGCCTGCAGGCGGGTCGTGCGCAGCTGCGGATCGGCACCGGCGAATTCCATGGTGCCGCCCAGCCGCAGCGCTTCGCGCCAGGCGATCACGAACACGGAATGGTCCTTCAGCACGACTGGACGCTGCGGCACCTGCGCCGGTCGTGACCAGGTCAGCGAGTAGCCCTTGCCGGGTTGGATCGGCACGCGCAGATCCAGTTGCCGCGCCCAGCGCGGTGACCACGGCCCGGTCGCCAGCACCAGCTCGCGCGCCTGCAGCATGCGTTCACCGGCACGCACGCGCACACCCTGCGCGTCGGCGCTGAAATCCTCCACGTCCGACTGTTCTTCGATCACCACGCCCTGTGCCCGCAGCACGCGCGCCAGTTCGGCGGTGTAGCGGTCCGGACGCAGCTGGGCATCGCCGGGGAAGTGGATCGCACCGGCAAGGCGATCATGGAACGCCGGATTGTCGCGCGCGTAGTCGGTGCCATCGATGCGCGCCGAGGCAATGCCCTGTGCGTTCAGCGCCTCACACTCGGCAGCGTGGTGATCGAAATTGCGGGCGTCACCGAACACATAGTCCAGACCGCGCGCCTCGAACTCGCAGTCCAGCGCATGCGTCTGCACCCACTGCGCCAGGCGCAGCCGTGAATCATTCAACAATGCGCCGCGTGCCCGCGTGGCGTGCAGCCAGTCGCGTGCGTTGCAGCGCGCCCCGAACTGCAGCAGCCAGCGCCACAATGCTGGGTCCAGGCGTGTACGCACGTACAGCGGCGCACGCGGATCGAGCATCCAGCGCAGCGCGCGCAACGGCACGCCGGGCGCTGCCAGCGGTGGCGCGTGGCTGGGGGTGATGGTGCCGCAGTTGCCATGCGAGGTCGCGCCGCCGACACGCCCACGGTCGATCACGCGTACCTGCCGGCCCTGTGCACGCAGCGCGAGTGCGGCAGCCAGTCCAATGGCACCGGCGCCGACCACGATCACATCCTCGCGCGCGCCCTGCATCGATCAGCCCTGGCCGGCCTCGCGCCGCATCGGCGGCCACTGCCGATAGGTCATCGCGCGCCACAGCCATTCCATCGGCCCAAAGCGGAAGCGGCGCAGCCATACGTGCGAGATGCCCACCTGCACGGTGAACAACAGCAGCGCGAACATCAACTGCACGCTGCGTGGCATCGTTTCGAACGCGCCCAGGCCGTAGTGGTAGAACAGCCAGGTGCACAGCAGCGACTGGCCGAGGTAATGGGTCAACGCCATGCGCCCGACCGGCGCCAGCCAGCCCAGCCGCGCGCGCCAGTGTACGATCCAGGCCAGGTAACCCAGGCACATCGGCAGGCCGCCGATCGTCACCAGCGCCATCGCCGCCGTAACCGGCAGATCGTAAGCGCCCGGCGCCAGATACGGCTTCCAGGCAACACCCAGCAGCGTGACCAGCAGGCCGAAGGGCAGCGCCCCCCAACGCAACACCGCATACAGCCGCGGGAAGCGATCCGGCGTGGCCAGCGCGCCGCTGCCGGCAAACCAGCTGCCGATCAGGAACATGCCCAGCACTTCCGGGCCGGTGATCAGCATCGCCCCCATCGACGTGCCGAACTCGCTCAGCCGCTGCGCATTGGCCTGCATCCAGCTGCCCTGCCCGTACACCAGGCGCTGCAGATCGATGCTCTGCTGCGCGTCGGTGAGCATCTTCCGCACGTCCTCCGCCGAAGCCATCGACACCATCGCGCCGACCAGCAGCATCATCGCCACACCGCCCAGATAGACCGTTACGCCCATCCACGGCAGCCAGCTGCGCGGCGCCTCGCGGCAGGCCAGCAACGGCAACGAGACCAACGCGTACATCACCAGGATGTCGCCGGACCAGACCAGCAGCGCGTGGCACAGGCCAATCAGCAGCAGGCCAGCGCTGCGGCGCAGGTAGAACGGGGTGAAGTCACGCCCGGCCGCCTCGGCGCGCTGCGCCATCACCGCGAAGCCGGCGCCGAACAGCAACGAGAACAGGGTGAAGAACTTCCCCTGCACGAATACGTAGACAAAGGCATCGGCCCAGTAGTCGATACCCTGCCAATGCACGTCGATGCCGGTGAAGGCCAGGTCCAGCGGTCCGCTGAAGGCCTCGATGTTCATCAGCAGGATGCCCAGCAGCGCAGCACCGCGCAGCACGTCCAGCACGGCGATGCGTTCGCCGGAAGCCACCGGCTGCAGGGAAGGAGAAGCGGCGTTCACGGGGCGTCCGTCGGGCAGGTCCGCCATTATGCCGCCGGCCCGCGTGCCATGGATGGCCGCGCCGTGTTCCAGAAACGCAATGGCCCGCCGAAGCGGGCCGTTGCTGCCATCATGATCGCGCTGCGATCAGTGGTGGTGACCGCCGTCGCCGTGGACGTGGCCGTGGTCGATCTCTTCCTTGCCGGCTTCGCGCACATCGACGATTTCCACGTCGAAGTGCAGGTCCTTGCCGGCCATCGGATGGTTCAGGTCGACGTCGACGACGCTCATGCCGACCTTCTGCACGGTCACCGCACGCGGGCCGAAGTTGGTCTGCAGCACGACCTGCTGGCCCGGAGCCAGCTTGGTGTTGCCGAAATGCTTCTTCGGCACGCGCTGGGACAGGCCCTCGCGGCGCTCGCCGTAGGCATCGGCTGCGTTGACGTCAACGCTGAAGGTCGCGCCGGCTTCCTTGTCCATCATGGCGTTTTCCAGGCCCGGGATGATGTTGCCGTGGCCGATCAGGATCGCCAGCGGCTCGCCGCGGTCCTTGGACGATTCGATCGGCTCCTGGCCGACTTCGGAAACGGTGTAGTGGAAGCGGACAACGCGGTCTTTTTCGATCTTCATGCGCAACTCTGTCTGGATCTGCCGGAGGCAGGCGGGTTGGGGCGGGTTGTCGCCCGGCGGGGACGCCGCCATCATGACGGCCAATCCCAAGGTGGCGCATTATCCGGAGAACATGCACATCACGCCAGTTTCGTCCGGCCTGCGCCGGCTCCTCGCCCCGGCCCTGCTGCTGGCCCTGCCCGTGCTGATGACCGCCTGCGGCGGCGGCAAGGCCACCCGCCCCGCTCCGCCCCCGCCGACCGCGAACTGGCCGAAGACCGTGCCGGACAACCCCGAGGCGGCCAACTCGGTGCTGATGCGTGCCATCAGCCTGGTCGGCACCCCCTACCGCTATGGCGGCAACACCCCGGATTCCGGCTTCGACTGCAGCGGCCTGGTGGCCTATGTCTATCGCGAGATGCTGGACCTGAAACTGCCGCGCACCTCGCGCGACCTGGCGGCGGTACAGGGTCCGAAAATCGATCCGCAGCGCCTGGCCACCGGCGACCTGGTGTTCTTCGGCAGCCGCGGCAGCGTCACCCATGTCGGTATCTATGTCGGTGAAGGGCGTTTCGTGCATGCGCCGAGCACCGGCGGCACCGTGCGCCTCGACTCGCTCAGCGGTCCCTACTGGAAGGACCACTACACAGGGGCGAAACGCGTCCTTCGCTAAAATGAACAGGCGATATGTTCAAAACTGTGACGAACATCGCCGTGCAACTAACGAATTACTAACGGAATTTTTAACTTATCCGCGCTTTTACAGGGCATGATGCCCCATCGTTTTTTTCCTGTGACCGACGCGTGACGACTGACGACCTGAAAAGCGAAGGCCAGACTTCCGTATCTTCACGTAGTGCCCGCCCGCTGTTGCTTGGCCTGGCACTGTGTCTGACCAGCCTTCCGGCCTGGTCGCAGACTGCTCCGAACCGTTCCGATGTGAGCCCGGCCCCGGTGGCCGAGAGCACCGCCCGACCGGCCGCCAAGGCCGAGGCTGCCGCTCCGCAACGCAGCCGCGTCGACGCCGCCGCCAGCGCTACCCTGGCCGCCCTGCTGCCTCACCTGGCCGCCAACGACACCATTCCGCTGATGGACCGCTCGGCCGTGGTGGCCGGTGACCTCAGCCGCCTCCTCGCCAACTACGACACCAGCAGCGCTGCCAATGGCAGCGTTGTCGGCACCGCGGCCGACAATGGCAAGGTGCAGTCGCTGCTGCGCCGCGCGATGACCCTGCTGGGCACCCCATACCGTTGGGGCGGCAGCAACCCGGACAGCGGCTTCGACTGCAGTGGTCTGGTCGGCTACGTGTTCCGCTCGGCCCTGGGCATTGAGCTGCCGCGCGTCTCGCGCGAAATGGCACACGACGACAACGCCGAACTGATCAACGACCGCACCGCGCTGGCCGCCGGTGACCTGGTGTTCTTCGGCCGCAAGGGCCGCGTCGATCACGTCGGCATCTATGTGGGTGATGGCCGCTTCCTGCACGCACCGAGCTCGGGCAAGGACGTGCGCGTGGACACCCTGCTCAGCGGCTACTGGGGCAACAAGTTCATGCAGGCCCGCCGGGTCGATCTCTGATCTGGCCGGTTGGCGCTACCACGCCGCCTGACACGAGAAAGCCGCTGCCCTGCAGCGGCTTTTTTGTTAGGCCCGCGCAATGGTGGGTAGCTGCCGATCTTGGTCGGCACCGCCTTCATCCACGCATGGCGTGGATCTACCGACCTCTGGTGGGTACTGACCTTTGGTGGGGGCCGACCTCTGGTGGGTACTGACCTTTGGTGGGGGCCGACCTCTGGTGGGTACTGACCTTTGGTGGGGGCCGACCGTTGGTCGGCACCGCCTCCATCCACGCATGGCGTGGATCTACCAGGCCCGGCATGACCGCCACCGCGCCAGCCAGCTCCCAGACAAAAAGCCCGCCGTTCAGGGCGGGCCTTTCATCTCCACGCAACCTCAGCCGCGTGGCGGCGTCGGATCGGGGTCGTCCACACCCACATTGCTGGACGGATTGTCATACACCGCCTGGTCGAGCAGCCCGGTTTCCTTGGCCACGATCACCGGCACCAGCATCTGGCCGGTCACGTTCGTCATCGTGCGCATCATGTCGAGGATGCGGTCGATGGCATACAGGTAGCCGATCGTCTCCAACGGCAGGTTGGCCGCGCTCAGCACCACCGTAGCCATGATCACCGCGGTACCCGGAACACCGGCCGTACCGAAGCTGCCCAGCACCGAAGCAATCAGCACCACCACGTACTGTTCAGGGGTCAGCGGCACACCGCTGTACTGCGCGATGAACACCGCGCACAGCGCCGGGTAGATGGCACCGCAGCCGTCCATCTTGATGCTGGCGCCCAGCGGCACCGCAAACGAACCGTAATCCTTGTTCACGCCCAGGTTGTGGGTGATCGAACGCAGTGCCACCGGCATCGCCGCAAAGCTGGAAGAGCTGACGAACGCAACCTGCATGCCCGGCGCCGCACCACGGAAGAACTTCAGCGGGTTCAGTCCGTGCGCCAGCAGCAGTGCGCTATACACCACCACGATGTGCAGGGCGCAGGCCACGTACAGGGCCAGCACGAAATGCCCCAGCGGCAGCAGCTTCTCGAACCCGTAGCTGCCGACCAGGCCGGCGATCAGGCCAAAGGTGCCGATCGGGGTGACTTCCAGCACGAAGCGGGTCACCTGAATCATGATGTCGCTCATCTGGCCGACCAGCTTGCGCGCCTCGGTCACCTTCTCGCCGAGCTTGACGATGGCGAAGCCGACCAGGCCAGCGAAGAAGATCACCGGCAGGATCGAGCCACGGCCGGCGGCCAGCACGGTTTCGCCGGCCGCGTTGACCTTGGTGCCGATACCAGACAGCGCATAGAAGACATTGGCCGGTACCACGTCCAGCAGCACCTTCACCACGCTGGGCACTTCGCGCGGCACGTAATTACTGGCCATCGTCAGCTGCAGGCCACCGGCGCCGGGCTGCAGCACGGCGCCCACGCCCAGTCCGACGCACACCGCCAACGCAGCAGTGATCACGAACCACAGGAAGGTGCGGCCACTGAGCGCGGCAACCGACTTCTGGCCGTGCAGCGACGAGATCGCATTGATCACCGCGAAGAACACCAGCGGCACGGCGATCATCTTGATCAGGGTGACGTACAGCTCGCCAAGCGGGCCGAACCACGTTTCCGCGGCCGGGCCGAGCGCCCAGCCGGCCAGCGCGCCGAGCACGAAGCCACCGACCACGCGCTGCCAGAATGGAATCCGCAGCCAGGCAGAGACCAGCTTCATAGGCAATCCAGAGGGAAGGAAGGGATGCTGGCACGATAGCCCATCAACGGCTGGGGAACGACCGCCCGACCGGCAAATCAGTGTGTCATCGGCGTGCCTTGCGAGGGCGGGCATAATGAACGTCCCGTTACAGTTTGTGAGATCCCAGCGTCCATGCGCCGTTCCGTCTCCCTGTTGGCCGCCTGCGCCACCACCCTGCTGCTGGGCGCCTGCGCCAGCACCACCCCCGCCACTGCCCCGGCCGGCCTCAAGGTCGCCGTCGACCCCGTCGCCCACCCGGCCGGCGAGACCCCGCAGTGGTGGTACCGCAGTGGCGCCGCCCAGGCCGCCGCCAACGGTGCGATGTCCGGCAAGGCCAAGAACGTCATCCTGTTCCTCGGCGACGGCATGAGCCTGACCACCGTGGCCGCCTCGCGCATCTACGAGGGCCAGCAGAAGGGTGGCTCCGGTGAAGAGAACCTGTTGTCCTGGGAGCGCTTCCCGGCCACGGCATTCAGCAAGACCTACAACACCGATTCGCAGACGCCCGATTCGGCCGGCACCATGACCGCCATCACCACCGGCGTGAAGACCCACATGGGTGCGATCGGCGTCAGCGCCGGCAGCCGGACCGACTGTGCCGACAGCCTGTCCAAGGGCCTGCTGACCTGGCTGCAACTGGCCGACAGCGCCGGTCTGGCTACCGGCGTGGTCTCCACCGCGCGCCTGACCCATGCCACCCCGGCCGCCACCTACGCGCACTCGCCCGAGCGCAACTGGGAAAACGACACCGACCTGACCGAAGCGGCCAAGGCGGCCGGCTGCAAGGACATCGCCCAGCAGCTGCTGTCGACCTCACGCTATGGTCGCGGCCCCCTGGTCGCCCTCGGTGGCGGCCGCGGTGAATTCACCACCGTGGAAGAGCGCGATCCGGAATACGACGACAAGGTCGGCCAGCGCCTGGATGGCCGCAGCCTGGTGCAGGAATGGCAGCAGGCGCACCCGCAGGGTGCCTACGTGTGGAACAGCAAGCAGCTGGCCGCCGCCGCCAACGCACCGGCCATCCTCGGCCTGTTCGAGCCGGACCACATGCGCTACGAGTACGAGCGCCCGCAGGATCCGGGCGGCGAGCCGAGCCTGGCCGAACTGACTGCCGCAGCGATCAAGAATCTGTCGAAGCACCAGGAAGGCTACGTGCTGATGATCGAAGGCGCGCGCATCGATCACGCCAACCACAGCGGCAATGCCTACCGTGCACTGACCGAGACCGTGGCCCTGTCCGACGCAGTGCGCGTGGCCAACGAACTGACCTCCGCCGACGACACCCTGATCATCGTCACCGCCGACCACTCGCACACGCTGAATTTCGTCGGCTACCCGGCACGTGGCAACCCGATCCTGGGCAAGGTCAAGGACAAGGGCGGCGAAGACGGCGCCGGCAAGCTGGACTACGCCCTGGACGGCACCGGCCAGCCGTACACCACGCTGAGCTACGCCAACGGCCCGGGCCATACCGGCAGCAGCAACCAGCAGCCGGCCGGCCCGAAGCGTTACCCGCACAACCCGAGCAGCTTCGAACCGGCCAACGGCCGCCCGAACCTGCGCGAGGTCGACACCGAGCATCCGGACTACATGCAGGAAGCGCTGGTGCCGATGAAGTCCGAATCGCACGGTGGCGAGGACGTCGGCATCTGGGCACGCGGCCCGGGCAGCAAGGCGATCCGCGGCACGCTGGAACAGAACGCGATCTATCACATGATCGTGCAGGCCACCCCGGCCCTGCGCGAGCGCCTGTGCCAGGCCGGCACCTGCGATGACAAGGGCGTGCCGGTGCAGCTGCCGGCACCGACCGCGTTCGAGCGCAAGGCCGAGGCCAAGTGATCGCACGGGAGGCCCGCCCTGATGCTGCCAGCGGCCGCTTCGCGCGGTCGCTGGCCCTGCTTGGCATGCTGGTCAGCGCCACTGCAGCGGCACAGGCACCGGCATGCAAGCTGCTGACCGACGAACACGGGTTGTGGCCACTGCCCAACTGCGAGGTGATCGATCACCGGCCGAAGATCAGTGCCGACACGCTGAAGGCCCTGAATTACGACGACCACGGCCTGGCAGTGGTGTACGCCGACCAGGGTTTCCACTACGTCGACCGCAAGGGCCGCAGCCTGCCGGTGCTGACCTGGGACAACGGCCCGGAAACGCCGCAGGAAGGCCTGCTGCGCGCCCGCGTAGGCAACCGCGTGGGTTACTTCGACCTGACGTTCCGCCAGGTGGTGCCCGGCACCTTCGATTTCGCATGGCCGTTCCAGGACGGCGTGGCCGAGGTCTGCAATGGTTGCCGTCGTGGTACGCCGGATGCCGATGGCCACACGCCGATGGAAGGCGGAGAGTGGTTCCGCATCGACCGTTCGGGTCGTCGGGTGAAGTAGGGTTTTCGGCAGGGCTGCCCCCTGCACCTGCAGACGCCAAAGCAAGATCAAAAGCGGCTCTGGTTTTCTGTGAGTTGGGTGGGGCGGTGTGGGTGGGCAGGACACGCCGTAAACCCATCCCTGGGGGCTCGATGGCGCCATCCATGGCGCCAACGGTCCTGCCCACCCACACCGCCCCACCCCCGACAGTTTTCCGGTGACGGTTGGACCATCCACGCTTTGCGTGGATCGTATCTGTCAGATATCGAATTGAATCCGGGGTCAGATCCGTTTTCCGCAGGAAAACGGATCTGACCCCATGAGCAACCCGACAGTTCGCAGGAAACTGTCGAAGGCGGGGTGGGTCCGGTGGCGGGGGTGTCCGCGGCATGGATGCCGCGGCCAAGCCCCCAGGGACGGGTTTACGGCGTCCCCCACCACCGGACCCACCCCGCCAACCTTCAGGAAACCAGCTTCTGCCGTTGCTGTTGCTGTTGCTCTGGCTCGTAGCGGGTGCAGGGCGCAGCCCTGCCAAGTAAACCCCACCCTATACTTGCCACCGTGACTGCCTTCCCTGCCCTCGTTCCGCTGGATGCGCCGCTGCTGGTGGGCTACAGCGGTGGCGTCGACTCCACCGTGCTGCTGCACTGGCTGTGGCGCTGCGCGCAGACTTCCGGCACCGCCCTGCGCGCGGTGCACGTGCATCACGGCCTGCAACCCGATGCGGATGACTGGGTGCTGCACTGCCGGCAGCAATGCGACGCCTGGGGCATTGAGCTGGCCGTGCACCGCGTGCAGGTCGAGAACGGCACAGGCCTGGGCACCGAAGGTGCCGCGCGACAGGCACGACGCGCCGCGTTCGCGGCTGAGCTGCGCGAAGGCGAAACGCTGGCGCTGGCGCAGCACCAGGACGACCAGGCCGAGACCTTCCTGTTGCGCGCCCTGCGCGCTTCTGGCGTCGATGGCCTGGCGGCGATGTCCACGCACAGCCGCCTTGGCGAACATCCCTTCTGGCGCCCGCTGCTGGCGGTACCACGCAGTGCACTGCTCGACTACGCGCGCCAGCACGTGCTGCGCTGGATCGAAGACCCCAGCAACGCGGAAGACCACGCCGATCGCAACTTCCTGCGCCTGCAGGTGTTGCCGTTGCTGCGCCAGCGCTGGCCGCATGCGGCTGCAGCATTGGCGGGCAGCGCGACGCATTGCCGGCAGACCCGCGAACTGCTGGACGAGGAAGACGCCGAGCTGATCGCGCATCTGGAAGTGGCACCGCGCGTGCTGTCACTGGAACTGCTGCGCCAGATGTCGCCGCGCCGCGCAGCACGCGTGCTGCGCGCGTGGGTGCTGGGCCATGATGCGGCACCGTTGCCGGCCTCGGTGTTGCAGCAGGCGCTGGAGGAGCTATTGCCGGCCGACACCGACCGCCAGGCGCGTGTGCGCTGGCAGCAGCACGTGATCCAGCAATGGCGCGACCACGCCTATCTGCTGCCGGCCCGGCTGCCCTCGCTGCCCCTCGACTGGCAGGCCGAGTGGGATGGCCGTGCACCGCTGCCATTGCCCGACGGTGGCCAGCTGAGCCTGCTGGGCGCCGGCGCTTTCGAACAGCCACTGCAGGTCCGTGCACGCGTGGGCGGCGAGCGCATCCTGCTGCCGGGTCGCCAGCATTCGCACGCGCTGAAGGACTGCCTGCAACGCGAGCACCTTGCCCCCTGGCGACGCGCGCAGCTGCCGCTGATCTTTGATGGCCCGCAGTTGCTGGCCGCCGCCGATGTGGTCATCGCCGCGCCCTTGCAGGCCTGGTTGCAGGCCAACGAGGCACAGCTGCGGTGGCGTCCCGGCGGCTGGTGAATTGACCCCCGCGCGCGGCCCGTCCACACTTGCCGCATGGCCAAGAAGTCCCCCGAAAACGCCTCCCCCGTTGCCCAGTTCGAGCAGTCGCTCGAATCGCTGGAGCAGCTGGTGGAGCAGATGGAAACCGGCGAGCTGAGCCTGGAAGCTTCGCTCAGTGCTTACGAGCGTGGTGTCGGTCTGTACCGCCAGTGCCAGCAGGCACTGGAGCAGGCCGAACTGCGCGTGCGCCTGCTCAGCGATCCGGCGCAGCCGGAAGCCTCCGAGCCCTTCGACCCGCCCAGCCATGACGGCTGAGGTTCTGTTCGCGCGCTGGCGCGACCGTATCGAAAGCCAGCTCGATGCCGCCCTGCCCTCGCCTGCCGAGGCGCCGCAGCGCCTGCATCAGGCCATGCGCTATTCGGTGCTTGGTGGCGGCAAGCGCATGCGGCCCCTGCTGGTCTACGCCAGTGGTCACCTGTTCGGTGCGCAGCCGGAAAGCCTGGATGCGGCGGCCATGTCCGTCGAGCTGATCCATGCCTATTCGCTGGTGCATGACGACCTTCCGGCGATGGATGACGACGCCCTGCGTCGCGGCAAGCCCACCACCCACATCGCCTTCGACGAAGCCACCGCGATCCTTGCTGGCGACGCCCTGCAGACCCGCGCCTTCGGCCTGCTGGCCGATGCGCCGCTGCCGGCCACGTTGCGCGTGGCCTGCCTGCAGACCCTGGCCCACGCCTCAGGCGCGTCCGGCATGTGTGGCGGCCAGGCGCTGGACATCGATGCCACCGGCCAGCAGCAGACGCTGGCGGCGCTGACCCGCATGCACGCGCTGAAGACCGGCGCGCTGATCCGCGCGGCAGTGCGCATGGGCGCGCTGTGCGGCCAGGCCCACGAACCGCAGCTGGCCCAGCTCGACAGTTTCGCCGATGCACTCGGCCTGGCCTTCCAGGTCCGCGATGACATCCTCGATGTCGAAGCCAGTTCCGAACAGCTGGGCAAGACTGCCGGCAAGGACCAGGCGCAGGACAAGAGCACCTTCCCCGCCCTGCTTGGCATGGACGGCGCAAAGGCCCAGCTGCACGAGCTCGCAGCGCGCATGCAGTCGATCCTGGCCGGGTATGGCGAGGAAGCCGACGCGCTGCGCGCGCTGGCGACGCTGGCGGTGGAACGCGATCACTGATCGCTGCACGCGGCCCGGCATTCCCCGCACACGAAAACGCCCGGCAGTGCCGGGCGTTTTCAGTTCCGCGTGCGGACGATCCTACTTGATCAGGCGCAGCGCGAACGGGTAGCGATAGGCTTCGCCGTTGTTGGCCTTGACCGCAGCGATGATGCTGAACACCAGGCTGATGATGCCGACGATCGGGGCCAGGAACACGCCGATGATCACGATGGTGAGGATCATGCTGATGACCATGGCGATGGTCACGGTGATCTGGAAGTTCAGGGCTTCCTTGGCCTGGTCGGTCACGAAGGCCTTGCCAGCATCGTCCTTGTTGATCAGCCAGATGATCAGCGCGCCGATGAAGCCGGTGAAGATGCCCAGCAGGTGCGCGGCCAGGGCCATGGTGCGCTGGTCGGCCGGAACGTCGGCGGTGGCCGGTGGCGGCGGCGGGACGTTATCGAATTCACTCACGACAAAACTCCTTTTCATTGGGTGGTCTTGACCAACCAGCACCCAGCTGATTGCGTCAGGCGGGCATAGCTTACGCCATCGACGGCATCAATCATTACCTGCGATGGTCATCCGCCCCAACAGGATCGAACCGGTCCGGATGTGCGAACGGGGATCGACGTCGCTGCCAACCGCCTCGATGCTGCTGAACATCTCGCGCAGGTTGCCGGCGATGGTGATGCCGTCCACCGGGTACTGGATCTCGCCGTTCTCGACCCGGAAGCCACCCGCGCCACGCGAATAGTCGCCGGTCACGCCGTTCACGCCCTGCCCCATCAGCTCGGTCACCAGCAGGCCATCGCCCATCTGCCGCGCGATGTCCTGCAGCGGGCCGGCATTGGCCGCCAACTGCAGGTTGTGCACGCCACCGGCGTTGGCGGTGGTCTGCAGGCCCAGCTTGCGTGCCGAGTAGCTGCCCAGCACATAGCGCTGCAGCACGCCGTCGCGGACGAGAGCCGAGGCCCGGGTGGCCACGCCGTCGCCGTCGAAGGCGGCCGAGCGCAGGCCACGGCGCAGGTGCGGCAGCTCCTCGATCTGCATCCAGTCCGGGAACAGCTGCTGGCCAACGCTGTCCAGCAGGAAGCTGGCCTGGCGATACAGAGCACCGCCGGACACCGCCGACAGCAGGTGCCCGACCAGGCTGCGCGCCACTTCCGGGGCGAACAGCACCGGCATGCTGCCGGTGGCCAGCGATCGTGGCTGCAGGCGGGCGACAGTACGCTCGGCGGCACGACGTCCGACCATGCCGACGTCCTCCAGGTCCTCGCGAGCCAGCGCACTGGTGTACCAGCCGTCACGCTGCATGCCATCGCCCTGCCCGGCGATCAGCGCACAACCGACCGAATGGTGGGTGCCGCGCTCACGGCCGATGAAACCATGCGAATTGGCATAGACCGACAGGCTCTGCATGCTCGACACCGAGGCGCCGTCGGAATTGCGGATCTGCGCATCGGCCTCACGGCCTGCGGCTTCGCAAGCCAGGGCCAGGTCCACCGCCTCGTCGGCCTGCAGCGCCCACGGGTGCCAGCCGTCCAGGTCCGGGAAGTGGGTGGCCATCAGGGCCGCCTCGGCCAGGCCGGCGGCCGCGTCATCTTCGGTATGCCGGGCGATGGCGCAGGCCTGCTCGACCGTGGCCGCCAGGCTGGCCTCGTTCAGGTCGCCGGTGCTGGCGCTGCCCTTGCGTTGGCCGAAATACACAGTGACGGCGATGCCGCGGTCGCGGGTGGACTGCACGGTTTCGACCTCGCCGAGGCGAACATTCACCTCCAGCCCGCGGTCTTCGCTGCAGCTGACTTCAGCCTGGCTGGCGCCCAGCGCGCGGGCGCGGTCGAGCAGCTGCTGGGAGAGGTCGGCCAGCCGTTCCAGCCGGGCCGGGCTGTCGTCGCCGACGGCGGCTTCAGGGGCGATCACGTTCAATGCTTTATCCTGTACGGGTTGGGCCCGGTATCACGCCGGGCGACTTTTTTTGAAATCAGGTATGGACGATGCGCGGACGCGACGAAGAAACCGGTGAATTCCACGACAAGAGCCGCAGCCAGAACCGGCGCGACGCGCTCGACGTCCTGGCCCTGGGCGAAAAACTGGTGTCGCTGACACCGGCCCAGCTGGCGCGCCTGCCGATCCCGGAAGACCTGCTGCCGCACATCGCCGAGTGCAAGCGCATCACCGCGCACATCGCCCACAAGCGCCAGCTGGCGTTCCTGGCCAAGCACATGCGCCGCGAAGAAGAAGCCACGCTGGATGCGATCCGCGATGCGCTGGATGCCAACAGCGAAACCGGCCGCCGCGAAGTGGCGATGATGCACCGCGTGGAAGACTGGCGCGAGCGCCTGCTGGCCGAAGGTGACAAGGCGCTGGCCGCCCTGCTGGACGATTACCCGCAGGCCGACCGCCAGCAACTGCGCACGCTGGTGCGCAATGCGCAGGCCGAGAAGGCGAAGAACAAGCCGCCGCGTGCCTATCGCGAGATCTACCAGGTGCTGCGCGCACTGATGCTGCCGGCGGCGCTCGGCCTGAAGGCCAGCGCCGAAGACGCTGGCCACGTCGAAGCCGACGAGGCCGACGAGGACTGAGCCCGCGCTGGAGCGGGCGGTGGCGCTGGCCATCGCCCGGCTCAGGCCTGGGTACCGCCGACGGTGATGCCCTCGATCAACAGCGACGGCTGGCCGACACCCACCGGCACGCTCTGCCCGTCCTTGCCACAGATACCCACGCCCTCGTCCAGGGCCAGGTCGTTGCCGACCATCCGCACCTTCTGCATGGTTTCCGGACCGTTGCCGATCAGGGTCGCCCCCTTCACCGGCGCGGTGATGCGGCCATCCTCGATCAGGTAGGCCTCGGTGGCCGAGAACACGTACTTGCCGCTGGTGATGTCGACCTGGCCGCCGCCGAAGTTCACTGCATACAGGCCCTTCTTCACCGAGCGGATCATTTCCTGCGGGTCGTGCTGGCCGGCGCGCATGTAGGTATTGGTCATGCGCGGCATGGTCAGGTGCGCGAACGATTCGCGACGCCCGTTGCCGGTCGGTGCCATGCCCATCAGGCGTGCGTTGAGGCTGTCCTGCATGTAGCCGACCAGGATGCCGTCCTCGATCAGCGTGGTGCACTGGCTCGGGTGGCCTTCGTCGTCGATGTTGAGCGAACCGCGACGCCCGTCCAGGGTTCCATCGTCGACGATGGTCACGCCCGGTGCCGCCACGCGTTCGCCGATGCGGCCGGCGTACACGCTGGTGCCTTTGCGGTTGAAGTCGCCTTCCAGGCCGTGGCCGACCGCTTCATGCAGCAGCACGCCGGGCCAGCCAGGTCCCAGTACCACCGGCATCACGCCGGCCGGCGCCGGCACGGCGTCCAGGTTCACCAGCGCCTGGCGCAGGGCCTCGCGCGCAAACGCTTCCGGGCGGCCATCAGCGAACAGTTCCCCGTAGCCATAGCGGCCACCGCCACCGGCATAGCCCGACTCGCGGCGGCCGTTGTGTTCGACGATCACCTGCACGTTCAGGCGCACCAGCGGGCGCACGTCAGCGCCCAGCACGCCGTCGCTGCGCGCGATGAGCACCGTGTCCACGCCGCCGGACAGGCTCACCATCACCTGCTTCACGCGCGGGTCGGCGGCACGCAGGTAGCCGTCCAGGCGCTTCAGCACCTCGACCTTTGCCTCGTTGCCGACGCCATCGATGGGATCCAGCGCCGGATACAGCGCGCGTGAATTGCCGCGCAGCAGCGAGCGCCCGGACTGCGCGCCACCCTCGCGCGAAATCGCACGCGCCGACTGCGCCGCGGCCAGCAGCGCGTCGGCATGGATGTCGTCGGAGTAGGCGAATCCGGTCTTCTCGCCGGACATCGCCCGTACGCCCACGCCTTGCTCGATGGAATGGGCACCGTCCTTGACGATGCCGTCTTCCACGCTCCAGCTCTCGCGGCGGGCGTGCTGGAAATAGAGGTCGCCGAAGTCCACACCGGGGCCGAGCAGCTGGCCGAAGGTGCGCTCCAGGCCATCGGTATCCAGCCCGCCGGGGCGCAGCAGGCGATCTTGGGCAAGCGTCAGGGCGATATCAGTCATGGTTCTCGATCTGGGGGTGCTGGGGCGCTCAGGCAAGCCCCGTGAACAGGAGGTCCACGCTCAGCGTGAGCGTGGCAGGTCGGTAACGGGCGGCGGAACGGCCGGGGCCGGGCGCGGCGCGGGCGCTGGCGGGGTCTTGTCGCGGCTGCGTTCGATCACTTCCACCTTCGGCTCCTTCCATGGACCGGTCACCTTGTAGGTGCGGGCGCCGATCTCGCCGAGCGGTTTGGACAGTACCGCATTGGTGGCCGCGCCGAGCGCCGCGCCCACCGGGCCACCGGCCACCGCGCCGACCACCGTCAGCAGGTTGCCGGCGCGCGGGTTGACATCGATGGTCTGGTCGAACCGCTGGTTGCGCAGGTCGGCCTGGCCGCGGATGGTGATGTTCGCCGCCGGGCCCTCGATCAGTACCTTGTCGGTGCGGGCCATGCCCTGCCCGAACTGCACGCTGCCGTCGACCTGGTTGAACGCGAAGCCCTTGGAGAAGAAGTCGCGGAAGTCGAACATCAGGCGCCGCGGCAGCTGGGTCACGCTGAGCAGGCCCAGCACACGGCCAGCGCCCGGCTCCAGCTCCAGCAGCTGGCCATTACGCGCGTGCAGATCAAGGCTGCCCTGCAGATTGGCCAGCTGGAAGTCCGACGGCCCCCCGCTCCAGGAGGCCTGCAGCTGCGCCTGGCCAGAGCCGCCACGCAGCTGGCCGCCGTAGTCGAGGTTCTGCATCAGGCCGCCCAGGTCCTCGCTGCGCACCTGCGCGGTCAGCTCGGTGCGGGCACCACCGGTGCGACCCAGCCAGCGACCGCTGATGTCGATTTCCTGGTCGGGCGCGCGGAAGCGCAGCTCGTCCACGTTCAGGCCATTGGCCAGCGGCCGCGTACGCAGCACCGCCTGGCCCAGCACCACCTTGCCGAACTTCAGGTCGGCGATGTCCAGCGCGAACGGCGGCAGCTTGGCCGGGTCCATGTCGTTGGCGCCGGCCTGCACCCGGGCTGGCGCGGCCGCGCCCGGCGCCGGCGGCAGCGACTGCCAGTGCACACGGTCGAGTCGGCCACTGATGGTGCCTCCTTCGGCGTTGGGTACGGTCAGGCGACCGGCCAGCGAAGGTCCATCCAGGCGCACGTCCAGCGCCTGCGGTCCCGGCTGCAGCTGCAACCGGGTCTGCTCGAAGACGCCGCCGATCAGCATCAGCTTGCCGACCTGCACGTCCACTGCACGCAGCGGCATGCCGTCATCGTCGTTGCCACCACGGGCCAGACTGATCCACTCCAGCGCATCCAGAGTCGGGCTGCGGCCATTGACGGACAGTCCGCTGGGCGGCGGCTCGCGATTGGCATGGTCGCTGCCCAGGGTGACCTGCACACCGGTGCGGTTGTTGTGGCTGCGCGCGGCCAGGGCCAGACGCTGGCCAAAGGCCACATCGATGCGACCAGCGCCCATCGGCAGCTGCGCGGCCACCGTGGTCGCCAGCGGCTCGGTGGCCGGCTTGTCCAGCGGTGCCGGCAAGTCCAGGCGGGTTCCCACCAGATCCGAACTCAGGCGCAGTTCGCTGGGCGGTGCGGGCGCTCCCGGTGCGACTTTGGGCAGGTTGACCGCGATGGTCCAGGGCGAGTTACCCGCGATATAGGGCTTGAGCCACGCCATTTCCGGGGCGCGGTCAATCAGCACACCGGCGTCGAGGTTGGCCGTCAGCTGCGACTCGAACGCCAGCCTGCTGTCGTGCACGTAGCCGCCGGCACGCAGGCTCAGGCGGCCGTCCTGGCCGAGGTGGCGCACCGCCAGTTCCTCGGCACCGAAGCCGCCATTGCTGTAGCGCGCCTGCCCATGCATGTTGTCGAAGGCCAGCTGGAAGCGCTTGTCCACCAGTTTCACACCATTGAGGTCGACCGTGCCCTGCAGGTGACCGCCGCCTTCATCGTGGTGCAGCGGCTGCAGCAGGTCGAAGGTCACATGCGCCGGGCCCGCAGCCGTGAGGTTGTCCAGGGTGTCGCCATAGTCCTTGTGCAATGGGCTCTGCCGCAGCATTGCCAGCAGTCTGCCGGCCTCGCTCTGCGCATCGGCACGCACGTACAGCGGCTGCTGCCCGAAGTCCTGGATGCCCGCCTCGAATTTCTGCACCGCTACACCGGCCAGGTCCCCGCGCCCATGCATGTCGAAGCCGGGGCCGATGAAGGCGATATCGGCGTCGACCTGGCGCATCAGCGGCCAGTCGTGCTGGAAGCGGATGTCGCCGTTGGTGATATGGCCGGTGGCCTCGAAACGACCATCGTTGTTGTCGAACGGCCAATCGTCCAGGTCACCGCTGACCAGGCCGATGCCATTGCGCACCTGGCCGCCGGCCAGCGCCATGTCCAGCCAGTCGGTGGCGCCCTTGCTCATCTTGGAGTGGATCCAGAAGCGCTTGGCCGCCGTCATCGGCACATCGTCCAGCTTGGCCGCCAACTGCAGCCAGGGCCGCGTGCCGTCGCCCTGGAACCAGACACCACCGCGCACATCGGCCGCGTAGTCGGTGCCTTCCACGCGCATCGCCGCAGTGCCGATACGCCAGCCACCGCCCTCGTCACGCCAGCCCACGATCTGTCCAGCCAGGTGCAGGTCGTGCCGCACGCCGAAGCCGGTGGGCCAATCGAACTGCAGCTGCCGTTGCGGTTGCAGCTGCAGGCTGAAGCCATCGGCGTCGCCCTCGAAATGTCCCCCCAGGCCGCGTAGACCCGGAGAATTGCCAACGCTGGCAAAGCCCAGCGACTGCAGCTCGCCCTGTGCCCGCAACGGGCCATCACGTTCGCCGGCCAGTTGCAGCTCTCGCACATCCAGCTGCGGTTTGGACAGGAACAACCAATGGCGCAGGCCTGGCTCGAGGCGATCACTCAGCGCCAGCGCACGCAGCGCCGTACCGGCCTGTACTTCGCCGGAACTCACCCGCAGCTGCCTGCCAACCTGCAACTGCAGGCCATCGAGCTGTTGTTCGCCGTCTTCGGTCTTCAAACGAAGGCGCGGTACCTGCAGCGCCCAACCATCGGCCTGGCGCTGCCAGCGCAGGCGCGCCTGCAAGCGCTGCAGCTGCAACCGCGGCGTTGCCACGTCGGGCATCGGTGCACCGTCGACGCGCACGTCACGCAGGTCCGAATCGGTGGTCAGCGCCACCGGCGCGAAGTCGCGCAGGGTCAGCCACAGGTTCAGCTCACCCTTGCCTTCGCGCAGGCGCACGCCACCAGCTGCCAGCAACGGCGACCAGGCATGGAAATCAACAGGATCGGCACCCAGCCAGGCCTGCCCGTTGCCGCGCGCGCGGTCCACGTCCAGCACTGCGGTCAGCGGCAGGGCATCGGTCTGCGCCCAGGCACGCACGCCCACACGCAGGCGGTCGCCATTGACGCGCAGGCGCAGATCGATACGCGGCAGGGTGGTATCGATACCCAGTCCCGGTGCATGCACACCCAGGCGGCCATCGATCACCTGCAGCTCGCCCAGCCGGCGCAGCGCGTCCAGCGGGTCACCGCCCGTGTCTGACTTCGGCAGGCCACGCACCGACCAGCGGCCGTCCTTGCCCTGCTGCAGGTCCAGTGCCAGGCCACGCAGGCGCAGCTCGGTCAGCGAGCGACCAGGCAGCATCCCGCTGTACATTGACACCAGCACTTCGGCCTCGCCGATGGCCAGGCCCTGACCGGCGCCGATGCGCAGGCCCTTCAGCTGCAGCAGCGGACCACGCCGGGTCCAGGCCGTCTGCAGCTGGTCGAAATGCACCGGCTGGCCGGCACGCTCACTCAGCCAGGCGGCAATCCTGTCGGGGTGACGCTCGGCCAGCGGCAGCAGCTGGCTGAGGGTACCCACCAGCAGTGCCAGCCCGACCAGGCCTACCGCGCAGGCGGCAATGAAATGACGGCGGATCCTTCGCAGTCGCAGGCGCGGCGGCGCGCTCATCGGCCACCGCCGGCCTGCGGCCGGCGAGGATCAGAGCAGAACGACATCGAATTGCTCCTGCAGGTACTGCTCGTCCGCCTGGAAGCGGATGCTCTTGCCGAGGAATTCCTCCAGCTCGGCCACCGCCGAGGATTCCTCGTCGGTGATGCGCGCGACCACCTTGGTCGAGGCGATCACCAGCAGGCGTGCGGCATCGAACTGGCGCACGGCACGGGTGATCTCGCGGAAGATCTCGTAGGTCACCGTTTCGGTGGTCTTGATGCTGCCACGGCCACTGCACTGCGGGCACGTTTCCGACAGCTGGCGCTCCAGGCTTTCCACCGTGCGCTTGCGCGTCATCTCCACCAGCCCCAGCGGAGAGAAGTCGTACACCGTGGTCTTGGCATGGTCGCGGGCCAGCGCCTTTTCCAGGGTGCGCAGCACCTGGCGGCGATGCTCGGCATCGTCCATATCGATGAAGTCGATGATGATGATGCCGCCCAGGTTGCGCAGGCGCAGCTGGCGGGCCACCGCCTGTGCCGCTTCCAGGTTGGTGCGGAACACCGTCTCTTCCAGGTTGCGCTGGCCGAGGAACGAACCGGTATTGACGTCGATGGTGGTCATCGCCTCGGTCTGGTCGATCACCAGGTAACCACCGGATTTCAGCGGCACCTGCTTGTCCAGCGCACGGCCGATCTCGTCCTCCACCCCGAACATGTCGAAGATCGGGCGATCGCCTGAATACAGTTCCAGCTTCTCGGCCAGCACCGGCATGTACTTGGCGACGAACGCCTGCAGCTGCGCGAAGGTTTCCTTCGAGTCCACCTTCACCTTGTCCACGTCCTTGCGGATCAGGTCGCGCACCGAACGCAGCGGCAGGCTCAGGTCTTCATAGATGTTGCTGCACGAGGCCGCTTCGCGGCCGCGGCGCTCGACCACGTTCCAGACCCGCGACAGGTAAGCGATGTCCTCGGCGATGGCCTCGGCCGGCTGGCCCTCGGCATTGGTACGCACGATGTAGCCGTAGCCGCCATGCTGCGCAGACAGCTCGGTCACCAGGGCCTTCAGGCGGGCGCGCTCGGCTTCATCCTCGATGCGCGCGGACACCCCCACCACCTTGGATTGCGGCAGCAGCACCATGTAGCGCGACGGAATGCTGATCTGGGTGGTCAGGCGTGCGCCCTTGGTGCCGATCGGGTCCTTCACCACCTGCACCACGATGTCCTGGCCGTCACGCAGCAGCTCGACGATGGGCACGCTGGCCGGCGGCGGCAGGGTCGTGTTCTCGGTGTCTGCACTGGCCACCGGGGCCGGGCGCACCACGTCGTTGGCGTGCAGGAACGCGGCGCGCTCCAGGCCTACCTCGACGAACGCGGCCTGCATGCCGGGCATGACCCGCTGCACCTTGCCCTTGTAGATGTTGCCGACCACACCCCGGCGCCAACCGCGCTCGATGTGCAGTTCCTGCAGCATGCCGTTCTCGATCACCGCGACCCGGGTCTCGCGCGGGGTCACATTGACCAGGATTTCCTCAGACATCGGCAGCCTCCCTGGCGGCATCGGCAGTGGGGGCCGGCACGCCACAGCGCGCCAGCAGACGATCGGTATGCAGCAATGGCAGCCCCATGACGCCGGAGTAGCTGCCGGAAAGATGTTCGATCCAGCGCTCGGCCCCGCCCTGGATGGCGTAGGCCCCGGCCTTGTCCAACGGCTCGCCGGTGGCGACATAGGCGGCGATGTCGGCGGCGGCGATCGGGGCGAAGGTCACTTCGGAAATGACCAGTTCGCTGTCCAGCCCGTCGGCGCCGACCACCACCACCGCAGTCATCACCTGGTGGGTGCGCCCGGCCAGGCGCGCCAGCATCGCGCGTGCGCCGGCGGCGTCGGCCGGCTTGCCGAAGACCTCGCCGTCCAGCACCACTTCGGTGTCCGAGCCAAGCACCCGCGCCTGCGGATCATCGGCCAGCACCCGGGCCAGGCCGGCGCGCGCCTTGTCGGCGGCGACCCGGCACACATACTGTTCGGCGCTTTCAGCGGGCGCGCGCTGCTCGACGACCTCCAGGTCCAGGGCCTGGAAGGGGCGTCCGAGTCGGGCCAGCAACTGGTTGCGTCGGGGGGAGCGGGAAGCAAGATAGAGCATCGGCACAGCATAACCTGAGGCCGCCACCTGAATCGTCGGCAACCCGTCCCGGAACGCGTTCAACCCCGAACGGGCTCACAGCGCGTTCATCGCTACGACACCACCCTCAACGGCACAACAAGGAGTTCTCCATGCGCCTGACCGCCACCCCGCTGCTGCTTGCCCTGTCCCTCGCCCTTGGAACCTCGATGACTGCCCATGCCGCCCCGTCGTCGCCGTCGATCGCCGCCGCGGCCGAAGGCACGCTGCTGAACATCTCGGCCAATGCCGAAGCCACCCGCGTACCGGACGTGGCCACCCTGTCGGCCGGCGTGGTCACCCAGGCCGCCGATGGCAACAGCGCCATGCGCCAGAACGCCCAGCAGATGGACAAGGTGCTCGCCGCGATCAAGGCCGCCGGCATCGCCGAGCGCGACGTGCAGACCAGCGGCGTCAGCCTCAACCCGCAATACCGCTATGCCGACAACGAAGCGCCGAAGATCACCGGCTACCAGGCCAGCAACACGGTCAGCCTGAAGGTCCGTGACATCGCCAAGCTCGGCAAGGTGCTGGACGCGCTGGCCGCTCAGGGCGCCAACCAGATCAACGGCCCCAGCTTCGAGATCGACCAGCCGGAACCGGTCTATGACGAAGCGCGCCTGGCCGCGCTGAAGAAGGCCCAGGCCCGCGCCCAGACCTATGCCAAGTCGCTCGGCCTTCAGGTGCGCCGCATCGTCAGCATCTCCGAGAATGCCGGGGGTGGTTACCGCCCGATGCCGATGATGCGGACCATGGCCGCCGGCGCGGCGATGGACAAGGCCACGCCGGTCGCCCCGGGCGAATCCACTGTGTCGGTCAATCTGGACGTGGTGTTCGAGCTGGGTCGCTGATCCCATCCGTTCCGGTAGACGGAGGCGGGTCCCGCAGGGGCCCGCCTTTTTCATGGGCCAGGGCGGCTGGCTGAAGGCCAGCCCAACGATCCTGCCCCTGCCTCTAGGCAGTGGCCGGGGCCTGGCGCTAATGATTGGCTGCCAGCCGCGTGCGGCAACCCCGCCACGGGCCCTGGTGCGTTGAGGACTTCGTCACTGGCATGGAGGTGGACCATGGTTCGTACGTATCCCGTTGCATCCCCGCACTTCGACCCCGCCCGCGTTGCCGCCTGGAGCGCGGCCATCGCCCTGCACCTGCTCGCGTTCCTGTTGCTGCTGATCCCGGCGACCTACCAGGCCGTGCAGGTCCCGCGTGACAAGACCACGGTCAGGCTGATCGAGAAGATCCCGCCAACGCCGCCCCCACCGGTGCTGCAGGAACCGAAGGAAGTTGCCCGGGTCGTGCCGAAACCGCAGGCACAGCCGGCGACACCGCCACTGCCGGCCCCAACCGCGACCGTGGAGGAAACGCAGGGCATCACGCTGCCGGCCGCCGAACCGGCCCCGCCGCAACTCGCGCCGAGCGTCGACACCCATGCACCGCTGGCCGGCGCCCAGCTGCAATACCGCAGTGCCCCGCCACCGGCCTATCCGGTCGCCGCACTGCGCAACCATGAGCAGGGCACGGTGCTGCTGCGGGTGGAGGTCGACAGCAGCGGCCAGCCGGTCGCGGTCAGCATCGAGCGCAGCAGTGGCTCGCGCCACCTGGACCAGGCTGCACGCCAACAGGTGCTCAAGCGCTGGCGCTTTGAACCGGCCCAGCGTGATGGTGTAGCGGTACCGGCCATCGGTTTGGTGCCGGTGCAGTTCTCGTTGCCGGACTGACGACCCGGGCCGGTCCGACCGCCTGTCGGACCGGCCTTCGGGACCGAACTGCCAAACTCGGCAAAGTTCCAGTTCAAACGTTACGGATTAAGCAAAATTTCACGACTTCGTCACCCGTCGGAAACCTAGATTGGCCCGTCCCGGACACTCCGGAGACAGCCCTCAACGCTACGGTTTTCCAGTTAGGAGAGAAGCTGTGAAACACCTGATCCAACGGCCCGCCAGCCGCCGCCGCTGCACCCTGGCATCGTCCATCACCCACATCCTTACCGGCGGCACTCTGCTGCTGGTTGGCGCCGTGGCTTCCACCTCCGCCTTCGCGCAGGAGAAGGCCACCAACCTGGACCGCATCACGGTTACCGGTTCGAACATTCCGCGCACCAACACCGAAACACCGTCCCCGGTGCAGGTGGTGACCCGCCAGGAAATCGACCGCACCGGCAAGACCACGGTCGCCGAATACCTGCAGACACTGACCGCCGATGGTTCCGGCTCGATCCCGAAGACCTTCGGCAACGGCTTTGCCGGCGGTGGCGCCGGCATCTCCCTGCGCGGCCTGGGCGCGGGCTCGACCCTGGTCCTGTTGAACGGCCGCCGCATGGCCACCTACGGCCTGGCCGATGACGGCCAGAAGGTCTTCACCGACCTGAGCACCATCCCCCTCGACGCCGTTGAACGCGTGGAAGTGCTGAAGGACGGCGCCTCGGCGATCTATGGCTCCGATGCCATCGCCGGCGTGGTCAACATCATCCTGCGCAGTGATTTCCAGGGCGCGATCCTTCGCGGTTCCTACGGCCTGTCCGGCGACAGCGATGGCGACGCGAAGAAGGCGACCCTGACCGCCGGTACCGGCGATCTGGCCACCGACGGCTGGAATGCCTTCTTCAGCCTGGATGTCGCAAAGACCGACGCGATCAAGATCAGCGATCGCAAGAACCGCAAGTGGATCGGTACCGGCGATACCCGCCCGTGGGGCTATGGCAACAACGCCCAGTTCCTCGGCGGCGCTTTCCTCAGTGGAAAGACCCGCGGCGGTGTTGGTCCGAACGGTTCGGTGTACGACGATCGCAATGTGACCGAAGAGAATCCGGCCTTCCTGGTCGCTTTGCCCGGTTGTGCTGGTCTTACCACGATTCCGGGCCAGACAGAGGCATCCGCGCAGGCGCAGGGCTGCTTGTGGGATCCGAACCAGCTGTATCGCGATCTCACCCCGGAAGAGAAGTACGTCAACGTGTTTGGACGTGCCAGCTTCGCCTTTGGTGAAGGTGGTGAGATCTACACCGAAATCGGCTACTCAAAGAAGGAAACCACCTTCAGCAACACCCCGTCTGGCGTTTCAGGCGGCTGGGGCTATCCGGGTGGCCCGGTCAACGCCAACAGTGGCGACGGCGCTACGGTGCTGGGACCGAACCATCCAGATAATCCGATTCCGGGCCAGGCCTCGCGCCTGCGCTATTCGGCCTGGGATGTCGGTCCGCGTGTAACCAACAACACCAACGAGTTCACCCGCTTCCTGGTCGGCGTCAAGGGCAACTGGGGCGACTGGAGCTACGACACCGCGTATCTGCACTCCGGCACCGACCTGGTCAACAAGCGCACCGGCTTCCTCAACTACGACAATGTACGTTGTGCACTGGCCAACCCAAACTGCGCTGGTGGTGTTTGGCGCATCGGTGACAATGCCGGTATGAACTCGCAGGCCTTGTACGACTTCATTTCGCCGGATATCAGCGCACGTGCGAAGTCGAGCCTGGACATGTTCGACTTCACCGTGTCGCGCAGCCTGATGGACCTGAAGGGTGGCCCGCTGGGCCTGGCGCTGGGTACTGAATGGCGCAAGACCAGCAACAGCCTGACCCCGCAGACCTACACCGACCAGGGCCAGATCATCGGCCTGGGCTACTCGGCCTACGACGGCACCCAGAACGTGTACGCCGGTTACGTCGAGCTGTCCGCACCGGTGCTGGAAACCCTGGAACTGTCCGGTGCGGTGCGCTACGACAAGTACGAGAGCGGTGAAGGCAAGGCCACGCCGAAGATCGGCATCAAGTGGACGCCGGCCGATTGGATCGCACTGCGCGGCAGTTATGCGGAAGGCTTCCGTGCACCGAACCCCGCCGAGAACGGCGATGGTGGTCTGGCAGCATTCTCCAATGCGTCCGACCCCGTGCGTTGCCCGGGCGGCAATCCGGCACCAGGTGCAAACGACGACGACTGTGGCGCTCTGCCGGTCGCCATCATCACCCGCCCGAACAAGGACCTGAAACCGGAAGAGTCCAAGAGCTATTCGGTGGGTATCGTCCTGCAGCCCACGTCCACGACTTCGCTGACCATCGATGCCTGGCAGATCAAGCGCACCAACGAAATCGCCCAGGGCAGCACCTCCGAAGCCATTGCCGCCGGCAACGTGTTGCGTGACAACAACCTGCTAAATGGCGTACCCGGTACCGGCAGCATCCTGGCGGTCAACACGCAGTACATCAATGCCGCATCGACCCGGGTCCGGGGTATCGATACCGATATCCGCCAGACCTTCGATATCGGCCCAGGTCAGCTGGAGATGGACCTGCAGTGGAGCCATGTGCTCAAGTTCGAGCGCACCGATGCCGACGTGACTGTCGACTACGCCGGTACCCACGGCAACTGCGACGTGACCAACTGCATCGGCACGCCAAAGGACCGCATCAACTTCGGCACCACCTGGAGGCAGGGTCCGTGGAGCGTCAGCGGCGTTGCCAACTACATCTCGAAGATGGACAACAAGGACTTCCGTGGTCCGAACGGCTCCTACCTCTTCGCGTATGCAGACGGTACGGACGTCAAGAAGATCTCCTCGTTCACCACCTTCGACCTGTCGGGCCGCTGGAACATCACTGAAGCCTTCGAGCTGAACGCCTCGGTGCAGAACGTGTTCGATCGCATCGCGCCGCTGGATCCGTCCACCTACGGCGGTGTCAATTACAACCCGCTGCACTTCAGCGGCGCCATCGGCCGTTACTTCACTGTCGGCGCCAAGTACACCTTCAAGTAATACCGCTCAACGCACCACCGTCGAAGGCCCGGGCACCTGCCCGGGCCTTCGTCGTTGTGCGCCCCTTGCAGGCATGTTCACGGGCCCACCGCTACCGTGGGTCAGCGGCATCAGCGCCGCAGGGGACATCATGGCCGCGACATCACAACGCCTCGGGCTGCCCGCGTTGACCGCACTGGTGGTCGGCTCGATGGTCGGTGCCGGCATCTTTTCATTGCCGCAGAACGTGGCGCGCAGCGCCGGTCCGGCGGCGGCGCTGCTCGGCTGGGCGGTCAGCGGCGCCGGCATGCTGATGCTGGCCTTCGTGTTCCAGGCCCTGGCCAACCGCCGGCCGGATCTCGATACCGGCATCTACGCATACGCGCGCGAAGGCTTCGGCAACTACATCGGCTTCTCCGCCGCGTGGGGCTACTGGGTTGCCTCGGTGCTCGGCAACGCCAGCTTCTTCGTGCTGATCTTCAGTGGCCTCGGCCACTTCATGCCGGTCTTCGGTGAAGGCAATACCCCGGCCGCCGTGGCCGCTTCGTCGCTACTTCTCTGGACCGTGCACCTGCTGGTGCTGCGCGGCCTGCGCACCGCCGCCATCGTCAACGGCCTGGTGACGGTGGCCAAGCTGCTGCCTATCACGTTGTTCCTGATCCTGGCCGCCGGTGCCTTCCGCATGGATGTGTTCCGTGCCGATTTCCTTGGCGCGCCCGCACTCGGCGATCTCGGCCAGCAGCTGCGCGGCATGATGCTGGTGACCGTGTGGGTATTCATCGGCATCGAAGGCGCCAGCATCTACTCGCGGCGCGCGGCCCGTCGCGCCGATGTCGGCCGCGCCACGGTGATCGGCTTCCTCGGCGTCTGGCTGCTGCTGGTGCTGGTCAGCCTGCTGTCGATGGGCGTGCTGTCGCAGGCCGAACTGGCGGGGTTGCCCAATCCGTCGATGGCTTACGTGCTGCGCGCCATCGTCGGCGAGTGGGGCGCGACGGTGATCATCGTCGGCTCGATCATTTCGGTACTCGGCGCGCTGCTGGCCTGGGTGCTGCTGTGTGCCGAAGTGCTGTACGCCGCTGCAGGCGACGGCACCATGCCGGCCTTCCTGGGACGCGAGAATGCGCGCGGCGTGCCCGCCAACGCGCTGTGGCTGAGCAATGGCTTGATCCAGCTGTTCCTGCTGCTGGTGCTGGTCAACTCCGGCAGCTACACGGGCCTGGTGCTGCTGGCGGCCTCGATGAGCCTGGTGCCCTACTTCCTGTCCACCGCGTTCGGCGTGCAGCTGGCGTGGCGCGGGGACGCCTATGCGGGTGAACCGGGCGTGCGCTGGCGTGATTTCGCGGTGGCGCTGCTGGCCAGTGCCTACGCGTTGTGGCTGGTGTATGCAGGAGGCCTCGACAACCTGCTGCTGTCGGTGCTGCTGTATGTGCCCGGCGTGGTGGTGTTCGCACTGACCCGGCTGCAACGCGGTGAGCAGGTATTCACGCGTTGGGAATGGGTGTTGTTCGGCGCCATTCTGGTGGTGGCCATCGCTACGCTGGTGGCGTTCTCCAGAGGTGAGCTGGCACTGTAGAGTCGAGCGCGGGCTCGGCTCTACAACAACGCAAAAAAAAGACCTGCATCTTGCGATGCAGGTCTCTTCAAGGTGGCGCCCGAAGTTGGACTCGAACCAACGACCCCCTGATTAACAGTCAAGTGCTCTAACCGGCTGAGCTATTCGGGCAGACGACTAGTATAACCACTCTTCACGCGCGATGGTAGGGGTGATTCGCAATCATTGCGGCGGCCCGGTACAACTGCTCGGCCACCACCAGGCGTACCAGCATGTGCGGCAGCGTCAATGGTCCAATCGACCACTTTTCGTCGGCCAGCGCGGAAACTTCCGGCGAATGCCCTTCCGGGCCACCGATCAGGAAGGCAAGGTCCCTGCCCTGCCCACGCCAATGCTCCAGCCGCTGCGCCAGCTGTTCGGAACTGAGCTGGCGGCCCGGCACATCCAGCGCCACCACATAGGCATTCTTCGGCAGTGCGGCGATCACGCGCCTGCCTTCGTCTTCGGTGGCGCGGCGCGCATCGCGGCCCTTGCCGCGCAGGCCGGGCTCGATTTCCACCAGCTCGAACGGCAGCCAGTGCGACAGCCGCTTCTGGTACTCGGCGAAGCCCTGCGCCACCCAGCTGGGTGCGCGTTCGCCGGTAGCAATCAGGCGGGCTTTCATCAACGGTCCTCCAAAACGTCGACGGCGCCATCGGCGCCGTCGAAGGGATGCATCAACGTGCGGCTCAGGCCACTTCGTCGTCGCTGGACGGCGGCTGATCGCCAACGGTCCACAGGCGCTCCAGGGCATAGAACTCACGCACGCGCGGCAGCATCACATGCACGATCACGTCGCCCAGGTCGACCAGTACCCACTCGGCTTCGCGCTCGCCTTCAACACCCAGCGGCATCACGTCGAGATTCTTGGCAAAGCGCACGACTTCATCGGCGATCGACTTGACGTGGCGGGTCGAGGTGCCCGAAACGACGATCATGTAGTCGGCAACGCTGGACCGGCCGCGCACATCGATCTCGACCAGGTCCTTGGCCTTCAGGTCTTCGGTGGCTTGGCGGACGCTGGCCAGCAGTTCCGGCACGGACGGCGGCGGGCTGGGCAGATCGACCTTGATGGTCTGGGGCTGGGTCTGGTTGCTCAAAGTGGATCGACTCGATAAACGTGGGGGCGATTATACGGGCAAGCCGGGGCGGCGGCATTCACGGCGTAGGGGAGCGGTACAGGCCATGGGCGGCCACATAGTCGGCCACGGCCGGCGGCAGCAACGCCCGCCAGGGGCCGCCGGCGGCGATCTGCGCACGCACGGCACTGGCCGATTCCTCGCGCAGCGGATGATGCAGGCGCAGGATGCGCCCGGCCGGACTGGCGAACAGGGCCTGCTCGTTGTCGGCCCAGCGGCCTTCCAGGGCGCGGCCAAGTTCGCCATCCACCGAGGCCTGAAGGGGACTGCCCGGGCGCTCGGCCACCACGAAATGGGCCAGCCCGAACAGTGCCTCCCATTCATGCCAGCGGGTCAGGCCCAGCAGGCTGTCGGCCCCGACCAGCCAGGCCAATGGCCGGCTGGGGCCCAGCTCGCCGCGCAGTTCGCGCAGGGTGTCGACGGTGTAGGACGGGCGGCCGGGAAAGCGTATGGCGCGGTCCAGTTCACGGTGGTCCAGCAGCAGGCCTGGCTCATCGCCGATGGCCAGCGAGAGCATGGTGAAGCGCTGGTCAGCGGTTGCGCCCGGCACCGCGCGATGCGGCGGATCAGCCGCCGGCAGCATGCGTACAGCGACCTGCAGTTCGTCACGGGCAGCACGCGCGATGGCGAGGTGCCCGAGGTGCACCGGATCGAAGGTGCCCCCGTAATAGATCCGCAGGCTCATCACTCAGGCCCGCGCCAGCAGGCGCACGGCACGCGGTTCGGCCACGGCCACCAGCAGGCGCTCCAGCGCCAGCCAGGCATCACCGTCGGCGCGCCCCTTGGCGATGCGGTCGACCAGTCCGGCCTCGGCCACGAAACGCTCCCAGCGCTTGCCCTCGGGGTGCCGCTGCAGCGCACGCTTGTAGGGCGCTTGCCGCGATTCCCAGATGCCGCGCGATTTCATTTCGGCGGCCAGATTGCCGCCACGCGCCTGTACCCGGGCCAGGCCGGAACCAGCCAACAGCTCGCGGATCACCATTGGCATCAGGGCGGCCACCGCCTCGCCTTCGCCACGCAGGCCCGCCAGCATGCGCAGCACCGCCGGCGGCTGGCCGGAGAACGTGGCTTCCAGCAGCCGGAAAACGTCATAGCGGGCGGCGTCGGCCACCAGCGATTCCATCCGTTCCACGTCCAGCGGCTGGCCGTCGGCCAGCAACGCCAGCTTGTCGATTTCCTGCGCAGCGGCCAGCAGGTTGCCCTCGACCCGCTCGGCCAGGCGCTGCACGGCGGCCGGATCGGCACGCAGGCCCTTGCCACGCAGGCGGCGCTCGATCCAGTCCGGCAGTTCGTGCGGCTTGATCGCCCACGCCACCGACAGCACGCCGATGCGATTGACTGCCTCGGCCCACTTGCCCTGGTGGGCCTTGCTCCATTCGTTGGCGGTAATCATCAGCACCACGTCCGGCGCCGGGTTGGCGCAGAACTGGCTGATCACCTCGGCCCCGTCCTTGCCCGGCTTGCCGCTGGGCAGGCGCACCTCGACCAGGCGGCGGGCACTGAACAGGCTGGGCGCGTTGAAGCTGGCGTCGAGCTGGTTCCAGTCGAAATCACGCCCATCGGCGTCGAACACTTCCCGCTCGGCAATGCCGGCGGCGCGTGCGCGTGCACGGATGGCGTCGGCCGCCTCAAGCACGCGCAGGGTTTCCGGGCCGGCAATCAGGTAGACCGGCGCCAGCGGGGTGTCAGCGCCCTGGCTGGCCAGCTGCTCCGGACGCAGTTCCATCGTCGCGACTCAGTGCTTGGCTGCGGGAACCGGCTCGGCCGGCTCCGCCCCTTCGATCGGCTTGGCCTTCGGCGCCGTCAGGCTGCCGCCCTTCTCGATCTCGGCGCGCACCACGCTGTCGATGCGGCGGATGATCGACGCGGACATTTCCCGTCGCAGCTCATCGGCCAGGATTTCGCGTTCGGTGGTGGTACCGGTGGCGTCGGTCGGCGGCGAAACGTAGTCGCGCGACAGTTCGATCACCTGCTGCGGCACCAGCTCGCTGCCATCCTCGCGACGGAAGATGAAGATCACCGCATAGCGCAGGCTGTACTCCTGCGCACGGCCCTGCGAGTCGATGGCGATCGGCAGGTCGCCCCAGCGTTCGGACAGCACCTGGAGCTGGGTACTGGGCCCCTTGCTGTCCTCGTCGGCCAGCTTGGCACCGGATGCCAGCAGGCTGCGATTGAGCAGCTTGACCAGTTCGCTGTAAGGCGCGGTGGAGACCACCTTCACCGGCGCCGTGTCGGTCGGCAGCATCAGCTTGTTGCGCAGATGGAAACCGCAGCCGGCAAGGCCGAGGACAAGAACGAGGGCAAGCAGGATTCGGGTCATGGAGACAGTCTGGCGGAGCCGGGCGATCACGGCAACACACAGCCTGCCCGAAGCCGCGTGAATGCAGGGCCATCAAGTGCATGGCCCCGCACCGGGAAGGTACCGGCCACCGCGTGGGTGACCGGCCCAGGATGCATCAGGCAGCGACGATGTTCACGATCTTGCCCGGCACGATGATGATCTTGCGCACGGTCAGGCCTTCCATGAACTTGGCCGCATTCGGCTCGGCCAGAGCCAGTGCTTCGACCTGCTCGCGTGCAGCATCGGCGGCCACCTCGATGGTGCCACGCAGCTTGCCGTTGACCTGCACGGCCAGGGTCAGCGCGTCGCGCACCAGCGCACCGGCGTCGGCCTGCGGGAACGGCTGGTCTTCCAGCAGCGTCTCGCCATGGCCCAGCACCTGCCACAGGGCGTGGCTGGCATGCGGGGTGATCGGGTTCAGCAGCAGTACGATGGCCTGCAGCGCTTCCTGGCGCACCGCACGGCCCTGCTCGCTGCCGTCCTCGAACTTGGCCAGCGCGTTCATCAGTTCCATCACCGCCGCGATGGCGGTATTGAAGCTGTGGCGACGGCCATAGTCGTCACCGACCTTGCCGATGGTCTCGTGGGTCTTGCGGCGCAGTGCCTTCTGGCTGGCGTCCAGCGCGGCCACGTCCAGCGCCGGGGCGGCACCGTCGGCGGCGTGCTTCTGCACCTGGGCCCACAGGCGGCGCAGGAAGCGCGCCATGCCGTCCACGCCGGCTTCGTTCCACTCCAGCGACTGTTCCGGCGGGGCGGCGAACATCGAGAACAGGCGCACGGTGTCGGCACCGTACTTGTCGACCATCGCCTGCGGGTCCACGCCGTTGTTCTTCGACTTGGACATCTTTTCAGTGCCACCGACCACCACCGGCTGGCCGTCGGCGATCAGCGTGGCGCCAGTGATGCGGCCGCGCTCGTCGCGCTGCACTTCCACATCGGCCGGATTGATCCAGTCCTTCGAGCCGTCCGGGTTCGGGCGGTAGTAGGTCTCGGCGATCACCATGCCCTGGCACAGCAGGTTGCGTGCCGGTTCGTTGCTGTCCACCATCCGCGCGTCGCGCAGCAGCTTGTGGTAGAAGCGGAAATACATCAGGTGCAGGATCGCGTGCTCGATGCCGCCGATGTACTGGTCGACCGGCAACCAGTAATTGCCGCGCTTGTCGACCGCATCTCGGGCACCCGGCGAGGTGTAGCGGGCGTAGTACCAGCTCGACTCCATGAAGGTGTCGAAGGTGTCGGTCTCGCGCTCGGCCGCGCCGCCGCATTCCGGGCAGGTGGTCTTGCGCCATTCCGGATCGGTCTTGATCGGCGAACCAGTCCCCGAGAACGCCACGTCCTCCGGCAGCACCACCGGCAGCTGCTCTTCCGGCACCGGCACCGCACCGCACTTGTCGCAGTAGATCACCGGAATCGGGCAACCCCAGTAGCGCTGGCGGCTCACGCCCCAGTCGCGCAGGCGATAGTTGACGCGGCGCTGGCCCTGGGCCTTGCGCTCGAAGCGTTCGGCCAGGGCTTCGAAGGCGCCCTGGAAATCCAGCCCATCGAATTCGGCCGAGTTGACCAGCTCGAAGGCACGGTTCTTGTCGCTGTACCAGTCCTGCCAGCGGGCACCATCCCAGGTGCGCTCGTCGTCGTTGCGCGGATCCTTCAGCGCGATCACCTGCTTGATCGGCAGGCCGTACTTGTTTGCCACTTCATTGTCGCGCTGGTCGTGGCCCGGAACAGCCATCACCGCACCGGTGCCGTAGCCCATCAGCACGAAGTTGGCGACCCACACCGGCACCTTTTCGCCGGTGACCGGATGGATGGCACGCAGGCCGGTGTCCATGCCGCGCTTTTCCTGGGTTTCCAGCTCGGCCTCGGACACGCCACCCTGCTTCATTTCGGACAGCAGCGCAGCCAGTTCCGGGTTGTTCTTCGCCGCATGCAGGGCCAGCGGATGTTCGGCGGCGATCGACACGAAAGTCACGCCCATCACGGTATCCGGTCGGGTGGTGAACACGCGCAGCGGATCCAGCGCAGTGCCGTCGACATCACGCACGTCGAACTGGATTTCCAGGCCCTCGGAGCGGCCGATCCAGTTGCGCTGCATGGTCTTGACCGAATCCGGCCAGCCGTCCAGTTCATCCAGGCCGTCCAGCAGTTCCTGGGCGTAATCGGTGATGCGCAGGAACCACTGCGGGATCTCGCGCTTCTCGACCAGCGCACCGGAACGCCAACCACGGCCATCGATGACCTGCTCGTTGGCCAGCACGGTCTGGTCGACCGGATCCCAGTTCACCACCGCATTGCGGCGGTAGGCCAGGCCCTTGCGCATCAGGCGCGTGAACATGCGCTGTTCGTGGACATAGTAGTCCGGGCGGCAGGTGGCGAATTCGCGCGACCAGTCCACCGCATAGCCCATGGCCTTGAACTGGCCACGCATGTGCTCGATGTTCTTGTAGGTCCAGGCCGCCGGTGCGGTCTTGTTCTTGATTGCCGCGTTCTCCGCAGGCAGGCCGAACGCGTCCCAGCCCATCGGCTGCAGCACGTTGTGCCCGGTCATGCGCTTGTAGCGGCTGATCACGTCGCCGATGGTGTAATTGCGCACGTGGCCCATGTGCAGCGCACCGGACGGGTACGGAAGCATCGACAGGCAGTAGTACTTCGGCTTGTCCGAAGTCTCGTCGACTTCGAAGGCACGGGTGGCGTCCCAGTACTTCTGGGCGGCGGATTCAACCTGCTGCGGGTCGTAGGCGTTGGTTTCAGCGCTGGTCATGGAACACGCGGATGCGGCGGCAAAGCGGTACAGCGTACCGCAGTGCGGCAAACGTCTCCAATCCTGCCCGCCGACCGCCGGCCCCGCCAGCGCCCGGAGCCGGTCTCAGCGCGGTCGCGACAGAGGCAGGGCCAGCGCCAGCCAGACCGCCCAGCAGGCGAATGCAAGCCGTTGTGCCAGCGGCGCCGGCAGCACGCCCTGCAGCGCAAAGGCAGCCAGCGCCGCCAGCACGCCACAGGCGAGCGCCACCCCGCCCAGGGCGCGGCCGTGCGTCTGGCGCAGCTGGGAGATGCCCAGCAACAGGGTGCCGGCGACGAAGCCCAGCACCCAGATCATCCAGGCACTGGCGTGCAGCTGGCTGGCCGGCCCGTGCAGATCGTCCACATCCAGCGGCATCAAGCCCATCGCGGTGAAGGCCAGTCCGCCCAGCAACAGCATCTGGCTGCCCACCCGCGGCGCCCAGCCAGCACTGGCCGGCAGCTGTCGGCGCAGGCACTCGGCCACGACCACCGCCAACAGGCCCGGCAGTACGAAGCCCAGCAGATTGAAGGCCAACGCGTGCGGCACGCCGTGTGCGCCCAGCAGGGCCACCGGGTGCCGCGCCTGTGCATAACCTTCCAGGCCGGTGCCGAAGCCCAGCACCGCCAGCACGAACAGCAGTGCGGCGGCAGGGCCGGACAGACGCAACAGGGAAGACGGGGAGGTCATGCAGGCTCCAGGAGCAACGGCGGCGGGAACGACGCATTGTCGGGCATTTGCCGCAGTCCGGGTTGAGACTGGCATCGATCGTCATCATAGAATCGGTCTCCAGATGCCAATCGATGCCTCCCCCATGACCGAGACGACCTACGTATTCGACGCCACCACTGCGACCTTCGAGGCCGAAGTCCTGCAGAAGTCGCTGCAGACGCCGGTGCTGGTCGACTTCTGGGCCACGTGGTGCGGCCCCTGCAAGACCTTGGGGCCGATGCTGGAAAAGCTGGCCGCCGAATACAACGGTGCCTTCGAGCTGGCCAAGGTCGATGTCGACAAGGAACAGCAGATTGCCGCCGCCTTCCAGATCCGCTCGGTGCCCACCGTGTTCCTGGTCAAGGGCGGCCAGCTGGTGGACGGTTTCCCCGGCGCCATCCCGGAAGGCCAGCTGCGTGAGTTCCTGGCCCAGCACGGCATCGTGCCGGCCGACGTCGGCGACACTGCCGCCGAGGACGAAGCGCCGTTGGATCCGCAGGCACAGGTGGACGTACTGCGTGCGCAGATCGCCGCCGAGCCGGACAAGGACGAGCTGAAGCTCGACCTGGCCCTGGCCCTGCTGCAGATCGGCGGCGTGGACGAAGCCGGTACGCTGATCGACGGCCTGCCCGCCAACCTGGCCACCGACGACCGCGCCGTGCGCGCCCGCGCTCGGCTGTCCTTTGCCGCCGCCCTGAAGGACGCCCCGGCCGCCGAGGTGCTGGACGCGCGCATCGCCGCCAACGGCAATGACCTCAAGGCCCGCCACCTGCGCGGCGTGCAGCTGCTGCTCGGCGGCCATGACGAAGCCGCGCTGGCGCAGTTCCTGGAAATGCTGCGGATCGACCGGAGTTTCGAGGAAGGCCTGCCGCGCAAGGCGCTGATCGATGCCTTCAATGTGATCTCCGACGAGGACCTGGTCGGCCAGTACCGCCGCAGGATGGCCTCCCTGCTGTTCTGAACGGAAGCCGGGTTCGTTCAGAATCCCTGCACTGGACGCGGGCAATAATGCGCACGATGGCGGCCGTACGGCCGCCACGATCCGTTCGGGGGGATGAGGTCGGGGCCATGGGGTCTTGCAGCTGCACCCCCGCATTGCCGGGATTGCAAAACTGTGACCTTCGTCCGCTCGCTGTTGTTTGCCATGCGCTTCCAGGGCGCCCTGCTCTGTGCCCTGCTTCTGCTGCCGGCCATCGCCGCCGCGCAGGACTGGAACTACCGGGTCCGCCCCGGCGACACCCTGTGGGATCTGGGTGGCGTGTATCTGAAACCCTCGGTGCGCTGGCAACAGCTCCAGCAGCACAACCGAATCGACAACCCCTACCGGCTGCCGCCCGGCCAGCTGCTGCGTTTCCCCATCAGCTGGCTGCGCATCGAACCGGCACCGGCGCGGGTGCTCTCGGTCCGCGGCAAGGTCGAACTGTCCAGTGGAGACGGCAGCGCCAGCCGCGCCATCCAGGCCGGCGAGCAGCTGCATATCGGAGACACCGTACAGACCGAGGGCGAATCCAGCGTCACGCTGGAATTTGCCGATGCGTCGCGCCTGCAGCTGCGTGAGTACTCGCGCCTGCGCCTGGACCAGCTCAGCCGCTATGGCCACACCGGCATGGTCGACACCCGCCTGCGCCTGCAGCAGGGCCGCGCCAGCAATCGGGTGACGCCCGCGCGCGGCCCGGCATCGCGCTACATCATCGATGCGCCCACCGCCACCAGCAGCGTGCGCGGCACCGTCTTCCGGGTCAGTGCCGGCGACGGTCGTGATGTCGCGGCCACCGAGGTCCTGCAGGGCAAGGTGCAGGTCGGCAACACCCATGGCCAGCGCATGGTCCAGCCCGGACAGGCCACCCGCAGCGCCAGCGCAGACGCCGCTCCGGACACAGTCTCCGTACTGCTGCCGGCACCGCAGCTGCGCAACGATGAACTGCGCCTGGCCCCGTTGCCGACGCTGCTGGCATGGACTCCGGTCGCCGGCGCCGCGCATTACCGCGTTGAAGTGGTGGAGGCAGCCACGCCGGAGATCCTGCTGTTCGCTGCCACCACCCCCGATACCCGCCTGGCCATCGGCGATCTGCCGCCGGGCCAGCTGCGCATCCTGCTGCGCGCGGTCGATGCGCAGGGTGTGGAAGGCATCGACGCCAGTGCCGACTTCGAACTCAGCGACCAGCCTCCACCGCCGCTGACCCTGGCCCCGCTGCATGGACAGACAATCAACAGCGACCGCCCGCGTTTCCGCTGGAGCCAAGCCCCCGGTGCGCGCAGCAGCGTGCTGCAGATCGCGGCTGATTCCACCTTCGTACAGCCACTGCAGGAACAGACCAGCACCGGCACCGACCTGCGCCTGGCGCAGCCATTGCCGCCGGGTCACTACTTCTGGCGGATCGCCTCCCGCAGCGCCGATGGGCACCAGGGGCGCTATGGCCAGGCCCTGCCACTGCAGCTGAGCAACGAGCCGGTGGATCCTGCGCTGCAACCGCCCGAGGCCGCGCACGGTGAGCTGACCCTGCGTTGGCAGGCCAGCAGCGAAGGCCAGCGCTATCGCGTGCAGGTCGACCGCCGCGGCGACTTCAAGGCACCCCTGGTCGACGAAACCGTGGCCGAACCGCAGGTCAGCTTCAAGCGTCCGTGGCGCGGCACCCTGCATGTGCGCGTGCAGTACATCGACGATGACGGCCATGCTGGCGAGTTCTCGCCTGCCCAGAAGATCGCCCTGCCGTGTCGCCTCTGCTATGGCACCGGTGGCGGTGCCCTGCTGCTGTGGCTGCTGTTGTGAGGCGTTCGCCGCTGCCGTGGTCGAAGCGGATCCTGCTGGCCATGCTGGCCGGGATACTGACCCTCGTCGCCAGCCAGGGCCAATGGCTGTGGCGGCAGGACGAGGCCACCTACGACGCGATGGTCGGCAACTGGGACTATCGACCCGACCCGAGCGTGCTGATCGTGGCCATCGACGAAGGCAGCCTGCAACGCATCGGCCAATGGCCGTGGCCGCGCTCGGTCCACGCCCGGTTGCTGGATCGCCTGACCGATGCCGGTGCCGAACGGGTCGCGCTGGATCTGATGCTGTCCGAGCCGGACCGCCGCGACAGCCGCCAGGATGAGGCGCTGGCCGCGGCCATCCGTCGCAATGGCCGGGTGGTGCTGCCGGTGCTGGCCGCACCGGCAGCCGGTGATCGCATGGCCGAGGAAATGCTGCCGGTTCCGCAGATCGCGGCCAGTGCCGCCGCCATCGGCCACACCGACGTTGAGGTGGACAGCGACGGCGTCGCCCGCGGCATCTACCTGCATGCGGGCATCGGCAAGGCGCATTGGCCGGCGCTCGGGCTGGCCCTGACCGGCCTGCCTGCGGGCGCGGTGCGCGGACTGCCCGACCCTGATCCCGAGGTGGGCTCGCCTTATCAATGGCGGCGCAACGACTACGTGCGGGTGCGCTATGCCGGACCTCCCGAGCAGTTGCCGCAGGTTTCCTACGCAGACGTACTCGATGGCCACGTGGACATGGCGATGCTGCATGGCCGCCGCATCATCGTCGGCATGACCGCCAGCGGCATCGCACCGCGCCTGCTGACCCCGACCACCCGCGAGTTCTGGATGAGCGGCAGCGAGTACCAGGCCAACATCGCCTCGATGCTGCTGCAGCACAAGCAGATCGAGGTGCTGCCCCGCTTCTGGCAGCACACCATCAGCGCGGTGCTGGTGGCGCTGTGTGTGATCCTGCTCGGCCTGCGCCTGCCGTGGCTGGCGGCGCTGTGTTCGCTGCCGCTTGCTCCTCTGCTGAGCTGGTTGCTGTTGCGCACCAGCAACCTCTGGTGGGCGCCAGCCACCGCCCTGCTGGGCGTCCTGCTGGTACTGCTGGCCTGGGCGATCTGGCGGATTTCGGCCTGGCACCGGCAGGCCAACCGCGACGCACTGACCGGCCTTGGCAATCGCCTGCGTTTCGAACAGGCGCTGCAGCAGGAATGCGACGCCGCACGACGCAACGGCAAGCCACTGAGCCTGGCGCTGATCGATGTCGACCACTTCAAGCGCCACAACGACCGCCATGGCCACCAGGTCGGCGACCGCGTGCTGCGGGACGTCGCCCGGTTGATCGGCGCGCATGCGCGGCGGCCGCGCGACATGGCCGCGCGTTACGGTGGCGATGAATTCGCACTGGTACTGCCCGATACCCCGGCCGAAGGCGCGCGGCTTGTCATCCAGGACCTGATCGACTGCGTACGTGCGTTGCCGGTACACGGTGACGGCAGCGACGATCGGGTGACGCTCACCATCGGCGTGTTTACCCGGGTACCGGAAGGCGAGCTGCAACCGCATCATTTCGTCGAAGGGGCCGACACCGCGCTGTACCAGGCCAAAGCGAATGGACGCGACGGGTATGTGATGGACGGCGGCGCGTGACCGGTGCCACCGGGTGCAACATACGCATGCGAATGGTTAGACTGGGCACCTCGCCCAGCGCCCCCGGATCCGCATGAACGCCCGTCTGTTCCGCTTCGGCATCAACCTCTGGCCGCCCTTCCTGTTCACCGGCATCCACGTCACCCGCATCACCCCCGACTACCGGCAGATTGATGTCGAGCTGCGCCTGCGGCCATGGAACCGCAACTACGTCGGCACCCACTTCGGCGGCAGCCTGTTCGCGATGACCGATCCGTTCTGGATGCTCGGCCTGCTGCACATCCTCGGCCGCGACTACTACGTGTGGGACCGCGCCGGCGCCATCGACTTCCTCACGCCGGGCCGTGGCATCGTGCGGACGTCGTTCCGCATCGACGACGCGCTGCTGGATGAACTGCGCGCCGAAGCGGCCAGTGGCGAGAAGGTGCTGCGCTGGTTCAGCAACGACGTGATCGATGAAAGCGGCGAAGTGGTCGCACAGGTCCGCAAGCAGGTGTACCTGCGCCTGAAGCCGCACGCGCGCTGAGCGCGCCTCAATCGCGCGCCAACGCAGTCGAAGCTGGCTCCGCCTGCAGCGGCACCGACAGCCACGGGCTTTCGTCGTTGCTGCGGGACGGCGAGCGGCGCGGCACCTGCAGATGGCGGCCATCCGCCGACAAGCGCGGCACCCGCACCGGCGAGGCGAACTGTGCCGGCAACCGCTGCAGGGCATCCACCGGATCCCCCGGCTGCTGCCGCAGCCAGCGCTGTGCACCCAGCAGGCGCAGCATCGCCGCGGCGTCCTGGGTGCGCGACGAATAGGCCGGATAGACCGGACCCGCAATGTCGGTCAACAGGCAACCCATGACGTTCGACAGGCAACCAAAGTCACGCTGCGGCGGCGCCGGTGCCGGCAACGGACGGTCCGCCTCCAGCGCAGCGGTCGCCGTCGCGCCACAGGCCCAACCGAGATTGCCGGCCGCACGGGCCAGGGTGCTGCTGCGGTCCAGTACCAGCGCGCCGCCGAATTCCCGCGCCGAGGTCTCGATCGCCACCCGGTTCATCGCATACTCGCCCTGCATCGCACGGCACAGGCTCTGCTCGTCGGCCCGCATCGGCTGCATGGCCTGTTCGCATTCGGCCGGCAGCGGGTGATCGGCAGGCAGTTCGACCAGCATGTCGGCCAGCAGCTGCGCGTTGGCCTGTACCAGGCTGGCGCCGATGATGCTTTCGACCAGATAGCTGCCACCGGGCACCAGCCGCCGGCCCAGCTGCACTCCCCGGCAGCTGCCGCGCAGGGCACCGTCGATGTCACCCTGTACGAACGCCAGCGCACGTGCGCTGGTGGCATCGACCACCAGCCCGTAGGTCGGCATCGGCACCAGGATGCCCTCGCCCTTCGGCTGGAACGGCGATACGAAGTAGTCTGCTTCGGCGAGCTGATCCAGCCGCGCGTGCAACTGCTGGTGCCCGGCATGGGCCTCCACGAAGCGTTGCGGGTCCGCGCGGACCTGGGCGAGGCAGCCGCGGGCGGCCGGCCCGCAACTGGCACCGGGCCGCGAGCGCAGCTCGGCATGGTTGGCCACCAGGTGTGTCTGGCCGCCGCTGCTGCCCAGCAGGTCGGCCTCCCAACGGCGCACGTCCTCGGCCAACGCCTGCTCGCGCTGGCGGGCATCCAGATCGTCGAACGGCAGCGTCCACAACAGGGCATAACCGTTGCGCCCGCTCGCCGGCAGCCGCGCTTCCAGCCGGTGCTGCGCCTGCAACCGCGATTCCGGCACCGGCCACATGCGTGAGGCGCACCACACCACGATGGTCAACAGCAGCAGGCCCGCCAGGGTCCAGCCCAGTCCGCGCAGAATCTTCAACACAGCTTCCCTTCCATGGCTCGTTGCCGCAGTCGATCCACCAGCGTAATCGACCGGCAGTGACCGCTACAATGCGCACATGTCGCTCGAAGCCCCCGCCCTGGTCCCCCGCCCCTCCCTGCAGCGCCTGTTCCTGACCGGCCTGCTGACCCTGCTGCCGATCTGGCTGACCTGGGTCGTGGTCAAGTTCGTGTTCGTGTTGCTGTCGGGCATTTCCAGCCCGCTGGTGGTACCGCTGTCCGAGCAGATCGCGACAAGCTTCCCGCACTACCTCGGCTGGGTCCGCGCCGAATGGATCCAGGACACCATCGCCCTGCTGGCCACCCTGCTGGTGATCCTGGCGGTGGGCGTGGCCAGCCGCCGCGTGCTCGGCCAGCGCCTGCTGCGCTGGGTGGGCGCGGTCATCAAGCGCATTCCGCTGGCCAGCATCATCTACGACAGCGCAAAGAAGCTGCTGGACATGCTGCAGACCGAACCGGGCAGCACCCAGCGCGTGGTGCTGATCGACTTCCCGCACCGCGACATGAAATCGGTCGGACTGGTCACCCGCGTGATCAAGGAACACGGCACCGACCGTGAGCTGGCCGCGGTGTATGTACCGACCACGCCGAACCCGACCTCGGGCTACCTGGAAATCGTGCCGGTGGAACTGCTGACCCCGACTGACTGGACCGTCGACCAGGCCATGAGCTTCATCATTTCCGGCGGCGCCGTCGCACCGTCCAGCGTGCCGTTCACCCGCGCCGGCGAACGCACCGGCGAACGCACCGAATGACCCCGGCGCCGATCGAGCGCCCGCTGCAGGACCGCGCGGTCCTGCTGTTCATCGTGCTGGCCGCGTTCTTCTGCGGCAATGCGGTGCTGGCCGAGCTGATCGGGGTGAAGATCTTCGCGCTGGAAGACACGCTGGGCATCGCCCCGCTGAACTGGAACCTGTTCGGCCAGACCGGCTCGCTCAGCTTCACCGCCGGTACCCTGCTGTGGCCGGTGGTGTTCATCATGACCGACACCATCAACGAGTTTTTCGGCAAGCGCGGCGTGCGCTTCATCTCGTGGCTGGCGGTGGTGCTGATCGGCTACGGTTTCCTGTTCGCCTTCGCGGCCATTTCGCTGGCGCCGGCCAGCTGGTGGGTCACGTCGATGGATGACCATGGTGTGCCCGACTACCAGGCCGCGTTCGCAGCCGTGTTCGGCCAGGGCATGTGGACCATCGCCGGTTCGCTGGTGGCCTTCCTGCTCGGCCAGCTGATCGACGTGGCGGTGTTCCACCGCATCCGCCAGGCCACCGGCGAACGCCACGTGTGGCTGCGTGCGACCGGATCGACTGCGATCTCGCAGGTGGTGGACAGCTTCGTGGTGATCTGGATCGCCTTCGTGCTGGGCCCGCAGCACTGGCCGACCTCGCTGTTCCTTGCGGTCGCCAGCGTCAACTACGTGTACAAGATGGGCTTTGCGATTGCCCTGATTCCGTTGCTCTACCTGATGCGGCGTGCCATCACCCGCTATCTGGGCGCCGATCGCGCGGCGGCACTGCGCGCCGCCGCTGCGGCTGACTGAAGCCCCAGCGCCACCAAGCTGACTGCGTCTTCACGCTGGCCGTACGCGCGCGGATCGTGCAAGCTCCACGATCTGTGTTCCACGGAAGCTTCTTGATGCCGTATTCCCCCCGCGTCCTGGCCGCTGCCATTGCCGCGTTGTTCCTGTTCAGTGCCGTGCCGTCGGCCGAAGCAGCGAAGAAGAAGGCCAGCCGCCCTGCCGCTGCGCAGACCCGCCAGGCCGCCAAGCCCAAGGCCAGGCCCGCCCGTGCCACCGCACCGGCCCGTGGCAGTTCGGCGCGCCGCGCTGCGCCGCGTCCGGTCGCACCGGCCCGTGCCGTGCCCAAGCAGGTGCAGCTGGAACGGCTGTACGACGAGTACTGGGATGCCTCGATGCGGTTGAACCCGCTGCAGGCCACGTTCCAGGGCGAACCGCGCTACAACGACCAGCTGCCCAACATCCTGTCCGCCGCCTGGCGCCAGCAGTCGCACGACTTCACCACGCAGTGGCTGGGCAAGGTCGAAAAACTCGGCAGCGATGGCCTGCAGGGCCAGGACCTGCTCAGTTACGAGATCTTCGTACGTGACGCGCGCGCCTCGCTGGCTGCCGAGCGCTACCCGAGCTGGATGATGCCGATCAGCCAGTACTACAACATCGGCAGCATCATGGCGATCCTCGGCTCCGGCGCGGGCGCGCAGCCGTTCAACACCGTGCAGGACTATGACACCTGGTCGCGCCGCTCGCTCGGCATTCCCGAACTGTTCGACCAGGCCATCGACAACATGCGCCAGGGCATGAAGGCCGACGTGGTGCAGCCGCGCGACCTGATGGAGAAGGTGCTGCCGCAGCTGGATGCAGTGATCAAGCCGACCGCTGAAGAGAGCATCTTCTGGTCGCCGATCCGCACCATGCCGAACACGATTGCGGCCGAAGACAAGGCGCGCATCAGTGCCGAGTACAAGCGCATGATCGAACTGCGCATCATGCCCGCCTACCGCGCCCTGCGCGGCTTCATCGCCACCGAGTACCTGCCGGCCACGCGCGCCAGCAGCGGCATGGGCGCGCTGCCCGACGGCCAGGCCTGGTACGCCAACCTGATCGTGCAGACCACCGCCAGCGACCAGACCGCCGCGCAGCTGCACGCGCTGGGCGAGCAACGCGTGCAGGAACTGCAGGCACAGATCGCCACGGTGATGAAGGACGCCAAGCTGCGTGGCACGCCGGCAAAGCTGCTGCGCAGCATGCGCAACGATCGCCAGTTCCAGTACAGCGATGCCAATGCACTGATCAGCCGCTACCGCCAGGTGCAGCAGCAGGTCAACGCGCGCCTGCCGCAGGTGCTCGATACGCTGCCGAAGTCCGCGCTGGAAGTACGCGCAGTGGAACCGGAACGGGCGCTGACCGCCGCCGCTGCCGCCTACCAGCCGTCGCCGCCCGGGCAGCCCGGCGTGCTGTACATCAACACCCGCGACCTGCCCAGCCGCAAGCGCTGGAGCGTGCCGGTGCAGTACCTGCATGAAGCGATTCCCGGCCATCACGTGCAACTGGGCCTGCAGCAGGAGCTGGCCAAGCTGCCACGCTTCCGTCGCCTCGGTGGCGATCTTGCGTTCGTCGAAGGCTGGGGCCTGTACGCCGAAACGCTGGGTGAAGACCTCGGCGTCTACACCGATCCCTACGACCGTATCGGCTACCTGTACTCACGCCTGTTGCGCGCCGCGCGCGTCGTCGCCGACACCGGCGTCAATGCACAGGGCTGGAGCAAGCAGCAGGCCGTGGCCTACCTGCAGAAGACGGTGGACATGAGCAGCGATGACGCCAACGCCGAAGTCGAGCGGATCATGGCCCAGCCCGGCCAGGCACTGTCGAACGTCGCCGGCCTGACCACCATCGTTGCCCTGCGCGACAAGGCCAAGGCACGCCAGGGCGCAGCCTTCGATCTGCGCCGCTTCCATGCAGAACTGCTGAAAGACGGCTCGATGCCTCTGGACGTGCTGGACCGCAAGATGGAGCGCTGGATGGCACAGCCGGCCAGCGCTGCGCCCACACCTTCGCCGTGACGCTTCCGGAGCCACCATGCGCCCTGCCGTCGCCCTGTTCGCCGCCGTGCTGGGCCTGCTGCCTCTGGCGGGCGCCGCCGCACCGGTGCTGACCCCACCGGATGCCGGTATCGACGGCCTGATGCAGGCCTACGATGGCCAGGTGCCCGGCGCCGCAGTGCTGGTGCTGCATGACGGGCAGCCGGTGTTCCGCCGTGGCTACGGCCTTGCGGTGGTCGAAGACGGCACCCCGGTCACAGCCGCCAGCAATTTCCGGCTGGCCTCGGTCAGCAAGCAGTTCACCGCTGCGGCGGTGCTGCTGCTGGTGGAAGACGGCCGGCTCGGGCTGGACCAGCCGGCCCGGCAGTGGCTGCCCGAGCTGCCACCGGCTGCAGCGGGCATCACCCTCCGCCACCTGCTCTCGCATACCAGCGGCCTGCTCGACTACGAAGACCTGATGGACCCGGCAGACACGCGGCAGGTACACGATGCCGATGTGCTGGCCCTGCTGTCGCGCCAGGACCGGCTGAACTTCGCGCCGGGCACGCAGTACCGCTACAGCAACAGCGGCTATGCACTGCTGGCACTGATCGTGGGCCGCGCATCCGGCCAGGATTTCGCCGCCTTCCTGCAACAACGCATCTTCCGCCCGCTGGGCATGACGCATACCGTGGCCCACCAGGACGGCGTGGACACGGTCGCCGCACGCGCCTATGGCTACAGCAGGATCGATGGCCGCTGGCAGCGCACCGACCAGAGCACTACCAGCGCCGTACTGGGAGACGGCGGGATCTACTCCTCGCTGGACGACCTGGCCCGCTGGGATGCGGCGCTGTACGACGACCGCCTGCTGTCGAAGGCCTCGCGCCGCGCGATGTTCAGCCCGGCGACGACCACATCGGAACCGGACGTGCCGCATTACGGCTTCGGCTGGCGGCTGAATGGTCCGGTGCAATGGCACAGCGGCGAGAGCATCGGCTTCCGCAACGTGATCGTGCGCCACCCGGAGAAGCACCTGACCGTGATCGTGCTGACCAACCGCAACGACCCCGAACCCTATCCGCTGGCGCAGAAGATCGCCCAGCGCTGGCTGGACACCCTGCAATGACCCCCGGTTCTGACGCCCTGCTGGGCATCCACCACGCCGCACTGATCTGCAGCGACTACGCACGCTCGAAGGACTTCTACGTGCGCATCCTCGGCCTGCGCGTGCTGGCGGAGAACCACCGCGCCGCACGCGATTCCTGGAAGCTGGACCTGGCCCTGCCCGACGGCGGCCAGCTGGAACTGTTCTCCTTCCCCTCGCCGCCGCCCCGTCCCAGCCGCCCAGAGGCCCAGGGTCTGCGCCACCTCGCGTTCCGGGTGGCTGCACTGGAACCCTTCATCCAGCGCCTGGCCGCGCATGGTGTCGCCTGCGAACCGATCCGCGTGGACGAATACACCGGCCGACGCTTCACCTTCTTCGCCGACCCCGACGACCTGCCGCTGGAGCTGTACGAGATCGCGTGAGCGATTTTCAATCGCGGAGGCCCATCCACGCATGGCGTGGATCTACGTGTCGACCAAGGTCGACACCCACCAAGAGCAGGCCGTGGCATTCCAACAGATCGCGGAGACCTGTCGAAGGCGGGGTGGGTCCGGTTGCGGGGGCGTGAGCCGCATGGGCCCGAGGCATGCCTCGGGCGGGTTGGGCAGGACGCCCAACCCCGGTCTTGCCGTGTGCGCAGGACTGCGCCCACGAGCAAGCGGCGACCGAGCTTACATGGGTGAGGGCGCTTTGCTTGCGAAGCACTGCTTCGCAAGCGCCCGAACGCACAGCCGCCAGCGGCTGGGCCGGGCCCCGGAGGGGGACTTGCAGCGCCCCCCGCAACCGGACCCACCCCGCCATCCCACGGATAGCCCGCTGTTGCTGTTGCTGTTGCTGTTGCAGTTGCAGTTGCTGTTGCCCCCGCGGGTGCAGGGCGCAGCCCTGCAAAGCCCCCCTTCCCCATACCCCGCCGAATGGGTATACAGTCGACCCGTACCGGCATCGTGCCGGAATGAACCCTGGGAGGGGACCATGCGCAAGACCTTCAAGACCCTGCTGCTGGCACTGCCGCTGTGCCTGGCCGCGCTCTCGGCGCAGGCCGCCGATGGCGCCGCCGGCCGCTGGAAGACCATCGACGACAAGACCGGCAAGGTGAAGTCGATCGTCGAGATCACCCAGGCCGCCAACGGCACCCTGACCGGCAAGGTGGTCGACATCCTGCACTCGGACAAGGGCCCCAACCCGGTCTGTGACGGCTGTGAAGGCGCCAACAGGAACAAGCCGGTGAAGGGCATGACCATCCTCTGGAACCTGAAGGCCGACGGCGCCAACAAGTGGTCCGGTGGCACCATCCTCGACCCGGCCAACGGCAAGACCTACAAGTCGAAGATGGAACTGCAGCCCGGCGGCACCCGGCTGGACGTGTCCGGCTGCATCGCCTTCATCTGCCGCGCGCAGACCTGGCAGCGCGAATAAGCGCCCCGGCCCCCGCTTCATCCCCGTGACCCGGCCTCGGCCGGGTCACCTCGTTGCGGGCATGCGATACTCTGCGGTTCCCCTCGGCTTCACCCCGCGACCATGACCCGTACCGCGCTCGTCACCACCGCCCTGCCCTACGCCAACGGCCCGCTGCACCTGGGCCACCTGGTCGGCTACATCCAGGCCGACATCTGGGTGCGTGCGCGGCGAATGAGTGGCGGCAAGGCCTGGTTTGTCTGCGCCGACGATACCCATGGCACGCCGATCATGCTGGCCGCGGAAAAGGCCGGGGTCACCCCGGAAACCTTCATCGCCAACATCCAGGCCAGCCACGAACGTGACTTCGCCGCCTTCGGCGTGGCCTTCGACCACTACGACTCGACCAATTCGGCGGCCAACAAGGCGCTGACCGAGCAGTTCTACCTGAAGCTGGAAGCGGCCGGCCACATCAGCCGCCGTTCGGTGGCGCAGTTCTACGACCCGGCCAAGGGCATGTTCCTGCCCGACCGCTACGTCAAGGGCATCTGCCCGAACTGCGGCAGCCCCGACCAATACGGCGACAACTGCGAAGTGTGCGGCGCTACCTATGCGCCGACCGATCTGAAGGAACCGCGTTCGGTCATCTCCGGTGCCACGCCGGAAATGCGCGATTCGGAGCACTTCTTCTTCGAGGTGGGCCACTTCGACGCGTTCCTGCGCGAATGGCTGGCCGGCGACGTCGCCCTGCCGGGCGTGAAGGCCAAGCTCGGCGAGTGGCTCAACGCCGAAGGTGGCCTGCGCGCGTGGGACATCTCGCGCGATGCGCCGTACTTCGGCTTCCAGATTCCCGGCCAGCCGGGCAAGTACTTCTACGTCTGGCTGGACGCGCCGATCGGCTACCTGTCCAGCTTCCAGACCCTGTGCGGCAGGATCGGCGAGGACTTCGAAGCGCACCTGCGCGCCGGTACCAGCACCGAGCTGCACCACTTCATCGGCAAGGACATCGTCAACTTCCACGGCCTGTTCTGGCCGGCGGTGCTGCACGGCACCGGTCACCGCGCGCCGACCCGCCTGCACGTCAACGGCTACCTGACCGTGGACGGCGCCAAGATGAGCAAGTCGCGCGGCACCTTCGTGATGGCGCGTACCTTCCTCGATGTCGGCCTGGAGCCGGAAGCGCTGCGCTACTACTACGCCGCCAAGTCCGGCGGTGGCGTCGACGATCTCGACCTGAACCTGGGTGACTTCATCGCCCGCGTCAACGCCGACCTGGTCGGCAAGTTCGTCAACCTGGCCAGCCGCTGCGCCGGCTTCATCAGCAAGCGCTTCGACGGGCAGCTGGCCGCGCAGCTGCCCGATGCGGCGCAGTACCAGCGCTTCGTCGATGGCCTGGCGCCGATCCGTGAAGCCTACGAGCGCAACGACCCGGCCGCGGCGATCCGCCTGACCATGACCCTGGCCGACGAAGCCAACCGCTACATCGACGACGTCAAGCCGTGGGTCATCGCCAAGCAGGAAGGCGCCGATGCGCAACTGCAGGCCGTATGCAGCCAGGGCCTGAACCTGTTCCGCGTGCTGGTCACCGCCCTGAAGCCGGTGCTGCCGGCCACCGCCGCGCAGGCCGAAGCCTTCCTGGCCGCGCCGGTGAACGACTGGACCGAACTGGCACAGCCGCTGCTGGGCCACCGCATCACCGACTACACCCCGCTGTTCACCCGTATCGACCCGAAGAAGATTGACGCCATGATCGACGCCTCCAAGGACACCCTGCAGCCGGCGGCTGCCGCTGCCCCCGCCGCCAAGCCGGCCGCCCCGGCCCCGGCCAAGGACGAAGCAAAGAGCGCCGACGCGCCGGCCTACATCGGCATCGACGATTTCGCCAAGCTCGACCTGCGCATCGGCAAGGTGCTGGTCTGCGAGTTCGTGGAAGGATCGGACAAGCTGCTGCGCTTCGAGCTGGATGCAGGTGAACTGGGCAAGCGCCAGATCTTCTCCGGTATCCGTGGCAGCTACGGCGAGCCGGAGAAGCTGGTCGGCCGCAGCGTGGTGTTCATCGCCAACCTGGCCCCGCGCAAGATGCGCTTCGGCCTGAGCGAAGGCATGATCCTGTCGGCCGGCTTCGACGGCGGTGCGCTGGCGTTGCTGGACGCCGACAGCGGCGCGCAGCCGGGCATGCCGGTCCGCTGATGCCCGCAGCGGGCGTGGCCTCGGCCGCGCCCGCCGGCAGCATTGGCCAGCGGAGGCAACGCGATGGGAGGCAACGGAATGGAACTGGCGCTGTTCGACTTCGACCACACCGTGACCACCTGCGATACCTATGGCCGTTTCCTGCGCCGCGTGGCCACCGCCGAACAGCTGGCGCAGGCGTGGTGGAAGGTCGGCCCGTGGCTGCTCGCGTACAAGCTGAAGCTGATCTCGGCCGAACGCATCCGCGCGCGCGTCACCCGCCTGACCTTCAGCGACCGCCACAGTGACGACATCGCCACCCTGGCCGCCGGCTTCTCGCGTGAGTTCCTGCCCGACGTGGTGCGCCCGGAAATGCTGGAGCAGATCCGCTGGCACAAGGAACAGCAGCACACCGTGGTGATCGTGTCCGGCTCGCTGGACCTGTACCTGCGGCCGTGGTGCGAGCAGCTGGGCCTGCAGTTGATCTGCAACCGGCTGGAATGTCAGGACGGACGCCTGACCGGCCGTTACGCCGGTGGCGACTGTGGCCCGCGCAAGGTCGAGCACATCCGTCGCCAGTTCGATCTGTCGCGTTACGTGCGCATCCATGCCTACGGTGACAGTTCCGAAGACAAGCCGATGCTGGCGCTGGCCCACGAGCGCTGGTTCCGCGGCAAACCCCTGAAGTAACCCGACGCGCAGCCTTCGCCACGCATGAGCCTGATCCCGCCCCTGACCGAACGCCTCGACCGCCTGCTGCCGCAGACCCAATGCGGGCAATGCGGCTACGACGGTTGCCGACCGTACGCGCAGGCGATGGCGCGCGGCGAGGCAGGCGTCGACCGCTGCCCACCCGGTGGCGATGCCGGTGCACGCGCGCTGGCCCAGGTTCTGCGCGTACCGGCGATTCCTTTTGATCGTTCGCGCGGCGAGCACAAGGCGCCGCAGGTGGCGTTGATCGTGGAAGCCGACTGCATCGGCTGCACCAAGTGCATCCAGGCCTGCCCGGTGGACGCCATCGTCGGCGGCGCCAAGTACATGCACACGGTGATCGCCGATCTGTGCACCGGCTGCGAGCTGTGCATCCCGCCGTGCCCGGTGGACTGCATCGAGCTGGTGCCGGCCTAGCCACCAGACCAACCGGCGGTGGAGCGGCGGGGTAGAGTCGGCTGTTAGTCGACTGCTCTTCGTTCCGGCGGCGCAAAACCCCGCGCTGCGCGCGACAGTCGACTCTACCCCCCCTCCACTGCTGGGAGGTGACCTTGCCGTTACGGCACTGCCGCCGTCACCACGATCTCGACCTTCCAGTCGGCGTGGGCCAGCTTGGCCTCGACCGTGGCGCGCGCCGGGGTCGCACCTTCCACCACCCACTCATCCCATGCCTTGTTCATACCGTCGAAATCGGCCATGTCGGCCAGGAACACTTCGGCGCGCAACACGTGCTGGCGATCACTGGCCACCAGCGCCAGCAGCTTGTCGATCTCGGCCAGCACCTGCCGGGTCTGCCCGGTGATGTCCTGGCTGGTGTCTTCCGGAATCTGGCCGGAAAGGTAGGCGACCTTGTTGTACACGGTCATTTCGGACATGCGCGGTCCGACGTCGTAACGCTCCATCATGGGCGTGGCTCCTGCGGGTGATCAGGCCTGCATTGTCCTCCAAACCGGTCAACGATGGGTGCAGGGCAGCCATCCACACACGGTCACTACCGGCTTCCGACAGCGACGCTGGTCAAATGCCAGCGACAGGCGCACGATGCGCCACGGCTGCATTGACACCGCCCTCGCCCTCCCTGACGCACCCTTGCGCCGATGACCGAAACCACCGACCCCGCCACCGCTCCCTCCACCCCGGCATGGAAGCGGGTCCTCACCATCGTCATCCCGCTGCTGATCCTTGCGTTGGCGCTGCACGGCCTGGCCAACGAGTTCGATGAGAACGGCTACCGCGCCATCCGCCATGCCTTCCACCAGCTCAGTGGCACGCAGATCGCGCTTACTGTCGTGCTGGGCCTGGCCAGCTATGCCTGCCTGATCGGCTTTGATGCCATCGGCCTGCGCCGCAGCGGCATCCGCGTGCATCCGGCGCGCATCGGCATCACCGCGTTCCTGGCACACACGCTCGGCCAGACCGTGGGCTTTGCCGCGCTCACCGGCGGTGCGGTGCGCCTGCGCGGCTACCGTACCGCCGGCCTCGACCTGGCGCAGATCGGCCAGGTCGTGCTGATGAGCACGCTCGGCTTCGTGTTCGGTGCGTGGCTGCTGATCAGCGTGGCGCTGTGCATGGAACCGGCGGCAGCGGCGCTTGCCCTGCCGCTGGACCCGGATGCGGTGCGCGTGGTCGGCATCGTCGCGCTGCTGGCCTATGCGGCCACCCTGCTACTGGTCGGCCGCGATGGACGCCAGTTCAGCGTGTTCGGCCATGCGCTGTGGCTGCCCGACCGGCGCACGATGATCGGGGTGACCGTGCTCAGCGTGATCGAGCTGGTGCTGGCCAGTGCCGCGTTCTATGTGCTGCTTCCGGACTCGACGCCGACCGGCCTGCCCGGCTTCGTCGGCCTGTACCTGGTCGCGGTGCTGGCCGGCCTGGTTTCGACCGTGCCCGCCGGCCTCGGCGTGTTCGAATGGAGCCTGCTGAAGCTGCTGCCACAGGTGGCACCGGCTGCGGTGCTGGCGGCGGCGTTGATCTACCGCGTCACCTACTACGTGCTGCCCCTGCTGCTGGCCACCCTGCTCGCGCTTGCACCCGCGCTGCGCCAGCCGCTGCAGGCCAGTGCCGGGGCAACCCGTGCCGGCTGGAACGCGCTGCGCCCATGGTTGCCGCAGATCATCGCGCTGGCGGTGTTCAGCATCGGTGCTGCGCTGGTCATCGACGGCACGTTGCCCACGCCGCGCCGTCACCTGGTCAACGCATCACTGCCGATCCTGGAAACGTCCCATCTGATCGGCAGCCTCAGCGGCGTCGCCCTGCTGCTGATCGGCCAGGGCCTGGCCCGGCGCAGCCATGCCGCATGGATGCTGGCGATGGCCGTGTGCGTGATCACCCCGTTGCCACTGTGGCTGCGCGGTGGCCAACCGTTGATCGCGGTCTCCGCCCTGCTGGTGGCGATGGCGCTGTGGGCCGCACGCCGCGAGTTCTACCGCCAGGGCGCGCTGCTCGATGAAGCATGGTCGTGGCCATGGCTGCGCAACCTCGGCCTGGTACTGGTGGCGGTCACCTGGCTGTTGTTCTTCACCTACAGCCATGTCGAGTACCAGAACGAGCTGTGGTGGCAGTTTGCGATATCCGGCAACGCACCGCGTGCGCTGCGTGCGCTGCTGGTGGTGGCGATCGCGCTGGTGATGTTCGGCCTGGCGCGGCTGCTGCACAGTACGCGCAGCCCGCTGCCAGCCGCCGACGAGGCCACGCTGCAATCATTGGCGCCGGTACTGGCCGGTGCCACCGATACCCAGGCCTGCCTGGTACTGACCGCCGACAAGGCGGTGCTGCGCGATGATGCGAAACAGGGCTTCGTGATGATGCAGCGCTACGGCGGTTCGCTGATCGCGATGGGCGATCCGGTCGGCCCGCCTGATGTGGCGCGCGCGCTGATATGGCGCTTCCGCGAGGAAGCTGACCGGCTCGGCCTGCGCCCGGTGTTCTACCAGGTGGGCGAGACCTACTGGCAGACCTATCTCGACCTGGGCCTGGGCCTGGTCAAGCTGGGCGAGGAAGCGATCGTGCCCTTGCACGACTTCGGCCTGGAAGGCCGCGAACGCGCCGATCTGCGCCAGGCCTGGAACCGTGGCAAGCGCGGGGGCCTTTCGTTCCGCGTGGCACCGGTGGAAGAGATTCCCAGCCTGCTTCCCCGCCTGCACGCGATCTCCAACGCGTGGCTGGAAGACAAGGCCGGCGACGAGAAGGGTTTCTCGCTGGGCAGCTACGATCCGGATTACCTGGCGCGCTTCCCGGTGGCGCTGGTCGAAGCCGAGGGCCAGATCGTGGCATTCGCCAACCTGTGGCAGGCACCGGCCGGTGCCGAGCTGTCGGTGGACCTCATGCGCCACGTCAACGAGGCACCGAAGGGCACGATGGACTTCCTGTTCATCGAGCTGTTCCTGTGGGGCCGCGCGCAGGGCTATGCGCGCTTCTCGCTGGGCATGGCGCCGCTGTCCGGGCTGGCCCAGCATCGCCTTGCTGGTCGCTGGAACCGACTGGCCGGCCTGCTCGCGCGGCATGGCGAACGCTTCTATGGCTTCAGTGGCCTGCGCCGCTTCAAGTCGAAGTTCGACCCGCAGTGGCGACCGCGCTATCTGGCAGCACCCGGCGGCATGCATCTGCCGGCCGCGTTGCTGGATGCCACGCGCCTGATCTCGCTGGACCCGCGGCGTAACTGAAGCCCTGAGCCGCCGGGCATGGCCCGGCGCTGCAAACCACCCGGTAGGTGTCGACCTTGGTCGACACGGCGGCGACAGCGTTCGGGCGTGGCCCGGCGCTACGCCCCGCCCTTGAGGATCACTTCGGCCAATCGGTCGTAATCACCATTGAAGTGATGGTCGCCCGGCAGCTTCACCTTCTGCACGCCGTCGTTGGCCGGCAGGCCGGGGCACAGCGCGTCGTCATCCTTGTCGCCATACACGCAGAGGGTCTTCGCCGCCGGCAGCTTCGCCACTTCCGGCGCGATCGGCAGACCATCGCCGCCACCACCCAGCCAGTTGCTGACGTGGAATTCAAAGTCGGCCTTCCTGCCTACCGACAACAGCACGATACGATCCAGCGCTGCGCGGGTATCGGCATCGAGCTGGTTGATGGTGGCCGGCAGCACGTCGGCACCCTGCGAGAAACCGATCAGCATCACCTTGTCGCGATGCCACTGCTGGCGGTAGTGATCGATGATCTTCTGCAGGTCAGTGGCAAATCCCTTCGGCGTGCGTTCGCTCCAGAAGTAGCGCAGTGAGTCGATGCCGACCACGGCCACGCCATGCTCGTTGAGCGACGATGCCACGTCCTTGTCCAGGCCGGCCCAGCCGCCATCGCCGGAAACGAACACGGCCAGCGTGTCGCCATTACCGGCAGCGGGTACTTCCACTATCGGCAGGCCCTTCAGCGCGGCTGGTGGCGGTGCCAGGCTGACGCCGGCCTGCGCGCCGATCACCCGCGCCGCCGCCACCAGGCCGGGTGAAGCATCACCGCGCGCGGTGCGCTTGAACTCGCGTGCCATCGCCACCTGCTGCACGAAGCGGCTGGCCTCGCCAACCTTGCAGCCATGGTCGCCGGCGGCGCTCAGCCACGGGGAATTCAACTCGGCAGGCTGCAGCTTGTTGTGCTTCACGCCATCGCCGCAGACCATGCGCTCGTGGCTGCGATCCGGGCAGAAGCCAGTGGTCAGCAGGCCGGCGAACACTTGGGTGTCGGCCTGTGCGGCCAGCGTGTAGGCCATCTCGGCGCCTTCACCATCACCACCGACCAGCGGCAGGTGGTAGCCAGGCAGGTGCAGGGAGGCCTGCAACCAGCGCGAGAAGTTCTCGACGTCGCCGGAACCGAACGAACAGGTCGGATTCCCCTCGCGCTTGAGCACGCTGCGCAGATGCGCGATGTCCACGGCAGCGACCATCGCGCCATCGGCACGCAGGGCCTCGATCGGAAGGCGGCTGGTATCACCACCGGCGGTGGGTTCATGGAACCAGATCACCACACGCTGCGGCGTGCCAGCCGGCATGTGCACCGGAATCTGCTCGAACCGCCCGTGGCTGAACTGCTGCACGTTGGCCGCCGCCATTGCCGGCAGTGCTGCCAACGCCAGAACCACACCCATTGCCCTGCCCAGCCCTGCACGCTTCATGTCGCATCCCCGATGGAATGCGCACACGATACGCCGCCGCCGCGTGCACGGCACGTACCGGCGCAGGCCGTTGGGGATTCAGTGGGCTACGGCCCGACGGCTGCGCCGGTACAGGGCCATCGCCAGATACAGCAGCCAGCCAACGATCACCGCGATCACCACTTTCTGTCCCAGCCCACGCGGTGGTCCACCACGCCACAGCACATGCAGCCACAGCAGCACGAAGGCCAGCCATGCCCAGCCCCAGAGCAGGCCCGCGGCGGACTGCCAACCCGGTTCGCGGCGCAGGTACCAGGCCTGCAGCAGCATGCCGACGCTGGCACACAGGAACGCGGTGTTGGCTGCCAGTCCATGGATGAACGGTGCAAGCAGCGGGGTCGCTTCAGGCAGCCAGCTGTCACCGATGGCGACCGTCGCCAGCCCCAGCGCAGAGACAGTGAACAACAGCGGCGCCGCCGCACTGCGGCGCGGCCCGATGCTGCCGCGATACAGCGCAATGCCAAGCGCCGCAATGGCCAGCGCCAGCAGGCAGTAGGCAGCGCGCAATGCCAGGCCCCACGGCCCGTGCAGGTACAGGCTCAAGGTTGCCCGCACCCAGTCCAGATCACTGCGCGCGACCTGGGTCCACAGCGCGGTGGTCACGAACAGCAGCAGCGCCACCAGTGCCAGCACCGCCGCCGGACGCGCACGGCTCATGGCGTTGCCTCCGGATGCCGCGTCTTCCACTCGGCCAGCGCCTTGCGATAGCGCTGCAGCTCATCGGCATACAGATCCAGCACGCACAGCGGACAGCCGCTGCCACAGCACTCGTTGGGACCGGGCTCTTCGGGGGGCAGCGGGCGGGGGTCGGGATCAGGGACGGACACAGTGGGAAGCGACAATCGGTGAGAGCAGGCCCAAGTGTACCGGTCCAGCTCAGCGGGCCAGCTGTCGACGCAGGTTTTCCCGAGCCGCCGCATCCAGACGCTGGTGGAAGAAGTCACTGAGGAAGATGCGCGGCGCCCGCAGCAGCCCCTGCAGGAAACGGCGACGCCCGGCGCGGTACAGGAAGCCCGGCACGACCCCTTTGTACTCTTCGGCCACGCCACGATCGTAGGCAGCGAACACCGGCTCGGGCGCGGCCAGGATCGCCATGTCGCAGTCCAGGAACAGCGCGGCCTCGGCATCAACGTCGTCCGGGCCCAGATCGCCATGGCGGGCTGTCAGCAGGATCAACTGCTCGACCCGCGCGGCGTCGACGCCGGCCAGTTCCGGGGCCCGTGCGATTGCCTGCAGGGCCAGCGCCGCCGAACGCGCTTCGTTGTCCTTGCGGCCCGCCACATAGATCGCGTCGTGGTAGAGCACGGCCAGGTACACCTCGGCGGGCCTCTGCCAGCCCGGGCCGTCAGCCACGTCCTGGCAGTGCTGCAGCACCGCGCGTACGTGTCCGAAGTGGTGGTAGGCGCGGGGCGGCGTTGCGTAGCTGTCCTGCAGCGCCTGCCACTGCGCAGGAGCCAGCGTCAGCGGAGAGAAATCCATACCCGGATCATCCCGCCTGCGCAGCCCCGCGGCAAGCTGATGGTTTTTTCACCACATACTCACAACGCTTGCCCGGTGAGGCCTGGACGCGGTTGTCCACAGCTTTGTCGAGCGCTGGTCCACATCGGTTGTGGATGAAACGCCGTACCGGCCACGCGCCGACCAACGGTCACTGCAGCGCGGCGCCGCCGGGTCTACACTCGCTGCAGGCGGGAGCGCCCGCCGCTGCCGGGAACTGTCATGTACCGCCCTGCCGCCCGCATCTTCGTCGTGGTCCTGGCCGCTTTGATGGCCGCGCCGCTCTGCGCACAGAACCACCCGCGCACCGATGCACTCCCGCCCATCGGAAGCGTCACCCCGGTGGAGGTCCCCTCACCGGAACAGGTCTTCGCGATTCCTCCCGCAATGCGCGCGATGCTGCAGGCGCAGGTGATCGACCGCAGTTCATCGCGCGAGCAGCGGCTGCAGGCACTGGTGGAAATGATCTTCGGCCGCCAGGGGCTGGACCTGCAGTACGACGCGAACGCGACCTACACCGTGGACGAAGTCTGGCAGCAGCGCCGCGCCAACTGCCTCGCCTTCACGCTGATGTTCGTGGCACTGGCGCGCGAGGCTGGCATCCAGGCCCGCGTCCAGGAAGTCGGCCAGGTCGTGTCCTGGTACCAGGACCAGGACGCCGGCGTGGTCTACAGTGTGGGCCACGTCAACGCGGGCGTGGAGATCGCGGGGCGTTACGCCACGGTCGACCTCGATCGCAACGTACTCTACGACCGCCACGGCCCGCAGCCGGTCAGCCGCGCGCGTGCACTGGCCCATTTCTACAACAATCGAGGTGCCGAACGCATGGCCGAAGGAGACCTCGTCGGCGCCCGCGCGTTCTTCGATGCCTCGGTCGTGCAGGATCGCGCGTTCCCCTCGGTCTGGAACAACCTGGGTGTGCTCGACAACCGTGAGGGCAACACCGATGCGGCGCGGCAGGCACTGGACCGCGCCCTGCGCCTGGACGGTCGCCAGGATGCGGCGCTGACCAATGCCAGCGCGCTGTATCGGCAGCTTGGGCTGGATGCGCAGGCCAAGGCCCTGGAGCGACGCTTGAAGTCGGTGCAGCGTGAGGACCCGTTCGCGCAGTACATGCTGGGCACGCAGGCCGAGCAGGCCGGAAAGCTGGCCGAAGCCATCCGCTATTACCGGCAGGCCGTGCGCCTGTATGACACCGCGCACCAGTTCCACTTCGGGCTGGCGCGCGTGTATTTCCTGTCCGGGCAGCTTGAACGCGCCGACCGTGAACTGACCCGCGCGCAGCTGCTGGGTGGTGCACCGGAGCAGGCACGCTACCAGGCCAAGCTCGACAGCCTGGCCCGCTGGCGCGCGCAGCAGCAGGCCAGGCGCTGAGACCGATCAGGCCTTCTTGAGGAAGCAGGTCTTCAGGACCAGGCCCTTGATCTTGTCCGAGTTGCCTTCGATGTGCTCGGCATCATCTTCGACCAGGCGGATGTTGCGGATCACGGTGCCCTGCTTCAGCGGGATCGAAGACCCCTTCACCTTCAGGTCCTTGATCACGGTGACGGTGTCGCCGGCCTGCAGGGTATTGCCGTTGCTGTCACGCACGACCAGGGTCGAACCGGCACTTTCCTCGGCGGTCCATTCGAAACCGCAATCGGCGCAGATCCACAGCGCGCCATCGGCATAGGTGTTTTCCAGGGTGCACTGCGGGCAGGCGGGAACAGACGACATCGGCAAGTACCTCAAAGTGAATCAACAGCCGCCATTGTAACCGCCCGGTCCGGGGCCCCGGCTCCCTGGCAGGTGCCCGGCCGCCGCCATGACCGCGGCTGGAGCAGCCGTGACGCTGGAACTTGCAGTCGGCGACGAACTGCAGCAGAGTGCGCGGCCCCTGACCGCCCCCGGAACTCCCCATGCGCCTCGGCATCGACTTCGGTACCAGCAACTCCGCCGCCGCCATCGTGCATGAGGGGAAACTGCTGCCGATCCGTTTCGGTGACGCCGAACAGTTCCGCACCAGCGTGTACTTCCCCGGCGTGGTGCCCGACCCGGACGACTTCCAGCTCGACGACGGCCAGGAACACCAGCTGCAGCAGATGATCGATAGCGCCGCGCGTGCAGCCCGTGCCGCCGGCCAGGAACGCACGCCGCAGGCGCTGCGCCGTGAAGCCCTGCGCGCCCTGCGCCGTGAATGGATGGAGGCCCGCGCCGGCAAGGAACGCAGCGCCAGCGACCTGCTGCAGAACGCGGTCTACGGCGACGACGCGCTGGAAGCCTATTTCGAGGAACACGAAGGCAACCTGGTGCAGAGCCCGAAGTCGATGCTGGGCTACAACCTGCACCCACGCGCGAAGCAGACCATCACCGGCATCGCCGCGCACATCCTCGAACACATCCGCCTGACCGCCAGCGCCCAGCTTGGCCAGCCGCTGCGTGCCGCTCTGCTCGGCCGCCCGGTGCAGTTCCGCAGCTCGATCGGCGCGGCCGGCAATGACCAGGCACTGGATATCCTGCGCGAGGCCGCCACCCAGGCCGGCTTCGACCAGATCGATTTCCTCGAAGAACCCGCCGCGGCGGCCATGCACTACCACGCCGAAAGCCGCGAGCGGCACCAGGCGGTGATCGTCGACATCGGCGGCGGTACCACCGATATCGCGCATGCCGAAGTCGGTGGCGACGACGCCCCGCGTATCCACCGCGCGTGGGGTATCGCCCGCGGCGGTACCGACATTGATCTGGCGCTGAGCCTGTCCAGCTACATGCCGCTGTTCGGCCGCGGCATCACCCGCGTGCCCGCCCACCACTATGTGGAAGCAGCCACCGTGCAGGACATGACGCGCCAGCGCGACTTCCGCCAGCACAAATACGATCACGTCGACGAGCCGTGGGGCGGGCGCCTGCAGGCCCTGCAGGACACCGGCAATACCGCCCGCCTGTACCGCGATGTCGAACGCGCCAAGATCGCCCTCAGCGCCGCCAGCGAGCACCGCAGCACGCTGGACTACATCGCCCGCGACCTGCATGCCGACAGCAGCGCCGATGGCCTGGCCGCCGCCGCCCACGGCTACCTGGAGCAGATCCGGGAACTGCTGGCCCAAGTCCGCAGCGACATCGGGGGCGACCCGGATGCGGTGTTCCTGACCGGCGGCATGTCCCGTGCCGGCTACCTGCGCCAGGCCGTGGCCGAGGCCTTCCCGGGGGCCCGCATGGTCCACGGCGAGCCCTCGCTGGGCGTGGTCCAAGGCCTGGCGTTGGCGGCAGCCAGCCAGGATTAACAAAACGTTACGCGGTCTAAGTTACTCTTGGTCGGCTAGAACCCCGCTGCACCTTCCACCGGCCACGCCGGTGTGTGTCCACGGTGCAGCCTGGCCCGCCCTGCGGGCCTAGCGGCCATGCCTTCCTGGCTCGTTCATGGTCCGCGCAGCACCTGAGCCGCCATCGAGACCCGCTTTGGGCACCCGCCAGGCCCCTGTGGCCTTACAACCTGACGCAGCACCTGCACCCATCGACTGCCGCCGTTGTGACGCGGTCTGTTGCCGGCTGCCCGTGCTGCTGCAGCCCGGCGACCACGTGCCTGGCCAGTTCCTGTCACGCGACACCCACGGCCGTGCCGTGATGGCGCGCAACGAGGAAGGCTGGTGCGCGGCGATCGATCCCTATCACCTGCGCTGCACGATCTATTCGCAGCGCCCGGCGATCTGCCGCCAGTTTTCGATGGGCGGCGATGACTGCCGCCGCGAGCGGCAGGATTACCTGCGCCAGGCCGACGCCTGGGCGCTTTCCTCCCCTTCCACCTGACAGGAGCAACCATGCCCCGCAAGGCAAAGACCCCCGCGAAGGCCAGCAACAGCATCCGCAGCGAACGCAAGGGCGCGGCCGCCAGCACCGTGGTCAGCAGCGATTCGATCGCTTCGGACCTGGCAGCGTTCCGCAAGGCCGGTGGCAAGATCGAAGTCCTCGGCACCACCTGGGCGCTGAAGAAAGCCAGCTGACCCAGTACCGACCGCGGCGGCGCTGCCGCCGCGGCCTGCCGGACCGTGCTCAGCGATCCAGGCGTACCCGCACACTGCCCGAATGCGACTGGATGCGGATGTCTCCATCGCCGCCCCCCAGACGCGTATCGAGATGGCTGCCCGGCCCGTAGCGCGGCCGCTCCACCTGACCGGCGTCGCTGTTGATCGAGCCGCTGAAGCTGTTCACCGACAGCTGTGCCGACACCGTGCGTGGCAGGCTCAGCGTGACCGAGGCACTGACCGATTCGACATTGATGCGGCCGCCGGGCGCCAACCCGGCCGCTGCCAGATCGATGCTGCCCGAAACGGTTTCCACCGCCAGTCGCTGCACGCGCCCGGCGTCGACCTCGACCCGTCCGGACACCGTCTGCGCACCGATATCACCGGACACGCCGCCGCCGGCCTCGATGCGGCCACTGACGGTGTTCACATCCAGCTTCGGCGTCTGCAGGCGTGCGCTGACGCTGCCACTGACCGTGTTGAGCTTGCTGTCGCCACTGCGGCCAGCCGCGCTCAGGCTGCCGCTGACCGTGTCGGCCTGCAGCCGTCGCACATCGATACCACTGATGTCCTGGCTGGCGCTGACCGTGCTCAGCAGCAGCTCCACCGATCGCGGCACGTTCAGCACCAGCGTTGCACCACCGCTGTTGCTGCGGCGCGGATATTCGATCTCCCAGCGCACACGGTTGGCGCTTTTTTCCTGGCGCAACTGCAGGCCGTCGCTGAGCGTGCCGGTGAGCTGCACGTCATTGCGGTCCCAGCCACGCACGGTCACCTTGCCGGCCACGTTGCTCAGCTCGATGCGACCGCCCGCAGCCAAGGTGTGGCGCTCGTCGATGCGGGTGTCGGCCAGTGCCACGGCAGGGGTCAGCAGCAGCGCGACGCAGCAGGAAATCAGGGTTCGGGTCATGGGGGTCTCCTCAGGTCGTCAGGCCGGACTCGGCGGCATAGGCCGCCTGCCGGGTCAGTTCCAGCCGCAGCGCATAGGTGCGCTTGAGCTGGCCAAGCAGGTGCGGCGCACGCGGGTCCTGCGCCAGGGCGGCACGGATCTGCGCCGCGCTTTCATCCAGTTCATGCAGGGCCGGTTGCCATTCCGGCGCCCGTCCATCGGGCAGCGAAGCGACGGCCTGCTGATACTGCTCGGTCATCGCCGCGGCCTGCAGCTGCAGGGCGGACGGCGCCGGCGTATCCGGCTGCGCATGCCGCCACGGCGCCACCGCATACAGTGCCAGGCTGGCAGCCAGGGCAGCGCCGGCCGGCAACCACCAGCGGCGCCGCGAACGCACCGGCAGGACCACCACGTTGTCCGTTGGCGCGGGTGCTGCCTGCGATTCACGCGGCGGCAGCCGGGCGGACAGGCGTGCCCAGCCATCGGCGGGTACATCGCGCTCGTTCGGCAGCGCGCGCAGCCGGACCAGCAGGTCGTGATCGGAATCGTGTTCGTGTGTACTCATGTCATGTCTCCCAGCCGTGCGCGCAACAGGCCGCGCGCACGATGCAGCTGTGCCTTGGAACTGCCGACAGCCATCTGCAGCTGCTCGGCGATTTCCTGGTGTTTCCAGCCTTCGATATCGTGCAGCACCAGTACCGCACGCGCCCGTGGTGGCAGTGTCGACAATGCGCGCTCCAGGTCACGCTCGGTACCCGCGCAACGGTCATGCACCGCCAGTTCCAGCAGGCCGCCATCGACATCCTCCAGACTGTCGTGATCCTGCCCTGCGGCGCGACCACGCAGTTCCATCAGTGCGGCGTTGACCCCCAGCCGATGCAGCCAGGTGGACAGGCTGCTCTCGAAACGGAACCCTGGCAGGGCTTTCCAGGCCTGCAGGAAGGCCTCCTGCAGCGCATCCTCGGCACGTGCCTGCTGGCCGCCACACAACCGCCACAGGACAGCGAATACACGCGGCGCGTGACGCCGGTACAGCAGTTCGTAGGCAGCGGTGTCGCCGGCGGCGGCCGCCCGCACCAGGGCGGGTTCGTCGACGGCGTCGTTGGCGGCAGGCAGCGCGGGCATGGTGGTGTCGAGCATATCGCTTGGATGCGGCGACCCGGGAAAAGGTTTAGAGCCGATCGACGGCCGATGCCATGCAACCTTTTCGACGGCTGCTGCATCCATGGAAGGTCCTTCGCGAATCTGCCGTCCGGGAGTCCTGCCATGTCCAGCCCTTCCTGCGCCGCCCTGCTGGTGATCGCTGCTTGCGTCCTGCTGCAGGCGCTGGGCCTGTCACTGCAGCTGCGCCCCGACAACGGCCGCGCCTGCCTGCATCAGCACCGCCAGGAGCTGGTCTGCCTGGCCTGGACCCCGGCGGTCGAATCCCCCGCACGCGCCGGGTAACATCGAGGGCCGTTATTGCCACCCGTCGTCGCCCCCATGATGTTGTCGCTGAAGGATCACCTGCCGGCCTGGACCTACCCTTGGCTCCACGACGCGGGTATCGCCGTGAAGATCCTGCTCACCCTGCTGGCCGCGTGGCTGCTGCGGGTGCTGGCACGGCGCTTGATCCGCCGCTTCGCCGAGCACTACACGCTGCCACCGGAAATGGTGATGGGCGCGCGCCGGATCACCAGTTTCGTGGTCTATTTCAGCGCAGTGCTGTACATCCTCAGCCTGCTCGGCGCATCGCCGTCGGTACTGTGGACCGCGTTCACCGGCTTCGCGGCGGTGGGTGCGGTGGCCTTCTTCGCGGCCTGGAGCGTGCTCTCCAACATCTTCTGCACGCTGCTGATCTTCACCACGCGCCCATTCCGCCTGCATGACTACATCGAGGTGCTGGAGAACGGCGAGAAACCGGGCCTGAAGGGCCGGGTGATCGACGTGAACCTGATCTACACCACGCTGCAGGAGACCGGCGACGGCCACGAGGGCACGGTACTGCAGCTGCCGAACAACCTGTTCTTCCAGCGCACGGTGCGGCGCTGGCGCGACCCGGCGCAGGCCCCCGGCGGCATCCAAGGCGACGGCTGAGGGAGGTTCTTCTTTGCAGGGCTGCACCCTGCACCTGCAGAGGCCGAAGCCGAAGCAAGATCAAGAGCGGCATTCCGTGGGATGGCGGGGCGGTGTGGGTGGTCAGGACACGCCGTAAACCCGTCCATGGGGGCTCGATGGCGCCATCCATGGCGCCAACGGTCCTGCCCACCCACACCGCCCCACCTCTGACAGATTCCGCGCGCTGTTGGTGGGTGCCGACCGTTGGTCGGCACATCTGTCAGATATCGATAGTCAAAATTGAATCCGACCCCGTGCCGACCAACGGTCGGCATCAGCAGCGGGTTCCAACAGATCGCGGAAATCTGTCAGAGGCGGGGCGGTGTCGGAGTGCGGGGTGTCCGCGGCATGATGCCGCGGCCAAGGCTCCATGGACGGGTTCACGGCGTCCCCGCACTCCGACACCGCCCTGCCAACCCACGGAATGCCAGCCTTTGATGTTGACGTTGCTTCTGCAGGTGCAGGGCGCAGCCCTGCAATAAAACACCCCTTACCTCAGCTGGCTGTCCTTGCTGCCACGCCGGTTGTAGCCGGCATGCGCCTGTTCTTCGTCGTCATGCGCCTGCTGGCACGCCACGCACAGTCGAACACCAGGCACAGCCTGGCGCCGCGCCAACGGGATCGGCGCGTCGCATTCCTCACAGTGTTCCAGACCAGGGCCCTGCCGCAGCTGGCGCCGCGCGCGGGCAATCGCATCGTCGACGGTGGCGTCGATCTGGTCCTGGACCGCGCCGTCTCCCGCCCAACCGGTGGCCATGGCCATCCTCCGCAGGTGTGTCGCCTGATATGGGGACGATACACCCGCGCACAAAGGAGCAGACCTGTGTTGAGCCGAGCCATGCCCGGCTGATCTTCAGCAATCTGAGCAGAACGTGGAGGGCTTCAATCAGGTCGATCGCGACTTAATCCCCTCCGTCCCCTTTTCGCTTACCAGACCAGGTCGTCGGGCACCTGGAACTGCGCGTAGTAGGCGTCGTCCTCGGCGTTGCCGGTGGAGATCTCCGCGGTCGAGCCCGGCTGGCCGTGGTCGACGATGATCGCTTCCGGGGCGCGCTCACGCACCTTCTCGGCAGCAGCACGTGGCAGCAGCGCGTAACCGTCGCCGTGGGCAACGATGACCAGCACGCCCACCGACAGCGCCTTGCGCAGCTTGGGGTCGATCAGCAGGGTGCGGATCGCCGCGCCATCGCTGAAGCGGTACTCGTCATCGCCCTTGTGGGGCACGGCATGGGCCGCGATGATCTGCTTCGCCTGCGCCTTCTGTTCAGCCTGCCTGGCCTGCGCATTGCGCTCGGCGGCCAGCGCGCGGTCGCGCTCGACCTTCTCGGCACGGGCCCGTTCAGCCTCGCGCTGGACGTCGGCCGAGGTCGATTCGGCCTTGCCCTGCCGGGCCTTGGCCTGCTCGCGCGCGGCGGCGCTGGCCTGCGACTTCTTGGCCAGGCCGGCCTTGAGCAATTGTTCCTGCAGCGCGTTGGGCTTTGCCATGGTCGGTGCGTACCGCGTGTAATCTTGGATGCCCCATTCTACCGACGCCCCGCCGCCCCTGCATGGCAGTCCTGAAGTACCTCACCGGCTATCCCGAACCCCTGGTCGCCCAGGTCAGCGAACTGTTGGCGCAGGGCAAGCTCGGCCCCTGGCTGCAGCAGCGCTACCCCGACCCGCATGAAGTGCGCAGCGACCGCCAGCTGTACGACTACACCCAGGAGCTGAAGGACCGCTACCTGCGCAAGTCGGTGCCGCTCAACAAGGTCTGCTACGACAACACGCTGGAAGTGATCAAGCACGCGCTGGGCACTCATACCGCCATTTCCCGCGTGCACGGCGGCCGCCTCAAGGCCAGCCGCGAGATCCGCATCGCCACCGTGTTCCGCCAGGCACCAGCAGCGTTCCTGCGCATGATCGTGGTACATGAGCTGGCCCACCTGAAGGAAGCCGACCACAACAAGGCCTTCTACCAGCTGTGCCAGCATATGGAGCCGGAGTACCTGCAGCTGGAGTTCGATACCCGCCTGTACCTGACCGAGCTGGCCAACCGCGGCCAGCGCTGACCGGCCGCAGCAGCTACACTGCGCGCCCCCTGCCCGACCTTGCCGCCATGGAACCGATCCGTCTCGACAAACGCCTGTCCGCCCTGCTCGGCATCCCGCGCGGCGAAGCGCGACGCTACATCGAAGGCGGCTGGGTCACGGTCAACGGCGAGGTGGTGGAACAGCCGCAGCGCCCGGTCGATGACAGCGCGGTGATCGTCGTAGCCGAGCAGGCCAGCGATGAAAAGGCCGAACGGGTCAGCATGCTCCTGCACAAGCCGGCCGGCGTTGCCGCCGAGACTCTCTGCGCGCTGGTCAGCAGTGACAGCCGCAGCGAACTCGATGCCAGCGACATCCGTCCGCTGCAGCGTCACTTCCATGGCCTGCAGCTGGCCGCCTCGCTTCCGGCCAGCGACAGCGGCTTGGTGGTGGTCAGCCAGGATCCGGCCACGCTGGCCCATCTGCAGCGCAATCTTGGCCGCACCGAACAGGAATACCTGATCGAAGTGGCCGAAGGCGGCCCGGAGCGTGGGCCATGGCTGATGGCGCGTCTGCAGCAGGAGGCCGGCGGCGGCAAGGTCAGCTGGCAGAGCGAACAACGCCTGCGCTTTGCCGGCAAGGGGCTTACCGCCAAGGGCCTGCGTGCAGCGGTGACAGCCGCCGGGCTGCAGGTGACCGGGGTGCGCCGCCTGCGTATCGGACGCGTGGCGCTGGGGCCGCTGCCGCCGGGGCAGTGGCGCTACCTGGGCAGCGACGAGCGGTTCTGAGGTGTGCGGGTCAGAGCCCTTTCCTGTGGAATGGGATCCGACCCCATCGGTGACGCCCCCTCGGGGTGGGATCCCGTGCCGAAGGCAAGGGCTCTGACCCCCTGTCGATCCTGCAGGCATTCCTTCACGCATGGCGTGGCTCTACCATCGGGGCATGAGCCTGCCCAAGCCGCTGTGGCGACGCCTGCTGCGCATCGCTGCAATCATTCTCGCTGCGCTGGTGCTGCTGGTGCTGTCCGGCCTGCTGCTGGCCGACCACCTCACGCCGCAGGCACGGGGCACGCCTTCGCATGTGCTGCCACTGCAGCCGGCGCAGACCCGCATCGACCAGCAGATCGTGCCATTGCAGGAGGCCCATCCCGGCCAGTCCGGCGTGGCCTTCCTCAGTGATGGCATGGATGCCTTCGCCGCACGCGCGATGATCACCACGCACGCAGGCCGCAGCCTGGACCTGCAGTACTACATCTGGCACGACGACCTGATCGGCCACCTGATGGCCAAGGCGCTGTATGACGCCGCCGAGCGCGGCGTGCGCGTGCGCATCCTGCTTGATGACATGAATGCCAAGGACAAGGACGCGCTGATGATGGCGCTCGATGCGCATCCGAACATCGAGATCCGCCTGTACAACCCGTTCCGCAACCGGACCGGCATCCTGCGCATGGTGGAGATGGTGCAGCGCTTCTTCAGCGTGAACCACCGCATGCACAACAAGAGCTGGATCGCCGATGGCCGCGTCGCGATCGTCGGTGGCCGCAACATCGGCGAGGAGTATTTCAGCGCGCGCACCGATGTGAACTTCCAGGATCTGGACCTGCTGGTCGCCGGCCCCGCCGTGGAGCAGGCCAACCGCATCTTCGACGACTATTGGAACAGCGAAACCGCCATTCCGGTATCCGCGCTTGCCTTCCATACCGACGCACAGCTGCGCCTGCTGGTGCGCGAATCGGACCATGAGGCGCAGCGGGACGTGGCCCGGCCGTACCTGGCGCGCGTGGCCGAATCACGCAAGCGGCAGCGCCCGAGCCCCGAGCCGCTGCACTGGAGCGGTGCAGTGCGCATCGTGTCCGACCCGCCGATGAAGCACCGCAAGGACGATCGCGCCGCCTGGCTGGTGTCGACCCTGATCAGCGAGCTGCAGGCCGCCAGGCACAAGGCCCTGTTGATCTCGCCCTACTTCGTTCCCGGCAACGAGGGCCTGGATGGCTTTTCGGCCATGTCCGGGCGGGGCGTGCAGGTCGGCGTGGTCACCAACTCACTGGCCGCCAATGACGTCGCCGCCGTGCATGGTGGCTACATGGGCTACCGCGTGCCGTTGCTCGAAGCCGGCGTCCACCTTTACGAATTGAAGGCACAAGGGCAGTCCGGCGATGCCGGCGTGTTCGGCAGCAGCGGCGCCAGCCTGCATACCAAGGCGTTCCTGGTCGATGACCGCCGCGGTTTTGTCGGTTCGTTCAACCTCGACCCGCGCTCGGCCTATCTGAACACCGAGATGGGCGTGCTGTTTGACGATCCGGTGCTGGGCGCGCAGCTGCGGGACGAGTACCTGCGCCTGGCTGATCCCAGGCACAGCTGGTGGCTGGCGCTGGATGACCGTCGCCGGTTGCGCTGGCTGGAGCGCGAACCGCCACCGCACTGGGTGGAGGAGGAGCCGGGGGCAACGGCGCGCAAACGCTGGTTGTCGCGGGTGATCAGCTGGCTGCCGGTCGAATCGCAGCTGTAGCGCTCAGGGCGTTGGACCCGCCTCTTCCTGTCCGGCCTCATCACGTGTTTCCACGCTGCGTCCATGCAGGCGCCGCCAGATCCAACGCAGGGCATGCGGCGGCGCTGAAGGCAACTGTTCGAGCAGGGCCAGCATGCGGCTCTGGCCGGCATGTCCATGCCGGCACAGCAGGCTGGCTGCCGCCGCAGCGCTGGCCAGACGCAGGCTGTCGGCGAGTGGGCCATCGGCCTCCGGCGCCAGTGCCTGGTGCACGGGCTCGGGCAGCTCCCAGGCTGCAGCCACGCGTTGTGCCAGCGGCAACGACCATTGTTGGAGCAGTTGCAGGGCCAGCGCCGGCTCCACGGTTTCGTCGCGTGCCTGCGCTTCCTGCAGCAGCTGGCGCATCACCAGCGCTGACCCCAGCCCCTGCACCAGGCCCAGCCACTGCGCAGCGAAGGCATCACCGAAGGTGACCGTGCGCGCATGATCGGCGGCCGCACGCGAAGCCAGCAGTGCGTGCTCCCAGATGATCGTGCTGAACTGCGGAAACATGCCGCACTGCACCTGCATCACCGGCTGCACCAGCACCGCGCTGATGATCTGGCGCACGCCCTCGGTACCGACCAGGGTCACCGCACGCTGCAGGCTTTCCACCGGCCGCTCATGCACCTTGTAGGCCGGGCTGTTGGCGATGCGCAGCAGATTTCCGGTCAGCACCGGGTCCTGGCCGATGATGGCCGCCATCACCCGTGCCGAGGCGGCATCGTCGTTGACGGTCTGGATCAGCTGCGGCAGCAGTTGCGGGCGCCGCGGCAGGTGCCGGGCGGCCCAGTCACGGTCCTGCAGCGCGCGCGCCACCGCTTCGCCCAGTGCCGGATCCTGCACGGGGGCAGGCTCGCCGGCCAGCCGTGGGTACAGGGCAAGTGCATGCAGGCCGCGCTGCAGGTGGGCGGCGATCTCACCGGCCTGCAGCGCCTCGCCCTGAAGGCTGGCTGCGGCAGCAGCGACCGCCTGTCGCGATACGGCCGCCAGGCGCAACGGAGCCGCCCCGGTCGAGCGCGCCAGCCAGCCGCGCAGCGATCGCCACCAGGCCGGCGTCATCGCCGCCTGCCCTGTCGTTGTGGTGCCCTTGCCGTCACTGACCGCCCTGCCTCTTCACGCGAATCCGGCCACCCGCCGTCGTCGCAGCATCGGCCGCACTTTCATCTTCTTTAACCGGAAGGGCGCCGATGTCGACGGCAGCGACCGGGGGAATGGACTAGAATGGCGCCGCGCGACCCGTCCCCCTGCACTGACGACGTCGCTTTTTTTGTTTTTGGGACCCTACCGTTCACTGGCCGTTCGCTGCAGTTCGCCGCTGTTCGCGCCATCGGAGACGCCATGCTATTCGAAACCCTCGCCACCACCGGCCACGAACAAGTGGTGTTCTGCCACAACCACGATGCCGGCCTGAAGGCGATCATCGCCATCCACAACACCACCCTGGGCCCCGCCCTGGGCGGCGTGCGCATGCGCCCTTACGCCAGCACCGACGAAGCGCTGGCCGATGTGCTGCGGCTGAGCCGGACGATGACCTACAAGAATGCGCTGGCCGGGCTCAACGTGGGCGGCGGCAAGGCGGTGATCATCGGCGACCCGAAGACGGACAAGACCGAGGTACTGTTCCGCGCCTTCGGCCGCTACGTCGATTCGCTGGGCGGCCGCTACATCACCGCCGAGGACGTTGGCACCGACGTCAACGACATGGAGAACATCTACCTGGAGAGCCAGTTCGTGACCGGCGTGCACCAGGTCCATGGTGGCTCCGGCGATCCGGCGCCTTTCACGGCCTACGGCGCACTGCAGGCACTGATGGCGGCGATGCGCTTCAAGTTCGGCCATGAGGAAGTAGGCAAGACCAGCATCGCGGTGCAGGGTCTGGGCCACATCGGCATGGAACTGGTGAAACTGCTGCGTGACCGCGGTGCCAAGCTGTATGTCACCGACCTGGACAGTGCGCTGGTTGATCGTGCAGTCAGCGATTTCGGCGCCGAGGCGGTCAAGCCGGACGAGATCCACGAAGTGAACGCCGATGTGTTCGCACCGTGTGCGCTGGAAGGCGCGATCAACGCCGACACGCTGCCGCGGATCAAGGCCAAGATCATCTGCGGCACGGCCAACAACCAGCTGTCGAGCCTGGAGATCGGCGACGAACTGCATGCGCGCGGCATCCTCTACGCCCCCGACTACGCCGTCAACGCCGGCGGTGTGATGAACGTGTCGCTGGAGATCGACGGCTACAACCGCGAACGCGCGATGCGCCTGATCCGCAGCATCTACCACAACCTCACCCGCATCTTCGAACTGTCGCAGCGCGAGAACATCGCGCCGCAGCGGGCCGCCGATCGCATTGCGGAAAGCCGCATCCTGTCGATCGGCAAGCTGAAGATGCCGCTGGGCCGCAGCACTCCGCGCCTGGGCAACCTGCGCGGCGGCTGAGGCTGCAGACGTCGCGCCGGGATCCTTCCCGGCGCGACCGATTGCTCAGAACCCGGTGCTGTAGCGCAACGCAGCCTGCCGCGCGCCCTCGCCACCGATACGCTGGTCGAAACCCAGGCTCAAGCGGCCATTGCGGCCCCACCACGATTCCAGCGCGACGCCGATCAGCGCACTGCCGCGCGGCGCATTCCAGCCTGCCAGCGGCGCCCAGGCATCCACGCCGACAAAACTGGCCTGCCAATCGGCGTCACCGCCGTCCAGCCGCTGCTGCCACTCGGCGTGTCCGCGCAGGTTCCAACGCCCCCAGCCCCGCTCGCCGCGGATGCCGGCCAGCATCTGGCTGCGCTGCGCGCGGGTGGCATCACCCCGCAGGCCGAAGCCGAAACCGCCCAGCTCATTGAACGCATCGGTATCGACACGCGTGGTGCTGGCACCGAGGTAGGGCGTCAACGAAGCGCCTGCGCGGCCCAGGCGATATCCGCCTTCCACGCTGGCGCTGCTGAAACGCCCGCCGTAACGCGCCGAGACACCATAGGCGCCCGCACCCAGCAGCAGCTGGCGATCCAGCGCGCGGGTGAACTGGCCACTGCCGAACTGGGCCAGCGCATAGCCACGCCCCAGGTTCCAGCCAGCGTACAACTGTGCCTGCGCCTGGCGATCACGCCCGCGATCACCGCCGAAACTGCTGCCACCATTGCTGCGGGTCTCACCGAAGGCGACGCCCATCAGGCCGTTGCCGCCCAGCGGCAGATCCTGGCCGGCCATCCAGCCCCGGCTGTCGGCGGCGTTGCCGGCGAAGCTGCCCTGCCCCGCCTCACCCAGCGCGCTCTGCCAGCTCCCGCGCAGGCGCGGGGTGGCCTGTACACGATCGAAGCGCTCGGCAATCGCACGCCGCGACATGTCGATGCTGTCGAAGGTGGCAGCCTCGGCGCGGGCATGCGCCTGGCCGGACAGGCTCTGCAGGCTGTCGGCCAGGCCCTGCTGGCCGCCTCCGGCCCACTGCAGCGCACCGGCTGCCGTACCGAAGGGCGATCCCTGCAGGCCGGTATTGCCGTCGAGCACTGCGAATGCGCCTTCCAGTCGCTGCGCTGCGGCCTGTGCGGAGGCGCTCAGGCCACTGGCTGCGGCGGTGACGCTGACCTGGTTCACGTTCAACCAGGCGTTGTTGCTGTCGTAGCCATACGTGGGTGCCACCAGGGTCAGCCCCTGCAGACCGGTGGAAGTGGCTTGGGTACTGAAGGTGCCGTTCAGGCCCCCCGCGGCGTGGATGAGGTCCTGGCGCGTTCCGTTCTGCGGCACATAGCCGGAGACGAAGCCGTGCACACGCACACCGCCATTGATCGTTGCGTTGCCGGTGACCTGAAGTGCGTTGGCACCGAGCGCGATCATCAGCTGCGCGCCAGGCTGCTGGGTGTAGTTGCCCTCGATGGTGCCGGTGGTGTTGCCGGTGGTGAGGAACACGCTGCCGCCGTTGACCACATTGCCGATCACCCGCGGCGTGCCACCGTTGAACTGCAGACCGGTGGAATCCGGGTCGGGCTGGGCGAGGATCGTCACATTCGAACGGATCACGCCACCGTTCTGCAGCGTCAGGATGCCGCGCTCGATGCGGGTGGCGCCGGAATAGCTGTTGTTGCCGGCCAGTACCAGCTTGCCTCCGCCCTGCTTGACCAGGCCACCGCTGCCGGTGATGTCGTTGCTCCACATCGAGTTGGTCGAGCCGGCATCAACGTTGGCAACCACATCGCCCCAGTCGAAGCGGCCGGGACCGTTGATCGCGCGACCGATGTCGAGCAGGCCATAGCCGAACACCGGATCCACGCCGGGCGCACCGATGTCCTTGGCAGTGCCCAGCAGGGTCTGTCTCACCAGATCGTTGTTGAAGTAGGGGAAGCGCTGCCAGACCAGCGCCGCCGCACCGGAGACCAGCGGCGCGGCGAACGAGGTGCCGTAGTTCCAGTAGTAGCTGCCACCGTTGGCATCCGGGTAGACCGCGCTGCCCGGCGCTGCCAGGCAGTAGCGGGCCGCCTGGCCGCAGGCATTCGAATAGCTGGCCAGCGCGCCCGACGTAAACGGGTCCACCGCCGTGGCCACCAGCCAGCCGCGCTCCAGATCGGCCGCCGGAAGCGTGCCTGCCACGCCCTTCTGGCTGGGCAGCGCGGCCAGGCTGCTCGGCTCGCTGCGGCCGTCATTGCCGGCGGCGAACACCACCAGGCCACCGTGGTTGATCACGAACGGCCGGTATTCGGCGGCTACCTGCGCGGTGGTCGGCAGGTCGGTCCAGTACAGGCCGCCCCACGAGTTGTTCATCACCTTCACGTTGTAGCTGATCAGGTCCTGGTGGACCTGGGCCACGCCCAGCGGCCCACTGAAGGCATTGCCCTGGCCACTGCCGTCATCGGTCGGCGGCTTGTCGGAAATGATTCTTGCCGAGACGATCTGGGCGCCTGGCGCGATACCGCCCGGCCAGGTCCCCACTGCTGCGCCGGCGGCGAGGCTGGCCACGGCGGTGCCATGCCCGACCACGTCATCAACCGCCAGGTTGTTCCTGGCGGGATCGATGTAATTGAAGTTGGCCAGCACGCGACCATTCAAGGCCACCGCGTTGCGCTGCACGCCCGAATCGACGATGCCGATGCGCACGCCCTGCCCGGTCAGGCCGGCGGCCTGTGCGGCACGCGCGTTGGTGACTGAAAGATGCGCGTCAAAGGCCGGCTCCTGCGGCTTGGCCGGCGGTGGTGTCGTCGGCGGAGGCGTGGTTGGAGGTGTCGGCGTGGTCGGGGGCGGGTCGACGCGCACGTTGCTGCCGCCTCCGCCGCCTCCACCACAGGCCGTCAGCGCCATCGCCAGCGCGGTTGCCAGCACAGACCTCACCATCATCGTTCGCTCCATCGATTCCTTCCCGTGAACGTTGGCCTGCCTTCATCCCGGCAGGCGTTCGGCGCCGCACAGCGGCAGCCCTCCCCGACCCTCTATACTTGGGCCGACCCCCACGCAGTCTGCCGGGAAACCGGGGCGCATCCAACGGCCTCCGGTCTCCTTTCCGAACATTGCTTACGCATCAACGAGATTGCCATGTCCAACATCGTCATCGCCGCCGCCAAGCGCACCGCCATCGGCTCCTTCCTCGGCCAGTTCAACGGCGTGCCGACCCCGACCCTCGGCGCCGCAGCCATCGCCGCCGCCCTGGAACAATCGGGTGTCCCGGCCAGCGACGTTTCCGAAGTCCTGATGGGCTGCGTGCTGCCGGCCAACCTCGGCCAGGCGCCCGCCCGCCAGGCGGCGATCGCCGCCGGCATCCCGCTGTCGGCCGGTGCCACCACGCTGAACAAGGTGTGCGGCTCGGGCATGAAGACCATCATGCTCGGCCATGACCTGATCAAGGCCGGCTCGGCCAGCATCGTGGTCGCCGGCGGCATGGAATCGATGTCCAACGCCCCGCACATGCTGCCGAACTCCCGTACCGGCAACCGTTTCGGCAACTTCCAGGCGGTCGACCACATGGCCCACGATGGCCTGGTCAACGCCTATGACGGCAAGGCCATGGGCGAATTCGCCGAGTGCGCGGTGGACAAGTACCAGTTCAGCCGCGAAGAGCAGGACGCCTATGCGATCGAGTCGGTCAAGCGCGCGCAGGCTGCCCAGGCCAATGGTGCGTTTGCCGATGAGATCGTCGCGGTGAAGGTAGCCACCCGCAAGGGTGACGTCGAGGTCGCCATCGACGAGCAGCCGGGGCGCTCGGACATCGCCAAGATCCCGACCCTGCGCCCGGCCTTCAAGAAGGACGGCAGCGTGACCGCCGCCAGTTCCTCCAGCATCTCCGACGGCGCCGCCGCGGTGGTCCTGCTGACCGAGGAAGACGCGGCCGCACGTGGCATCACCCCGCTGGCCCGCATCGTCGGCCACGCCACCCACTCGCAGGAACCGGAGTGGTTCACCACCGCGCCGATCGGCGCGCTGCACAAGCTGCTGGGCAAGACCGGCTGGTCGCTGGACCAGGTCGATCTGTTCGAAATCAACGAAGCCTTTGCTGTGGTGGCGATGGCCCCGATGCGCGAACTGGGCATCCCTCACGACAAGCTCAACGTGAATGGCGGCGCCTGCGCACTGGGTCACCCCATCGGGGCCTCCGGCGCACGTCTTGTGGTGACCCTGGTCAACGCTCTGCGCACGCGTGGTGGCAAGCGCGGCATTGCCACCCTCTGCATCGGCGGCGGCGAAGCAACGGCAATCGCCATCGAATTGATTTAAAAAGATTTAACGATGATTTCGCAAAAATGAATGCGGGATCGCTTGACACCCAATCTTGGCTTGTCATCATGTTGTCGGCGCGCAGCATGCGCGTTGCCTAATTCTAACGACGAGGATTTACACAATGAGCATCAACAAGCTGCTGGTCGCGATGTCCCTGGCTCTGGCCCTGGCCGCCTGCTCGAAGCAGGAAGCTGCCCAGGACGCCGCTGCTTCGGCCAACGAAGCCGCCACCGAAGCCCAGGCTGCTGCCGACCAGGCCGCCGCTGCTGGCGCCCAGACCGCCGACGCTGCCCAGCAGGCCGCTGACACCGCCGCCACCGCTGCTGACGCCGCCACCGACGCCGCTGCCCAGACCGCCGGTGCTGCCACCGACGCTGCTGCCGGCGCTGCTGCTGACGCTGCCAAGGCTGCTGAAGGCACCGCTGAGAAGGCCAAGGACGCTGCTGAAGAAGCCAAGAAGTAATAACTTCTTTCTTCACGCTGTTCCGGAAAAGCCGCTGGTTCGCCAGCGGCTTTTTCTTTGCGTGGATGCCGGCGATCAAGCCCCTGCATCGCGACCCGGTCTTCACAACGGCATGAATAGGCTGGCGTCCCCATCCATTGCAGTGCCGGAGACCGCCATGAAGATTCGTCCGATCACCACCACCCTGCTGGCCGCCTCCCTGCTGCTGGCCCTGGCCGCCTGCAAGGGCCCGGAAGCCGAACAGGCCAAGCAGGACGCGCAGCAGGCGGCCGACAGCGCCGGCGCTGCCGCCCGCGACGCCGTCGACAAGGCTGCTGCCGCCACCCGCGAAGCCGCCGACAAGACCGCCGCCGCTTCCGAGCAGGCCGCCGCCGATACCCAGCAGGCGCTGGACAAGGCCGCAGACGCCACTGCCAACGCCGCCGACAAGGCCAAGGACGCCGCAACCGACGCCGCCGCGCACGCCAGCGACGCCACCGCCGACGCCGCGCAGAAGGTCGCCGACAAGGCCCGCGATGTCGCCAATGACGCCAAGGCCAACGCCGCCAAGGAAGAAGCCAAGCACTAAGCCCTACCGGCAGCCGAGCACCGGCTCGGTTCCACAGGAAAAGCCGCGGCACCGCCGCGGCTTTTCTGCTTTTCGCTCCCTGCTTCTTCTGTTGATTCCGTGGTGTGCGCCTACGGAAAGTGTCCAAGGACGCGCGGGTAGGTTGCGCAGGGGCGTAAGCGCCATGGATGGCGCGCCCGAGCCTTATCTGATGAAAATCTGTCAGCGTAGGTGTCGAGAGCCGGCGTGGGCCGCCCCTACGGCAGCGCGCGCGCCAGCATCGCCGTCAGCTCCAGCCCCGCCGGCAGCGTCCCGAACGCCAGCCCATGCTCCCCTTCCAGCCGGCTACGCACGAACGCCTCCGCCATCGGACTGCGCGCACGCAGCAGCAGCGCCGCCTGCAGCAGCAGCGCAGTGCGCTCGCAGAACAGCCGCGCCTGCGCTTCCTCCGGTGGCGGCGCCGCTGCCCAACGCTGCAATGCCGCTGCATAGCGCGCATCACGGTCAGCCACCGACGCCAGCTCACCGCGCAACGCCGCCATCGCCTCCGGTTCACGCGCCAGCGCACGCAGCACATCCAGGCACTGGATGTTGCCGCTGCCCTCCCAGATCGAATTCAACGGTGCCTGCCGGTACAGGCGGGGCAGCATCGACTCCTCCACGTAGCCGGCACCGCCCAGGCATTCCTGCGCTTCATTGACGAAGGCCGGCGCACGCTTGCACAGCCAGTACTTGCCCAGCGCCGTCCCCAACCGCGCCATCGCCGCTTCATTGGCATCCACACCGGCACGATCCACCGCGCGTGCGATGCGCATCGCCAACACCGTGGCCGCTTCCGACTCCAGCGCCAGATCAGCCAGCACGTTGGTCATCAGCGAGTGCTCCACCAGCAGCTTGCCGAAGGTGCGCCGATGGCGTGCATGATGCAGCGCCTGCGCCAGCGCCATGCGCATCTCCGCGGCCGCACCCAGCATGCAGTCCAGGCGGGTCATCATCACCATGCCGATGATGGTCGCCACGCCACGCCCTTCTTCGCCCACGCGCCATGCCTGCGCGCCACAGAACTCGACCTCGCTGGACGCATTGGACCAGTCACCCAGCTTGTCCTTCAGCCGCATCAGCCTGAATGCATTGCGGTCGCCATCGGCCAGCCGGCGCGGCATCAGCAGGCAGGTCAGCCCGCCCGGCGCCTGCGCCAGCACCAGGAAGCCATCGCACATCGGCGCGGAAAAGAACCACTTGTGGCCGACCAGGCGGTAACGTTCGCCATCGATCGGTTCGGCGCGCGTGCTGTTCGCACGTACATCCGAGCCGCCCTGCTTCTCGGTCATGCCCATGCCCAGCGTGATGCCGGTCTTGTCCGCCACCGGCACGTCGCGCGGGTCATAGACCGGCGCGGCGGCCTTGCGCGCCCATTCGGCCAGGTGCGGCTGCGACTGCAGCACTGCCACCGCCGCATGGGTCATGGTCAAGGGGCAACTGGTGCCGGCTTCGGCCTGGTGGTGCAGGTAGCTCAGCGCCGCACGCGCGACGTGTGCGCCGGGCTGCGGCTCGTGCCAGGACAAACCCGCCACGCCATGCTGCTTCGCTGCGGACATCAGCTGGTGGTACGCAGGGTGGAACTCGACCGTATCAATGCGGTGGCCCTGCGCATCGTGCGTACGCAGCCGCGGGCGATCACGGTTGGCATCGAAGCCGAGCCGGTACAGCTCGTCGCCGGCCAGGGCCCCGTACACGGCCAGGCGTGGCGCTAAGGCACCGGCACCCTCGCGATGCACCGCCTCCGCCAACGCCACATCGTCGGTCCACAGCTGGCGGCCCGCGAACGGTGGCGGCTGGTTCAGCACCACATGGGTTTCAAACGGCGCGTTGCTGCTGAAGCTGGGTCCACTCATCCGGTCCATCCTGGCGGCAAGAGGTATGCGGTCCGATTGTGCCGCATGCCCCGCCAAGCCCGTGTTCAGGCCGGTTCTCACCGCCTGCACGAAGCGCAGGCCACAGTGGCCGCATGGAAGGCAATGACGATCTGGTGGTGCTGCGTCCGGAGGGGCTGTACTGCGCCGCGGGAGATTTCCACATCGATCCCTGGCGCCCGGTGCCGCGCGCGGTCATCACCCATGGCCACGGCGACCACGCGCGCCCGGGCATGGGCGAATACCACTGCAGCGAAGGAAGCCTGCCGATCCTGCGCTGGCGGCTGGGCGATGTTGGCGTGCAGGCGCACGCCGAGGGGGTGCCGTTCCGCTTGGGCCGGGTGCAGGTATCGCTGCATCCGGCCGGTCATGTGCTCGGTTCGTCCCAGGTGCGCATCGACGATGGTGAACGGGTGTGGGTGGCGTCCGGCGACTACAAGCGCCAACCCGACCCGACCTGCACGCCCTTCGAAGTGGTGCCCTGCGATACGTTCATCACCGAAGCGACGTTCGCGCTGCCGATCTATCGCTGGCCGGACACCCCGGCGGTCGCCGCAGAGATCGTGGCGTGGCGCCGCGAATGCGAACAACGTGGCGAAGCGGCGATCCTGCTGTGCTATGCACTCGGCAAGGCGCAGCGGGTGCTGGCCGAGTTGTTGCCACTGGACGACCGCCCCGCGTGGCTGCACGGCGCCATCGCCAATGGCGTGTCGGTCTACCGGCAGGCCAACATCCCGATGCTGGAGACGCTCACCGTCGCCGAACAGGGGCGTCAACCCGACGCCGCCGGCCAGTTGATCCTGGCCCCACCCTCGGCCGCAGGCACGCCGTGGATGCGCCGCTTCGGACCGCATCAACTGGGGTTCGCCTCGGGGTGGATGCAGCTGCGCGGCAACCGGCGGCGCCGCAACGTCGACCGGGGCTTCGTCATTTCCGATCACGCTGATTGGCCCGCGCTGCTGCAGACCATCGAACAGACCGGCGCGCAGCGGGTCATCGCCACCCATGGCAATACCGATGCATTGATTCCGTTCCTGCGCGAGCGCGGCGTGGCGGCTGAAGCCTTTCGCACCGACTTCGGGAGCGAGGAATGAAGGCCTTCGCCGCGCTCTACCAGCGCCTGGACCGCAGTACTGCGACGCTGGACAAGCGCGCCGCACTGGTCGACTACTTCCGCCACGCAGCGGCGCACGATGCGGCGTGGGCGCTGTACCTGCTCAGCGGCGGCAAGGTCGGCGGCGCACGCCGCAGGATCGCCGCCAGTGGTGAGCTGCGCAGCTGGATTGCCGAGGAATCCGGACTGCCCGCCTGGCTGGTGGAAGACAGCTACGCTCAGGTCGGCGATCTGGCCGAAACACTGACACTGCTGCTGGATGACCCCTTGCATCCCGCCGCCGACCGGCCGTTGTCGGACTGGATCGAGCAGCATCTGCTGGCGGTAGCCAACCAGCCCGAAGTGGTGCGCCGTGCGGCGGTCGTCGCCGGCTGGCGGCAGCTGTGCAGCGGCGAGCGCCTGGTGTTCAACAAGCTGCTCACCGGCGCGCTGCGCGTGGGTGTCTCGCAACGGCTGGTGCAGCAGGCGCTGGCAGAATGGTCCGGCCTGGACATCGCGCGCATCGCCCAGCGCATGCTCGGCGAGTGGGTGCCCTCTCCCGGGTTGCTGGGGCAGCTGCTGTCGCCGGATGAACTGCCACTGGACCGGCAGCAGCCGTACCCGTTCTTCCTGGCCTCACCGTTGGAGGGCGAACCGGGCGAACGGCTGGGTCCGGTCGAAGACTGGCTGCTGGAGTGGAAGTGGGATGGAATCCGTCTGCAGCTGCTGCGCCGACGCGGTGAAGTGGCGCTGTGGTCACGTGGCGAGGAACGGCTGGATGGCCGCTTCCCGGAAATTGAACAGGCCGCGATGGCGCTGCCCGACGGCTGCGTGCTGGACGGAGAACTGCTGGCCTGGGACGAGAGCGACGACCTGCCGCGCGCCTTCACCGCGCTGCAGACCCGCATCCAGCGTCGCAAGCCCGGTGCAGCGACCTTGCGCAACACCCCGGTACGCGTGCTTGCCTACGACCTGCTTGAACGCGATGGCGAGGATCTGCGCGGGCTGCCACTGCAGCAACGGCGTGCACAGTTGGCCGAGGTCATCGGTGCCCTGGGCGACACACGCATCCAGCTGTCGCCCGACGTACCCGCTGGAGACTGGCTGCAGGCGGCCACGTTGCGGGAGGCCGCCCGTGAGCGGGGCGTCGAAGGGTTGATGCTGAAACGCCGGACGTCCGCCTACCAGTCAGGGCGACGGCGCGGCGACTGGTGGAAATGGAAGGTCGACCCCCTGACCATTGATGCCGTGCTGCTGTACGCGCAGGCCGGCCATGGACGGCGCAGCACGCTGTACACCGATTACACCTTCGGCGTCTGGGACGGCGATACGCTGGTGCCGGTGGCCAAGGCCTATTCGGGCCTGGATGACAAGGAAATCCTGGCCCTCGATCGCTGGATCCGCGCCAACACCCGTGAACGGTTTGGCCCGGTGCGCAGCGTGCGTGCCGAACAGGTGTTTGAACTGGGCTTCGAGGCAGTCAACCGCAGCAGCCGGCACAAATCCGGCATCGCCGTGCGCTTTCCCCGCATCCTGCGCTGGCGCCACGACAAGCCCGCCGCCGAAGCCGATCAGCTGGCCACGCTGCAGGCGCTGGCGCGATGAACCGCCGCCAGGCGTTGCGCCGGCTGGAGGACTGGTTCGCTGCGCGCGGCTGGCGCTCACTGCCGTTCCAGCGCGCGATGTGGCGGCACTATCTGGCAGGCGACTCCGGGCTGCTGCACACCCCCACCGGCAGCGGCAAGACGCTGGCCATGTTCGGCGGCCCGCTGCTGCAGGCGATGCTCGATCCACCGTCGGCACCGCGCCGGGCCAGCGCGGTGCGGCCGCTGCAGGTGCTGTGGGTGACGCCGCTGCGGGCATTGGCCAGTGATACCGCACGTGCACTGCAGGCAGTGGTCGACGGGCTGGGCTTGGGCTGGCGGGTCGGCCTTCGCAGCGGCGATGCCAGCAACCGCGAGCGCCGGCAGGCCCGCGAAGGCCGCGTCGACGTACTGGTGACCACGCCGGAATCGCTGGCACTGCTGCTGAGCTATCCCGACACACTGCCACGCATGCGCCAGCTGCGCTGCGTGGTGGTGGACGAATGGCATGAACTGCTGGGGAACAAGCGCGGCGTCCTGCTGCAGCTGAACCTGGCGGTGCTGCGCGACGCCGCCCCTTCCCTGCAGCTTTGGGGACTGTCGGCCACGCTGGGCAACCTGCCGCAGGCCCGCGACGTGCTGCTGCCTGGCCAACAGGATGCACCGATCGTACAGGGCGTTCGTCCGCGCGCGATCAGCGTGCGCAGCCTGCTGCCGGAACCGGGTGAACGTTTCCCTTGGGCGGGGCATCTCGGCCTGGCGCAGCTGCCGCGCGTGCTGGACGCGCTGATGGCCGTACGCAGCAGCCTGCTGTTCACCAACACCCGCGCGCAGGCCGAGCTGTGGCACCAGGCGCTGGCTGCGGTATGGCCGGAAGACGCGGACACGCTGGCACTACATCATGGCTCGCTGGATCCAGCACTGCGCCAGCAGGTGGAAGACGGCCTGCGCGCAGGCGCGTTGCGCTGCGTGGTGGCGACCTCCAGCCTCGACCTCGGTGTGGATTTCCCGGAGGTTGAACAGGTACTGCAGCTGGGCAGCCCCAAGGGCGTGGCGCGGCTGCGCCAGCGCGCCGGGCGCGCACGCCATCGCCCCGGCGCCGGGGGGGCCATCGTCTGCATACCCAGCCACGCACTGGAACTGGCCGAATATGCAGCGGTGCGCCGCGCACTGCACGAAGGCGTGGTCGAAGCGCGTCGACCGCCGACGTTGTCACTGGACGTGCTGGCACAGCATGCGGTCAGCCGCGCCCTCGCGGGCGGCTTTGACAGTGATGCGCTGCTGGCGCAGGTGCGTCGCACCCATGCCTTCGCCACGCTGGGCGATGAACAATGGCGGGCCGTGCTGGACTTCATCGTGCAGGGTGGGCAGGCGCTGGCGCAGTACCCCGATTTCCACAAGGTCGTGCGCGATGCCGATGGCAGCTACCGCATGCACGATCGCCGCCAGGCGCTGCGGCACCGCCTGTCGATCGGCACCATCAGCAGCGATGGCAGCGTGCGCGTGCAGTTCCTGCGCGGTGGCGGGCTTGGTGCAGTGGAGGAGCAGTTCGCCAGCCGCCTGCGTCGCGGCGACCGTTTCCAGTTCGCCGGGCGCCTGCTGGAACTGGTGCAGCTGCGCGACATGACCGCTTTCGTGCGGCTGGCACGAGGGCGCGGTGATGGTGTGGTGCCGCGCTGGCAGGGAGGCCAGTTGCCGCTGTCGATGCCACTCGGCCGTGAGCTGGAGTGGGTGCTGTCCGGCGCCGACGACAGTGCCGAATCCCGCTGGTTGTCACTGTTGCTGGCACTGCAGCAACAGCTGTCGGCGCTTCCCGGCCCAGAGCACCTGCTGGTGGAAGAGGTGCGGCGCCGCGAAGGCCAGTTCATGTTCGTCTACCCCTTTGCCGGCCGCCACGTACACGAGGCACTGGCCGCGCTGTTGGCGCTGCGCTGCACCCGCCAGCAACGCAACAGCATTGGCTATGCGGTGAACGATCATGGCCTGGTGCTGGCGCCGGCGCGGCCGATCGATCTGGATGAGGCGCAATGGCGTGCGTTGTTCGGCAATGACCGGTTGCTGGACGATCTGCGCGCCGCAGTGAACCTGGGCGAGCTGGCGCGACGTCAGTTCCGGGGCATCGCACGCGTAGCAGGCCTGCTGGTGCCCAGCCTGCCCGGTGGCATGCCACGGTCGCTGCGCCAGCTGCAGGCGTCCGCGGGCCTGCTGTACGACGTGCTGCGCGAGCACGATCCGGAACACCTGCTGCTGGCGCTGGCGGAACATGAAGTGCTGTACGACAGCCTCGACCTGCCGGGGGTGCAACAGGTACTGGAGCGGATCGGCACGCAGCAGCTGTCGCTGCAGCGACCGTCATCACTCACGCCGCTGGGCTTTCCATTGTGGGCCGAACGCCTGCGCGGTCAGTTCAGCAATGAAGACTGGCGTATGCGCGTGCAGCGCGCGGCCCAGCAATTGGAGCGCCGCCATGACCGATGAATTGCCGCTGCTGCTTGCTGGTGAGTCCGTGGTCCTGGTGGGCGCGCGTGCGCTGTACTGGCCCGCGCGGCAGGCACTGCTGATCGCAGACCTCCACCTGGGCAAGGCCGATGTGTTCCGTCGCGCCGGCATCGCGTTGCCCAGCGGCGGCACCGGCGAAGACCTGCAACGCTTGCAGCGGCTTCTGGACCTGCATGCCTGCCGCGAGCTGTGGATCCTGGGCGACATCCTGCATGGGCCGGCGCATCGCGCTGGGTGGTACCAGCAATGGCTGGGATGGCGTGAACGCAATGCTTCGCTGGACGTGCATGTCCTGCGCGGTAATCACGACCGCCAGCTGCCGCATGCGCAGTTGCAGGTCCAGATCCACGATGAAGTACGACTGCGGCCGTTCCTGCTTCGGCATGAGCCGATGCCCGATGCGGCGCTGCATGTGATCGCCGGGCATCTGCACCCGCAGGTTGCCTTGAAGCCACTGCGACGGCGCTTCCCCGCGTTCTGGCTGCGTGACCGGATGACGGTCCTGCCGGCCTTCTCCGCATTCACTGCAGGCATCGTGCCTGCCCCCGCCCGCGGCGAACAGATGATCGCCTGCGTGGAAAGCGGCCTGGTGGAACTGCCGGTCGCCTGACTCAGGCCGGGCCAATGCCCAGCTGCGGCATCAACTGGAAATCAGGGGTGTCATTCTCACGCCGCCGCGGCAAGGCCTGGATTGCCGCCAGCATCTCCTGCGCGCAGGTCCGGATGCGTGCGTGGTGTTCCGGCGACGCATGGCTGACCAGGCTGCCAACATGGAACTCGAATACATCCTCCAGTACGTCGGGCTGGTCCTCGTGCAGCATCTGCAGCAGTCCACGCAGCTTGCAGATTTCCGACTCCAGCTCCTCGACCGCGAACAACATGGCATCCTCCTCTTCAACATCAGGCGGCACGTCCGGGCCGCAACAGGCCGCAACGGCAGCGCCGCCCGGGCCACGCGCGATGTTGATCACGGAAAGGAAAACGGGCGACGCGCAGTCGCGTGCAACCTACTTCTCGCACATCCGCGGTGAGGCAACCGTTAATTCACGTGACGGCACGCTTCACGCGCTGGCCGTGATCGCGTTGCTGCGAGGTATTTCCATCGTCGTCGCCAATGCGTCGATGAAGGCCGGATCCAGCGTAAGCGAACCGAACCACCCCTGCTGCGTGCCGCTGAGCACGCGCAGCATGTGGCCACGGCCTCCGGGCAGGCGCCCCATCGGACCCAGCAGCACGTCGCGCGTCTTCGCCCAGGCATCGCGATCGGACTGGAACAGCGGCGTCAGCCAGCGACTCCAGCGCTGGTAGACCGCCACGTGGGCCCTGCGTTGCGCCTGGTAGGCCTGCAATGCAGCGGCACCACCGCCATGCGTGCGCACCGCATCGCGCAGCGCCAGTGCATCGAGCAGCGCCATGTTCACCCCCTGCCCCAGCTGCGGGCTCATCGCGTGCGCCGCATCACCTGCCAGCACCATGCGGCCCTGGTGCCAGCGCGTCATCACTGCATCGCGATAGACCGCGCGCGCCAGCTGGCCGGCATCGCGCAGGTGGGCGAAGCGCGCACTGGCCTGCGGCCACAGCGCATGCAGCTCGTCCAGCCAGGGCGTCATGCCATCGGCCTGCCAGCGCTCGAAGTCGGTGCGTGGCAGGCTCCAGAAGAAGCTCAGGCGCGGCGTGTCATCGCCGGGGCGCGTGCCGACCGGCAACAGGCCGATCATCTTGCGCGCGGCCACGTAGCGCTGCCGCAGCTCCTGCACATGCGGCCAGTCTTCGGCCGGCAACAGGCACCACAGCGCTCCCCACGGATACACGCGGTCCAGCCCGGCACCGCCGGCAATGGTGCTGCGCAGCGTAGAGGCCGCGCCATCGGCGGCCACCACCAGGTCGAACGGGCCATGCAGGCGCCCTTCGCTGTCGCGCAGGCGGCCCTGCTCGGCATCCACGGCGGCGATGGTGACGCCCGCATGCAGATTGCCTGCCCCCGCGCGCGCCTGGTCCAACAGCGAGAACAACGCCCCACGCTGCATGCCCAGGCCATGCAGGCGCGCATCCAGACCGTCGTAGCGCATGTCCATCACCGCGCGCTCGCATGGCGTGTCGCCATACAGGCGGTGCACCGGCGCGGCATGCGCGCGCACCGCATCCAGCAGGCCCATCTGCCACAGCACCTGCAGGCCGCTGGGCTGCAGCAGGAAACCGGCACCCACCGGTCCCGGCGTCGGCACGCGCTCGAATATCTCTACCTCGTGGCCGTCACGGGTGAGGAGGATGGACACTGCCTGTCCAGCGGTGCCGTAGCCGATCACGGCGATACGCAGTCGTTCCGTCATGGCCACATTGTGCCCGAGGCGGGTGGACCGCGAACCGGCCGCGGGCACGCCGCGCAAAAAAAAACCCCGCCGAAGCGGGGTTTTCAACGCACTGTCGAGTGGATCACTCGGCCGGCGTGATGTTCGAAGCCTGGGCACCCTTCGGGCCCTGGGTCACGTCATAGGTGACGCGCTGGCCTTCCTGCAGGCTGCGGAAGCCCTTGGAGTTGATGGCGGAGAAGTGCGCGAACACGTCGGCGCTGCCATCCTCCGGCGAGATGAAGCCAAATCCCTTGGCGTCGTTGAACCACTTGACGGTACCGTTCGGCATGGTGATGCGAGACCTTATGCAATGAATGGGTGGTGTACGCTGAACCCGCGCACAAGCTGAGTATGCAAAGCTTGCTCGGGGAAGACAATCACCCCCGCGCCAATTCGCCCACCAGTTCCGGAAGTCCGTTGCTGGCCGCCTGTACGTTGGCCAGCACTTCGGCCATCGTAATCTCCTCGCCATCACCACAGCCGGCAGCCCAGTTGGCGATGATCGCCAGGCAGGCGTAATCCAGCCCCAGTTCGCGTGCCAGCGCGGCTTCCGGCATGCCGGTCATGCCCACCAGGTCGCAGCCGTCGCGGCGCATGCGGGCGATTTCAGCGATGGTTTCCAGGCGCGGGCCCTGCGTTGCGCCGTAGCAGCCACCGTCATGGACCGTGACGCCGGTCACTTTGGCCGCCGCCAGGATCTTGCTGCGCAGCATCGGCGTGTACGGGTGGCCGAAATCGACGTGGACCACATCGGTGCCCTCTTCTTCACAGATGGTGCTGATGCGGCCCCAGGTGTAGTCGATGATCTGGTCCGGGCAGGCCAGCACGCGCGGGCCGAAGTTCTCGGTGATGCCACCGACCGTGTTCAACGCCAACACGCGCTGCGCGCCCAGCTGCTGCAGCGCGGCCAGGTTGGCGCGGTAGTTGATCTTGTGCGGCGGCAGCGAGTGGCCTTCACCATGGCGCGCCAGGAACGCCACGCGATGGCCGAGCAGCGTACCGACGCGCACCGGGCCCGACGGACGGCCGAAGCGGGTGTCGACCTCGTGGGTCTGCACGTCGTCAAGCTTGGCCAGGTTGTAGACACCGGTACCGCCGATCACGGCCAGGGCGATCTGTTGCATTCGAAGCACTCCATGAAAAGACGAACGCCGGCACCCGAGGATGCCGGCGGCAGAAGAAGACGCGCCGCGGGCGGCTGCGCCGTTATTCCTTCATCGCGTAGATGGCCGGCACGCAGCGCAGGGTTTCGTTGACGTCCATGCCGAAGCCGAACACGTAGCGGTCCGGCAGTTCGATGCCGGCGTAGTCGGCGGTCACGTCCGGCAGCGCGCGGTCGTGCTTCTTCACCGTCATCGCGGCGATGCGCACGTCGGTTGCGCCCTGTTCCAGGCACCAGGTGCGCACGCCCTGCAGGGTGTAGCCCTCGTCAAGGATGTCGTCGACCAGCAGCACGCGGCGGCCGAACAGCGAGGTGGCCGGCTTGTGCTTCCAGACCAGGTCGCCGCCGGTGGTTTCACCGCGGTAACGGGTGGCGTGCAGGTAATCAAACTGCACGTCCTGGCCGCGCGCGCCCAGTTCCAGCGCCAGCTGGCCGGCGAACGGCAGCGCACCGTGCATGATGGACAGGAACAGCGGCACCTCGCCCTTGTAATCGCGCGCGATGGCGTCGGCGATACCAGCGATGGCCTTGTCGATGGTGGGGCGGTCGACCAGCAGGTCAGCCTGGGCCAGGGCCTGGGAAATGGTGAGGTTGGGCATCAGACGGTTCTTCCAAGGGTTTCAAGCAGACGGGTTTGGGTGTCGCCATGGCGGGCATCGGCCAGCAGGCCATCCCAGCCAAGTGCGCCGCGGCCGATCAGGCCCAGCAGCGCAGCGGTATTGAGGGAGCGCCCCTGCACCGCGTGCAGGGCTTCATCGACCAGCTCCGGGTGGCAGACCAGCACCACGTCGCAGCCGGCGTCCAGATGGGCGTGCACGCGCGCCGGCACGCCGCCGGCGCTGTGCGAGGCGGCCATGCCGATGTCGTCGGAGAACACCACGCCACGGAAGCCGAGCTCGCCGCGCAGGATGTCCTGGATCCAGCGCGGCGAGTAACCTGCCGGTTCAGGCGCAATCTGCGGGTAGATCACGTGCGCCATCATCACCGCATCGGCACCGGCGGCGATGCCGGCCTGGAACGGCACCAGGTCCTGCGCACGCAGCTCGTCCAGCGCGCGCGGATCGATCGCGGTATCGACGTGGGTGTCTTCCAGCACGGTGCCGTGGCCGGGGAAATGCTTGAGCGTGGCGGCCATGCCGACCGAGTGCATGCCACGCACGTAGGCGGCGGTGAACGCGGCCACCACCTGCGGGTCTTCACTGAAGGCGCGGTTGCCGATGGCACGGTTGCCACGGCCAAGGTCGACCACCGGCGCGAAGCTCAGGTCCAGGCCGCTGGCGCGTACTTCGCTGGCCATCAGCCAGGCGTGCCGTTCGGCCAATGCCAAGGCCTGCTGCGGGTCGGTGGCATACAGGGCACCAATGTCCTGCAGTGGCGGCAGATCGCTGTAACCCTCGCGGAAACGCTGTACGCGACCGCCTTCCTGGTCCACGCAGATCAGCTGCGGGCGCGGCGCGGCGGCGCGGATCGCCGCGCTCAGATCGGTCACCTGCTGGCGGGAGGCGAAGTTGCGCTTGAACAGCACCACCCCGGCCACGGCATCGTGCTGCAGCCAGTCACGTTCCTGGGCGGTCAGTTCGGTGCCGGCAACGCCGATCAGCAGCATGGTCGATCTCCACAACGCGCGCCCGCATGGCGCAGTGCCGCATTGTCGCAGAACCGGCCGACAGGCGCAGTGGTCAGAAAAAGGGGAGTGTGCGGTCAGGGCCCCTGCGGGGATCCGACCCCGGGGCCGGATCCCCGCAGGGGCTCTGACCCCGATCTGCTCAGACCTTGCAGCCGTCCGGGCCGCAGGCCTCGTCGTCGCCAGCCGGGGTGGCCGGGGCGCCCTGTTCGGCGGCAATCTGGCGCAGGGCGTTGGCGAAGGCCTCGGGGGGCTGCGCCCCGGAAATGGCCCACTTTCCATCGATGACGAAGGTCGGCACCGAGGAGATGCCCAGCGCATGCGCCTCCGCCAGCTTGGCCTCGACCTCGGCCAGGCCGCGGTCGGAGGCCAGCATCTGCGCGATTTCGCCGCCGTCCAGGCCGCCCGCCACACCGGCCTTGATCAGCACCGCGCTGTCCGCCAGGTTCTGGCCAAGCTCGAAGTGGGCGCGGAACAGCGCCTCCCCGACCGCGTCCTGCACGCCGTGCTGGCCGGCCAGCCACAGCACCCGATGTGCCGGCAGCGTGGTCACCCGCACCTGGCCCCGGCTGAAGTCCATCGGCAGGCCTTCCGCACGCGCCGTGGTCTGGGTCTGGCCGAGGATCTGCTCGGTGCGCTCGACGCCACCGAACTTGCGTACATAAGCCTCGCGCAGCGGCACCGGGGTGTCGTCCGCGTCCGGGTCCAGCTGGAACGGCTGCCAGTGGATATCGAGTTCAGGCGCATCGGCGCCCAGCAACTGCACGCCCTGCTGGAAACGATGCTTGCCGATCCAGCACCAGGGACAGACCACGTCGGAGTAGATGTCGATTCTCATCCCCCCGACATGGGGCCCGCCCCCGCCGAAAAAAGGGGACGGAGGGGATTAAGTCGCTTTCCGCACAGGCGGGGTAAGGACGACTTAATCCCCTCCGTCCTCTTTTCAGGGTTTCACCACTGTGAATAGGGATGACTGGCGAGCGCGACGTTGTAGTAGCGGGCGTCGTCGGTGACTTCCGCGCCGGCCCAGTCCGGCAGCTGGATGGCCTGGTCGGCGCTGTCCAGTTCCACCTCGGCCACCACCAGGCCGGCGTTGTCGCCGAGGAACTCGTCCACTTCCCAGGTCAGGCCGGCGTGCTCGACCAGATGGCGGCGCTTGTCGATCAGGCCACCCACGCACAGCGCCAGCAGCGCGCGCGCGTCCTCCACCGGAATCGGGTAATCGAATTCCTGCCGGGTGCGGCCGATGGTGCGCGACTTCAGGTTTAGCGCAGCATGGTCGCCCTCGATACGCACGCGCACCGAGGCGTTCTGGGTACCGCGATCCAGCGCGCCCATGTCGTTGATGTAGCCCTGCGCCATCGGGATCACCCGGTGCGCAGCGGATCGCCAGCCATCGTTGATGACCAGGAATTTGCGTTCGATTTCAATGCCCATGGCGCGATTATGCGCCATGGGTGATGACAGCCGCTCAGCGCTTCTCGAACACCGCGATGCTCTCCACGTGCGCGGTGTGCGGGAACATGTCCATGGCACCGGCGCTGACCAGGGTGAAGCCCTGTTCGTTGACCAGATAGCCGGCATCGCGCGCCAGCGAGCCCGGGTGGCAGCTGACGTAGACGATGCGCTTGAACTGCTTCAGCGGCAGCTGCTGCAGCACTTCGATGGCGCCCGAACGCGGCGGGTCCAGCAGCAGCTTGTCGAAGCCCTGGCGCATCCACGGCGTGCTGCGCTGGTCCTGGGTCAGGTCGGCGCTGAAGAACTGGGCGTTGGCCAGCCCGTTGCGCACGGCATTCTCACGGGCACGCGCGACCAGGCCGGCATCGCCTTCCACACCCACCACTTCGCGCACGCGGCGGGCCAGCGGCAGGGTGAAGTTGCCCAGGCCGCAGAACAGGTCAAGCACGCGTTCGTCCTCGCCCGGCTCAAGCAGGTCCAGAGCGTGGGCGATCATCTTTTCGTTGAGCTTGGCGTTGACCTGGATGAAGTCCAGCGGGCGGAACGCCAGTTCCACGTCCCAAGGCGCCAACCGGAACGACAGCGGCACGCCCTGCCCGTCCAGCGGCTGCACGGTGTCCACGCCGCCGGACTGCAGGTAGATCACGAAACCATGCTGCTGGCCAAAGGCGGCCCAGGCGGCGCGGTCGGCATCGCTGAGCGGCTGCAGGTGACGTACGGTCAGCACCACCGCCTGATCGCCGGCGATGAACTCGATCTGCGGGATGTCGCGCTTGCCATCGAGCGATTCGATGAAGGTCGACAGCGCCTCGACCTTGGTACCGATCTCGGGGATCACGGTCAGGCACTGGCTGAGGTCGGCGACGAAACGCGGGTCCTGTTCACGGAAACCGACCAGGGTCTTGTCCTTCTTCTCGACCCGGCGCACCGAGAAGCGGCCCTTGCGGCGATAACCCCAGCTCTCGCCGACCAGCGGCGCCAGCACCTTGCCCGGCTTCACATGGCCGATCCGCTCCAGGTTGTCCATCAGCACGCGCTGCTTGGCGACGATCTGCTGGTCTTCGCCCAGGTGCTGCAGCACGCATCCGGCGCAGGTACCGAAATGCGGGCACTTCGGGGTCACGCGCTGGGGCGAGGCCTGCAGCACTTCCACCGTGCGTGCCTCGTCGAAATGGCGGCTGCGGGCGGTCTGTTCGGCCATGACCACCTCGCCCGGCAGGGCGCCGCTGACGAAGGTGACCTTGCCGCCCTCGCCTTCACGGCGGGCGACGCCGCGACCATCATGGCTGAGGTCGAGGATCTCGGTCTGGAACGGGGTACGGTCGATGCGGGAGCGGGATCGGGCCACGTGGCAACAGGCTGCGGGCAAAAATGGGGGCACATTGTCGCAGATCCTGACTGGCAGGGTCCGGACCCGCTTGCGCCCGCCGCCGCCGTGCTTGATGATTGCAGCAGCTGACATGGAGGCAGCCCTGATGCAGATGACCCCGCGGGCCAGCCGGCCCCGCTTCCTGCTTGTCGAGGACGACATCATCAGCCGCGGTTTTTTCAAAGCGGCGTTGGAAACGTTACCGGCGGACGTGGACACCGCAGATTCATTGGCCAGTGCGCTGGCCAGCGCCGAGCCCGGCGCGCATGACCTGTGGCTGATCGACGTCAACCTGCCGGACGGCAACGGCGCGCAGCTGCTGCGTGAACTGCGCCGTTCGCACCCCGATACCCCGGCGTTGGCGCATACCGCCGATGGCGACACCTCCATCCATGCCCGCCTGCGCGAAGCTGGCTTCAGCGACACGCTGGTCAAGCCGCTGGGCCGCGACCAGTTGCTGAAGGCCGTGCGCCGGGCACTGGTGAACAGCCCGGCGGGGATCTCCGTTGCCCCGGCTCCGGCAGCGGTCGAGCTGCAGGTGCAGGACTGGGACGAGACCGCGGCACTGGCCGCGCTCAATGGCCAGCGCAACCACTTGATCGCGCTGCGCGAGCTGTTCCTGGCCGAGTTGCCGGGCGTACGCGACGCGGTCGAGCAGGCGGTGGACCAGCACGACGAGCGCCAGCTGCGCAGCCAGCTGCACCGGTTGCAGGCGAGCTGTGGGTTTGTCGGCGCGGCACGGCTGGGACGGGCGGTGCGGCAGCTGCATCATGCGCCCGAGTCCGGGCAGGCCCAGGCGGGGTTCCGCGACGCGGTAGCGGCCCTGCTGCATTGAGGGTTGGTCGGCAGGGCTGCGCCCTGCACCCGCAGAGGCTTCAAGCCAGAGCAACACCAAAGGCCAGAGCCAGAGCGGCTCTGGCTTTCTGCTTGTTGGGCGGGGCGGTGTGGGTTGGCAGGACACGCCGTAAACCCATCCCTGGGGGCTCGATGGCGCCATCCATGGCGCCAACGGTCCTGCCAACCCACACCGCCCCACCCCCGACAGATTCCCGGTGACGGCGGGTAGATCCACGCCATGCGTGGATGAATCTCAATCAGAATCAAATATTTCGAATTGAAATCGAAACGCATCCACGCATGGCGTGGCTCTACTGTGTCGACCAAGGTCGACACCCACCAGAGCAGAGTGCCGTTCCGACAGCTCGCAAGAATCTGTCGAAGGCGGGGTGGGTCCGGTTGCGGGAGTGTCCGCGGCATGGATGCCGCGGCCAAGCCCCCAGGGACGGGTTTACGGCGTCTCCCGCAACCGGACCCACCCCGCCATCCCACGGAATGCATGCTGTTGCTGTTGCTGTTGCTGTTGCTGTTGCTTTGGCCTCGGCAGGTGCAGGGCTGCAAGCCCTGCCGAACACCCCCTACCTGCGGGGCGCGAGCTGCTCGAGCATTTCCCAGGACTTCAGGCCGCGTGGCCCGAGGTGATGGGCCAGCACCCGCCGCATCGGCAGGCGCAGGCTGGCCAGGTCGGCGGCAGCGGGCTCTTCGTCGGCCGCCAACGCCAGCAGCGCCGAGCCAGTGGCCGCCGCCCGGCGTTCCCCACCGCGCTCACTGAGCAGGCGCTGCGCGCCTTCCTGTGGGTCCAGCTCGTAGCGCGCGGCCGGGTCGATCGGCTGGCCGTCGCTGGCACTGTCCAGTTCGAAACCCAGGCCCAGCGCGGTCAGCAGCTCGCGCTCGAAACGACGCAGCGTCCAGGCCAGGCCGGCACCGACCGCCAGCCGTGCGCGCGCTTCGCCATAGGCCAGATACAACTCAGGCAACGGATCCTGGCGAGGTGCCAGGCGCAGGGTCAGTTCACTCAGATAGAAGCCGGCCAGCATCGCCTGGCCGACCAGGCGCGGGGCCGCATCCAGCGCTTCAGCGCCGCGCAACTGGGCCAGTTCACCGCGCTGCTGGGCGCTGAAGCGGATCCACTGCAATGGCTGCAGGGCAGCGCGCAGCACCTGGCCCTTCGCGGTTGACACACCACGCGCGAGCAGGCCAACGCGGCCATGCTGCGCGCTCAACACCTCGACCAGCAGGCTGGTCTCGCGGTAGGCCCGCGCATGCAGCACGAAGCCGGTGTCGTCCTCGATCATCATCGAAGCGACCGCAACGGCTTACTCGTAACCGAAGGCCTTCAGCGCGGCCTCGTCATCGGACCAGCCTTCACGCACGCGCACCCAAGTCTCAAGGAACACCTTGGCCCCGAACAGACGCTCCATCTGCAGGCGGGACTTGGCGCCGATCTCCTTGAGGCGGGCGCCGCCCTTGCCGATCACGATGGCCTTCTGGCCTTCGCGCTCGACCCAGATCACCGCGCCGATGCGCAGCAGGTTGCCGTCCTCGGTGAAGCGCTCGATCTCAACGGTGGTGGCGTACGGCAGCTCTTCGCCGAGCTGGCGCATCAGCTGCTCGCGTACCAGCTCGCCGGCCAGGAAACGCTGGCTGCGGTCGGTGATCTCGTCCTCGCCGAACATCGGCGGCGCTTCCGGAAGCAGCTTCAGCACGTCGCGCACCAACGCTTCCAGGCCATTGCGCTTCTGCGCCGAGATCGGATGCACGGCAGCGAAATCACGGCCTTCGGTCACCTGCTGCAGGAACGGCAGCAGCGCGCCCTTTTCCTTCAGGCGATCGATCTTGTTGACCACCAGCACCACCGGAATGCCGGCATCGCGCAGCACATTGAAGGCCAGGCTGTCTTCTTCATCCCAGCGACCGGCCTCGATCACCAGCAGGCCGGCATCGACGCCCTCCAGCGAGCCGCGCGCGGCACGGTTCATCACCCGGTTCATCGCCCGCTTCTGCACCTTGTGCAGGCCGGGGGTATCAACCAGCACCAGCTGGCCTTCCGGGTAGGTGGCGATGCCCAGCAGGCGATGGCGCGTGGTCTGCGGACGGTTGGAAACGATGCTGACCTTCGCACCGACCAGGGCATTGGTCAGGGTCGACTTGCCCACGTTCGGGCGGCCGATGACGGCCACGCTGCCGCAATGATGAGGAGTTTGTTCGCTCACTTGGAATCCAGTTGTTCTAGGACGGCCGCAGCCGCCTGTTGTTCGGCAAGCCGCCGCGAGGCGCCTTCGCCCTCGGTGCTGGCGGCCGGGTCGGCTACATTGCAGCGTACCCGGAAGTGCTTGGCATGGTCGTCACCGGATTCTGACACCAGTTCATACTGCGGCAACGCCTTCTGTCGGGCCTGCAGCCATTCCTGCAGGCGGGTCTTGGGGTCCTTCTCGGGACGGCCGGAGGCCGGCAGCGCCTCGATCGAAGCGCTGAACCAGGGCAGTACCACCGCCCGGCAGGCCTCGAAGCCGGCATCCAGGTAGATCGCAGCCACCACGGCTTCCACTGCGTCGGCCAGGATCGAGTCGCGGCGATGACCGCCGGACTTCATTTCGCCCGGGCCCAGGGTCAGCCGCTCGCCCAACTGCAGGGTGCGCGCGATCACCGCCAACGCACCTTCGCGCACCAGCTCGGCACGGGCACGGGTCATCGCCCCTTCGTCAGCCTTGGGCCAGCGTCGGTACAACGCCTCGGCCGCCATCATGTTGACGATGCTGTCGCCGAGGAACTCCAGGCGCTCGTTGTGCGGCGCACCGGCACTGCGATGTGTCAGCGCCTGCTTGAGCAGGGCCGGGTCGCTGAAGGCATGACCGATCAGGTCGCCACGTTGGATGAATTTACTGGGCACCGCTTCGTGTCAGGTCCTGGGAAGAATCGAATTTGCCAACCACATCGAGGTTGCCGATCAGCTGGCGACGCACTTCGTAGTTGACCTTGAGGGTCCAGCCATTGTCGCGACGGTCGAACTTCACGTTGGCCGGCTTCACATTGTCCGAGTAGTTGATGTACAGGCGCTTGAAGAACAGGTCCTGGATCCGCGACGGCTCCATGCTGCCCACGCCCGGCTCGTTGGCCAGGCTCTTCATCGCCGAGCGCACGGCGTAGTACTCCTGGTACATCGGGAACAGCTTCATGCCGATGTAGAGGAAGAAACCGACCACGATCAGGACCGTCAGGAACGAGGTCAGGGTCATGCCGCGCTGCGTGTTCATCGTCTTCATTGCGTTCTCCCCAGATACGCGTTGGATGTGAAGGTACTCAGTTGATGCCCGATCAGTTGATGCTCGAGCCGATCCGCGACGGCTCGAAGCCATCCTTGCAGAACCAGCCCTGGCAGTTCAGCCAGATCAGGAAGGCCTTGCCGCGCAGGTTCTCCTCCGGCAGCAGGCCCCAGAAACGGCCGTCGTCGCTGTTGTCGCGGTTGTCGCCCATCACCAGGTACTTGCCGGCCGGCACCGTCCACTGGCCCTGGCCGCGCGGGTAGTCGGTCTCCAGCACGGTGTGGGTGCGGCCCGGCAGGTGCTCGACCAGCAGGTTGGCGCCTTCGCCCTGACCCTTGTGGCCGGCGTAGATGCCCTTGTTGTCGTACTTCAGCGGCTCGCCATTGAGGATCACGCCGTCGCCTTCGAAGACCACGGTGTCACCCGGCACGCCGATCACGCGCTTGATGAAGTTCTCGCCCTTGGCCGGGTCGTTGTCGCTGTGGCCGGGGAAGTGGAATACCACCACGTCGCCACGCGAGGGCTCGCCGAACGGCACGATCCTGGTGTTGCTGATCGGCAGGCGCAGGCCGTAGGAGAACTTGTTGACCAGGATGAAATCGCCGATCAGCAGGTTCGGCATCATCGAGCTGGACGGGATCTTGTACGGTTCGGCAATGAAGCTGCGCACGATCAGCACGATCGCCAGCACCGGGAAGAACGCACGCGAGTAATCCACCAGCACCGGCTCGGAATCGAGCAGGCCGGCGCGCTGGGCGCGACGCTTGGCGAGGTACAGCTTGTCCGCAAGCAGGATCAGGCCCGAGGCCAGGGTCAGCACGACCAGGAGGATCTCAAACAGTTTCATTCAGGGTCCTTTGCAACGTCACCGGACGACCGGCCCCGCAGGGCCGGTGCGGGATTACTTGTTGTCCATCTGCAGCACGGCCAGGAACGCTTCCTGCGGGATCTCCACGCGGCCGACCTGCTTCATGCGCTTCTTGCCTTCCTTCTGCTTTTCCAGAAGCTTCTTCTTGCGCGAAACGTCGCCACCATAGCACTTGGCCAGCACGTTCTTGCGCATGGCCTTGACCGTGGTACGGGCGATGATCTGCGAGCCGACCGCAGCCTGGATGGCGACGTCGAACATCTGGCGCGGAATCAGGTCCTTCATCTTCTCGCACAGCTCACGGCCACGACGGTCGGCATGGCTGCGGTGCACGATCAGCGACAGTGCGTCGACCTTGTCGCCGTTGATCAGCACGTCCACGCGCACGAAGGGGCCGGCGTCGAAGCGGACGAAGTGGTAGTCCAGCGAGGCGTAGCCACGGCTGACCGACTTCAGCTTGTCGAAGAAGTCCAGCACCACCTCGGCCATCGGCAGCTCATAGCTGATCTGCACCTGGCTGCCCAGGTAGTTGATGCCGATCTGGCTGCCGCGCTTTTCTTCGCACAGCTTGATGATGTTGCCGATGTACTCCTCGGGAGTGAGCACGTTGGCACGGATGATCGGCTCGCGGATCTCCTCGACCTGGTTCACCGGCGGCAGCTTGGCCGGGTTGTCCATGTTGATGATCGAGCCATCGGTCTTCAGGACTTCATACACCACCGTCGGCGCGGTGCTGATCAGGTCCAGGTTGTACTCGCGCTCCAGGCGTTCCTGCACGATTTCCATGTGCAGCATGCCCAGGAAGCCGCAGCGGAAGCCGAAGCCCATCGCCTCGGAGCTTTCCGGCTCGAAACGCAGCGCGGCATCGTTCAGGCGCAGCTTGTCCAGCGCTTCGCGCAGGTCCGGGTAATCTTCGGCATCGACCGGGAACAGACCGGCGAACACGCGCGGCTGCATTTCCTGGAAGCCCGGCAGCGGCTTCGGTGCCGGGTCGCCGGCCAGGGTCAGGGTGTCGCCGACCGGCGCACCGTGCACGTCCTTGATGCTGGCGGTGACCCAGCCCACTTCACCGGCACGCAGCGCAGGCAGCACTTTCCGCTTCGGCGTGAACACGCCGACGTTGTCGACCTGGTGGTTGCGGCCGGTGGACATCACCTGCAGCTTGTCACCGGCCTTGATCTCGCCCTGCATCACGCGTACCAGCGAGACCACGCCCAGGTAGTTGTCGAACCAGGAGTCGATGATCAGCGCCTGCAGCTTCTCGGTGTCGCGCGGTGTCGGCGGCGGGATGCGATGCACGATCGCTTCCAGCACGTCCTGCACGTTCAGGCCGGTCTTGGCACTGACCGGCACGGCGTCGGAGGCGTCGATGCCGATCACGGCCTCGATCTCGGCCTTGGCGCGCTCGATGTCGGCAGTCGGCAGGTCGATCTTGTTGATCACCGGCACCACTTCCAGGCCCTGCTCCACCGCGGTGTAGCAGTTGGCCACCGACTGCGCTTCCACGCCCTGGGCCGCATCGACCACCAGCAGCGCGCCTTCGCAGGCGGCCAGCGAGCGACTGACTTCATAGGAGAAGTCGACGTGGCCGGGCGTGTCGATGAAGTTCAGATGGTAGGTCTGCCCGTCCTTGGCCAAGTACGGCAACGACACCGACTGCGCCTTGATCGTGATGCCGCGCTCGCGCTCGATCGGGTTGGAGTCGAGCACCTGCGCTTCCATCTCGCGGGCCTGCAGGCCACCACAGAGCTGGATGATGCGGTCGGCCAGCGTGGACTTGCCGTGGTCGACATGGGCGATGATGGAGAAGTTGCGGATGTTCCGCATCGAATCAGAAGACATAGGTGGCGGCGGCGCGCGGCGTCGTCAGGGTAACGGTCGATTATCGCATGCCCGGCGCCCCACCGCGAAAGCGGACTGCTCGGGCCCCGCCCGGAAAGGCCGAAGCCCCGCCAGGGCGGGGCTTCAGGGGAGACACAGGGGCCGCCGAAGCGGCCCCGGCAAGCCTTACTGGCCGGCCTTGACCGCCACGAAGGCGCTGTTGCCGTTGCCGGTGCGCACCAGCAGCATCACCACGTCGTCCTTCTTGTAGCTGGACAGCGCCCGGTTCAGGCTCTCCACGCTGCCGACCGGGGTACGGCCGACCTGCAGGATCACCATGCCCGGAGACAGGCCGGCATCACGCGCCGCCTGGCCCTTGACTCCGGTGATACGCACGCCTTCGTTGCCATCCAGGCCGAACTGCTTGCGCTGCGGTGCGGTCAGGTCGCTCACGTCCAGGCCCAGCAGGGCATTGGCGCCGGCCTGCGGTGCCGCATCGGGCCTGGCGGCAGACGCCGCACGGGCATTGCCCTGACCGTCTTCGCTCAGCGCCGTGAGCGTGGCGCTGAGGTCGCGCGGCTTGCCGTCGCGGATCACCCCCAGCGTGACCCGGCTGCCCGGTGCCATCGCACCGATCAGCGGCGGCAGGTCGGACCAGCTGTTGACCGGGCTGCCGTTGACCGAACGCACCACGTCGCCGATCTGCACACCGGCCTTCTCTGCGGCACTGCCGGCGACGATCTGGTTGACCAGCGCGCCACGGCTGTCGGGCAGGCCCAGGCCCTGCGCCTTCAGCGCATCGATCGGCTCGACCACCGCACCCAGCTGGCCACGGGTGACCTTGCCACTCTTTTTGATCTGCTCGACCGCGCTCATCGCCAGGTCGATCGGGATCGCGAAGCTGATGCCCATGTAGCCGCCGGAGGCGGAGAAGATCTGCGAGTTGATGCCGACCACTTCGCCGCGGGTGTTCAACAACGGACCGCCGGAGTTGCCCTGGTTGATCGCCACGTCGGTCTGGATGAACGGCACGTAGCGCTGGTCGGCGCCACCCGTGCTACGCCCCAGTGCACTGACGATACCGGCGGTGACCGAATGGTCGAGCCCGAACGGCGAGCCGATCGCGACAACCCACTGGCCGGGCTTCAGCGTATTGGAATCACCCACGCGCACGGTCGGCAGGTTCTTGCCATCGATCTTCAGCAGCGCCACGTCGTACTGCTGGTCGCTGCCCACCACCTTGGCGTTGAACTCACGGCTGTCGCCCAGCTTGACCTTCACGTCGCTGGCATCGGCCACCACGTGGTAGTTGGTCAGCACATAGCCATCGGGCGAAATGATGAAGCCCGAGCCCATGCCGCGGCCCTTGATGCTGGGGCCACCGTCCGGGCCGCCCGGGCCCTGCCCCGGCATCGGGAAGTCCGGGCCGAAGAAGCGACGGAAGAATTCCGGCATGTCGTCGTCACCACCCATCGGGCCCCGCGAAGCCTGGCGGTTGGTGCGGACGATGGTGGTGTCGACGTTGACCACACCCGGCCCGACCTGTTCAACAAGGTTGGTGAAATCGGGCAGGCCGGTAACCAGCGGCTGTGCCGGTGCCCTTGGCGCGGTGGCTGGAGCAGCCTGGGTCGGGGCGGCCGGAGCCGGTGCCTGCGCGCAGGCCACCAGCGGCAGGGTCAGGGCCAACAGGCCCATGGCCTGCGTGCGGAGTCGGGGAGTCATCGGACGGCAACCTCCGGATCGGATGGAAAGAGGAATACGGGCCCCGCTGACGGCGGGGCGTGAAAGCGCCCGGCTCAGTCGCGCGGGCGCGGCGGCACCGGCAGGTCGTCCTGCAGGCGCGGCTCGAACGGGTAGAAGGCGGCGCCACCGGTATGGGCCGGGAAGCTGGCATTGAGCGCGCCGCCGGCGGCAGGCGCCAGGCTGGAACGCGGCCACGGCCGCGCCTGCAGCCCACCGACCTCGCCAAACGGCATGTTGCGGCTGCCATTGGCCGGTATGGTCGGGGTCAGCGGCGCCTGCGCAGCAGCCACCGCGCGTTGCGGCACGTCCTCACGCTGGGCGGCACGCGCGGCCTGCTGGCTGCGGGTGGCACTGGCGCGGCGGGTGTCCTGGCGGCGACCGGCAGTGGCCATCGCCAGGGCGGGAGTCGCCGCCACAGCCATCGCGGCCGTGTCTGCAGAGGCTTCGGTAACCGGGGCAGGATCGGTCGGCACGGTCGGCAGCTCCGCCTGGCTGGCGATCACCTGAGGTGCCAACGGCTCGCCCGGGGTGGCTTCCTTCAGCTTCTCACCGCCCATGAACAGCGCCACCGCTGCCACTGAAGCGGCCAGTGCGGCACCACCGCCCCAGGCCCGCCAGCCACTGCGACGCACCTGACGGCGCGGCGCGGCCTGCGGCGCAGGCTCGGCGGCGATGGCAGCAGCCACGGCGGAACTGAACCCGGCCGGGGCCAGTGCCGACGCCTGCCCACGCATCACGTCGCCCAGCAGCTGCCAGCGCTCCTGGCAGCCGGCCAGTTCGGGGTCATGCTCCATCCGCCGCAGCAGGAAGCGCGCTTCATCGGCGCCCAGCTCGCCATCGACCAGGGCCGACAGCTGCTCGCGATGGCGCTGGTCCAGGCGCTGCCCGGCGGGCGATTGATGGTTCTGCGATTCGTTGAACGGGTTACTGGTCATACGCGGCTCTTCTCACGGGTGGCGCTGCCGATGTCCAACAGCGGCCGGAGTTCGGTGTCGATCGCCTCGCGCGCCCGGAAGATCCGTGAACGCACGGTGCCGATCGGGCACCCCATTTTCTGCGCGATTTCCTCGTAGCTCAGGCCTTCCACCTCGCGCAGGGTGATCGCCGACCGGAGCTCTTCCGGCAGCGCGTTGACGGCCTTCATCACCGTCTGTTCCAGCTCCTGGCGCATCAACTCGCGTTCGGGCGTGTCGGTGTCGCGCAGGCGCGTACCACTGTCGAACTGTTCGGCATCGCCGATGTCGATGTCATCGGTCGGCGGCCGTCGATTGTGTGAAGCCAGGTAGTTTTTGGCGGTATTCACGGCGATTCGATGCAACCAGGTTGAGAACTGGGCGTCGCCACGGAAACTTCCGATCGCGCGATAGGCGCGGATGAAAGTGTCCTGGGCGACGTCCTGACATTCGCTCCAGTCGGCGATGTAGCGGCCGACAAGGGCCACCACGCGATGCTGGTACTTGCGCACCAGGACATCGAACGCGGCGCTCTCGCCGTGCTGCACGCGCCGGACCAGTTCCAGATCCAGCTCCTGTGGTGTATCAACCTCGGCCATGAGGGGCCGCACTCCTGTCAGCCCAACCGACGTCGGGCAATGAGACTGCCAATCCCGGGAAAAGTTCAGTCGCCGATCACCCGGCGCCGCACCAGCTTTTAACCACCGTTCCGTTAGCGTTCCGGTCCACGGCCATGGATCCGGGGTCGCCACTCCCCTGCTATTGGGATTTGACGCGGGGGAAACAACCTCTGGATCATAGCCGCTTCTCCATACACAACCGGATGGAACGTCCATGCTCTCAGGCTTCGATGGTCTCCGCTTCAGCCACTGGCACCCCGAGATCCGCGACGACGGCGTGGTGGTCCTCTCCCTGGATCGCCAGGACAGCAGCGTCAATGCCATGTCGCAGGATGTGCTGCTGGAGCTGGGTGACCTGCTTGAGCGCATTGCACTGGACCCGCCCAAGGGCGTGGTGATCCAGTCGCTGAAGAAAGCCGGCTTCATTGCCGGGGCGGACCTGAAGGAGTTCCAGGAGTTCGACCGTCGCGGCACCGTCAACGATGCCATCCGCCGCGGCCAGGCTACCTACCAGAAGCTGGCCGAGCTGCCCTGCCCCACCGTGGCGGCCATCCACGGCCATTGCCTGGGCGGCGGCACCGAGCTGGCGCTGGCCTGCCGCTATCGCGTGGCCTCCAATGACAGCAGCACCCGCATCGGCCTGCCGGAAACCCAGCTGGGCATCTTCCCGGGCTGGGGCGGCAGCGCGCGCCTGCCGCAGCTGGTCGGCGCTCCCGCGGCAATGGACATGATGCTGACCGGCCGTACGCTGTCGGCCTCGGCCGCGCGTGGCATCGGGCTGGTCGACAAGGTGGTGGCACCGGCCGTGGTGCTCGACACCGCCGTGGCGCTGGCGCTGTCCGGCACCACGCGCCCGTTCAAGCAGCGCGCAACGGCCTGGGCCACCAACACCTGGCTGGCACGCACGCTGCTGGCACCGCAGATGGTCAAGCAGGTCGCACGCAAGGCCAAGAAGGACCAGTATCCGGCGCCCTACGCGCTGATCAGCACCTGGCAGCGCAGTGGCGGCAAGCCGATCCAGGCGCGTTTGGACGCCGAGCGCCGCGCGGTGGTGAAGCTGGCCAGCACCCCGACCGCGCGCAACCTGATCCGCATTTTCTTCCTGACCGAACGCCTGAAGGGCCTCGGTGGTGGTGATTCCGGCATCCGCCACGTGCACGTGGTCGGCGCCGGCGTGATGGGCGGTGACATCGCCGCCTGGGCCGCCTACAAGGGCTTTGAAGTGACTCTCCAGGACCGCGAGCAGCGCTTCATCGACCCCGCCATGGAGCGCGCGCAGGCGCTGTTCGCCAAGAAGGTGCGCGACGAGAGCAAGCGCCCCGCCGTGGCCGCGCGCCTGCGTGCCGACCTGGAAGGCAACGGCGTGGCCGAGGCCGACCTGGTGATCGAAGCGATCATCGAGAACCCGGAAGCCAAGCGTGCGCTGTACCAGACGCTGGAACCGAAGATGAAGCTGGACGCGCTGCTGACCACCAACACCTCGTCGATTCCGCTGGTGGAACTGCGCGACCACATCCAGCGCCCGGCGCAGTTCGCTGGCCTGCACTACTTCAACCCGGTGGCGCAGATGCCACTGGTGGAGATCATCCACCACGACGGCATGGCGCCGGAGACCGAGCGCCGCCTGGCCGCGTTCTGCAAGGCGCTGGGCAAGTTCCCGGTACCGGTGGCCGGCAGCCCGGGCTTCCTGGTGAACCGCGTGCTGTTCCCGTACATGCTGGAAGCCGCCACCGCGTATGCCGAAGGCATTCCGGGCCCGGTGATCGACAGGGCCGCGGTGAAGTTCGGCATGCCGATGGGCCCGATCGAACTGATCGACACCGTCGGCCTGGACGTGGCCGCCGGCGTCGGCCGCGAACTGGCGCCGTTCCTGGGCCTGCAGATTCCAGCGGCCTTGCAGACGGTGGAGCCGGACAAGCGCGGCAAGAAGGACGGCCAGGGCATCTACACCTGGGAAAACGGCAAGCCGAAGAAGCCGGACGTGGCCAGCGATTACCAGGCCCCGGCCGATCTTGAGGACCGCCTGATCCTGCCGCTGTTGAACGAGGCGGTGGCGTGCCTGCACGAAGGCGTTGTGGCCGATGCGGACCTGCTGGATGCCGGCGTGATCTTCGGTACCGGCTTTGCCCCGTTCCGCGGTGGTCCGATCCAGCACATCCGTGCGGTCGGTGCCGATGCGATCGTCGAGCGGCTGAAGGCACTGCAGCAGCGTCACGGCGACCGTTTCGCCCCGCGCCCGGGCTGGGACAACCCCACCCTGCGCGAACCAGTGGTTTGAGTTTATCGGCCGGGCCTGCGGCCCGGCACCCGCGGTAGTGCCGGCCGCTGGCCGGCAACCTCAAAAGCCAGAGCCGGAGCAACAGCCGGCTCTGGCTTTTCTGTTTGTTGGGCGGGACGGTGTGGGCAGGCAGGACACGCCGTAAACCCATCCATGGGGGCTCGATGGCGCCATCCATGGCGCCAACGGTCCTGCCTGCCCACACCGCCCCACCCCTGACAGTTTCCCGGTGACGGTCGGTGAATCTCGATTCCGGTGTGGATCACTACGAACGGGTGGGTGGCTACCTGGGCCGCCACCAGGAGCGAAGCAACCAGCGTTTGATTTTGACTTTGATTTTCTTTTTTCTTCTCCGTGGCTGGACGCACACGGAAACTGTCAGAGGTCGGGCGGGGGGATTCGCGGGGGTGTCCGCGGCATGGATGCCGCGGCCAAGCCTCCACGGACGGATTCACGGCGTCCCCCGCGAACCCACCCCGCCCGGCCAAGCGCGGCTTTTGCTTTACGCGACCAACCCCACAGCCACGAGGGGCTGCGCCGTTGGCTGGAACACCCTGTTACCCATACGGGGCATGTGCCCGTCACAGCTGCATGCGATGCTGACCGCCTGATCCCTGCCAGCGAGAACGCCCGCATGACCACCATCATCGCCCCGCGCGTGCACGACATCGGCGGACTCGAAGTCCGTCGCGCCGTCCCCACCCTGCAGGCGCGCAGCATCGGCTCGTTCGTGTTCGTCGACCAGATGGGCCCGGCGCTCATGCATCCCGGCACGGCCATCGACGTGCGCCCGCATCCGCATATCGGCCTGGCCACCGTCACCTATCTGTGGTCGGGCGCCATCGGCCATCGCGACACACTCGGTTCGGACCAGGTGATCCGACCCGGAGACGTCAACTGGATGACCGCTGGCCGCGGCATCGCCCATTCCGAGCGCACGCCGCAGCCGGACCGCGATCACGACAACCCGATCCATGGCATGCAGACCTGGGTAGCGCTGCCGAAATCGCACGAGGAAATCGAACCGGCGTTCTACCACCACGCCGCGGCTACGTTGCCCGAGCAGCGCCGCAACGGTGCCTGGCTGCGCGTCATCGCCGGCCGCGCCTATGGCGAGGAATCGCCGGTGAAGGTGTTCGCCGACACCCTCAACGTGGCAATCGATCTCGACCCGGATGCGGAAATCGATATCGACGACGGCCACCGCGAGCGCGCGCTGTACATCCTCGAAGGCGACGCACAGCTGGATGGCGTGGACATCCCTGCACAGCATCTGGTGATTCCCGAAGCCGGCGCACGTGGCCGCCTGCGCGCGAAGACGCCGGTGAAGGCGATGCTGTTCGGTGGCGAGCCGCTGGATGGCCCGCGTCACCTGTGGTGGAACTTCGTGTCCAGCTCGAAGGAACGCATCGAGCAGGCCAAGCACGATTGGGAGGCCGGCCGCTTCGGCACCATTCCGGGCGACGACAAGGAATTCATCCCGCTGCCGCAGTACTGAACATCGCGTGTTGCACACATCCGAAGGTGTATGCCTGCACCCGGCGTTGACGCTACAGTCACCCGCTGATCATTGAAATGTGACATAAATCACACTTTCGACCGTCAAAGGAGTGCAACACATGAGCATGGGTAAACGCTTGTCCGCCGAATTCCTCGGCACGTTCTGGCTGGTTCTGGGTGGCTGCGGCAGTGCGGTGCTGGCCGCCAAGTTCGGCGGTGACAGCAATCCGCTGGGTATCGGGTTCCTCGGCGTGGCGCTCGCCTTCGGCCTGACCGTGGTGACCGGCGCCTATGCGTTCGGCCATATCTCCGGCGCGCACTTCAATCCGGCGGTCAGCGTCGGCCTGTGGGCCGGTGGCCGCTTCCCGACCAAGGACCTGATCCCCTACATCATCGCCCAGGTGGCTGGTGGCCTGTTGGCCGGCTTCATCCTGCTGCAGATCGCCTCGGGGGCCAGCGGCTTCGCCATCGACGGCAGCCAGGCCGGTGCGTTCGCCAGCAATGGCTATGGTGCGCTGTCGCCCGGCGGTTACAGCGTGGCGGCGGCCTTCCTGTGCGAAGTGGTGCTGACCGCCGTGTTCCTGATCGTGATCATGGGCGCCACCCACGGCAAGGCACCGGCTGGCTTCGCGCCGCTGGCGATCGGCCTGTCGCTGACCCTGATCCATCTGATCAGCATCCCGGTCACCAACACCTCGGTGAACCCGGCCCGCTCCACCGCCGTGGCCTTCTTCGCCGGCAGCGGGGCGGTCAGCCAGCTGTGGCTGTTCTGGGTCGCCCCGCTGCTGGGCGGTGCGATCGGCGGCATCATCTACAAGTGGCTCGGCAACGACCGCTGAGGCCTGTGCGGACCATTGCGGCTGACCTTCGGCCGCAATGGTTACGCTTGTAACCGCAATTTGTGCGATCGCTCACGTTCCGTTAAGGTTGAGTTGACCGTCCGTGCACATGCCGGCCGGCGGGGCATCCGGGGATGGGATGCCAAGGCCGCCGGTCCATCCGACGGAGCCACGACACACCACCTTGGGGGATGCATGAAGTTCGCGCCTGTAGTGTTGTCGAGCCTGCTGTTCGCTGCGGCCCAGGCCGCCGCGCAGGCTCCCACCGAATGTCCTTCATTGCCGGCCAACAGCGGCCTGCAGTGGCAACAGCAGGCACAGGCCGATTTCCTGGTCTGCCGTGCCAGCACCAGCGATGGCCGCGAGGTACTGAGCCTGATGCTCAGTGCACGCGATCCCAACCTTCCATTGAACCGCTCGCTGCGCCACGAAAAGGGCAGCTTCGGCGGTGAATCACTGTACTGGTACCAGCCCGATCTGGGAGGCCAGCAGCCGCCCGGTTATGCCGAGCGCCGCATCAGCGTGGTCAAGCTCGACAAAGGGCGTTACGCGCAGATTTCGCTGTATCCGGACAGCGCGCAGGAACTGGGTTCGCTGCAACAGCTGGCGCAGGGGATGAGCCTGACCCCGTCGGCCGTGGCTGCCGGGAACTGACGATGGCGGGGATGACTGCCTTGCAGCATCCCCGCAATGCGAGCCGACCTGACGGTAGTGCCGGCCGCTGGCCGGCACCTCAATCCGCCGTGACCGCAGGCAGTTGCCGGCCAGCGGCCGGCACCGCCTCAGAACTTGCCTTCCTGGAAATCGACGAAGGCCTGCATCAGTTCCTGCCGCGTGTTCATCACGAACGGGCCATGGCGCATCACCGGTTCTCGCAACGGACGACCAGCCACCAGGATCAGCCGCGCACCCTCGCTGCCGGCCGACAGATGCAGCTGCTCGCCACCGCCCAGCACCGCCAGTTCCTGGCGGGCGACGTCGCGCGCCGCGTCCTGCTCACCCACCGTCACCGCACCTTCGAACACATACGCGAAGGCGTTGTGCCCTTCCGGCAAGGCATAGGTCCAGGCGCGATCCGGGGCCAGCGTGATGTCCAGGTACAGCGGATCGGTGGCCGGCTGCACGATCGGGCCCTGCGTGCCATCCACGTTGCCGGCGATCACCTTCACTTCCACGCCGGCGTCCGGCCGCACCACGGGAATGCGCTCGGGCGCGAACTCCTGGTACTTCGGCTCGGTCATCTTCTCTTTCGCCGGCAGGTTCACCCACAGCTGGAAGCCGCGCATCTGACCGCTTTCCTGCTCGGGCATTTCCGAATGCACCAGGCCACGGCCTGCGGTCATCCACTGCACGCTGCCCGGGGTAAGCAGGCCCTCGTTGCCGTGGTTGTCGCGATGCCGCATGCGCCCGTCGAGCATGTAGGTGACGGTCTCGAAACCGCGATGCGGATGCTCCGGGAAGCCGGCGATGTAGTCCTCGGCACGGTCGGTGCCGAATTCATCGAGCAGCAGGAACGGGTCCAGGTCAGGCAGCGTCGGGCCGCCGATGACGCGGGTCAGGCGCACGCCGGCACCGTCGGAGGTGGGCATGCCACGGATGGTCCGCAGTACGCGGACCGGTTCGGGAAAGCTCATGGCGACTCCTGTTGGATGGATGCCACTGAAGATGGACGCCACATGGCCGCACGCCAATGGACGGCGCCGCAACCGATTGTTCCATCCCTGATGTTCGCTGCATGTCAGCACAACAAGCGTACGACCAAAGTACTACCGCCGATTCGTCCTGTGCCAATTGACCCTGCCGAGGGCACGCGGGACTCTTTGACTGTCTTTCCGGGAGAGAGCACCTCATGAAAGGGTTTTCCAAAATAGGCTGGGCGGTACTCGCCCTGCTCGGCGCCTTCTGTCTGGGCACCGTGGCCTTGCGCCGCGGCGAACACATCAATGCCCTGTGGATCGTCGTCGCCGCCGTTTCGCTGTACCTGGTGGCCTACCGCTTCTACAGCCTGTTCATCGCCAACAAGGTGATGCAGCTGGATCCGACCCGGGCCACCCCGGCGGTGATCAACAACGATGGCCTGGACTACGTGCCGACCAACAAGCACGTGCTGTTCGGTCACCATTTCGCCGCCATTGCCGGTGCCGGCCCGCTGGTGGGACCGGTGCTGGCCGCACAGATGGGCTACCTGCCCGGCCTGCTGTGGCTGGTGGTGGGCGTGGTGCTGGCCGGCGCGGTGCAGGACTTCATGGTCCTGTTCCTGTCCAGCCGCCGCAACGGCCGCTCCCTGGGCGATCTTGTGCGGGAAGAGATGGGCCAGGTGCCCGGCACCATCGCGCTGTTCGGTGCGTTCCTGATCATGATCATCATCCTGGCGGTGCTGGCGATGGTGGTGGTCAAGGCGCTGGCCGAAAGCCCGTGGGGCATGTTCACGGTGATCGCGACGATGCCCATCGCGATCCTGATGGGCGTGTACATGCGCTACATCCGCCCCGGCAGGATCGGCGAGATTTCGGTGGTCGGCCTGATCCTGCTGCTGGCCGCGATCTGGTACGGCGGCAAGGTCGCCGCCGATCCGGTCTGGGGCCCGGCCTTCACCTTCACCGGCACCCAGATCACCTGGATGCTGATCGGTTACGGCTTCGTTGCCTCGGTGCTGCCGGTGTGGCTGCTGCTGGCCCCCCGCGATTACCTGTCGACCTTCCTCAAGATCGGCACCATCATCGCGCTGGCCGTCGGCATCCTGATTGTGATGCCGGAACTGAAGATGCCGGCGCTGACCCAGTTCGCTGCCAGTGGTGATGGCCCGGTGTGGAAGGGCGGCATGTTCCCGTTCCTGTTCATCACCATCGCCTGCGGTGCGGTCTCCGGTTTCCACGCGTTGATTTCCTCCGGCACCACGCCGAAGCTGCTGGCCAATGAAGCGCACATGCGCTACATCGGCTACGGCGGCATGCTGATGGAATCGTTCGTGGCGGTGATGGCGCTGGTCGCAGCCTCGATCATCGATCCGGGCATCTACTTCGCGATGAACAGCCCGGCGGCGGTGATCGGTGCCGACGCGGCCTCGGCGGCGCACTACATCACCAACACCTGGGGCTTCACCATCACGCCCGAGCAGCTGACCGCGACCGCGGCGGCCATTGGCGAGCCGACCATCCTGCATCGCGCAGGTGGCGCACCGACACTGGCGGTGGGCATCGCGCAGATCCTGCACGAAGCGATTCCCAGTGGCAGCGACGCGATGATGGCGTTCTGGTACCACTTCGCGATCCTGTTCGAAGCGTTGTTCATCCTCACGGCAGTCGACGCTGGCACCCGTGCCGGTCGCTTCATGCTGCAGGACCTGCTGGGCAATTTCGTGCCGGCCCTGAAGAAGACCGAATCGTGGACCGCCAACATCATCGGTACCGCCGGCTGCGTGGCGCTGTGGGGCTACCTGCTCTACACCGGCGTGGTCGATCCGTTCGGTGGCATCCAGACGCTGTGGCCGCTGTTCGGCATCTCCAACCAGATGCTGGCGGGTATCGCACTGATGCTGGGCACGGTGGTGCTGTTCAAGATGAAGCGTGACCGCTATGCGTGGGTGACGGCCGTGCCGGCCATCTGGCTGCTGATCTGCACCACCTACGCCGGCTTCATCAAGATCTTCGACAGCAATCCGGCGCAGGGCTTCCTGGCCCAGGCACACAAGTTCCAGGCCGCCCTCGCCAGCGACACCATCACGGCACCGGCCAAATCGGTGGCGCAGATGAAGCAGATCGTGGTCAACGCCTACGTCAACACCGGCCTGACCGCGCTGTTCCTGCTGGTGGTGGGCGCAGTGCTGGTGTATTCGATCAAGACCATCCTGGCGGCCCGCCGCAATCCGCAGCGCAGCGACCGCGAGACCCCGTACGTGGCGCTGAAGCCACATGAAATGGTGGATCTGTGATGAGCACGCAACTGGTTCCCGCCGGCCAGTACCAGGCACACCGCCGCATCTGGCGGCGCCTGGTGCAGACCGCCCGACTGTGCTGTGGCATTCCTGATTACGACAACTACGTCCGGCACATGCTGGAAAAGCATCCGGACCAGGAGCCGATGGATTACAAGACGTTCTTCCGCGAGCGCCAGGAAGCGCGCTACGGCGGACGCAACGGTGGTCGCTGCTGTTGAGGTTCCAGGGTGGGTGCCGGGCTTGCAGCCCGGCGCCCGCAGAGGCCGGAGCAACGGCAACAGCTGAGGCGTCGGCTCTGGGTTTCTGTGTGGTTGGCGGGGTGGTGTCGGATGGCGGGGACGCCGTAAACCCATCCCTGAAGTGACCCCCGGGAGTTGGACGTCAGATCCAACCCCGAGGGATACATGAACAGATACGACGCACGTTTCAAACTGCAGGTCGCCAAAGAGGCCTGCAAGACCTCCACATCGGTCAAAGCCATTGCCCGTCGCCACGG